>CAJNBW010000004.1 GCA_905221105.1 bacterium
CTCCTTCAGCGTTCTACTTGCATGTATTAGGCACGCCGCCAGCGTTCGTCCTGAGCCAGGATCAAACTCTCATTAAAGTTTGAGTTCTCACTCATTTCTGTCACTGACAGATTTATTGTTTTTTTCATTGTTCAGTACTATAACTTTAGTTATAGCGCCCTGCACATTGGTTCGTCTTGTTCAGTTTTCAAAGGTCTTTGTCACTCGCTTCTCTCAAGCGACAACTATATTAGTATATCACAGTCGCTTTCGCTTGTCAACACTTTTTTTGAAACTTTTTTAAGTTTTTCATCAAGTGCCTCAACCGCAACATACCATAGTCCGTACGGGATTCGAACCCGTGTTACCGCCGTGAAAAGGCGGTGTCTTAACCCCTTGACCAACGGACCAGAGTTGTTATTTTCAACTCTTACTATTATACCGACTTTTTATTTTTTGTCAATAACTTTTTTAAACTTTTTTAATTAATTTTACAACTGCTTCCGTTCGAGCGGTGTGTGGGAACATATCGACCGACTGGATATAATGAAGATCATAGACTTCTACTAAGCGCACTAAATCACGAGCCAAGGTCGAAACATTGCAAGAAATATAGACCATTTTTTCTGGTACATAGGTAAGAATTGTATCTAATAACTTATCATCCAGACCTGTACGTGGTGGATCCACAATCAGAGCATCTGCTCGGTAGCCTTCCTTGTACCAACGAGGAATAATCTCTTCTGCCGTTCCAGCTTCATAATGAGTATTGTCAAATCCCATTCTTTTAGCATTTCTCTTGGCATCTTCAATAGCTTCTGGAATAATATCCATACCTCTGAGTGTTTTAACTTTCTTTGCAAAGGCAAATCCAATCGTACCAACTCCACAATAAGCATCAATCAAATGGTCTTCTTTATTAACATCCAAGGCTTTCACCGCCTCGCTATAGAGGACTTCTGTTTGTTCGGGATTTAGTTGATAAAAAGCTCTAGGAGATAGTGAAAATTCATAATCGAGTACACCTTCTTGAATACTCTCTTCTCCCCAGATAATCTCTGTCTTTTCACCATAGATCTCACTGGTTTTAGATGTATTTGTATTCACAGCTACTGTCACAACTTCTGGAAAATCTTTAACTAAGTCTTTTACCAGTTGAGTTAAGTTAAGCTGACGGTTTGTAACAATAATAATCTGAACCTGTCCAGTCTTTCTTGCTCGTCGGACCATAATAGTACGGACACCTAGGACTTTCCTCTCATCTGTGATTGGAATCTGATGATAAGTAAGCAATTCTGCTAGGCGATTAGCAATCACTTGGGTTTCCTTATCTTGTACTAGGCAGTCTTTCAACTCTACCAAATAATGAGAGTTTTCTGCATACAGACCTGCCTTGACCTGATTTTTAAATTTTCGAGTCTGAAATTGTAACTTAGCACGATAGTACTTGGGTTCCTGCATTCCAATAGTTGGACGAATTTCATAGTTTTCATATCCTGCAGGAGCGAATTTTTTCAGTGCTTGGTGAAGTAGGTCTGTCTTGAACTCCAGCTGCTTATCATAATGCAGGTGCATGATTTGGCATCCTCCGCATTCATTATAAATAGTACAAGCTGGCACAACTCGGAATTTTGACTTCTTATTAACCTTTAGTAATTTTGCTTCAACAAAGTTGTGTTTAATAGAAGTAATTTGACAATAGATATCTTCTCCTTTGAGAGCTCCAGGTACAAAGACTAATGTTTTTTGGTAAAAGCCGATTCCCTCACCATTAATTCCCATGCGCTTGATTTTTAATGGTATTTTTTGTTTCACTTTCAGATTCATACCCCTATCTTATCACATTTTGAGTTATAATAGAACTATGAGAATCACAAAACTTGAAAAGAAAAAAAGACTCTATCTGATGGAACTTGATAATGGCGACAAATGCTACATTACTGAAGATACAATTGTTCGTTTTATGTTATCGAGAGATAAGGTGATAAGCGAAGAGGAATTGAAAGAGATTCAGAACTTTGCCCAATTTTCTTATGGTAAGAATCTAGCTCTCTACCACCTATCATTTAAAGCACGTACTGAAAAAGAGGTCAGTGAATATCTAAAAAAATATGATATTAATGAAAAAATAGTTTCTCAAGTCATTGCTAATCTTAAAGAAGATAAGTGGATTAATGATAGCCAGTACGCTTATGCTATCATCAATGCCAATCAACTTTCAGGAGACAAGGGGCCTTATGTACTGATTCAGAAATTAATACAAAAAGGAATTTCAAAATCTACTATAGAAGAAATCTTGAATGATTTTGATTTTTCGGAAGTTGCTCAACGTGTAGCTAATAAACTCTTGAAAAAATATGAAGGAAAACTTCCAGCTCGTGCCTTGCAAGATAAGATTATTCAAGATTTGACAAACAAGGGCTTCTCTTACTCTGATGCTAAAAGTGCCTTTGACGACTTGGATAGCCAAGTTGACCAAGAAACGACTCAGGAACTCATCTTCAAGGAACTTGATAAGCAATATGCTAAGTATGCCCGAAAGTATGAAGGATACGAACTTAAACAGCGTTTAACTCAAGTTTTAGCACGAAAGGGCTACGATTTTTCGGATATAGCAAGCGCTCTCAGAGAATATCTTTAATATTTTCATGTAAAATTCACAGATTTTAGTCAATTTTATGGTATAATAGTAAACGATAAACTTATAAATTGTAGAAAGTTGGTTAGTTATGAAGCTTCCAAAAGAAGGCGACTTTATTACAATTCAAAGTTATAAGCATGATGGGAGTCTCCACCGAACTTGGCGGGACACCATGGTACTAAAAACAACAGAAAACGCCATTATTGGTGTCAACGATCATACACTTGTTACCGAAAGTGATGGTCGTCGTTGGGTCACTCGAGAACCGGCTATTGTTTACTTTCACAAGAAATATTGGTTTAATATCATTGCCATGATTCGTGATAATGGAATTTCCTACTATTGCAATATGGCTAGCCCCTACTATCTGGATGAAGAAGCACTGAAGTATATTGATTACGATTTGGATGTTAAAATTTTTACAGATGGGGAAAAACGTCTCTTGGACGTTGAGGAGTATGAGCGTCACAAACGCAAAATGAATTATTCTGATGATTTGGACTATATTTTAAAAGAACATGTCAAAATTCTTGTTGATTGGATTAACAATGAACGTGGTCCTTTCTCAGAAGCCTATGTAAACATTTGGTACAAGCGCTATGTAGAACTAAAGAATCGGTAAAGTTGTCAAACTGGGGTGAAGGCCCTGGTTTTTTATTTTAAAAACCCAGCTTTGCAGCTGGGCTTATCCTTATATATCTAATTTTGTAACTGTAAATTTGATATGGGAATAGTCTTTTTCCACATCCTTATCCAGTAAGAAAGCCGTGGCGTCCTTCTTGACCTGAACCAAGTCAATATTCTGCGCTTGGGCTGCATAGACACATCCACAATAACATTGACGATAGATATCATACTCTTCACACATCTCTACTGAACGTTTGTAACCCTGATTTTTCTTGAAATCGCTGGGAAGATAGTGGGTGGTATAAATCTTTTGCACATCGATTCCGATGCTGTTGATGGTTTGAGAATTCTTATGAGGACTGATGGTTAAAGCCGAACCGAAGTAGTCAAAGCCTAAATCCATAGCCACTTGCGCTGTTTTATCCAGACGGTAGTCAAAGCAAACCTTGCAACGATCACCACCTTCTGGCTCTTCTTCCAGTCCTCTGACTAACTTACGATATTCATTTGGTTCGTAGGGAGCTTCTAGATACTGAACCGTATTTCCTGTCCTCTCATTGAAATCACTGACAAATTTCTTGGTAACATAAGCCCGCTTATGGTATTCTGCCTTGGGATGGATATTGGAATTGGCAAAATAGATGGTCACATCTGCATACTTGGTCAGGTATTCTAGGGTATAGGTACTGCAAGGGGCACAGCAAACATGCATGAGAATAGTTGGACGTTGCTCATTTTTCTCCCATACTTGTACCATTTTCTGCATGACACGGTCATAATTAATCTTCTGATTGGGGTTCATCTTGCTCAGAATTTCTTCTACATCGATCATGTTTTTCTCCTTTTTCTAGTCTTATTTTATCATATAAGTTAGGAGAGCTCAAATCTATTTTGAAGAGAAAATCATAAAAGGAGGGGTAGGCATTCCCTCCTTTTGTGTTATTTATAAGTTGTTTTCTATAGAAAGCTTACATCATGCCGCCCATCATGCTTGGATCCATGGCTGGAGCTGAGGCTACTGGTTCTGGTTTGTTAGCTACAACTGCTTCCGTAGTCAAAATCAAGCTGGCTACAGATGCTGCATTTTGAAGGGCTGAACGACTCACTTTAACTGGGTCGATAATCCCTTGATCAATCATGTTAACCCACTCACCGGTTGCTGCGTTGAAACCTGTACCAACTTCAGCATTTTTCAAACGATCGATAACGATAGAACCTTCGAATCCCGCATTGTGAGCGATTTGACGAACAGGTTCTTCCAAGGCACGGAGAACAATATTGCGTCCTGTCGCTTCATCTCCTGTTAATTCCAAATTGGCCACAGCTGGGATGACATTTACAAGAGCTGTTCCACCTCCAGCAACGATTCCTTCTTCAACTGCTGCACGAGTAGCATTGAGGGCATCTTCAATGCGGAGTTTCATTTCTTTCAACTCAGTTTCAGTTGCAGCTCCGACCTTGATGACTGCGACACCACCTGACAATTTGGCCAAGCGTTCTTGTAATTTTTCACGATCAAATTCAGATGTTGTAGTTTCGATTTGAGACTTGATAACTGCAACACGGTGAGAAATCGCTTCAGGATTTCCAGCACCTTCTACGATAACAGTGCTGTCTTTGTCCACAGTTACTCTCGCAGCTTGACCAAGTGCTTCAATTGTCGCATCTTTCAACTCAAGACCAAGATCTTCTGTGATAACTGTTCCACCTGTCAAGATGGCGATATCTTCAAGCATTGCTTTGCGACGGTCACCAAAGCCAGGTGCCTTGACTGCTACTACGTTGAAGGTTCCACGAATCTTGTTCAATACAAGGGTTGGAAGAGCTTCGCCATCCACATCATCCGCAACAATCAAGAGTGGACGATTGCTTTGGAGAATGCTTTCTAGAAGTGGCAAGATTTCTTGGATATTTGAAATCTTCTTATCAGTAATCAAAATGTATGGATTTTCAAGGTCAGCCACCATTTTTTCACTATCTGTCACCATGTACTGTGAAAGGTAACCACGGTCAAACTGCATTCCTTCCACAACTTCAAGTTCTGTTTCCATACCACGTGACTCTTCGATAGTGATAACGCCATCTTTGCCAACTTTTTCCATGGCTTCAGAGATGTATTCGCCGACTTTTTCAGAACGAGAAGATACGGCTGCAACTTGAGCGATGGCTTCTTTATTAGCAACTGGGATAGCATTATTTTTCAAGGCTTCTACTGCTGCGGCAACTGCTGCTTCAATCCCACGACGAATGCCGATTGGATTTGCACCTGCTGTGACGTTTTTGATTCCTTCACGGACGATAGCTTGGGTCAAAACAGTTGCAGTTGTAGTCCCGTCACCTGCGATATCATTTGTTTTTGAAGCTACTTCTGATACCAATTTGGCACCCATATTTTCAAAATGGTCTTCCAACTCAATTTCTTTGGCAATGGTCACACCGTCATTGGTGATTAATGGTGAACCGAATGATTTTTCAAGAACGACATTACGACCTTTTGGTCCCAAGGTTACTTTAACAGTGTCTGCAAGGATATCGACACCTCGGACCATAGCTGAACGAGCATCAGATGAAAATTTAATTTCTTTTGACATACTTACTTTCTCCTTCTATTCTTCAATGATTGCCAAGATGTTAGCTTCGCCTACGATGATGTACTTCTCATCGCCATCTTTGACATCAAGACCTGCGTGAGCTTCAACCAAGACACGGTCGCCAGTCTTAACGCTTGGGGCAACCAAGTCACCATTCAAGGTACGAACTCCTTGTCCAGTAGCTACAACTTGAGCTGTTTTGGTTTTTTCTTGAGCTGAGCCTGCAAGGACAAATCCTCCAACAGTTTGTTCTTTTTCTTCGATTTTCAAGACCACACGGTCTCCTAATGGTTTCAACATCTGATTTCCTCCATAATGAGATAGATATTATTAGCACTCTTTGCTCCTGAGTGCTAATTCATAGTTCTATTGTATCACTTGGTCAGAAATAGTCAAGAAAAAAGTCTGACTTTGGCAAGATAAAAAGCCTGAGACCAAGTCAGACTTTTCGATGCTTAAAATGGCAATTCCTCCTCTTCCAAAACCAAATCTGCCAAATCTTGGCCTGTGTTATTTTCACGCATGGCACGTTGGGCGCGGCTTTCCAAGAGTTGGAATCCTGTAACAAGAACTTCGGTCACATAGTTCATTTGGCCATTTTTCTCAAAGCGACGAGTACGCAATTCTCCATCAACGGAAATGAGACTACCTTTGGTTGCGTAGCTGGCCAAGGTTTCTGCTAGTCTGCCCCATAGGACCATATTGACAAAGTCAGCTTCACGTTCACCGTTTTGGTCTTTGTAACGACGGTTCACAGCGATAGTTGCACGCGCTACCGACTTGTCATTATTGGTTTTGTGCAATTCTGGTGTAGACGTCAAACGTCCAATCATGATAACTTTATTATACATATTTTCTTCCTCCTACTTATCTATTCGTAGGAAATCAAAAAAAGTTACAGAAATTTGTAACTTTTCGAGAAAATTTTTTATTTTTTATGAACCATGAAACCTGTTGCCTGTTGATTGGCCATAATGGTCATATCTGTAATCTGCACACGGCGAGGTTGACTGGTCACATAGACCACTGTGTCTGCAATATCCTGAGCTTGCAAGGCCTCAATTCCCTGATAAACCGTCGCAGCTCGCTCTTTATCACCGTGAAAACGCACTGTAGAAAAATCTGTTTCGACAATTCCAGGCTGAATGGTCGTCACCTTGATATCCGTTGCGATGGTATCAATTCGCAGACCATCTGAAAAGGTCTTAACTGCTGCCTTGGTAGCTGAGTAAACAGCGGCACCCGCATAAGCATAGATTCCTGCTGTTGACCCCATGTTGATGATATGACCTTGATTGGCTTTTACCATCGCTGGCAAGAAACAGCGAGTGACTGCCATCAAACCTTTGACATTGGTATCCAACATGGTCAGCATATCCAACTCTTCATAGTCCTGATAGGGTGCCAAGCCTAGAGCCAGTCCAGCATTATTGACCAAGATATCAATCTGCCCTATCGTTTCTAGAATATCAGAGCAGACAATCTTCACCATAGCCATATCCGTCACGTCTAGTGGAAAAGTCCAAACTACTTGATTTGGATAGGTTGCTGCAAACTCCGACTTGAGGGTTTCTAATCTGTCTGTCCGTCGTCCTGTTAGAACAACATTCTCCCCCTGCTCCAGATAAGCACGCGCAATAGCTTCACCGATTCCTGAGGTCGCTCCTGTAATTACTACATTTTTTGCCATCTTATTTCCTTCTATCTGGTCTATCAGATACTGACAATTATTAGGCAGTCCAGTGTTTCGCTGGGTCAAATGGTGTTCCGACAACTTGGTCTTCTGATAATTCAATAATACCACGTTTTTGCGGAGCGTTTGGCAAATGCAATTCACGAGGACTGCACATCATGCCAAAACTCTTTTCGCCACGAAGCTCGCCTGGGAAAATGAGATTGCCTTTTGGCATCATAGCTCCAGGAAGAGCTACAATGGTTTTCAATCCGACACGTGCATTGGGAGCCCCTGCAACGATTTGCACTGTCTTGTCACTTGCGACTGCAACTTGGCAAATATTGAGATGGTCACTATCTGGATGAGCTACCATCTCGACAATTTCACCAACAACGAACTTAGGTTCCTTGTCATTGACAATTTCTTCTGTAAAACCTTCCGCCTGCAACTCTTGGTTCAAACGAGCGACTTGCTCATCTGTTAAAAATACTTGACCACACTCTTCAATTTCAAACAAACTTGAAACTTCAAAAATATTCCAAGCCACTGTTTCTCCATTATCTTTGAGGAAAACACGGGCTACCTTGCCTTTGCGCTCTACATCCAGTTTAGCATCTCCGCTATTTTTCACGATGACCATAAGGACATCACCGACATGTTCTTTGTTATATGTAAAAATCATTGTTTCTCTTTTCTCCTATTTCAGTCCTGCTAAAAAGTCGTTAATTTGTTGCTTGCTTTTACGGTCGCGATTGACAAAACGGCCGATTTCCTTGTCCTTTTCTAGAACAACAAGGCTAGGGATTCCATAAACATCCCAGATTTTGGGCAAATCCATATACTGGTCTCGGTCCACTCGAATAAAGGTGAACTCTGGATTGGTCTCCTCAATTTCTGGCAAGGCAGGATAGATGTAACGACAATCGCCACACCAGTCGGCCACAAAAAGGAAGACTTTCTTGCCATCTTTTTCTACTAAAGATGCTAATTCTTCTAAACTTGCTGGTTGTATCATAATACTTCCTCCTCATAGACTAGGTCTTCATTTTCATAGACAAAGGTATAATGACGGCCATCCTCAAAAATGACGCCGCCAACCAAGCTCTCCAGACTGCTTTCATAAACTTGAACATAGAGGGTCGCAATTTCCCCCATGTCTGAAAAATGGTCTCGCACAATCGCTGTCAACTCTTCCTGAGTCTTCATGAGCTTGCGGTCATCTGCAACTTTTTTCGTAGCAAGGGCAAGGCTTCCAATACCAAGCAGAGCCAAGCCTGCCATCCACATTTTTTTAGCTTTCATACCATTCATTTTAACACAAAAAACGCCTCAGGACAAATGAGGAAGCAGCAGAAAAGCAAGTAAAAAGCCTCTTCCTTTAAGGAAAAGGACTTCTTATTCTTATTGCCAAGAACCTGAGTTGCCAACGTAGTAACCATCTGGCGTGTAGGTATTGCGAAGCATCTTACCTGATGAAGCTAGATAATACCACTTACCATTGTCTTTGACCCAATCATTCGCAATCATGGCACCAGAAGAGCTTACATAATACCATTCTCCCTTATCATAAACCCAAGTGCTTGCTTTCATGGATCCTGAAGTTGATAAATAGTACCACTTGCCTTGATCATAAAGCCAATCACCAGCAATCATAGCTCCTGATGATTTAAAGGCATACCAGTTGCCACCTTGATAGAGCCAAGTTTGATTGAACATGACTCCTTTATCGTTCATAAAGTACCAAGTTTCCTTGTCCTTAACCCAATCGTTCTGCACTAATTGACCTTGTTTTTGATAGTACCAGTTTTGGTTTGATTTTAGCCAGCTTTCTGCTTTTACAATCGGATAAAGTTCTTTGAAAGATTCTCCATCATATTTATGACTAATAGACTTTTGTTTTTCAAGTTTCAACTCACTATTGTCATAGTCTGCCCAAGCATATACTTTTTGACCATTAACAGTTTCTGGTAGGGTGGCAGTGTAAGTCTTTGTTTGATAGTCCCATTTAGTATCAAGGTAGGTGTATTGATCATTTGACTCTTCAATACGATAGTAACCTCTCTTTCCACTATCATTATGAATATCATCCACAACTTTCGTTGACCAGGTCTTCACTTCATTTCCACTCTTAGCCTCGACCTTGATATCTCCTCTATAGCCATATGGAACATAGAAATTCAGATAACGCCCTTCTACACCAATCATAGACTTGTCCTTTTCTTGACCTAGGAAATTGACAGTCTGATCTTGACCATTGAGACTAACCGTCCACTCGATTTTCTCATTTTTTGGCAAATCCAATACTTTAATATCCACTTCATGGCCATTATTAAATCGAAGAATTTTGCCATCTTGATACTGAACTCCACATTTAACAACCCATTCTTCTTTTAGCTCAAATGCCTGCCCTGAATGTGGAAAAGCCAGTAAAGCTAGGCCTGCTAGAGACAAACCAAATAGTGTGATTTTTTTCATTGTAAATCCTCCTTAACTTTTGTTATGTTAATTATATCACTATGTTTTTAATTTGCAAATATTATCCTAAATATGCAATCAAAAAACCTCTGAGATTCTTCTCAAAGGTTTTGATTTAGCTAATTACTGTTCTCAACTGCTGCAGTGACAAAAGCAGTGTAGAGTTCTTCTGGGCGGTTTGGACGGCTGGAAAGTTCAGGGTGATACTGACACGCTACAAAGAATTTATTTTCAGGAATTTCAACGATTTCTACCAAACGATTGTCTGGAGAAACTCCTGAAAAGACAAAGCCCGCTGCCTCAAACTGCTCACGGAAGGCATTGTTAAACTCATAGCGGTGACGGTGACGGCGTTGCACCACTTCTTGATTGTGATAAGCAGCTGCTGCCTTAGAACCACGTTTCAACTTAGATGGGTAAAGTCCCAAACGAAGGGTTCCCCCCATATCCTCAACATCAATCTGATCACGCATGATATCAATGATAGGGTATTTTGTTTCTGGTGCAAGTTCAGCAGAATTGGCACCTTCAAGACCCAAAACGTGACGAGCAAACTCGATACAAGTCAACTGCATTCCCAAGCAGACTCCCAACATTGGAACATCATTTTCACGCGCATAGCGGATGGCTTGGATTTTTCCTTCCGTACCACGTTGGCCAAAACCACCTGGTACGATGATTCCGTCCGCATCAGACAAGAGCTCTGCCACATTCTCTGCTGTCACATCATTGGCATTGATCCAATTGATCTTAACTTCTGCGTCATTGGCATAACCAGAGTGTTTCAAGGCTTCAACCACAGAGATATAAGCATCTTGCAACTCAACATACTTACCGACAAGGGAAATTTTAACTTGTTTTTTCAGGTTCATAACCTTGTCTACCATAGCTGACCATTCTGTCATATCCGCTACTGGTGCATCTAATTTCAAGTGGTCACAGACAATTTGGTCCATACCTTGAGCCTGCAAGTTCAATGGAATTTGGTAAAGGTGTTCAACATCCAACGATTCGATAACAGCTTCTGGTGCCACATCACAGAACTGGGCTAGTTTGTTTTTAATTCCTTGACCAGCTGGTTGCTCTGTACGAATCACCAACATATTTGGTTGGATTCCTAAACCACGCAATTCTTTGACAGAGTGTTGAGTTGGTTTGGTTTTCATTTCACCAGCAGCCTTTAGGTATGGAAGCAAGGTTGTATGGATGTACATAACATTATCCGCACCCACATCTGCCTTCATCTGACGAAGGGCCTCTAGGAATGGCAAGGACTCGATATCTCCTACTGTTCCACCAACTTCTGTGATAATAACATCAGAGTCGGTCGTTACAGCGGCACGCTTGATTTTCTCTTTCAACGCATCTGTGATATGAGGAATGACTTGAACAGTTGCCCCAAGGTATTCTCCACGGCGTTCCTTACGAAGAACTTCACTGTAAATTTTACCAGTTGTCACGTTGGAATATTTGTTGAGATTGATATCGATGAAACGTTCATAGTGACCCAAGTCCAAATCTGTCTCAGCTCCGTCATCTGTCACAAAAACTTCCCCGTGCTGATAAGGGCTCATAGTCCCCGGATCGATATTGATATAAGGGTCAAACTTTTGAATGGTTACTTTGAGACCACGATTTTTCAAGAGACGGCCCAGACTTGCTGCCACAATCCCTTTCCCAATAGACGATACCACACCACCAGTTACAAAAATATATTTCGTTGACATAGATTCCTCTTTCTAAAATGCTCAAGGTCTTGTTGACTACGAGGGGACATAGAAAACAAGACCCTACTAATAAGATAATCTGGGACGACTGCACCAGATTCACAACTAAAATACAAGAAGATAACTTCTTGAAAAAACAAAAATAGCTCCCTAAGAACTAGGGAGCCCCGACCTCTAAAAGAGGTGCCCGAACAATATGATACCTAAAAATAGGATAATTGTCAATAGATAATTTTTATTCCTCGATGTTTTCAGCATCATCATCTGAAAACTCGTCGTCTTCTTCGTTGAGATCCACGTCTTCACCTAAGTCATCAGGAGCGATTTCGTTGATTTCTGCATCGTAAGCTTCCACTTCATTTTTCTCATCATCTGGATTTTCATCATCGTATGAAAGAGCTGGATCTGCTTCGTATGCATCTTCGTCTTCTGGATCATCCGCATTGTAGTCAATAGCATCTGAATCGCCATCCATGAAGGCATTGACACGTTTTTTCTTAGCTTTTGGTGCTACTTCATCGTCGTCATTTTCTTCAAGAGCGATGATTTCTTCGTCGATTTCGTCCACACCATACCATGAACGAAGACCCCATTTATTGTCTCCTAGTGAGATGAAGCTACCATCAAAGTTCAACTCTGTGTAGAACAAAGGCAAAGCCTCACGGATATCGCTGTTTGATGTTCCAAGGTAGTTTTGAATTTCGTTTACAAGATCACTAAAATGCATCTCATGATCGCGACCACGAAGTTCCAAGATAGCACGCGCTACCTCAATCATAGATAGTTCACTTTTTTCTTGCCCAGCAAATACTTCTAATTCCAAAGCGTTTCTCCTCATTTATACTACTATCGTCAGAGCAAACAGACTCTGACCTCATTTTATCATTTACTCTTTATTTTACGATAATTTTGCAGAATAGTCAAAGGTTAAATGGGAGAAAGTGAGATGATTTGAACGGTAACTTCCACTTGACTTGTCGAAGTGGAAATTAGTCTAAAACGGACTTTTATTTCTTTGCTACCCAGCCGATGGCATCTCTAGGTGGATTTTCAATATCAATCCAGATAAATTCAATACCAATTTCACCATTTTTAAATTTGGTCAATCGAATTCCGTTGATTTCCAGCTCATTGAGTCGTTGACCTGTCAAGACTTCTCGTTCTTTCAACTGGAAAGCATACATAGAAATTTTTAAAAATTTTCTCTATCGTAAACCTGCCACTATTTCAGAAACTATACTAGCTGATTCCAAACGTAATATGGTCATTTCATCTACCTTCCCTAATAATGGCATTGCACCATACCAAACAATGGTCTTGTTTACCAAAAGAATAGGCGTGACTATTTTTGATTGAGTGAAAGACACTTTAATCTTCGTGCTCTTCAACTGGTCTAGCCATGCTTTATTTGCAACCGTCTCTGGTATACATATCTCAATTTGACTAATCCTAAATTCTTTTAGAAAATTCATCAGTTTTGTCTGGTGCACATAAGGTAAAATAAGCATACACCCCTGTCTTTCCTCCGCTAAGTCCTCTCTCAAGATATTCTCATATCTACTATCAACATAAACGAATTGTTTCTCCTCACCCTCAATGGCACGATAATCCATCTTTCGATAAGCTACTTGTCGTTTCTGAAACATCTTTTCTAAATAAGGAACATGAATATCCACATAATCGAAAATCCGCACTAAAGACTTATCCTTGTAGTTTCTATGGATCCGACCTGCGTACTGAATCAAATTATTTTTCCAAGAAAAGGGTGCTGCCAATATCAGCGTGTCTAGCTGAGGTAAGTCAAAACCTTCGCCAATGTATTTCCCAGTAGACAACAAAACAAATCCTTTGTCTAGCTGTTCTAGCGTCTCTAGTAAACTTGTTCTCTCTCGGACTTTGGTTTTTCCACTAATAATATAAAAATCATCAATCTCTTTCTCTTTCAATAATTTTTCAAAGACATCTATCTGTTGAATTCGATTTACTAGAACCAAGATATTCCGACCTTCTGCCACTTGGTCTAGAATATCCTTGAGAATCATCTGATTCCTTACTGAGTCAGTAGCAATCCAATCACTAAGCTGGATAAAATTACTTGCTTTGGTCTTTTCAATCTCCAAATGACCAAAAGAAGTGAATCTTAATTGCAATTGCCGTTTAAAATCCGTTTCCCTCTTATCAGCAGTATGGAGTATCTCACCAATTCTCTGAAAAACAATAGGCTCATGACCATTCTTACGCTCAGGCGTAGCCGTCAAACCGTAAAGATACTTCCCTCTAAACTGAGCAACAACTTTTTCAAACATCAAGGCAGAGACATGATGACACTCATCCACAATCATCATCTCATACTCATCCAAAAGACTTTGACTATTTTCCAACTTAAATAGAGATTGAATCATAACAACATCAACCAGTTTACTCAGCCATTTCTTAGTCCCACCGTACTGACCAACATAGCCTATTACCTTTTCACAACCTAATGCCGTATAACGGGTAGCTTCTGCCTCTTCGAAAGTCAAAAACCGGTTTAAACGATCCAGCCATTGGTCTAAGAGTTGCTTATTATGAACTAGGATAATTGTTTTGGTCTTCCTTTCAGAGATGAGAGCAGCACCTAAAACGGTCTTCCCAAAACCAGTCTCCGCATGGAGTAAGCCATTTTCTTTGGAAATCATATCTGACAGGGCTAACTCTTGCTCAAAAGTGAGTTCTCCCTTAAATGCTACTCTAATAGACCTTTGTACCTTTCTCCTATCCTCCACAACTACCTGCTTAAATTTATCTTGCAATGGATATAGCAAGCCTCTTGGCAGCCATAAATAATGATCGGATTCTCCAAATAAATACAGTCGCTCAGGAATTTGATAGGTTGGCTGTCGCATAGCCTGCTTTAAATAAAATTCGGGATTAGAAAATGAAGCCATATTTTTCAAGAAAAACAGTGTCTTGGGTGTCACAGACGATTTTTCAAGTTGGATCATATTGGATAAGACGACCTTCAACTCCTTGTCCAATTCTTGCTTGCCTAACTCCTCTTGGATTAACAGTGACACTTTAGCAGTTGAAACCCTCTGAATTTCTTGTAGATACCTCCATTGGTCTTCATAAGGCTGAAAATGTTCATCCACAAAGACCGTTCGCCCTTGATGATAAGCTTCTCCTTGAAAAGGAAGGGCAATCAAATTACCAAATCCACCCTTAGGAAGGACATCTTGATTTGGAAACATGCGATCAAAAGAATCAAAGGACAGTTGCATACTCTCCTGCATTGCCAGTTCTAACAGTTTCTTTCCAAACAAGCGAGCCTCTCGACTCGGAATCGCTTCCTCAAAGAAGAACCAAATATGGAGTCCGTGACCCGAACGAGAAATCTCTAGATGGGCTTCCATCTGGCGTTCCCTGGCTATTCTTCGAATGGTTAAACCGACTTCTTTCCAATCTCCTTCGTCCAAATCCAGTACCAAAAAATAACAGCTATCATCTAAGTGCATAGGAAAGATACCGATAGCTGTCTCCCCACGAAAATGAGATTTCAAAACGGAATCCGTCAATGTCTGGAAACTCCTTTTTTCAGGTGGCAACTGCTTCCAACCATAATCATAGGATGGAAAATACTGGATTTTCCCTTGATCATTGATAAAACTCTTAGCATAAACATCATAACGGCCAGCAAACACGGAGGTAAACAATTGTAATTTTTCTTGCGTCGTCAAGTGACTACTTTGAAGTTGGAACATCTCCTCGAACTGAGAACGTTCCATAACAAACTGGCTCTTGTCCTTAAGACGTTTACACAAGAAAAATTCACTATCCCCATTAAAAGAAGAAAAAACATCAAGTACTTCTACCACAATTCCATCCAAAGACACAAAAACAGCCATAACAGTCACCTCCTTGATACCTATAGGCTGATTATAACAAGAATGGCTGAAATTGTACACGAAAATAAAATCCCTTATTTATTACAATAGCTTTGAAAACTTTTATTTCTTTGCTACCCAACAGATTGTATCGCTAGGTGAATTTTCAGTATCAATCCAGATGAATTCGATACCGATTTCCTCATTTTTAAACTTAGTCAGGCCAATACCGTTTATTTCCAGTTCATTGAGTCATTGACCTGTCAAGACTTCTCGTTTTTTCAACTAGAAAAGTTAAGGGGAACTAATACAAATCTTCTAAGCTTCTATATTCAATAATTTCATTTTTAATAATATTCTTTTTAAACTCAAAATGTTTTAAAGGATTATCAACTAACACTAACTTTGGAATATCATCAAGGTTTGTGACCAAGGATAAAATAAAATCCGATTGAAACTCCTTGGCTTTTTCAAATTCTCTGGCAGTCAAACGAATCCGTCCTTTAGGTTTTCGAATGCCTTTAACTTCAGCAAGGTAAGAATGTTCTTGAACATCTACTTGGAAATCATATCCATCGCCATAGAGGCGGGCGTCGGTTAATTGTCCACCTTGAAATTTTTCTTCTTTATCAAAATGAAGGATAAAATAATTTTCTGCTTCCATTCCAGTTTCTTGTAGACGTTTGAATTTAGTTCGTACTATTGGCTTTTCAATGGTAGTAATACCTGTTTTCTTTCCTTCGCTGGCAAGTAACATTTTTACTATTTCAGCATAACTATGAACATCTTCATTTCCAAACATCATATCAATTAAATCTTTACGAAAACGGTAAACTTCAGCTTTCTGCCACCAACCTTTTCGATTATTGTCAAAATAAGGATCAAATAAATCCATTCTATTTTTTACAACTCCAGTTGTTTCAGCAATTCCCAGAGAAACCACATAGCGATAAAACTCCGACTTGCTAGAACATTGAAATTCTTTTATAAATAGCTTATCAAACTTGGCAAGACCGTAGCCAATCAAATTTAACAATTCATAATGAGGGTGTTTAGACATCACTTTCTCCATCAATAGATATTGATTTCATTATACCAAAAAACACGGTTCATCACCGTGTTTCTGTGTTTATTTAACGAGTTTCTTCATCTCATCAATACGTGCTACGGTCGCGTCGTATTTAGCTTGGTAGTCGGCTTGTTTGTCGCGTTCTTTTTGGACGACTTCTGGTTTGGCATTGGCTACAAAGCGTTCGTTAGAGAGCTTCTTACCGACCATATCCAGTTCTTTTTGCCATTTAGCCAGTTCCTTGTCGAGACGAGCCAATTCTTCTTCGACATTGAGGAGGTCTGCCAGTGGCAAGTAGATTTCTGCTCCTGTGATGACGCTTGACATAGCGAGTTCAGGTGCAGGGATAGTTGAGGCGATTTCCAAGTGTTCTGGATTTGTGAAGCGTTTGATGTAGTTGACATTGCTGTTAAAGAAGGCTTCCAAGTCGCTATCGCTTGTCTTAACAAGGATGGTGATAGGCTTGCTTGGAGCAACATTTACTTCTGCACGCGCATTACGTACTGCACGAATCAAGTCTTTAAGACTTTCTACACCAGTGTGGGCAGCGAGGTCTTCAAAGGCTGGATTGACAGTTGGGTATTCTGCTGTGACGATAGATCCTTCTGAGATTTGGCCAAAGATTTCCTCTGTCACGAATGGCATGATTGGGTGAAGGAGACGAAGGATCTTGTCCAAGGTATAAAGGAGAACAGAACGTGTGATGACTTTCTCTTCTTCATTATCACTATAAAGGACTTCCTTAGTCAACTCAACGTACCAGTCCGCAAATTCATCCCAGATAAAGTTGTAGAGGATGTGTCCAGCTACACCAAACTCAAACTTATCAAAGTTTTCAGTGACTTTTCCGATGGTTTCATTGAGGTTGTGGAGAATCCAGCGGTCTGTGACATTTCCAGCTTCCTTGTTAGCAACTTTTTCCACATTAGCCGTTGCTTGCTCAAGGGTCAAGCCTTCATTGTTCATGAGGATGTAGCGAGAGATGTTCCAGATTTTGTTAATGAAGTTCCATGAAGCATCCATTTTCTCGTAAGAGAAGCGGACGTCTTGCCCTGGTGCAGAACCATTTGAAAGGAACCAACGAAGGCTATCTGTTCCGTACTTATTAATAACATCCATTGGGTCAATCCCGTTACCGAGAGATTTCGACATCTTGCGTCCTTGCTCATCACGAATGAGACCATGAATCAAGGCATTTTTGAATGGCGACTTGCCAGTAAATTCCAAACCTTGGAAAATCATCCGAGATACCCAGAACGGGATAATATCATAACCAGTCACCAAAGTTGATGTTGGATAATAACGTTTGAAGTCTTCTGAGTCAACATCAGGCCAGCCCATAGTTGAGAATGGCCAAAGGGCAGAACTGAACCATGTATCCAAGACGTCTTCGTCTTGAGTCCAACCGTCACCTTCTGGAGCTTCTTCGCCGACATACATTTCACCCTCAGCATTGTACCAAGCAGGGATTTGGTGACCCCACCAGAGCTGACGAGAGATAACCCAGTCGTGAACATTTTCCATCCATTGGAGGAAGGTATCGTTGAAACGAGGTGGGTAGAATTCTACCTTGTCGTCTGTGTCTTGGTTAGCAATGGCATTTTTGGCCAATTGGTCCATCTTAACGAACCATTGAGTAGACAAGCGTGGTTCAACTACGACACCAGTACGCTCTGAGTGACCAACACTGTGGACACGTTTTTCGATTTTAACGAGGGCGCCAATTTCTTCCAGCTTAGCAACGACTGCCTTACGAGCTTCAAAACGGTCCATACCTGCAAATTCGAAGGCCAAGTCGTTCATGGTTCCGTCATCGTTCATGACGTTGACTTGTGGCAAGTTATGGCGTTGACCAACCAAGAAGTCGTTTGGATCGTGGGCAGGCGTGATTTTCACGACACCAGTACCAAACTCAGGGTCTGCGTGCTCGTCCCCAACGATTGGAATCAATTTATTGGCGATTGGAAGGATGACATTTTTACCAATCAAGTCCTTGTAGCGTGGGTCTTCTGGATTGACCGCAACCGCAACGTCCCCAAACATGGTCTCAGGACGAGTTGTCGCAACTTCAAGGGCGCGTGAGCCGTCTTCTAGCATGTAGTTCATGTGGTAGAAGGCACCTTCAACGTCCTTATGAATCACCTCGATATCAGAAAGGGCTGTACGAGCTGCTGGGTCCCAGTTGATGATAAACTCACCACGGTAGATCCAGCCTTTCTTGTAAAGATCCACAAAGACCTTGCGAACAGCTTTTGACAAACCTTCATCAAGCGTGAAACGCTCACGAGAGTAGTCTACAGAAAGACCCATCTTGCCCCATTGTTCCTTGATGGTAGTGGCATATTCGTCTTTCCATTCCCATACTTTCTCTAGGAATTTTTCACGACCCAGGTCATAACGACTAATGCCCTCGCCACGCAAGCGCTCCTCAACTTTAGCTTGAGTTGCAATCCCCGCGTGGTCCATCCCTGGAAGCCAAAGGGTATCAAAACCTTGCATGCGTTTTTGACGGATGATGATATCCTGCAAAGTCGTATCCCAAGCGTGACCAAGGTGAAGTTTCCCAGTTACGTTTGGTGGTGGAATCACGATTGAATAAGGCTTAGCGTTTTGATCTCCTGAAGGCTTGAAAACATCGGCATCAAGCCATTTTTGGTAACGACCAGCCTCAACCTCGGCTGGATTGTATTTAGGTGAAAGTTCTTTAGACATGTGTTTGTCCTTTCTAGTTAATATCTTTAAATAAAATTAGTATGTAGGAGATAGACTTTGATTCAACACATCTTGTCTTTCTCATTATTTTCTCTAAGCAAAAACGAAACTGTGTCAAAATTTTACATTAATTTTCTCTCATTATCTTCATAATATGTTTATCAAAGTCTGATATGATTTTTTGAGTTCGGTTAAATTTTTCATATTCCTGGATGGCTTTTGAGTCTGCTTGTTTCTTGGAAATACTTCCTTTTCCTTCTAAGATTTCATATTCATTAAAAGATAGAAAACGATCAATACTATCTGCCAATCCTCGCATTGTAAAAGTATTACGGCGCTCAACCAAACCCTCGATATAATCAAAATAGGCTGTAACAGTTCGCTCTAGTTGTCGAATTTCTTTTTCTTGCAAATAGTTTTTAGCCACCGTTACATCTGATTTGAGCACTCGTCCATCAGGTGCATGTTTCCAAGTAGTTAATCCCATTTTTTCTTTACTGGCATCGGCTTGCTGATAGATAATTTCTGCAGCAGTATTTCCAGTAATTGCATAATGAAATTTATTTTGCACCATAGCATAGAAATTTTTAGTAATATCTGAGTTTCGATCATAATCTATGGCACATTCGGCAAAGATATCCGTAATTTGTTGATAGATTCGGCGCTCGCTAGAACGAATAGAGCGAATCCGTTCTAAAAGTTCACGGAAATAATCTTGTCCGAAAACTGTCTGTCCTTGTTTCAAGCGTTCATCATCTAAAACAAAACCTTTGATGATAAATTCTTTCAAGGTCTCGGTTGCCCAAATTCTAAATTGAGTAGCCTTGCTGGAATTTACGCGATAGCCAACTGAAATAATAGCATCCAGGTTGTAATATTCAAGTTCACGCCGAACAGTTCTATTTCCCTCTTGTTGAACCTGTGCAAATTTTGCACAAGTTGACACCTTATCCAACTCACCACTATCATAAATGTTTCTCAAGTGCTTTGTAATGACACTTCGTTCAACTCCAAAGAGCTCTGCAAGACCTTTTTGAGTCAACCAAAGATTTTCATCTTGTAAAAGGATATCCAGCTGAACGTCGCCATTTGGTGTAGTATACAGGATGAAATTAGAAATTTCATTCAAGACAATTCCACCTCCCCCCTTCAATAAACAATTACTTCACTTTCTTAAACTGTATGCCGTTTTCTTTCAGCTTTTTAACGGTTACGGGACCAATTCCCTTCAAAGCGAGAACTTCTTTTTCAGTCCATTTTTTGAAATCCGAAGACCTACGAATCCCATTTTCAACAAAAATATGAACAAAATCCAGCCAAATTTCCTTCATTGGTTCCTCGCTTTTTTGATGAAGCTCCCCATAGGGTCTACTCTGTCATCTAGATAACGATAAACGCGCTGGTGGCCATCCCCCATAAAGTAAGTCGGCGCAAAACGGTCATTCTTAAAATGCCCCTTATCATCCAAAAGTTCTGGATCAGCTAGTCGTTCAATAATCTTGGCAAAGATATGACAGATTCCATCTTCCTCGATAATCCGATCTACTTGACAATCCAATACTACTGGACAGTCCTTTAAAATCGGTGCCTGAGTCTGTTCAGAAATCTCGTAGTCTAGCCCCAGATGTTTCAATTTCTCTCGATGGCTGATAAAACCAGCCTGCTCCATCTCGAGCATGAGTTTTTTATCAGGGATATTCACAGTAAACTTCTGGTAATGCTTGATTTGCTCAGCCGCATTTTCCTCAGCTCCGACACCGATGACTAGCCAATCTCCCAAGCTATAAGAGGAACTGCAGGTCGTGATATTGTGCCCAAAATTCTGATCCTGATACCCCAAAATGAAAATAGGAAAGCCATAGTAGAGTTTACTTGTTCTAAAAGATTGCTTCATAACAACCTCCTTTTACTAAGACGCAAAAGAAAATCCCTGCCATCTACATGACAGGGACGAATGTATTTATCCGCGGTACCACCCAATTTCGGGCAGAGCCCGCAACTCTCGTCTTTAAAACAAAAAGACACTTTTATTTCAATTTTTCATCCATTAGCAACTAGTTTTGACACATTTGTGGACTTCTCAGCACCGCCACTTTCTGTAAAATGTGGGATTCAAAACACCTCTAATGGCTCTATTGTAGCAAGATTTTTTCGGAAATGCAAGGCTCAAGAAAGATTACTTGAACTTGATGCCATTTTCTTTCAATTTCTTGATGGTAGCTGGTCCGATTCCTTTCAAGGCAAGGAGTTCTTTTTCAGTCCAGTTTTTGAAATCTGAAGCAGACTTAATTCCTTCGTCGTAGAAAGTTTTGGCACGGTCAAGTGGAAGTCCACCCAAATTTGCTGCAAAATCTTCTACAGAGTTGGCTACTTTTTGAGCTTGCTCTTTAGTAGCTTCTACTGCTTGTTCAACTTTTTTAGAAACAGCCTTACCAGCTTCGCTTGCTGACTGCTCTGCACGTTTTACGACTTTCTTTGTCTCTTCTACAACCTTAGTCACAGTACTTGAAAAGGCACCTGCGCGACGGAGGCTATTTCGTAATTGTTTTTTACGATTGAGTTTCTTTGACATGATAAAATCCTTTCAATAAAAAACCCCTGCTCTGACAAGGATTTAATATAAATATTCTATCAAGATTTTAGTAAAAAATCAAGAATCTATCTCGTTTAATAATTCCGCTCACCAAACAAGCCTTCTGGCAAATCATGGAATCCCTTACCTGCCTTGAAATTTTCAAATTTTCCAAGCAAGAACTGATAGGCATCCAAGCGGCTTTCGTAGCGAATCATGGCATCTTTGGCACGCTCGTCTTGGTCTTCTTCATAGACTTTTTTGCTTTCCTTGTGCGCCATGTCGTTAATCATAATCTGGGTATTGACCCAAGCTTCAAATTCCTTCATAAATTCTTGTTCGTAACTCATTTTTTCTCCTTATTCTAATCCACGGAAATAGTCCGTGTCAATCTCACGGTAGGGCTGGATATCCTGAACGTATTCCAGCACACCTTGGAATTCTCCGTTTTCATCGTGTACTGCGGCATAGGTGATGTGGACAAACTTGCCTCGCGACTCCGACTTGAACCACATTTCATACTTGTCCTTGACTCCTTCACGCAGCCCCTTCATGATGGTCTTGACCTTGTCCAAATACTTGGGCGGATGGCAAAGTTCAACATTGCGCCCGACTTGAGACGGTGTTCGTTTGAAAATCATCTCATCAGCTGGCGCATTGTCATTGTAATACTGGAAAATATCGTCTTTATTGACAAAGGTAATCTCCATAGGGAGGTGATTGAGGATGAGATTGGCCTGCTCGACTGAAAGATAGCCATTACCAAAAGCCTGTTGGCTATGACGGTCCAGCACTGCTTCCTTTTCCTTGGGGGTAAAGGTAATGGTAAACTGACCTTCTGGCGTATCGATAACTTGCTGAACTTGACCTTCTTCTGTATCTAACTGAATAGGCTCCTCTGCACTCTTTTCCTCAACAAAACTCTGTCTTTCTGGTACCCATTTCTCAGACGGACGGATGATGGCATAGCCGTAAGAATCGCTCTCCTCCGCAATCTGAAGCCAGTCATCCTGGGTAAAGGACTCAAGAAGAATCATGAGGAGGATGGACTCTTCCTTGAAAATCATACTTTCAAACTCTGTCGCAAAAGCTTCAAAATCTTCCTTTACAGTAGAAATCGGCACTTCTGGTAATGACTTAGCTGTTGCTAGAGCTGTCTGAAAGAGTTCTCTGATCTGGTCATCCACTCCCCACATGACCTTAGGAGGTGAATCGTGACCATAGTGCTCCATGATAGGAAAGAAGAGTTCTTCTTTACGTTGGTAATGGATATCAAATTGACCCACAAGTCCCATCTGACGCACCAAACCCTTACGCATCTCAGCAAGCATTTCTTCATCTTCCATAGACTCATAGGTATCTAACAATCTCCGAATGCGAATCAAGGCAGCGCGGAGAGCCAGATTTTCATCCTTGAAGACCCGAACTGGGTGGCCAGGGTGCTCGGTATCTGCAACTTCGACACCCTTAACAGCATTTTTAAAAAGATTGGCATGGACATCACAGAGTTCCATGACATCTTCAAAGGTAACACCTGAGTCTGAGTTCATCAACTCGTGCTCCATGAGAGAAATCTCGATGGCTGACACACCTGTAAAGGTCGCATCAAAGCGCTCTTGAACAGACTCAGGAGAGGCGCCATTATGCAATTCTAACAAAATGTCCCGTAGGACATGAATCCGTTCATCTGCCATTAGTCTAATCCAATCACTTCGTAGCCATTTGCTTCCAGTGTGCGAACAATCTTGTCCATAGGAGTTCCTTCTAGCTTAGAACCCTGCTTAAGCGATACTTTGCGACCGACTGTGTTGCGCATCAAGGGATTGGCTAGAGGTTTAAAACCGAGCTCCACTAGGATTTCCAAGACTTCTGGATGCTTATCCACCACTTCTGCAACAGGAATTGACACATCGATTATATTATCCATTACGACCTCCACTGAATCTTCTAAAATGATTTTACTGTTTATATTATATCATAAGGAAAGAGATTAAAAAACTAGCAGTACAAGACTTACTAGTTCTCTGAAACTTGAATTACGGCCTAAAAAAGTTTAAAAAGCCAATCCAATAACTTAAATAATAGCTTGTAAAACAGCAATTGGACTGCAAAAGAGATGATCATCCAAAAGAATTTCACAATTCCAATGATTGGTTTGATAAAAATAATGGCAAGAAGACCCAAAAAAAATTTCATTCTCTCTCCTCTGGCTTGATGAGCCACCGAGCCGTATCCATTAGCTTGTTTGCAATAAAAAGTTTCCCCAGACCGACAACGACATTGTCATCTTTCTTTATCGTTTTCATTACTTTTACACCTTGCACGGTCAAAAAGTAATTCCCATAAATTTTAGCAAAAGCTTTGATAGGTCCCATATTCTCTTTCCTCTTTTAGCTACACTTTAAAATATTAACGATACCAGTCTTGCTGACTATTTCTGAAAAATCGCTTTATCTTATTTTTTCAATTCCTATACTATCATACAAGCTAAATTTTATAAAGCTTTTTAATAATGTTTAATTCTAGAAAGATTCCGCCAGCATGTTTTATTGTCTTTTCCTCCACCAAAAAAGAGGGTTTCCCCTCCTTCTTAGTTCTTATCCAGATTGCGTAGCATTTCGTCAATCTTGTTTCCATATTCAATGGATTCGTCTTTGACGAAGGTCAAATCAGGGATTTTATACAATTTTAAATTGCGACCTAGTTCACGTTTGATGGTACCAGTTGCTTTCTCAAGCCCGATTTGAGCTTTTTGGTTATCCGAAGCAAGGTTACTCAAAATGGTGTAGTAAACCTTGGCAACAGACAAGTCACCCAGCATCTGAACATCTGTGATGGTCACACCTTGGACACGCGGATCACGGACTTTCTTTTGCAAAATCTCATTTACTTCACGCTTGATTTCCATGCCCACACGATCCGTACGGAAATGATTTGCCATGATATTCCTTTCTCTACTTTGAACCAAAAGCTAGGCCAGCAGACCTAGCTATTTTTAAATTTATTGATTTTCAGTTCAAATTGAAACGAAGTGCAATTTGAACTCATCCGCTTCTTTCGCCGTGGTGAAAGTGATGGAACTGATTTATCAGTCCCATCACAGGGAATTTTTGAGACCCTAGGCTCAAAAATAAGCAATGAAACCATCGGTTTGCTTGCGTCCCTCACCACCTAAGAAAGGAGCAAAAATCTTATCGTTTGATTTCTTCCATGACATAAGCCTCAATCACATCATCTGTCTTGATATCATTGTAGCCGTCAATCATCAATCCACCTTCACGACCGTTTGTAACTTCTTTGACGTCGTCTTTATAGTGTTTCAAGCTTGCGAGTTCACCATCATAGATAACGACACCGTCACGGATAACACGGACTTTAGAGTCACGGGTAACCTTACCGTTGATAACCATGAATCCACCGATAGTTCCGACTTTAGATACCTTGAAGGTTTCACGGATAACTGCTTCACCGATAACTTTTTCTTCGAATTCTGGATCAAGCATCCCTTTCATGGCTTCTTCCATCTCTTCAATAACCTTGTAGATAATGCTGTGAAGACGGATTTCTACATCGTCAGCTTCAGCTTGTTGACGAGCTTGTGGTGTAGGGCGTACGTTGAAACCAACGATGAAGGCATTTGAAGCTTCCGCAAGAGTCACGTCAGATTCGTTGATGGCACCGACTGCTGAGTGGACGATGGTCACTTTCACACCTTCCACATCGATTTTTTGAAGTGAGGCAGAAAGGGCTTCAACAGAACCTTGTACATCGGCCTTGATGATAACGTTAACTGACTTAAGTTCACCAGCTTTAAGCGTATCAAAGAGGTTTTCAAGACTGACACGTTGGGTAGCTTGACGTTGTTTCATAAGGGCACGTTTGGCACGCTCTTCACCGGCTGCACGCGCAGATTTTTCATCCTCGTAAACGGCAAAGTGGTCACCCGCCATTGGCGCTTCGTTCAAACCTGTGATAGAAACTGGTGTTGATGGTCCAGCCACCTTAACACGACGACCAAGGTCATTGGTCATAGCACGGACACGACCGAAGGTATTTCCGACAACGATAGGATCTTGGACATTCAAGGTACCTTGCTGAACAAGAAGGGTTGCAACCGCACCTTTTCCTTTATCCAAGCGCGCTTCGATAACTGTACCAATCGCACGAACTGTTGGGTCTGCCTTGAGTTCTTGGATTTCAGCCACAAGAAGGACTGTTTCCAACAATTCTTCGATGTTTTGGTTGAATTTAGCTGAGATTTCAACAAATTCAGAATCTCCGCCCCAAGCAGTTGACATAACCCCATGCTCTGCCAATTCACCGATAACGCGTTCTGGGTTGGCACCTGGTTTATCAATCTTGTTGATGGCTACGATGATTGGAACGTTGGCCGCTTTTGAGTGGTTAATGGCTTCGATAGTCTGAGGCATAACCCCGTCATCTGCCGCTACGACCAAGATAGTAATATCGGTAACAGATGCACCACGCGCACGCATAGATGTAAAGGCCGCGTGTCCTGGTGTATCAAGGAAGGTAATCTTCTTGCCATTTTCCACGATTTGGTAGGCACCGATATGCTGAGTGATACCACCTGCTTCACCTGTCGCAACACGAGAGTTACGAAGGGTATCTAGGAGTGTTGTTTTACCGTGGTCAACGTGACCCATGATAGTTACAACTGGTGGACGCTCAACCAATTCATCTTCATTAAGGTAGCCATCTTCGACAAAGAAACGTTCGATATCAGCATTATCCACTTCAACCTTTTGTTTGGCTTCGATACCATAATCCACCATGAGGAGTTCGATTGTTTCCCCATCCAAGGATTGGTTTTGTGTGGCCATGACACCCATCATAAAGAGTTTCTTAACGATTTCAGCTGGTTCACGTTTGATACGTTTTGCGATTTCCGCAACGGTCATACCATCTGTATACTCAAATTCTGTTGGCAATTCATGGAACTTACGCTCTGTAACAGGTTTTGGAGCCTGATTACGGTTGTTCTTGTTATTGCCTTTTTTGTTCTTCTTGTTGTTATTCCAGTTACTATTCTTTTGATTTCTCACTTGATTTTGACTACTTCGATTCTTTTGTTGTTTTCTAGGACCATCTTCTTCGTGATCATAATCGTCACGATTTTTGTCTGGTCGAGCTTGTTTTTTACGACGCGTATCCACTGCAGGTTCTTTTTTCTCAGGGACGACTTCAACCACTGCTTGAACTTGCTGTGCTTGTTGCGCTTGTTCAGCTAACTTAGCAGCTTCTTCAAAGATTTCCTCTGGTTCCTTGCGTTTGTTAGCTTGAGCCAAGGCTTCTTTGGCAGCCTGAGTCTGCTTAAAGCGTTCCTCGCTTGAACGTGCGTATTCTGCATTTTGCTCTGCTTTCAATGCTGCCGCACGGGCTTTAAAGTCAATGCGTGGAGCCGCTTGATTTGGACGCTTGTCCTCTTGTTGACGGCGCTCATTTCCACGATTCTGCTGACCTTGCTGTTTCTTAGCTTGGTCATTAAAGCGACGATTGTCGCGGTTGCCTTGACCTTGTTTTCCACCATTACGGCCGTCATTTTTCTGACGGTTGCCGTTTTGTTGTTGGTCACGGTTATTGCCCTTATTTTGCTTGCGTCTTTCTGCCTGCTCTTTGGCACGAGCTTCACGTTCAGCCTTGAAATTACGGCTTTGTGGTTTCGCTGCTACTTTTTCTGCTTTAGGAGCAACTGGCTCAGCGGGTTTCGCCTCTTCCTTGGCTACAGCTGGTTTAGCTGGCTCAGATTTTTCGGCTTTCTTTTCTGCACTTGCTTTTGGTGTTGCAGGTTTTGCTTCTGCTTTCGGAGCAGCAGGCTTAAAGCTGGCAGCGATTTTTGCAGCAACAGCTTCTTCCACACTTGATGAGTGGCTTTTCACATCTAAGCCCAACTCTTTTGCACGCGCTACAACTTCTTTACTTTCTTTTCCAAGTTCTTTTGCGATTTCGTACAATCTTTTCTTAGACAAATCATGTCCTCCTCTTCTATTCCATAAGAGACCTCATTTTCTTTGTAAATCCAGCATCTGTCACAGCCAAAACCTTTCTCGATTTCCCGACTGCTATGCTTAATTCCAGTGTTGAAAACACGGTTACAATTTCTACTTGATAATACTGACTTTTATCTTGAATCTTCTTGGTCAGATTGGGGCCAGCATCATGAGCTAGAAAGACCAACTTAGCCTTGCCATCTTGAATGGCTTTGACCACCAGTTCTTCACCCGATATGATTCGGCCTGCTCGCTGAGCGAGTCCCAAGAGATTGCTTATCTTTTGCTTATTCAAGTCCTAACTCTCTTCTTTTCACTTTGTGATCCACATAGGCGATCAACTCGTCATAAAAGCTTTCTTCAACTTCCATATTAAAGCTGCGGTTAAAGACCTTCTTCTTTTTCGCCTCTAGGGCCTCTGCATTGTCTAGCTTGATATAAGCGCCGCGGCCATTGGCCTTACCTGTCGGATCGATAAAGACTTGTCCTTCCTTGTTCTTGACAATGCGGAGCAAATCACGCTTATCAATCACTTCGTTAGACACAACAGACTTGCGCAAAGGGATTTTTCTAGTTTTCATCTTTCCCTCCTCTAGCAGCTTTTATTCTTCTACAGTATCATTTTCTGCTTCCAACTCTACTGAAGCAGCTTCTTCCATGGCTTCAAATTCACTAGCAGACTTGATATCGATACGGTAACCAGTCAAATGAGCTGCCAAGCGAACGTTTTGCCCACGACGACCGATTGCAAGAGAAAGCTTGTTATCAGGAACAACCACCAAGGCACGCTTACTGTCGTTTTCATCAAAGATAACTTGGTCAACCTCAGCAGGAGCGATGGCATTGTAGATAAATTCAGCTGGATCTGCTACCCACTCGATAACGTCGATATTTTCTTCGATTGGTACCATGCGGTCGCTCTTAGCATCGTAGCGAGCTGGGTGAAATTTGCTGGTAATCTTCTTGATATTAGCACCACCACGTCCAACGATTGTACCGATAGCATCCACGTTTGGATTGTGGCTACGAACAGCAACCTTGGTACGGTCACCAGCTTCACGAGCCACGCTCATGATTTCAACAGTTCCGTCATAAACTTCTGGAATTTCTTGCTCCATCAAACGTTTGATCATTTCTGGATGGCTACGGCTAACAAAGACGTTCACACCACGAGGGTTATCTTCAACTTTGTAGACATAGACCTCGATACGATCATGAGAAGCAAAAACTTCTCCAGGAATTTGGTCTTGTTTTGACAATTGGGCTTCGATGCTGCCAAGGTTGACGTAAATAAAGCGGTTGTCAAAGCGTTCTACTGTACCAGACATGATTTCTTGCTCATGTTCTTTATAAGTATTGTAAGTGATGGCACGTGTTTGCTTGCGCATTTTTTCCATGATGGTTTGTTTGGCAGATTGGGCTGCTACACGACCAAACTCAGCAGGCGCTTCTTCAAACTTGATTTTGTCTCCAAGTTCATAGGCTGAATTAATGGCAAGAGCATCTTTCAAGCTGATTTCCAAACGGCTATCAAATACTTCATCTACAACTTCACGGACAGTATAAACTGTAAAGTCACCTGTTTTTTCGTTGAAGTCAATAGCTACGCTGTCTGATTGACCATAGCGTCTGCGATAAGCGGAACGAAGCGACTCTACTACTGCGTCGATGATATCTTCTTTTTTGATTCCCTTGTCTTCTTCCAAAATTCGGAAGGCCTCTAGCATTTCTTTACTCATGTTTTCTTCACTTTTGAATCCTCAAAAGCTATCCTTTCTTTTTCTATAATTTTACTGCTAAACGTGCTTTTGATACTAAACTGTATGGAATTTGTACAGTTTTCTTACGCGTCTTTTCCATATATTCCATAGTCAACTCGTCCTCTTCAAAGGCCAACAAGGTTCCTTCAAAGACCTTTTGCTTATCGATGGCTTGATAGAGCCCGACATGGATGTATTTCCCAACCGCTCCAGCGACTGCATCCTTGGTTTTCAAAGGACGTTCCAAGCCTGGACTGGTGATTTCTAGGAAATATTGTTCTGGGAAGGGATCTGGCTTGATGGTGTCTAGGACAGGACTGATAATTTCTGTCAATTCTGCCGTGTCGTTCAAGGTAATTCCTTCAGGTTTATCTACAAAAATACTGAGAATCATGTCACTGCCAATCTTTCCATACTCGATATCCACGAGTTCGAAAGGTGATTGAATGACAGGTTCTACAACTTCTCTGACTAATTCTACGATTGTTGCGATTGCGTCCACCTCCTCATAAGCAAGAGGCGAAGATATTTCCCCGCCTCTCTTTCTCATATTCTTACCTACAGTATAGCACTTTTTACTACTTATGTAAAGCAAAAGCACTTATACAGCCTGATTTCAGGCTATTTCTTAAAATTCTGCCTCAACTCGGTAGATAACTTGACCCTTGTTTGAGAATTTTTGTTCATATTCTGTCATGACATTGCCTTCAAAATCACTGGCATGCAAATCTAGCCAGACACCATTGAGTTTCATGCCATACTGAGAAAAACTCACTAGGCTATACTCAAATAAGCCACGGTTATCCGTCTTGAAATGAATTTCTCCATTTTCAGGCAAGATACGCTTGAAGGTATCCAAGAAGGTTTTGTAGGTCAAACGACGCTTTTCATGGCGTTTTTTAGGCCAAGGATCTGAAAAGTTCAGATACAAGCGATCAATTTCGCCGTCTTCGAAGTAGTCTGTCAAATCAGAACCATCTACCCACAAGAGCTTGATATTAGGCACCCCAACTTCAAGAACCTTGTCTAAAGCGTAACTCAAAACAGACTTTTGAATATCAATCCCGATATAGTTGATGTCAGGGTTTTGTTTGGCCATACCTGAAACAAAGGCACCCTTTCCACTTCCAACTTCCACATGAATGGGATTATCATTTCCAAACAAGTCCCGCCATTTTCCCTTGGCTTCCAAGGGATTGAGGACCACATACTGGGGATTTGCCTCTAGTAATTCTGTTGCCCCTTTACGATTTCTAACTCTCATCTTCTCTTTCCATACTTGTCTCGGAAGTGACGCAAGCCATGAATCTCCCGATTGACATTTTCTAAATCTTGGTTCATATAATACTTGGAAATCTGGCTCAAATAAGACAATTGACCATACCAATACAATTTATTTAATACCGTTTGATTGTACTTGTAACCGTAGTAGGTCAACCATTCCTTCCACTGATGCTCTGGAATATAATGGCAGAGCATGTGAGCTACATCAAACATGCGGTCGGTCAAGCGAACCGAATCCCAATCTACCAAATAAATCAAGCCACTGTCTGTCTCAATCCAATTACTATGTCGTACATCTCCATGGACAATGGTCGCATGGTCCTCTCTAAATCCTGGAATAGTCTGACGTAAATCAGCCATCACTTCACTGATAAAATGATTTTTACGCAAAGCATCTGGAGCCGTTTCTTGCCAAGACTGTAGTAAATCTACAGGTGTTTCCATGGCATATCCCAAACGACTCAACTGTGTCATCAACGGACGTGAGCGATGTAGGCGGGTTAAAATATTGACGATTTGCTTACGATTCATATCATAGGGGGTCAATATCTTGCCTGTCAACCATTCTTGAGCACACATATCACGCCCATCTGCCAAACGGCGACTCCATAATAATTGTGGAGCAATTTGTTCTCTAGCTAGACCAGGTAGGATTGGAGAGGTGTTCATTTTTACAAAGATTCGCTTCCCATCAGGATAGCTACCCATATAAGCCTTGCCACTTTTCCCAGGTATGGGGGTCAGTGTTAGCTCATTATCACCCAAATCCATTTCTTTCCTCCGTATAAAGTTTCCTTACTATTCTACTAGTTTTTGGCCTATTCGTCAACCGGTCCAAACCCAATTCTCAAAGAAAAGCCTCTGAGGTGGTTTGGGTTATCATTATAGAAAGAAAAAGGCAAGCACCGTCTTCTGCTTACCTTTTCATGATTTTTATAAATAATATAAGAGTGGCCAAGCATTGTAAAACATGTGAACTAGAGTAGAAACCCATAGATTTTGGCTCCTTTTATAAGCAAAGCCCAGTAACAATCCCCCGAGTAGATAAAAAATAAACGAAGGGATATTAGAAGGTCCATGCATGAAAGAAAAGAGAGAGGAAGTTAGTACAAGTCCTAACCAAGAATTGTCAAAAACGGCACCTTGAAGAAGTCCTCTGAAAATGAGTTCCTCCTGGATAGGTCCAAAAACTGAGGAAGTCAAAATCAAAGACAGAGAAATTCCTCTGCTAACTTCCGACAAGTGTTGAACTCCTGCGCCAGAAGAAACAGCAAAGAAATGAATATAAACCAGTGTCTCAAGTACACTTAGAAGAAAGATTACAATGAAAAGCAAAAGTTCTTTCTTGCTTAACATCCCAAAAGAAATCATTTCAAACTTTCTAGCATAAGCAACACTCAGCGAAGTTACTAGAAGACTTACAATAATCAATGCAGATTCATTTTGAAAAAAATCCCCGTGGTTAATCGTATAAGGAACTGTAATGACGATTAGTAATACTAAAAATCCAAAACAAAAGGCATGAAATTTATCAAAGAACTCCATAAAATTATCCTCCTCAACAAACAGACTTCCCTACAAGTCATCCTTTAGTGCTAGTCTTTCCAAAACAAACCATTTTATACTAACGTTGCCTTGTTGTACTCCAGTACAGCCTGCTACTAGTTTTCCCTTTGATTTTCATTGAATATAAGTTAAGAGTGGCAAACTGTTGTAAAACATATGGACTAAAGTAGAAACCCATAAGTTTTGGCTCTTTTTATAAGCAAAGCCCAGCAACAAGCCCCCGAGTAGATAATAGAAAAACGAAGGGATATCATAAGGTTCATGCATGAAAGAAAAGAGAGAGGATGTCAGCACAAGCCCCAGCCAAGAATTGTCAAAAACCGCACCTTGAAGAATTCCTCTAAACATAAATTCCTCCTGGATAGGTCCCAAAACTGTAACACTGACAATAAAGGAAAGCGACAGTCCTTTACTCGTTTCCTCAAGGTGTTGAGCCGAGGCACCAGAAGCAACTGAGAAAAAAGCATGATAGCTAATACTTACCAGCACAGTGAGAAGAAAAATTCCAATGAACAGCAAGAGTTGTTTCCTGCTTAACATCCCCAAAGAAATCATATCAAACCATTTCGCATAGCCAAAACTAAGGAGAAGCAAGAGACTCTTTACAGCAATGAATGTGTACTGGTGTTGAAAATAATCTCCTTGATTAATGGAATAACCCGCTGCACCAACGATTGCAAAGACTAAAAATCCCAAAAACAAGGCATGACATTTATTGAAAATGGCCATAAAACTATCCTCCCCACCAAACAGACTTCCCTACACGTCATCCTTAAGCTCTAACCTTTCCAAAACAAACCATTTGAGTATCCAAAATACGATCGCATAACCACCCCCTAAGAAGATAGCCATTAAAGATAGCATGGGATTTAGGAAATAAAAGACCACAACAGATACAAAGGTTAGCACAAAAACATTAAAAGCAATGGTGTCAGAAGCCAAGACCAGAATATAAGGTGTCAACCAGTCTAAGGTTTTTGAATCTAGAAAAAATAAGTGTTTATACATGATGACCTCCTCTATGGCTGAAAAGCAAGCCTTTTGGTTTTTTACCCCAAGACCCTATGTAGAAAAGTGAGCAGAAATGGTAAGTTTGCGATGATATTATTAACAATATGAATCGAATAAGAAGGATAGATACTCTTCGTATAACGTGTTAGACAGGCAAATAGACAACCCACTGCCGTATAGACAAAAATATCTGCGAGACTTGGCAAGCTAGAAAAGTGGGGCAAGGCAAATAAGAATGACGGAAAGAGAAGATCCAGCCCCCACCTCGAATTCTTAAAGAAAGCATGTTGAAGCAATCCCCTACATACCAATTCTTCCATCAGAGGTCCTAGTACGATTAAGGTCAGATAAACACCAAACTCCGCAAAATTTGTCTCACTATAGGCAATAAACAAATTCCACCCTTCATTGGTTCCCTGAACGTGTTTAGCTGTCAGATAGTTAAAGCAGATAAGCACAATGGCTGCTAACACTGTCAGAACAGAATAGCTCAACCACTTTTTCCTAGGAATACGAAAGAGATAAGCATGACCCGACCTGATCAAAATCCAAATCATCAAGGCGATAAAGAGAAGGCTAATGATGTTGCGAATCCAGATAAGATTTCCTACCCAAGACGAGAACTCCCAATAATTTCTCCAAAATTGGGTTGTCCAAAACAATCCGAAAAACAGAAACAAATAAGAAAGAATGGCACTCGTTTTAAAAAGAATAGAGTGTCTTTTCATAGAAACCCTCCTACTATCTACAAGACAGGATAACCTCCTCCTGCCAGTCTATAGACTAGTCCCAGATTAGGAAGAAAACTCTTCCCCTACTTTTTATAATACTTCAAACCCCAAATAAGCAAAAGCATAATAAGCAAGCAGAGAATGGCGCCTATATAAGCGATTAGTTGTTGGTAGGATTCTCCTGCTGTGATACCTCTATACAAACAAATAATAGACATAAAGCCTGTCAAGCCGATATACATGAGTTGATTGGTTCTAGGACTAACCAAATCATCATCTTCAAACTCTCTTATCCTCATTTCCCTAGTGAGGTAAACAGTGAGCAAAATGGAAGCTAAGTTAATAACCACTAAGAGAAATTGGAAAACTAAGGAAAAATTTAAAAACTGACGAGATAGAAATAGATAAGTAGAGACAAGCAAGGGCAACTGACCTAGGAACAATCTCGCAAGGAAGATGTTCCGTTTTTTAGCAAGAAAAGTTTTCATTTCTTTTCTCCTTTCTTTTTCATGATAGCCAAATAAATCATAACTGCAATCACATAGGCTATGGTATAGAATAGATGATACCAAATACTCTCCCTAAGCGGATATAGAAAGATGGACATGATCAGATACAAGATAAAAATGACAAGTATTTTTTTCTTCATAAGATTTCCTCCTGAATGTTTGTTGAGCTAGAACCTTTACACTGCTAGTATAGCACTCATTTTGACCTTGAATCACTCAAATCGTAAATGGTCATCAAAACATCTTGAATTGTTAAAAAATTTAAAAAGCAAGCATGAAAAACATACTTGCCTTGGGGGAACTTGACAATGTGAAAATACAAAATAGAAAACTACTCACCCTCACTTCCGTATGTTCTCATATATTCTCATGATCGCAACAAGGATAGCAGCTGTCCCACTTGCCAAAGCGATAAGGGTAATGATAATGTTGAGGATTTCAGGCGTACTCCCTATTCTGTTGATAAGACGGAGTAGGGATATAACTGTCAACTGAATCAGGAGTATTGATTCTACTCTTACCATTGAAGTAAGTCTGTTTTCAACTGCATATAAAAAGGCTGGTAGCAAAACACAAGCTATAGCAATCACAAACAGGTTGCTCCCTGTTTCTTCTCCCTTGTTCACCACGGAAAGCATGAGAAGATTCGATGCTATAATCAACGTAGAACAGATGATAAAAAAGGATTTCTTATTCATTTATGATACCTCAGATACTCTGGTAAAAGTCAGGCTCGATAAAGACAAACTTTATCTGTCAACTTCTGCCAATTTTTTCACAAATTTTCTAATGACCAACCGGCAGCAAGTGAACCGTTAAAACCTGACGAAAAACTTGATTTTGGCAGGTGGTATTTAGACTGGTATTAGGATGACTTTCCACAATTTTCATGACGGTATAGAGACCAACTCCTCTCTCCTCCCCTTTAGAGCTTGCTCCAAAGGAGAAAATCTCAGAAATGTCTATACCCTCTTCTTTGATGGAATTTTCAATGATAAAGGTCTCCTGTGCTCCATTTTTTAAAAAGGCGATTGAAACATGAGGTTGATTAGTCTCTGCACTGGCTTCAATAGCATTATCACAAAGGATAGACACAATAGTCAGAAAATCAAGCAGGCTCATCCCCTCTACCTGAATCTCCTCAGGAACTTCGACATTAAAGACAATCTTCTTATCTCTGGCTTTTAGAAATTTCCCCGCGAGGAGACTTTTAAGGGCACGATCCCGAACATTCACCAATCGCCCAAGGTCATATTTATTGTCCTGCAATTTCTGACTGGAATCCTTTAAAACAGAGTCGTAAACCTCTTTTATCTGCTCCATATCCTCCTCTTCAATACCCAGACGTAAACTGGTCAAGAGGTTGGTGTAGTCATGGCGAAAACTCCGTACTTCCTTGTAAAGTTCCTCTATATGCCGACTATAGCGCTCCATATCTCTATAGCGCAAGGCCTGTTCTTGGTTCAGTTTCTCCTGAAGTTTTTCCTTCAAATAGGTATCCAATTTCTTGATAATCCCCATAAAAAAGAGTAGGTAAAACACTAGGATAAGATGGCGAACAGTCTTTGATTGGATATCGTATGCATATTCAAAGTAAGACAGATTTTCCATGACTAGAAAGTAAGCCCCCATTATCCAGTTAATCTTAGTCAGGGACTGTTGAAAGCCTTTATCGAGAAACTCCTTTCTCAATCTAGTAAAATCATAGTCCAACCATTTCAAAAAGACTAATACTATGAAGCAAACGAATAGCATAATCAACAAAAAGAGAGGATTTCCATCTCCATCTACAATCCCTTGCCCCAAAAACGGAAACACAAAATAGGAGAGACTTCTGTAAAAGATATCCATCAATACAATTGGAAAGAGACCATAAAAGAAAAGGAGTCTTTTAGAAAGCCCTCTTAACAATAAGAAAGACAAGCTGAGGCCGAACAAGGGTTCTATAAAGTATGACAGATAGTCAGTCAAGACTAAATAATTAAAAGTTGTAACAATTGCTGCTAGAAGAAATTTTAGAAGAAAGCCCTTAAAAATTTTATCTATAGTGAAACTAATTCCATCTACCTTAAAGAACATGATAATTTCTAGCCCAATAATAGCTAGTGAATACAATATCATCCCAAAAATATACATAAACTCTCCTAGATCAATGTAAGTTATTGATAGTCTCAGACACTTCCCTGACCTTATAACGCGCAATCATACAGCTTCCCCCATTGGGAAAGAAAAGAAGTTTTTCTTTCTTATCCAAACGCACCACATTGGCAGGATTAATGAGAAAAGAGCGATGACACTGCAAGAGACGGGGTTCCTGCTTGAAAACCTCCTCTAAACTCGCTGTAAATTCCAGCCTATCTGTCTTGGTATAGAGAATAACACGATGGGCTCTGGGCGATGTTTCAAGGTAATAAACCTCTTTAAAAGGATACTGGAATTGGGCAAATTTTGATTTAAAGTAAAAGCAATCTTCCGCTAGACTCTTACCGTCTTGACTATTGGCATAGAGAAGGGCTATTTCGATCCGAGACTCAAACTCCTCTGCCGACAAGGCCTTATCAATGTAGTCCAAAGCAGACACTTGGTAGCGAAAGGACAGGGGCATAAACTCCGAGTGAGTCGTCACAAAGACAATCAGGGCATAAGGATCCCGATCCCGAATCTTTCTAGCCACTTCCAGCCCCTTCATCTCCTCATTTCGAATCTCAATATCCAAAAAGAATAGCTGATGGGCTCCCTTCTCATGCACCTCTGCCAGCAGTTGGTCCGGCTTACCAAAAACTTCAAAAGAACTGGGAGTGATATGATGTTCCTTCAAGAGTTTCTCAATCGTCGTTTCAATCCTAGTCTGTTGGGAAAAATCATCTTCTAAAACAAATATTCTCATCTTCTTACTCTCCTTGTTTCAATTTCTTCCTAAAAAGAGAATAGCAAAAATACTCTGACACAAGCCCACCAAATCTTAAATAGGCCTTCAAAGCTCCTGAAAGGTAGCTTGTTCCTCAAATAAGCATGATAATCTTACAACTATTTTATCATAAAATCTTAACAGTACCATTCAGGAAATTTCAAGAACAATTAAAGATTTTATGGTGAAAAAGGAGATAAAAGTGATAAACTGACAGTATCAAAACACAGTTGCTAGAACCAAGACTAGCACCCAGATTAAAGGAGGAATTCTCATGACAGATACAAATCCCATCAAAACAGCTCAGACTTTGATTACGGACTTAAACAAAGCCTACCAAGCATGCAAACAGGCAACAGCTGACGACGTCCGCTTTCAGGAGCAATTAAATTCTATTCTTGGTTTTCTAGCCAAGGCTGAGACAGTGGATAATCGAGTCTTGATTGAACTGGAAAAATTTTACCAGACTTCCAGTCTTCTCATGGGACTCAGCACTCTCAATCCTGATGCTCCTACTCGCGCCGCTTGGCGGTCCTATGACCGTTTCCACTTTGACCAAGTCAAGACCAAGTTGAGTCTCTACGGACCAACCATTCTCTTGTAAAAAATAAAAGAAGCTGAGACAGATTGAACTCAACTTCTTTTTTGTTTCATATAAGCAATGTTAGTCCTGCATCTGACGTTTCACCTGATAAGGTAGATACAAGACTAGTAAAACCAAACCTGCACCCAGCAAGGCTAGAAGGGCTAGTTTTTCTTGGAAGGCAATCAACCCAACAACTAATTCCACAAGTAAAACAAAACTGGTCAATCCTCGGACTACCGCCTGCAAACCTTTTTCCTTTTGCCCCTTGTCCAGTGGAAAGAGTTGGGTCAAATACTGGTAGTCAAAGGCGTGATAGAGGGCCAGCAACTGGAAGAGCAAGAGGTAGTTAAAGAGAACTACCACTGCTGTCGCAATCCAAGCTTGCTCGATAAAAACCTGTGCCAGTATGGAAAGCAAGAGCAGACGAAGGCTGAGGGCAAAGAGGTCTCCATTTCGCAAATAAGAACGCAGATAGAGATTTTGCCAAATCTTTCCAGGTACTTTTTGAACAGTCTTTAGGATAAAGTCCAGATAGGCACGACGCTTGACGCTGTTTGAAATTCCCTTGACCTGCGTAAAGAGGGCGAAGAAACGAAGCAAGACTTGCTTACGCTTGCTTTCTTGGGAAATGACATAGTCCCAGTCGAGACCAGTTTCAGTGAAAAATTTGCTGACCTTTTGACGAAAGAGCAGATATTTCCCTGCACCCAATAGGAGTACATAGACCAGAAAAACTAGCAAGCCATAACCCATGGCTAAAAATAAAGGCGCAAATAAAAGCAAGAAAAGGGTCTGGACAAAGAGCCAAAAGACTAGGGAAATCCCTGTTTGACGCTTGAGATGGAGCTTGATTTCCTCTTCACCAACCAAGAGAAAGAGCTTATCTGGTGCCTCCATATAAGTAGCAATTCCACCCCAAAGCAAAAGTAAAACAGAGGTAATCCCTACAAACAAAAGGATAGGCCAATGATTTTCAGGAAAATGTTGCAAGAGTTGACTGTACTGGTAGGCTAGAAATCCCAGCAGAACAAGCAGGAACAAGACAAAGTGGTCATTGAGAACATAGCGTAGATAACCAAGACACTCCTTACGAAAAGCCTGCTTTCTCTTTAAAAACAAGTCTTTCATAACTCCTCCTCTTTGGTCAGAGCCAAGTAAATATCATTCAAACTAGCCTCAGGCATGTTAAAGGCTTCGCGTAGTTGCGCCAGATTCCCCTTAGCACGCACCTCCCCCTTGTGGAGAATAACGAAGGCATCACACATCTTCTCCGCCGAATCCAGCACGTGGGTACTCATGAGAATAGACTTGCCCTTTTGCTTCTCCACTTCCAAAAGCTGAATCAAGTCAGAAATAGCCAGCGGATCGAGACCAAGGAAAGGCTCATCCACGATGAAAAGACTCGGATCCATCACAAAAGCACAGATAATCATGACCTTCTGCTTCATCCCTTTTGAAAAATGAACAGGGAACCAGTCCAATTTCTGGTCCAGACGAAACATTTTTAACAAAGGTTCTACTCGCTCAAAAGCCACTTTCTGCTCGATACTATAAGCCATAGCAACCGTTTCGATATGCTCTCTGAGGGTCAATTCCTCATACAGGCTAGGTGTCTCAGGAATGTAGCCAATTTGCTTACGGTAGTTAGTCGCATCTTCTTGAAGAGTCAGTCCATTGATATTGATAGAACCGCTATAAGGTGTCAACAGACCGATAATTTCATTGATGGTCGTCGATTTCCCAGCACCATTGAGACCGATCAAACCGACCAACTGCCCACTTTCAACTGTAAAGGACACATCTTTCAAGACAGGGACATGGACATAGCCACCTGTCAGGTTTTTAATTTCTAACATATTTTCTCCAAATCTGGTATAATGTAGCTATATTATATCAAAATTCAATACAGTAGAGGTAGATTTTATGTCAGATTGCATTTTTTGTAAAATCATAGCAGGGGAAATTCCTGCTTCAAAAGTATATGAAGATGAGCAGGTCCTTGCCTTTCTTGATATCTCTCAAGTGACACCAGGACACACCTTGGTCGTACCAAAAGAGCACTATCGTAATCTTTTGGAAATGGACGCTACTAGCGCCAGCCAACTTTTTGCCCAAGTGCCAACAATTGCTCAAAAAGTCATGAAAGCTACTAAGGCTGCTGGCATGAATATCATTGCCAACTGTGAAGAAATCGCAGGTCAAACAGTTTTTCACACCCACGTTCACCTCGTGCCTCGCTACAGTGCAGACGATGACCTCAAGATTGATTTTATCGCCCACGAACCAGACTTTGACAAACTCGCTCAAATCGCTGAAACTATCAAAAACGCCTAAGGAGTTGCCATGAAATTATCTAATCTACTGCTATTTGCAGGAGCTGCAGCCGGCAGTTATTTGGTCACAAAAAATCGCCAAGCCATCACAGATGAAGTCTTGAATACCACCGACCGCGTTCAAGCTATCAAGGACGATGTGGATATTATCCAAAACAGCCTGCAAATCATCGACCAGCAAAAAGAACTCATCAAGGAATACCAAGAAGACCTGACTTACAAGTTTAAGGTCTTGGAAAAGGATATCCAGACTAGACTAGCTGTCATCAAAGAAACACAGGAAATTGAAGATAAGTAAAAAGAGTCCGACGGCTCTTTTTAGTTTATAGATTTTTTAAGACTTTCCTTAAGTAATGACGGACGGTAGCGACCTTCTTCGAAGTTCCATACCTAAACTTTGAGCCTAGGTCTCAAAGTTTCCGAACACATGAAACAAAACTATTTCAGGTGTTTTCATTACGGTGGGAAGTCTTCGGTTTAGTGGTGAAATGGTGAGCGAGTTGTCTAAATTGTGATGCATAGTTGCTGGGATATAACTTGTTTACGTTTTAAAAAGAGCCGTCGGGCTCTTTTTACTTTATTCTCCATCAAAGGCATCTTTAATATGGTCAAAGAAACCTTTTTTCTTTGGATTAACTTTCAAATCACCTGCCGCAGCAAATTCTTTCAAGGCTGCTTTTTGGCGGTCGTTCAAGCCTGTCGGAGTCACGACATTAACGGTAACATATTGGTCACCGACCGCACCACCACGAAGGCTCGGTGCCCCCTTACCACGTAGGCGGAATTTCTTACCAGTCTGAGTTCCCTCTGGGATAACCAATTCAACATCACCGTGAACAGTTGGAATATCAACGGTATCACCAAGAGCTGCTTGGACAAAGTTGAGGTTGAGATTGTAGAAGATAGTAGTTCCTTCACGTTCAAATTTGTCGCTAGCTTCCACAGAAACCACCACGTACAAGTCTCCGTAAGGTCCACCGTTAAAGCCTGCTTCACCTTGACCAGCTAAGCGGATTTGTTGACCGGTTTCCACACCAGCAGGGATTTTCACATGTACGCTATGAGCTTGTTTTTCATGACCTGTTCCATGACAGGTTGTACATGGGTCTTTGATTTCTTTTCCGCGACCATGACAGACATCACAGGTTACTTGGCGACGCATCATGCCAAGAGGGGTCTGCGTATCGACGTTAATGACACCAGCGCCATGACAGCGTCCACAAGTGACTGGACTTGTTCCTGGCTTAGCACCAGAACCGTTACATGTACTACAGCTTGCTTCACGATTGTACTTAACTTCTTTTTCAGCTCCAAAAATAGCCTCTTCAAAGGTCAAGTTCACACGATACTGGAGGTCATCACCTTGGCGAGGAGCGTTTGGATTGCGCGAAGCACCGCCTCCGCCGAAGAAACTTGAGAAGATGTCCTCAAAACCACCGAAGCCACCTGCTCCGTTGAAACCGCCGAAACCACCTGCTCCGCCAAATCCACCGTTGGCACCCGCAGCACCATATTGGTCATAGGCAGCCCGTTTTTGGTCGTCACTCAAAGTCTCATAGGCTTCTTGAACTTCCTTGTACTTTTCCTCAGCACCAGGCTCCTTGTTGATATCTGGGTGGTATTTTTTGGAAAGCTTACGATAAGCTTTTTTGATCTCGTCTGCCGAAGCGTTTTTTGACACCCCCAGACGATCATAAAATTCAGTATTGTTCATACAAGATACTAAGAGCGAACAGAAAGCGACTGAAATTTAGGAGACCGACAAGAAATCCTGATTTCTTAGGAGGTTTATCTAATTTCCGAGCTTTCCGCTCGAGTTCAGTTACGAACACTCTTTGTTCCTTTCTATAATTTATAAGTAAATCATTAGAGGATATTTTCTATACTCTGCTTCACTTGATTAAACTCTTTGTCCGATAGAGTAAATATCAAATCCTCTTCAGCATACTCGTTCTGTTCTTTAAAATAGTTGTCCGTATTCTCTGCCAACCCTAAACCGAAAATCACTTTTCTTGCAAACTCTTGATGTGCAAAACCGATAGCCGTAATGATTTGTTTATCTTGGACAAGAACTTTCGGTTGGAAATTCTCACGTGGAAGAAATTCAAAATAGTCAAAGAAGTTTTGCCAAATTCCACCTGTAAATTTCGTGTTGTTCAACAAGCCTGCTTTCGCCAATAAAAGAGGCGCTGAAGAAATGGCTGCAATTAGGATATCTTGCTCATTAAGACTTCTCAAAAACGAGATCAATTTCTCATCTTGTAGAGCAGGACCTATATTTACCATTCCTGGCAAAATCACACCAGAATAATCTTCTATACGGATCTGATCCAATGTTTTCGTCGGTTGACAGGACAAACCATCCTCAGAGACCACCATCGAATTCTCAGAAGCTACATAATCAATCGTGATATCAAAAGGCAGAGCTAAAGTACTCGTTAAAGTGGTTATCTCATAAAGAGAAAAATTAGGATAAATGATACAAAGTACTTTTTTCATACGCAACATCCTCTATTTTATCGAAAAACAGAGGCTGGGTTGCAACCTCTGGATTTCTTCTTATACTCGCCTGATTTTCAAGCTCGGGATAAAATAGTCCACTGGACTATTTTATTTCTCCGTAAACTCTCCGTCTACGACGTCATCGCCTGCATTTCCTGTTGCTTGTGCACCTTCTGCTCCTGCTTGAGCTTGTTGTGCTGCTGCGGCTTGTTCGTAGAGTTTAACAGCAAGGCCTTGAGCTTTTTCGTTCAATGCTTCAAGTTTTGCTTTCATTTCATCCAAGTTGTTGTCTTCTTGAGCTTTTTTAAGGTCATCAAGGGCAGCTTGGGCAGCATCACGTTCTGCATCGAAGCCTTTACCTTCAGTTTCCTTGATTGTCTTTTCAGTCGCAAAGATGGCTTGGTCAACTTCGTTACGAAGGTCTACTTCTTCCTTACGTTTCTTATCAGCTTCAGCGTTAGCTTCTGCATCTTTCATCATGCGGTCGATTTCTTCGTCAGTCAAACCTGAGTTTGATTGGATAACAATTGTTTGTTCTTTTTGAGTTCCAAGGTCTTTGGCTTTAACAGATACGATACCGTTCTTGTCGATGTCGAAAGTTACTTCGATTTGAGGAATTCCACGAGGTGCAGCTGGGATATCAGTCAATTGGAAGCGTCCAAGAGTCTTGTTATCTGCTGCCATTGGGCGTTCACCTTGAAGAACGTGGATATCAACGGCTGGTTGGTTGTCTGCTGCAGTTGAGAAGACTTGTGATTTAGATGTTGGGATTGTTGTGTTGCGATCGATGAGTTTTGTAAATACCCCACCCATTGTTTCGATACCAAGTGACAATGGTGTTACGTCAAGAAGGACAACGTCTTTGACATCACCAGTGATGACACCACCTTGGATGGCAGCACCCATAGCAACTACTTCATCAGGGTTAACTGATTTGTTTGGTTCTTTACCAGTTTCAGCCTTAACAGCTTCTACAACGGCTGGGATACGAGTTGAACCACCAACAAGGATAACTTCGTCGATTTCTGACAAGCTCAAACCTGCATCTGAAAGGGCTTGACGAACTGGAACTTTTGTACGTTCTACAAGGTCACGAGTCAAATCGTCAAATTTCGCACGAGTCAAAGTCATTTCCAAGTGAAGAGGTCCAGCTTCACCAGCAGTGATAAATGGCAAGCTGATTTGTGTTGAAGTTACACCAGAAAGGTCTTTCTTCGCTTTTTCAGCTGCATCTTTCAAACGTTGCATTGCCATCTTGTCAGTAGACAAGTCAATACCGTTTTCTTTCTTGAATTCTGCTACCAAGTGGTCGATGATTTTTTGGTCAAAGTCGTCACCACCAAGTTTGTTGTCCCCTGCAGTTGACAATACGTCGAAGACACCGTCACCCAATTCAAGGATAGATACGTCGAATGTACCACCACCAAGGTCGAATACCAAGATTTTTTCTTCTTTGTCAGTCTTGTCCAAACCGTAAGCAAGAGCTGCTGCAGTTGGTTCGTTGACGATACGTTCTACTTCAAGACCAGCGATTTTACCAGCGTCTTTTGTGGCTTGACGTTGAGCGTCGTTGAAGTAAGCTGGAACTGTGATAACTGCTTTAGTCACTTTTTCACCAAGGTAATCTTCAGCGTAACCTTTCAAGTATTGAAGAATCATAGCTGAGATTTCTTGTGGAGTGTATTCTTTTCCATTAGCAGAAACTTTTTCAGAAGTTCCCATCTTAGATTTGATAGAGATGACTGTATCTGGATTTGTAACTGCTTGACGTTTCGCAGCGTCACCAACGATGATTTCACCGTTTTTAAATGATACTACAGATGGAGTTGTGCGGTTTCCTTCTGGGTTTGCGATGATTTTGCTTTCAGTTCCTTCAAGAACTGCAACTGCTGAGTTTGTTGTACCTAAGTCAATACCGATAATTTTAGACATGTGTTTTTCTCCTTGTTATTTTAATTCTAATTTTGATTTTTTTGATATTCCCCTTAAGTGGTGGGGACGTGAGCAACTCCCTTCGGGATTTCATCACTTATTTTTGAGCCTATTGTCTCAAAAATCCCCTGTTTCAGTAGCAAAAGCTACTGAAACTTTCACCACGGCGGGCAATATCTTCTTTGCAAGCCTCCGGCTTGCTTTTTATCTTTCTTTCATAGTTTATTGTCGTTTCGGACAAGTTTTCTATTATGTATGTTACAACCGTCAGAATTGCCTAGTTGTAAACAACTACCATGGCTGGGCGTAGGATGCGGTCATGGAGTTTATAACCTTTTTGGAAGACTTGAGCGATAGTGTCTGCTGGGTGATCATCATCTGCTGGGAGAGTTTGGATGGCCATATGGTAGTTATGGTCAAATTCGCCGTCAGCTGAGATTTCTTCGATTCCTTCTTCTTTCAAAGCGTGAATCAAGCTTTCTTGCACCATCTCCAATCCTTTTTTGACATCGTCTGTCAAACCTTCAACTGCGAGCGCACGCTCAAGGTTGTCCAAAGAAGGGAGAATTGCTTTTGCCAAGTCCTGGCTACGATAACGTTGCAAGTTTTGACGCTCTTCATTGGCACGACGTTGGATATTTTGCATTTCTGCATGAGCGCGAAGGTATTTGTTTTCGAACTCATCTGCACGTTCATTTGCCAAGTCCAACTCAGACTTCTCAGGAGTTGCTTCTTCAGCTGTTTCCACAACTTCCTCTTCTTGGACTTCTTCTACTTCTTCATTTTTTATATCTTGGGCCATTTTCGCCTCCTTTAATGATTTCAATCTTAATGTACTTCGTAATGATTACTGCTGAGGTAGCGGTAAAAATCAGTCAACTTCATAGTCAAAACACGGTTGACTACGTTGACTTGGTTGATTAGCTGCTGATAATCCAGATTGACTGGACCGATAATGGCTAGAATTCCAACTCCCCGATAAGGAATGAGGAACTTGCTACTAATCACTGCTAGGTCTGCTAGACAGGATTCTTGACTGTCTGCAACACGGACATTTTGCATTTGATCTTCATGCAGGCCCTCACGAATCTCCAAGGCAACCTTTTGCGGTTGGTCAAAGAACTGATAAGCTGCCAGATTGGCAAAATTCAAGAGATTGACCTTGCCTGCCACCACAATGTTTTCGTTGAACATTTCCTTAAAGATATGTTCAAAGAGATCCATGACATTATCCGTTGTTGTGAAATAACGCTGGATAATCTGCGGAATCTCCGTCCGAATCTTGTAGTGAATATCTAGAACGGTGTGACCGAGGAAACGTTCTTGAATGATTGCCTTCAGTTTCAGCAAATCTTCCTGCAAGAAGTTCCTTGGAATCAGAAACTGACTGGTAACCGTTCGAGACTCGTCTAGGGTGAATACCGCCAAGGCTGTATGTTGACCTAAAACAACGATATCAAAGGCTGTCAACCGTTGTCTGCTGGGCTCAACGTCTAGTGCTACTACCGTACAACCACTCAAGTCTGTCAGTAGATTAGCAGCCTCTTGCAGAATATCCTCCAATTTGAAGAATTCCTGATCAAAGGCTTTGACAATCTCATATACCTCATTTTCAGCTAATCGGTCAAAATCCAGTGAGTGTTTCACATAGTACTGAAAACCAGCAACACTTGGCATGCGACCGCTTGAAGTATGAGCCTTCTCAAGCAACCCTTGCTTTTCTAAAGCCGCCATATCATTACGAATGGTTGCACTGCTAGAGTTAATAGACTCTTGCAAGGCTTTGGATCCGACAGGTTCGTGCGTTTTGGTAAAGATGTCAATAATCAGATTTAAAATATCCTGCTGACGCTCTGTAACCACCTCATCACTCCTCTCTGTCTGATCAATTAGCACTCTATACACTCAAGTGCTAACTCATGATTCTATTATACACCCTTAGAAGAGAATGTCAAGATAAAAACTCAAAAAATTAGCACTCTTTTATCAAGAGTGCTAAAAATCAGTCTGAAGACCTAGAAAAAAGACCGCCCTCAGGCAATCTTTCCTCTATATTAGTAAAGGTCTAAATAATTATCAATTTCCCATTGTGAAACGAAGGTTGCATAACTTGCCCATTCGATTCGTTTGGCTTCAAGGAAACTAGTATAGATATGTTCTCCAAGAGCCGCTCTGACAACTTCATCTTCTGTCAAAGCTTTCAAAGCGTTGTGAAGGGTTGATGGAAGATCTGTAATACCAGCTTCTTTACGCTCTTCTGCTGTCATGATGTAGATATTTTCTTCGATAGGAGCTGGTGCTTCGATTTTATTTTCAATACCATGCAAACCAACTTCCAAAAGAACCGCCATAGCGATGTATGGGTTTGCCATCGGATCCACTGAACGCAACTCAAGACGAGTTCCCATACCACGTGAAGCAGGCACGCGCACAAGTGGCGAACGGTTACGGCCAGCCCAAGCAATGTAAACAGGCGCTTCATAACCTGGAACCAAACGTTTGTATGAGTTAACTGTTGGGTTCATGATAGCAGTATAGTTGTAGGCATGCTTGATCAAACCACCAAGGAAATGGTAGGCCGTTTCTGACAACTGCATTCCTTTTGGATCATTTGGATCAAAGAAGGCATTATTTCCTTCTGCATCAAACAAGGACATATTACAGTGCATACCTGATCCAGCAATACCAAATTTTGGTTTCGCCATAAAGGTTGCGTAAAGACCATGTTTGCGAGCAATGGTTTTAACAACAAGTTTAAAGATTTGAATCTTATCGCAGGCACGGAGAACTTCATCGTACTTAAAGTCAATCTCGTGTTGTCCAACCGCAACCTCGTGGTGACTGGCTTCTACTTCAAATCCCATTTTGGTCAGAACATTGACAATCTCACGACGTGTATTGTCCGCAAGGTCAGTAGGCGCCAAATCAAAGTAGCCACCCTTGTCATTTACTTCAAGTGTTGGGTCACCATTTTCATCCAGCTTAAATAGGAAGAATTCTGGCTCTGGACCAAGGTTGAAAGATTTGAATCCTACTTCTTCCATGTGACGAAGAGCACGTTTCAAATTGCCACGAGGGTCACCCGCAAATGGTTCACCTTCTGTTGTATAGACATCACAGATCAAACCTGCAACACTTCCATTTTCATCTCCCCAAGGGAAGACTGTCCATGTATCCAAGTCTGGGTACAAGTACATATCTGACTCATTGATACGTACAAAACCTTCAATAGAAGATCCATCAAACATCGCCTTATTTGACAAGACTTTATCTAACTGTTCATCTGTAGCAGGAATTTCGACGTTTTTCATGGTTCCCAAAATATCTGAGAACATAAGACGAATAAAAGTAACATTTTTTTCCTTGACTTCACGACGAATATCTGCAGCTGTGATTGGCATGAGTTTTCTCCTTAATGTATGACTACTTGCGGTTACCTAACCGCGACCAAAAGGTGACCGTACTGAAGCAAAGCGACCCTGTTGGAGGAGTTCATTATGAAGTGCGCGACGCACCTCAGTCTGACTCACCGCTTTCTTGGATTTCGCTTCACGTTCAGCATATTTTTTCTTAATGGCAGCGATATTATAACCTTCAGAGATATAATCTTTGATTTCAAGCAGACGATCCATGTCATTCAAGGAATACATGCGACGGTTTCCTTCGTTTCGATCAGGTTTAATCAACTCTTGATCTTCATAATAACGAATCTGACGCGCCGATAGATCGGTCAACTTCATAACACTGCCGATAGGAAAAACAGCCATATTTCGGCGAAATTCTTTTTCCTTCATTTACAATTTCCTTCTTTCTGTCTATTATAGTCTAAAAAAAGACAAACGTCAATTGATAATGTTATAAAATGTAACATTATTTTTCTTTTTTCTCTAAAAAGAGACGAATACGATCAATATCGTAATTTACGAGAATTGCAACAAAAACTCCCATGAAAGTTTCTGATACACGCGCAAAAACGTACAAAATCGTCTCACCGCTCGGAATCGATAGGGTAATAATTAACATAGCTGCTACACCACCTATAACACCTGCTTTGTTATTCATGGCCACATTTGTCATAATGGTTAACATGGTGCAGATTGGAACAACAACCAAGGTCACCCAAAAAGCCTCGTGGAAAAAAGTATTTAATAGGAAGAAGACCAGGGCATAGAGGCCACCGATACTATTTCCTAGAATACGCGAAGTCCCAAAATGGACACTCTTATCAAAACTCTCCCTCAGGCTAAAAACGGCTGTCAAAGCACCAATTTGAAGACCTTTCCAACCAAAAAAGCCAAAAATCAAGAGAACTAGAAAAACAGCAATACCTGTTTTAAAGGTTCGCATACCAAGTTTGAACTGGGATTTATCGAATTTATATTTTTTAAAATAACTCATAATCTCAACTTTCTATTTCCATTTTATCATAATTTGGGTGATTTTATGAGCAATAGGTGAGAGGAAGCGTTTTTATTTTCAGTAAAAGAAAAGAGGAACTTTCATCCCTCTCTTCTTTGATTCATTTAGTAAATCTTATTTTTCTGTAAGTGCAGCCAAACCTGGCAATACTTTACCTTCAAGGAGTTCCATTGATGCTCCTCCGCCCGTACTAATCCATGAGAACTTGTCTGCACGGCCAAGGTTAATCGCTGCGGCAGCTGAGTCACCACCACCGATGATTGATTTAACGCCTGGTTGTTTCACGATAGCGTCCATCACACCGATTGTACCAGCTTGGAAGTCTGGGTTTTCAAATACACCCATAGGTCCGTTCCATACAACTGTTTTAGCACCAGTCAAAGCTTCATCAAATTTAGCGATAGATTTTGGACCGATGTCAAGACCAAGGAAGCCTTCAGAAACTGCTTCACCTTCAGTGTCACGCACTTCAGTGTAGCCAGCAAATGCGTTTGCTTCTTTTGAGTCAACTGGCAAGATCAATTTGCCGTTTGCTTTTTCAAGAAGAGCTTTGGCAACATCCAATTTGTCTTCTTCTACAAGTGAGTTACCGATTTCGATACCTTGTGCTTTGTAGAATGTGTAAGTCATACCACCACCGATAAGGACTTTATCAGCTTTTTCAAGCAAGTTTTCGATAACACCGATCTTGTCTGAAACTTTTGAACCACCAAGGATAGCCACGAATGGACGTTCTGGAGTTTCAACTGCTTCTTGGATGTAGGCAATTTCGTTTTCAAGAAGGAAACCAGCAACTGCTTTTTCAACGTTTGCTGAGATACCAACGTTAGATGCGTGTGCACGGTGAGCTGTACCGAATGCATCATTTACGAAGATACCATCTCCAAGTGATGCCCAGTATTTACCAAGCTCAGGATCGTTTTTAGATTCTTTTTTGCCATCAACATCTTCGTAACGAGTGTTTTCAACCAAAAGAACTTGTCCATCTTCAAGAGCGTTGATAGCTGCTTCCAATTCAGCACCACGAGTTACACCTGGGAAAACAACATCTTGACCAAGTTTTGCTGCCAAGTCTGCCGCTACAGGAGCAAGTGATTTACCAGCTTTATCAGCTTCTTCTTTCACACGTCCAAGGTGAGAGAAAAGAATTGCACGTCCACCTTGTTCGATGATGTACTTAATAGTTGGAAGAGCTGCTGTGATACGGTTGTCGTTAGTGATTACGCCATCTTTCAATGGTACGTTGAAGTCAACACGAACGAGGACTTTTTTACCTTTCAAGTCAACGTCTTTAACAGTAAGTTTTGCCATGTTACAAAAACCCCTTTATTTATTTTATTCGAAACTATTATATCACACTTTGGAAATATAAGGAAAGATTTCACAAGATTTTTCGATATTTAATCTTCATGTTATGTTAGAGTGTATTATTTTTTCTTTTCCTAACGAATTTTCTTTCTAAAATCTTAGCTTAACACTTGTTAGATTCACTTTTATCCTTTAAAATAGAATAGGAGAAATTCCGTTATTATTTTTCGGAGGAAAAAGAAATGTCCATTAATTGGCAGGAAATTTTATTTCACTTTTTAGGTGGTCTGGGACTATTCTTATATAGTATCAAGACCATGGGAGACGGTTTGCAACAAGCTGCTGGAGATCGCCTTCGTTTTTACATTGACAAGTACACTAGTAATCCCTTTCTAGGTGTTCTGGTTGGGATTGTCGTGACTGCCCTGATTCAGTCAAGTACAGGGGTGACAGTTATCACGGTTGGTCTGGTCAGCGCTAGTCTTCTCACTCTTAGACAGGCTATCGGAATTATCATGGGAGCCAACATCGGAACCACCGTTACTTCCTTTATCATCGGTTTCAAGCTTGGTGAGTATGCTTTACCCTTGATTTTTCTTGGAACCATGTTCCTCTTCTTTACTAAAAACAGAACAGCAAACAATATCGGGCGCATCCTGTTTGGTGTGGGGGGAATCTTCTACGCCCTCAACCTCATCAGTGCCGGTATGAGCCCTCTTAAAGATTTACCACAATTTAAGGAATATATGGTAACCTTGGGACAAAATCCTGTATTAGGAGTTTTTGCCGGTGCAGTGATTACCGTTCTCATCCAAGCTTCTTCTGCGACAATCGGGATTTTGCAAGGGCTCTATGCAGGTGGATTCCTTGATCTTAAAGGTTCTCTACCGGTTCTCTTCGGAGATAATATCGGGACAACCCTAACAGTTATCATCGCGGCAGCTGGAGCCAATATCTCTGCGAAACGCGTTGCTGCAACCCACGTTACCTTTAACGTTTTAGGGACTATTCTTTGCTTAATCTTATTAGGTCCCTTTACGTCTATGATTGAGTACTTCCAAGCACTCCTTCACCTCTCACCTGAGATGACCATCGCCTTCTCGCACGGTGCCTTTAACGTAAGTAATACCATTGTACAATTTCCATTCATCGGAGCCTTGGCCTACTTTGTAACCAAGCTCATCCCTGGTGAAGATGAAGTTGTCAAGTACGAGCCACTTTACCTTGATGAACACTTGATTAAGCAAGCTCCATCAATCGCTCTTGGAAATGCGAAAAAAGAACTCCTTCACTTAGGAAATTATGCTTCTAAAGCCTTTGACCTTTCATACAACTACATTATTGACCTCAATGAAAAGGTTGCTGAAAAAGGCCACAAGACAGAAGAAGCCATCAATACCATTGATGAAAAATTGACTCGTTATCTTATTACCCTTTCAAGTGAAGCTCTTAGCCAGAAAGAAAGTGAAGTGCTCACCAACATCCTTGATTCATCCCGTGATTTGGAACGGATTGGGGACCACGCAGAAGCGCTAATCAATCTGACTGATTACCTTCAACGTAAAAATGTTGAGTTCTCTGAAGCTGCTTTGCAGGAATTGGCTGATATCTATCAAAAAACCACTGGCTTTATCAAGGATGCCCTTGATAGCGTGGAAAACAATGATATTGAAAAAGCTCAAAGTCTGATTGAACGCCATAAAGAAATCAACAATATGGAACGTGTTCTCAGAAAAACTCACATCAAACGCCTCAACAAGGGCGAGTGTTCAACGCAAGCTGGGGTCAACTTTATCGACATTGTTTCCCACTACACTCGTGTGTCTGACCACGCTATGAATTTAGCTGAAAAGGTCATTGCTGAACAAATCTAATACTCTTCGAAAATCTCTTCAAACCACGTCAACGTCGCCTTGCCGTACTCAAGTACAGCCTGCGGCTAGTTTCCTAGTTTGCTCTTTGATTTTCATTGAGTATAAGTACCAAGAAGCTATCCATCATAATTGGATGGCTTTTTCTTCTCCTCATCAAGAAGTTTTTTAAGCATATAAAAAATGCTTTGATTCACAATGGAATCAAAGCATTTTAAAGAGCTCTCCATACATAAGCGCAGAAGCTGCAGTTCCTCTGTACTTGGCTTCTTCTCTTTTGATAAAACGAGCCAAATTGACCAGCTCAGGTGCCGGATGTTTGGGATTTAGGAGCAATTCACGATTGACCAGTCCTGAGAGACGGACTGCCAGCAATTGCTCATTTGTAGCAGGCAGTTTTTTAGCAGTCTCTAGGAGAGCAGCAACTAAATCTTCACTCAAATCATGTCGAGCATGATTGTAAAGATCTTTTATAAGGCTTTCTAGGTTTGGTTCTACCATCCCTACCACCTCCTTAAGTTTAATAATTTTTAATCAAATCAACCGTTGAACGATCCAATTTTTTCACCAAGGCTTGCAAGAAAGCTTGCGCTTCTAGGAAGTCATCCATTGCATAAAGTGTTTGGTGAGAATGGATATAACGAGCGCAGACTCCGATTGTTGTAGATGGGACACCACCATTTTTCAGATGAGCTGCGCCAGCGTCTGTTCCGCCTTTACCACAGTAGTATTGGTACTTGATACCAGCTTCTTCAGCCGTTGTCAAAAGGAAATCTTTCATTCCTGGGAGAAGCAAGTGACCTGGATCGTAGAAACGAATCAAGGTTCCATCTCCAATCTTGCCTTGACCACCGTAGACATCACCTGCTGGTGAACAGTCAACTGCGAGGAAGACTTCTGGGTCAAACTTGGTTGTAGATGTATGAGCACCGCGGAGACCAACTTCTTCTTGGACGTTAGAACCCAGATAGAGTTCATTTCCGAGTTTTTGACCTGACAGAGCTTCCGCCAACTCGCTAACCATAAGAACACCGTAGCGGTTGTCCCAAGCTTTTGAGATGATATTTTTCTCATTGGCTGTCAAGATTGCAGAACTATCTGGTACGATGGTGTCGCCAGGACGAATGCCAAAGCTTTCTGCCTCAGCCTTATCAGCAAAACCACCATCAAAGACGATATCTGCAATAGCAGGCATGGTTGGTCCACCCTTTCCACGAGTCAAATGTGGAGGAACAGAGCCTGAAATCACAGGAATTTCACGACCATCACGAGTCAGAAGTTTGAAACGTTGGCTGCTGACTACCATAGGGTTCCAGCCACCGATTTCTACGACACGGAATGTACCGTCTGGCTTAATCTCGCTGACCATAAAACCAACTTCATCCATGTGAGAAGCGACCAAGACACGCGGTGCATCTGTAGCTTCTGAATGTTTGATACCAAAAATACCACCCAAGCCATCTGTCACCACTTCATCCACGTGCGGTGTTAACTTTTCACGAAGATAAGCACGGACAGGCGCCTCATGACCTGAGATCGCAGCTAGTTCTGTTACTTCTTTGATTTTTGAAAATAATGTTGTCATTTCAGTTCCTTCTTTCTTCCATCCATTTTACCACTTTTTATAGGAGAAGGATAGTGGGAAGGTGGATTAGTTTTTACTCAGTTTTCCAATAAAAGAGAGGGGCAGATATTATTTCAGGAATTTTTCTTTCTTTTTACATTAAATTGTCAGAAAATTCATTGACAGATTAAAGAAATCGTGCTACAGTAATATCCGCAGGTATCTTTCGATACCAAATCTACATGAAAGGACGGGGTATGAAACTTTCTCATTATTTAATTGGCTTACTTCTACTCCTAGTCTTTCTCTCTATTAGCATTGGGACCAGTGATTTTTCATGGGGAAAACTCTTTGCTCTGGATCATGAAACTTGGCTTCTCTTTCAAGAGTCGCGTCTTCCAAGGACGATTAGTATTCTCCTGACAGCCTCTAGTATGAGTATGGCAGGGCTCCTCATGCAAATCATCACCCAAAATCAGTTTGCTGCTCCAAGCACGGTTGGAACGACTGAAGCCGCTAAACTGGGAATGGTGTTAAGCCTCTTTGTCTTTCCGTCGGCTAGTCTGACCCAAAAGATGCTCTTTGCTTTTGTCTCATCCATTTTATTTACCCTCTTCTTCCTGGCCTTTATGACTATTTTTTCTGTAAAGGAAAGGTGGATGTTGCCCTTGATTGGGATCATTTATAGTGGAATTATCGGTTCTGTGACAGAAGTTATCACCTATCGTTTCAATCTGGTTCAGAGTATGACCGCTTGGACCCAGGGGTCCTTCTCCATGATTCAGACCCATCAGTATGAGTGGCTCTTCTTAGGGCTCATTATCCTGATTGCCGTTTGGAAATTGTCCCAAACCTTTACCATCATGAATCTGGGTAAGGAAACCAGTGAGAGTTTGGGGATTTCTTACTCCCTACTTGAAAAACTAGCCCTCTTTCTGGTTGCGCTAACAACAAGCGTCACCATGATTACCGTGGGTGGCTTACCATTTCTCGGGGTCATCGTTCCCAATCTTGTTCGCAAGCGCTATGGAGATAATCTGAGTCAAACCAAACTCATAGTCGTACTGGTCGGTGCCAATCTAGTTCTGGCCTGCGATATCCTATCCCGAGTTCTGATTCGACCCTATGAGCTGTCTGTCAGTCTCCTACTAGGAATCATTGGTAGCCTCGTTTTTATCCTACTTCTTTGGAGAGGGGGACGAAAAGATGCAGTCTAAAAGCAAACATAGCAAGCTCTTCTGGCTTCTCATTATTCTGGCCATCGGAGCTTGTCTTCTCTACTTTTGGCCCATCACCCATCTATCTGCCTTTGCTTGGAAGTTGCGTTCCCAAAAGGTTGTCGTTTATCTCTTGGTAGCCATCGCGACTGGGATTTCGACCATTAGTTTTCAAACCCTAACGGAAAATCGCTTCCTGACACCTAGTATTTTAGGAATCGAGTCCTTCTATGTTCTACTACAAACTCTGCTACTAGTTTTTGAAAGCAAATTTCTTCAACTTGGGAAGTCTCCTATCTTAGAATTTCTAGTCTTGCTTCTGCTCCAATCCCTCTTCTTTCTCGCCTTACAAGGCTACTTGAAGACACTGATGAAGCAAGACCTAGTCTTCATTCTGCTGATCTGTCTAGCGCTCGGAAGTCTCTTTCGAAATATCAGTACCTTCCTTCAGGTTCTGATGGATCCAAATGAATACGATAAACTGCAGAACAGTCTCTTTGCTTCCTTTCAGCATCTCAACACTCCCATCCTAGCCATCGGTTCTCTGATCATCCTCGCTTTGACAATCTTTTTCTTTCGAAAAGCAGTCATTCTGGATGTCTTGCACCTGCAAAGAGAAACGGCTCAGATACTGGGACTCGATGTTGAAAAAGAACAGAGAGAACTCCTCTGGGGCATCGTGCTTTTGACCTCAACGGCCACTGCCTTGGTAGGGCCTATGGCCTTCTTCGGCTTTATGCTGGCCAATCTCACCTACCTGATTGTCAAAGATTATCGGCACAAGTTGCTCTTTATCGTAGCCATTCTGATTGGATTTATTAGTTTGACCTTGGGGCAAGCCCTTATCGAACGAGTCTTTGCACTAGAAATTCGCATCAGCATGATTATTGAGAGCGTTGGAGGTCTCTTATTCTTTATCTTACTTTACAGGAGGGCGCGTCGGTGAAACTGGAAAACATTGACAAATCCATTCAAAAACAGGTTATTTTGCAAGGAATTACCCTTGAAGTCAGTCCTCAGAAACTAACTGCCTTTATTGGTCCAAATGGTGCTGGAAAATCGACTCTCCTCTCCATCATGAGCAGACTGACCAAGAAAGATCAGGGAATTCTCAGTATCAAAGGCCGTGAAATCGAGTGTTGGAATTCGCAAGAACTGGCCAAAGAACTCACCATCCTAAAGCAGAAGATCAATTACCAAGCCAAATTGACTGTTGAAGAACTGGTCAGCTTTGGACGTTTTCCCTACAGTCGAGGTCGACTGAAGGCAGAAGACTGGGAAAAAATTCGAGAAACTCTGGACTATCTGGAACTGACCAACTTAAAAGACCGCTATATCGATAGCCTATCTGGCGGACAGCTTCAACGTGTCTTTATCGCCATGGTACTGGCCCAGGATACAGACTTTATCTTGCTGGACGAACCGCTTAACAATCTTGATATCAAGCAAAGCGTCAGCATGATGCAGATTCTTCGGCGACTGGTGAAAGAACTAGGTAAGACCATTATCATTGTCCTCCACGATATTAACATGGCCAGTCAATATGCGGATGAAATTGTTGCCTTCAAGGACGGCCAAGTCTTTCGCAAGGGAACCACAAATCAAATCATGCAGGCTGACCTGCTCAGTCAACTTTACGAGATTCCCATCACACTGGCGGATATCAATGGCAAAAAGATCTGTATCTATAGCTAGTAACTCAGAAACTCGAGTTAGAGAACCCTCAGTCTATTAGCTAACAAGCCTATCTAAGAGACTCCCTACATCGTTATCACATTTTAAAAAGGAGAAATCATGAAAACATCCCTTAAATTTTATCTTACTGCCCTAGTGGCCAGTTTCTTGCTCCTACTTGGTGCATGTAGTACAAACTCAAGCAATAGTAAGACGGAGTCAAGTAGCTCTGCTCCAACAGAGGTAACCATTAAAAGTTCACTAGGTGTAGTCACACTTTCAAAAGTCCCTGAAAAGATTGTGACCTTTGACCTCGGTGCTGCGGATACTATTCGCGCTTTAGGTTTTGAAAAGAATATCGTCGGAATGCCTACAAAAACTGTTCCGACTTATCTTAAAGACCTAGCTGGAAAAGTTAAAAATGTTGGTTCTATGGTTGAGCCAGACCTAGAAGCCCTTGCTGCTCTTGAACCAGACCTAATTATCGCTTCACCACGTACCCAAAAATTCGTAGATAAGTTCAACGAAATCGCTCCGACTGTTCTCTTCCAAGCAAGCAAGGACGACTACTGGACTTCTACCAAGGATAATATCGAATCCTTAGCAAGCGCCTTTGGTGAAACTGGTACACAGAAAGCCAAAGAAGAATTGGCTAAGCTAGACAAGAGCATCCAAGAAGTCGCAACTAAAAATGAAAGTTCTGACAAAAAAGCCCTTGCCATCCTCCTCAACGAGGGAAAAATGGCAGCCTTTGGTGCCCAATCTCGTTTCTCTTTCTTGTACCAAACCTTGAAATTCAAGCCAACTGACACTCAATTTGAAGACTCTCGCCACGGACAAGAAGTCAGTTTTGAAAGTGTCAAAGAAATCAATCCTGACATCCTCTTTGTCATCAACCGTACCCTTGCCATCGGTGGCGACAACTCTAGCAACGATGGCGTCCTAGAAAATGCCCTCATCGCTGAAACTCCTGCCTCTAAAAATGGTAAGATTATCCAACTAACACCAGACCTCTGGTATCTAAGTGGTGGCGGGCTTGAATCAACTAAACTCATGATTGAAGACGCACAAAAAGCTTTGAAATAAGCCGCTTCAAACTCAATTTAAGTAAAATTTTGACATTCTAAAACGCATCCTATCAAGTTTACTCAAACCTGATAAGATGCGTTTTTATCATTTTGAAACCTTTTGCCCAACCTCATTTTCCTTCTTGATTCCGTTTAAGGGAAAAGTGGTCTGGGACGGAGTCCTTGCCTGTTTTCGACCAGGGATGGCAACGTAGAATCCGAGCCAAGCCCATCAAGACACCCTTGAAGCCATGTTTTTCAATAGCCTGAATCATGTAGTTGGAACAAGTCGGCTCAAAACGACAAGAGGGGGGAAAGGCTGGCGAGATAAAACGTTGGTATAAGCGCACAGGCGCTATTAAAATTCGTTTCATTATTTCTTGGTTACAGCCATGGTGTGTAGTTGGCTGATTTCTTTTTTGTTAAGACGACGCGATTCACCTGGACGAAGGCCTGTCAAGTCTAGATGTCCAAAACGGGTCCGTGACAACTTGTCCACTTGAAGACCGACAGCTTCAAACATTTTTTTAACCTGATGGTTACGCCCTTCATGGATTGTCAATTGGACTACTGAGCGATTTTTAACGGGGTCCACTTTGAGAATCTCGTAAACAGCTGGCTTGGTTTTCTTACCATCAATCTCAAGTCCACGGGTCAAGGGGCGGAGATTATCCTTATTGGCCACACCTTTAACACGCGCAACATAAACCTTGTCAATCTCATTACGGGGGTGAATCATTTCATCCGTAAAATCCCCATCATTGGTCAAAATCAAAACGCCTGATGTATCCCAGTCCAAACGTCCAACTGGGTAAATGCGCTCTTTTACATTGGGCAAGAGGTCGACGACAGTCTTACGACCCTTATCATCTGTCACACTGGAAATGACACCGCGTGGTTTATTAAGCAGATAGTAGACCTTTTCTTCGTTGTAGATTGGTTGACCTTCCACTTCGACCTTGTCTCCTGACTTGATGGTGGTTGCGAGTTCACGCACCACTTGGCCATTGACCGTCACCAAGCCCTGCTTGATCAACTCTTCTGCTTTTCTCCTACTGGCCACACCTGCGTGGGCAATATATTTATTGATTCTCATCTTCTTCTATCCTTTCACCAAATAATTGGCTTTCTTGGGCTTGAATCTCAAGCTCATCAATCACTGGTAATTCTTCCAAATGGTTAATTCCCATGTAATCTAGGAAATAATCTGTAGTCACATAGAGGTTGGGGCGCCCCAAGACTTCTTTTTTCCCGTCTTCTTTAATCAAGTCAAAAGCCTGCAACTTTGCCAAAGCCCCACTCGAGTTAACCCCACGAATAGCATCAATCTCTATCCGTGTGATGGGTTGCTTGTAGGCAACGATGGACAAGGTCTCAAGGGCAGCCCGAGACAAACTCTGGTTGATAGGCGCCTTGGAATATTCCTTCAAGATCTCTGCAAATTGAGGCTTGGTCACCAATCTATAAGCGCCCCCTGTCTCAATCAGAGCCAAACTGGAATCTGGGTCCTTTTCATACTTCTGGACTAATTTTTCTAAACTCTGTTGGATACCTGTCGGTGGTAGAGAGAGGAGTTCAGCTAACTGACGGACCCTAATCCCATCTTCACCCGCTACAAACAAGAGCGCTTCTATTTTTGCTAAAGTACTCATCTTTCCTCTCTATCAAGTTTAGCTTTGTGCCACTTGACTTTCTTCCTTCTTTTCCATGAGATAGATATCTCCGAAACTCTCCTCTTGCAAGAGGATCAGTTCCTGAGTTTTGATTAACTCTAGGGTTGCCAAAAAGAGGGTAATGACCTCTTGGACATTCTGGGCTTCCTTGAATAAATCCTGCAAGCGCAACTGATCTCGTCCAGTCAAGGACTCTTTCACGACGACCATCATGTCCTCAATCTTATACTCATCCCGCAGGATAGTTGTATGATTCTGAGCAAACTCCTCTTTTTTCTTGGCTAGGATATTTGAAAAAGCCAAAAAGAGGTCAATGGTCGTCCTGTCATGAACAAGCTCCGCATCTTCGTAAATCAACTCTGTCGGTGCTTTGGAATAGTACTGGGCCCGTTCTTGGTGCTTGACTTCCAAGTGCTCCCCCAAGAGCTTGAACTTGCGGTATTCTTCGATTTGAGAGAGAAGGTCCTGCTCCAGATCATCCTCCAAGTCTATCACTTCTGCCACCTTTGGAAGAAGCTTGCGACTCTTAATCAGCATGAGCTGACTGGCCATGACCATGTACTCACCCGTCACTTCTAGACGCATGGCCTGCAAGGTTGAGACATAGGCTAGATACTGTTCGATAACTTCCGTAATGGGCACATCGTAGATATCCATCTGGTACTTAGAAACCAAGTGCAAAAGCAAGTCCAGGGGCCCTTCAAAATCTTTTAATTTAATATCCATTATCTATATTTTTCTAAGGTCAGGACTGTTTTTAATCCTAATTTTTTTGCAATTTCGTACAAATCGACCTTGTTTTCTATTTGTCTTAGAATGAACTGTTCCCGTAGGGCTTGGGCTGATAAGGTTGGGAAACCTTTCTCCTTGACAAAGGACTCCAATTGACGGAAGGCCCACTGACGAGAATAAGCTTTCCCTGCCCTTTCAAAGAGGTAGGTCTGTCCCATCAAGGGTTCTAGCTCTGAAAGCAAGGTTGTGGGAATGGTGACAATCCTCTGTTGGGAAGCCTTGCTGATTCGCAACACCTGAAAATCCAGATTGATATCTGCAACCTTAAGGGTTAAAATCTCACTCGGCAAGAGCCCTATTTCCAAGATAAGAAGCGCCAGCAAGCGTCCTTCTGGATAATTACTTTCCTGCCAAAAAGAGTCTAGGACTAATAGTTCCGGCTTTTCAGTCTTCTTTTCAGCTTGTTTGGCTAATTCCAAACGGTAAAAGCTGTCCACTTCTCCTTTTTGATAGAGAAAGTAGAGAAATTGATTACAAGCCGAAATCTTTCGTTTCTGGGCACTAATTTTTAGATTGGCTAGCTGGGCTTGGTAAATCTTGAGACTGGTCTCCGAAATCCGCTCGCCCACAACGTCTAAAAATTGCTCCAAATCATACTTATAGGACTGCTTGGAATTGGCAGACAATCCCTGTTTTTCCTCTAAAAAGGCTGAAATCCTGTCTCTCATTTGCATCGAATCTCATATTCCTTACTAAAGTCATGCAAGAGAGCATTGACTGCCTTGAGGATAGATTTGCGCGTAATAATCCCTTGGAAAATCCCCTCTGCGTCCACAACCGGTAAGAAAGACTCATCTACCAACTTGTGCAAGACCTCCGTAATGGTAAAATCTGGCGAAACAACCGCTACGTCCCTTTTCGTCATGTGGACAATGTCCGTATCTGCCATGATCTCTTGACTCAGGTCATGCTCCATCTGATAAGCCATAATATCTCTGAGCCCAATAGTCCCAACAAACTGCTTTTCATCTGTCACAACAGGAACACGGGTATAGGTCATCTGACTGAGCAAGAGGGTCGCATGATCCGCATTGTGGGTATCAATCAAAACAGCTAGATTTTCAGCAGGGGTCAAAAAAGTTTCCTCTTGACCCAGCAAGAAAGTCTCAAACTCCTTGGCAATCATCGGCTAAACTCCTTGGACAAGCCCGGATACACCTCATGGTCTCGTGTCAAAAAGTCCACTTTGAAGTAACTGTCATCAATCTCCACACGAGCATAGAGACATTCTCTGATGGTACCACGTGGTTGACTGATAGAGCCTGGATTTAGAAAAAGAGTCTTTCCTTCCATCCAAGCATTTGGCACATGCAAGTGACCATAGAGGCAGATATCGGCCTCTTCTTCCTGAGCCCAGTAGTCCAACTTTTGAAAGTTGAAATTGATGTCAAACAGGTGTCCATGGGTTTGGATAATCTTGGTCGAACCAAGCTCAGTCACCAAACGTTCTGGGTAACCTGCATAGAAGTCCATATTCCCTTTAACAACACAGATGCCTTCCCAAAGGGGAGAATCAGGACGCAGTTCAGAATCGCCGTTATGAAAAACGGCGTCAACTTTGCCCACATAGCGATCACGGATTTCTTCCACAATCAAGCTATCGCCATGAGAATCGCTCATTACAATGATGGTTTGCTTTGCCATGATGGAAATACCTCCAAAAGTTTCTTAACGGCTAAGGCACGGTGAGATTGACTATTTTTTTCTTCAAGGGTTAATTCAGCTGAGGACTTGCCTGTCTCTCCTACAAGGAAGAGAGGATCGTAACCAAATCCATTTTCACCCTTAGGTTCAAAGTTAATGTAGCCTGGCCAGTCTGCTTCAACAACCAAACTTTCCTTGTTTGCGCTGGCTACGACTAGGGTTGTATGGAATTGAGCCGAGCGGTCCTTGAGTTCAAAGACCATGGCCAATTCGTGCAAGAGTTTGGCATTGTTTTCACGGTCAGTTGCTCCCACACCTGCGAAACGAGCTGACCAGACACCTGGCAAGCCACCAAGGACATCGACTTTAAGTCCAGAATCATCTGCCAAAACCATCTTGCCTGTTAACTGTGAAATGGTTTCTGCCTTGAGGCGGGCATTTTCTTCAAAGGTCATGCCTGTTTCTGCTACTTCAGGTAGGTCAGGATAGTCATTGAGATTTTCCACATCATAGCCTAACTTGTCAAAGATAGCTCGAAATTCCTTGGTCTTTCCCTCGTTACGAGTCGCAATCAACAAGGTTTCTCTGACCTTGTTTGTCTCAAAGAAATCATGAACATTGACCCCTTCTTTGGGCAATTCCACATACAAGAGTTGCCCATTTTCAACCAAAAGCAAAGCTCCCTGACGTTGGATGACTTCTAGATTGCGACCTGCTTCTTGGTTTAGTATATCTACCACAAAAGACAATAAACGGTAGCGAGAACCATAGCGTAAAACAGTAACCGAAATCGGGAAACCTCGTTCCTCGTCTCGAAAGATTTTGGCCAATCCAACCAGAGGGAAATCCAAGTCTTCATCAGTCAACGTCCGGACGCCACCAAAAATACTATAGGACCCGACATACCAGTCCTGGTCATCCTTGTATTCATAAATTTTATTTGTCATAATTCTACATGCTCCACATGAATCTCTTTTTCCAGCCATTCTTCACCTATTTGGGCAAAACTTTGGCTGCTAGCTGTTGTGTAAAAACGGTGTTGGAGTGGTCCAGCATCGCGACCACGATTGATTTCAAAATAATTGAGTAAGACTGAGATATCCCGTACGCACTCTGCCCCACTATCGATGAGCTGAACCTTTGGCCCCATGACATTTTGAATAATGGGTCTGAGAAGTGGATAATGGGTACAGCCCAAAATCAGGCTATCCACCTTTCCTACCAAGGGACGCAGGGTTTCATAGACCACTTTCTTAGTGACACTGGTTGACAGAGCACCGGACTCCACCAAGGGAGCAAACTTGGGACAGGCCAAACTCTCCACCTGTAAGTCCGGATCCAGATCATGGATTTTCTGACGATAAATATCTGATTGGACCGTCATAGGGGTTCCAATTACCCCGATTTTCCCACCTTGACTGGACTTGATGGCTGCCGAAGCTCCTGGCAAAATCACACCTAGAACAGGAATATCTAGTTGAGCCTTGATTTCTTCCCAGACGACCGCAGTCGCAGTGTTACAAGCAATGACAATCATCTTGACATCCTTGGTCAAGAGAAAATTGACCAGCTGCCAAGTATATTCACGAATTTGCTCAGCAGGACGGGGACCATAAGGTGCCCGAGCCGAATCTCCAATATAGACGATTTCTTCATGGGGAAGCTGGCGCATGAGCTCACGCACAACGGTCAAGCCCCCGACACCCGAATCCAAAAAACCAATTGGTCGATTATCCATACAGTCTTCTTTCTAGTCTTTTTTCTGATTGATAGTTCATTATGATTACTTGTCTTTAAGAACTGAAGAACAACCTCATCAACAACTATCTCTCTTAATCATAATCAAATATCAATAGAATGCAAGGAAAAAGTCTCATCCCTAAACCATAGCCAACATAGTGAGAAGTCTGGAACTTTCATCCCAGACTTTTCCTTATTTATTTTTTCTTTTTATTGTTAGCAAGGGCTGCCTTTTGTTGGCGGATGATTTGGTGGTAAACTTGTTGTACCTTAGCCTCACTTGGTTTTTGACCATTTGCACTCAAAAGAGTACGAACCGCTTCAGCATTCAAACGTGGGTTGTCAGCGAATTCTTTTTCAATTTGCTTACGAACCAAGTACATTCCTCCAAGAGCTCCTCCTAGAAAAGCTAGCACAATCAAGACAATTGCTAAAAGTAAATCCATCATTTTTCTCCTGTTTCTTTTTGAGTCCCTTTCATTATACCACAAACTAGCCACCCTGACCAGTTTGTTCTACACTTTCAGGGATGGAATAGACAGTAAAAAGAACCCTGTTTTTCTGCAAAAGAAGGCTCCTTGCTAAGTTTAATTTACATAGATAGCTAGTGTAAGAAATAAAAGACTGAAACACTAGATTTCAGCCTTTTTCTTTATCCCAACACTAATTCATCACTGACGAGGCTTTGGCCACTATTTTTCTGGAAGAGATGCATGAGATCTTCAACCGTCAAATGCTTTTTCTCTTCTCCCTTGACATCCACCACTATATTCCCTTGATAAAGCATAATGAGACGATTGCCGTACTCAATCGCATGGTTCATATCGTGGGTAATCATCAGAGTAGTCAACTGATGGTGTTCCACAATCTTTTGCGTCAAGTCCATCACCATTTGACTGGTTTTCGGATCAAGGGCCGCAGTGTGTTCATCCAACAGCAAGAGCTTAGGTTTCACCAAGGCTGCCATGACTAGGGTCAAGGCCTGTCTTTGTCCTCCTGAAAGGTATTGAGTATCCACTTTCAAGCGATTTTCCAGACCAATATTCAACTCTTTCAAGGCCTCTTGAAACTGAATTCTGTCCTTCTCCTTCACGCCCCAGCCAAGTCCTCTTTTTTGTCCACGTCTCAAGGCAATGGCCATATTCTCCTCAATCGTCAAACGAGAAGCTGTCCCCATCTTAGGATCTTGAAAAACACGGGCAATATCCTTGGCTCTCTTTCGTACACTCAGATTTTTAATGGATTTCCCTTCCAACAAAAGATCCCCTTCGTCTACAGATAGATTCCCAGCCAAGATATTCATCAAAGTGGATTTCCCTGCGCCATTTCCACCGATTACAGAGATAAAATCTCCCTCTTCAACTTCTAAATCTAATCCTTTGAGGACATGGTTCTCATTGACCGTCCCTGCTTCAAATGTTTTGTGAATATTTTCAAGTGTTAACAAACTTGCCATAACTTTCTCCTCCTATTCATTTCTCAGTTTCAAACCACGAATCTTTAATCTCTTTTGCAACTCTGGTGCAAATAGAACCAAGGCTAACAAGATTGCATTAAAGAGACGAACCAAATTTTGATCTAGATTTGGAATTTCATAGATATTTAAAATAATCAAACGGTAAACAATAGCACCGATTCCGATGGATAACAAGCGACCTCCAATGGTCAAGTCGTGGATCAAGACTTCTGCAATAATGACTGCACTCAAACCAACAACAATGGTCCCTGTCCCAGAAGTTACATCTGAAAATCCATCATTTTGAGCGAACAAGGATCCACATAGGGCAATCAAACCATTTGAAATCATGTAACCAACAATCTTCATGGTGTCTACATTGACCCCATTGGCCTCACTCATCGGAATATTGTCCCCAGTCGAACGCAAGACTAATCCAATCTCCGTTTTCATCAAAAGAGTCAAGACCAAACAAACAAGTAATAGACAAACCAAGCTAAGCGTGAAAACAGCTTCTTCATTTGTCAGCCCCAAGCTCGCCAACTGTTTAAAGACAGTTGAAGAATCTCCCAAGGAAAGATTGGGCACACTTCCCATGATTTTAATATTGATTGAATAAAGCCCTGTCAAGGTCACAATCCCTGTCAAGAGAGCTGGGATTTTCATCTTGGTGTGAAGCATACCTGACACAAGACCAGCAATCATACCTGCCAGCAAAGCAAGTAAAGTCGCAATCCAAGGATTGGCCCCTGCCTGTATCTGTGATACGACGACAGCTGCGCCCAAAGGAAAGGCTCCTTCAGCAGTCATATCCGCAATATCCAAAATACGGAAAGTCAAGTAGACTCCAATGGCCATAATCGACCACAACAAACCTTCTGATAAACTAGATAATACAAAACTCATCTTAAACCTCCCTATTCCTTGCTTTCTAACTTACTAATATCAATTCCTAGTGCATCTGCCATTTCTTTATTAGTATGCAATTCCAATTTTTCAGGCAACTCAACTGCTATATTTTCTGGCTTTTCACCTTTTAAAACACGAATCAACATGCGGGCTGTCTGACGGCCCAATTCTTCATAATTGGTTCCGTAGTTATACAAGCCACCAACCGCAATCATTTCTGTTGAACCACCGAATACTGGAACCTTGTGTTTAATAGAAACCTGCTTGACTGTTTCCATGGTTGACGAAATGATATTGTCCGTTGGTACAAAAACCATATCCACTTCTGCCATCAAGCTCTCTGCTGCCGCCTTGACGTTGTTACTGTCCAAGATTGTTTTTTCAACAACGGTAAAGCCTTTTTCTTCCAGAAGGCGCTTAGCTTCATCCTTTTGGACAACTGAGTTTGGCTCGCTCTGAGTATAGAGAATTCCAATTGTTTTAGCCTTTGGCAACACTTTCTTTATCAAATTGATTTGGGTTGAAATGGCATCTGATGACTGGTCGCTTGTCCCCGTCACATTTCCCCCAGGGTGTTCTCTTGACTCAACCAACTTGGCACTGACAGGGTCTGTTACAGCTGAAAAGATAACCGGTGTCGTTTGTGTTGTATTAGACAAACTCTGAGCAGAAGGCGTTGCGATGGCTAGAACGACATCACTAGATTCTGCTAGTTGCTGGGAAATCGTTTTTAGATTTCTTTGTTCTCCCTGTGCATTTTGCAAATCAATCTCGATATTCTTCCCCTCAATATATCCTTGCTTGGCCAGCTCATCCACAAAACCTTCTCTAGTAGCGTCTAAGGACTGGTGGGTAATAAACTGCGAAATCCCGATACGAAAAACATCTTTTTTCTTATCCGCCTTCAACTGATGCAAACTGATCAGAGAGGTCAAGAGGATCCCCACTACCAAGAGGGGGGCTAGTAATTTTCGAACAACTTTCATAATGAAACTCCTTCTCAGAAAAGATAAAACAAAAAACCGCCTAGATAATACCTAAACGGATGCTTGAAATAATCTAACAAGTTATAACTTAGCTAGTCCATTTAGATATTCATCTATATGGACCGCAATCAAAAATCTTAGCCACATAGATACAAACAAATTGCTTGAACTGTTTGCATCCATGGTGACATGTCTACAAACACTATCTAAAGTAGCTAAAGTAAAAGTTTTGATTCATTGTTACAGCTTGTCTTTTATTCATTTCTTTTTCTGCTTTCTTTTTTGATGTTTCCTATCTTACCACCTTTTTCATCAGCTGTCAAGAATATTTCAGAATTTTTTAAAATTTTTCGAAAATTCTTTCAAAGCTTTTTCAAATCAATCCAACAAAAAAGGTTTATAATTCCCATAAAAATTGACATGGAAATTATAAAACCATTATTAGTTTAATCCTTGTTGGTAACGTGCCAATTCTGCTTGGTTAGCCCAAACATAGTGACCTGGACGGATTTCTACCATAGATGGCTTATCAGTCTCATAGTCGTGTTGACTTGGATCGTAAACCTTCAAGACCTTCTTACGTTCCAAGATTGGATCTGGAATCGGTACCGCTGAAAGCAAGGCCTGAGTATATGGGTGAATTGGATTGTTAAACAATTCTTCTGTTTCAGCAACCTCTACAATAACACCCTTGTAAATAACTGCGATACGATCTGAAATAAAGCGAACAACCGACAAGTCATGGGCGATAAAGAGATAGGTCAAACCAAGTTCTTTTTGGAATTTTTTGAGCAAGTTCAAGACTTGAGCACGCACAGAAACGTCCAAGGCTGAAATTGGCTCATCCGCAATAACAAAGTCTGGTTGCATGACCAAGGCGCGAGCAATACCGATACGTTGACGTTGACCACCTGAGAATTCATGAGGGTAACGAGTCAAGTGCTCAGCAAGAAGCCCCACTTCACGGATAATATTTTTAACTTTCTCTTTACGTTCTTCTTCATCCTTGAACAGATGATGATTGTAAAGACCTTCAGAAATAATATAATCAACAGTGGCACGTTCATTCAAACTTGCGGCAGGATCTTGAAAAATCATCTGGATACGACGAATCAATTCTGCAGCTTGTTCACGCGATTTCTTACCATTAATCTTTTGACCTTCAAAAATGATATCTCCATTACTTGTATCATTGAGACCGATGATAGCACGACCAATCGTTGTTTTCCCACTTCCTGACTCACCTACAAGCGAGAAAGTTTCTCCCTTGTTGATAAAGAAGTTAGCATTTTTAACCGCGACAAACTTCTTACTTCCTTCACCGAAGGAAATTTCTAAATCTTTGATTTCTACTAATTTTTCAGACATTTCCTTCCTCCTAGTCAGCCAGATGGGCAAATCCCATTTTTTCACGGATCTTATCATGGAGATTTGCAATCACAGCTGGTTTTTCTACTTTTGGAGCATCCTCATGAAGAAGCCAAGTTTTAGCCCAATGTGTCTCTGATACTGAGAATTGAGGAGCTTTTTGTTCAAAGTCAATCTGCATTGCATAGTCTGAACGCAAGGCAAAGGCATCCCCTTTCAGGTCAGTATAAAGTGACGGAGGTGTTCCTGGGATTGAGTAAAGATCCCCTTTATCATCAGCAAGCTGAGGCAAGCTAGACAAGAGACTCCATGTATATGGATGGCGAGGGTCATAGAAGACTTCCTCAACAGTTCCATACTCAACAATTTCTCCAGCATACATAACCGCTACCTTATCCGCAATACTTGCTACCACACCAAGGTCGTGAGTGATAAAGATTGTTGTGAAATGGTACTCGTTTTGCAAGGATTTCAGCAAATCAATAATCTGAGCTTGGATAGTTACATCCAAGGCAGTCGTTGGCTCATCACAGATCAAGACATCAGGTCGGCAGGCAAGGGCAATAGCAATAACGATACGTTGACGCATTCCTCCAGAATATTGGAATGGGTATTCATCAAAACGTCTATCTGCGTCTGGAATCCCAACCTTATTCATGTAGTCAATAGCCAATTCTTTTGCTTCCTTGGCTGTTTTTCCTTGGTGTTTTACAATAACTTCTGTAATCTGACTACCAATTGTTTTAATTGGGTCCAAACTAGTCATTGGGTCCTGGAAGATAGTCGCAATCTTAGCACCACGAATTTGTTCCCAATCCTTGTGAGAAGACAAGACGGTCAAATCCTGACCACGGTAGTCAATGCTACCTTGAGCAATACGACCATTTTCTTCGAGCATACCTGTGAAGGTCTTTGTCAAAACAGATTTACCCGATCCTGACTCACCTACCAAGGCCAACACTTCTCCTTCAACTAGTTCAAGGGAAACGCCGCGAATGGCTGTCAATACTTTGTCACGAACGTCAAATTCCACGACAATATCGCGAGCAGTCAAAATTACATTTTTTTCTTTTGTCATTTCTACTCCTATCTATGTGTACGTGGATCACTAGCATCCGCTAAGTTTTGACCAACTACGAAAAGGGACAAGGATACCAAAACAAGTGTTGTCAATGGAATCCAGAACAAGTAAGCATTGGTTGTTACGTTTTGTGAATAATCTGAAATCAAACGACCCAAACTTGGCACTGTAATCGGTAATCCAAGACCGAAGAATGACAAGAAGGCTTCGTATGAGATAAAGCTTGGAAGCATTTGAGTCATTGTTGTCACAATAACAGATACCAATTGAGGCATGATATTTTTGGCGACAATTTTCAAGGTTGGTGTTCCCAAAGTACGTGACGCCAAGTTGTATTCCAAGTCACGATAGCGCAAGATTTGCACACGGATCATGAAGGCAATCCCGATCCATGTTGTCACACTCATGGCAAAAATCAGATTCCAGAATCCAGCTCCGATTGAGTAAGTCAAGACAATGACAATCAAGAGAGATGGAATGTTTGAGATGACGTTGTAAACTTCCATCATGACACGGTCAACGGATTTTGAAATTCCCCAAATACCACCGACAAAAACACCGATAACCAAGTTAATCACTGTCGCAATTACAGAAATGAGGATAGAGTTACGAGCTCCGAACCAGACACCGTCAAAGAGAGATTTACCGTTACTGTCAGTACCGAACCAATGCTCCGCATTTGGCTTGATATAACGAGCACTAAAGTCGTTTACCTTACTGACATCATTAAAATCAAACTTAGAAAACATTGGGTAGATGAAACTCATCAAAATGATGGCTACCAAGATTCCCAACATGACTACAGTTGATTTTTTCTTCATAAATTGTCTAAACACTGATCCCCAGTAAGAATAGGCTGGCGCATCAATGGCTTCAGAGGCAAAATCGTCACGTTTTACGAACTGAAATTTTTCTTTATCGATTGTAGACATTATTTGCCTCCTTTCTCAGTCAATTTAATACGTGGGTCAATAATGGTCATCCAAATATCTCCCAAAAGAAGTGAGAAGATAGAAATACATGTAAAGATGAAGACAAGACCAACGACCATAGAGTTATTAGATGCTTTTACAGAGTCAATCAACATTTTACCCATACCTGGGAAGGCGAAGACTGTTTCAGTAAGGGTTGCACCACCGATAACCCCGATAACGGCACCAGGAATTCCTGAAACAAGCGGAACCATGGCATTTTTAAAGATGTGTTTGTTTGAAATTTCTTTTTCAGACAAACCTTTGGCACGAGCAAAACGTACAAAGTCTTGTGATTGCAAGTCAATCATGTAACGACGAATCCAAATAGCTGTACCAGGAGCCCCCAACAAACCAAGGATAACTGCTGGTAAAACGTAAGAACGCCAATCTCCAGCACCCAAGATAGGGAATGAATCTGGCAAGCCGATTGAAGAACCAGCCAAACGAACGATATAAACCAAGGCAATTGTTGGAAGAGCCATCAAGAAGGTCAAAGCCCCTGTTGAGAAGCTATCAATCCAAGTATTCTTGAAGCGAGCCATGGCTGAACCAAGTGGCACGGCAATCGCATAAGAAATCACCAAACCAATCAATCCAACGACAGCAGAGCTGGCAATCATAGAAGGATATTGGTAGTTGCTTTCAGTAGCTGTATAAGGATCATCTTTTCCGTAGTTGGCTACTTCACGTGAATCAGCCTGACTAGGTGATTTGTAGGTTCTTGAGTAAATATTTACAGAAGAAGTTTTCTTACCTGTTGGGAACTGAACTTGAGCAGTTTTTGTTTGTCCTTGTCCCTGAGTAATAACCTGTAAAACAGGGCTATTAGCATAGGTTGGATAAGAATCACCTAAATTAATGTTCACAAAGTTTTGATGCACAAATGGGAACTGACTGTTGAAGTACAAGAGATATTTGTGTTTAGTTCCTGAACCGACCAATGACCATCCGATCGCTGGATCGTTTTCGAAACGAAGGTAACGTTTCAAGTCTGGATTTTCAGGATCTTGAATTTTATTTGTATGGTCAATGTCAATCAAGTTAGCATAGAATTTGAAAACACGTTCAAAAATCGGGATTTCACGAGTAGCGTAGAATTGGCCACTTTCAGTAAATTCTCCCAAGGTCCAACCATGACCGATTTGTTTGATGTATTTTTCATAGATAGCCTTGTTGGTATCATTAGCTTCAACAGTTACAGAGGCATCCATCTGGCTAGCTTTTTCTTGCAACTCTTTGGTATCGTAGTACTCGATATAGCCCATACGCTCATAAACGGTATTTTCATAGTTANCACGTTTATCAGCAGTTGTCGCAATCTTGTTATAGTTGGTATCCTGTTTGAAAATCAATTTTCGAGGAACCATTGTATAGATAATCGTGTAAGTCAAGGTTGTTACTAAGAAGATAGAAACCAATGACCGCAAAACACGCATAAAAATATATTTTTTCATATCATTTCCTTTAAAAATCCCAAAAGAACCTTCTCCTCATGGAGAGAAAGTTCTATTGAAAATTATTTACTTCACATGACTTGCCAATTCTTTTTGAGCTTTCTCGTTTGACTCAGTCTTTTCTTTCAACCATTTTTCACGAGCTTTTTCATACTCTTCTTTGGTGATTGCTTTTTCACCAACTTCAGTATACTTCAAGTATCCTGCATTTTCACCTTTAAGACCAGCTACAGAATATGAAGAGCTAAATGGTAGAACTTTTGAAACATATGAAACGGCTGTTTCTTTTGGAGAAGCCATTACTGGAATTGTCAAAGCATTGTCAGTCAACCAAGCTTGTGCTACTGCGTATTTTTCATAACGTTTTTGAACATCTTGGTTTTCGCTGTTTGCGTCATCAAGTAATTTTCCATAGTCAGCTAAACCAAGTTTGCTTAATACTGATGCATCAGTGTTTTGGTCAATACCAAGGTAAAGACGAGTACTTCCTCCCTTAAGGACGAACTGATCCAAGAAAGTAGAAGGATCTTGATAGTCAGGGTTCCATCCTAGCAAAGTATGGATATCCCAGTCTTGCTCTTTAGCTGTTGGAGCACTAAATGAAATTGGTAAAGCTTCTGCTTGAGTCATTTGTTGCAAGTCTACAACAACATTATCTGAACCCAATACTTTTTCAATTGATTGCTTCAATGATTGAACACGGTTTACAACCGCTGTTGATTCTTGGATAACCAAGGCATCCAAGTGGATTGGGAATTCAACACCTTCAGCTTGTAGGCTTGATTTTGCTTTAGCAAAGACTTCTTTAGCTTTTTCTTCATTGTAAAGTCCATTTTGAGAATCTGCTAGAGATACGTTTGACCAAGTAGAAGAATTTGTCTTAGCCAAGCTATCTTGTACCAATTCACCAAATGTTTTCTTACCAACTTGAAGATTATATGGTGCGAATGTATTACGGATGGCTACTGCAGCACCATCAGTACCATTTGTTTGAGCTGAATAAGAACTGCGATCTACCGCAAAGTTCAAGGCTTGACGGAATTCTTTGTTCAACAAAGCCTTCTTAGTAGATGTCTTTTGAGCATCACTTGTCTTAGCAGTGTGGTTATAAGCTGTACGGCCATAGTTCAAGCTGACAGTCGCAACACCCGCACCTGGTTCGTTAAAGTAAATGTTATCTTTGAAGTCAGCTGCATATTTTTCATATGTCGAACTTGTAGGGAAGATACGAGCTTTGCTATATTGACCATCAGAAAAACCTTTGGCAATTACATCTTGATCCTTACCATCCCAGAAAGTGAACTTAACGTTCTCAATTTTTACATTTTCTTTATCCCAGTAAGCGTCATTTTTAGCCATCTCGATAGATGATTTAGGAGTTACAGCCTTCAAGACAAATGGACCGTTATAAAGAATAGAGTTGGCATCTGTTGGGGCACCAAAACCTTCCCCTTTTGAAGCTAAGAATTCTTCATTAACTGGCATCAAAACACCATTAGTTGTCTTGTCATTCCAGAAAGTTTCTGGCTGGTTCAAGGTATATTCTAGTGTTTGATCATCAACTGCTTTTACTCCAACGGTTGAAAAATCACTTGTTTCACCCTTGATATATGCTTCTAATCCTTTAATAGAAGAGCTAACGATTGAAAGTCCTTTTGATTTTCCATCTACCGCATGTTTCAAACCAGTAACGAAGTCTTTAGCAGTGACAGGAGCGTATTCTTCTCCCTCTGCAGTTACCCATTTAGCATCCTTACGAATTTTATAGGTATAAGTCAAACCATCTTTTGAAACTGTCCATGATTCAGCAATAGAAGGAACTAGGTTACCATATTTATCGTTAGCCAACAAACCATCTACAGCATTTGTTGTGATGAAAGATGTTGAATCAATATTGCTAACGATATAATCCAAGGTTTCTGGATCTGTTTGATAAACATATTGGTAATCTTTTGCTAGTTTAGCATTATTTGAACTAGTGTTTGAACACGCAGCTAGAACTCCTGACGTTAATAAGGTAGCTCCTGCTACAGCAAGCACTTGACTTTTTTTCATTTCTTTACTCCTCTTATAAAGTATAGGTTATCATCAATTATACCATAGATTTCAAGAAAAGTAAACGAATTTTCAGAATATTTAGGCTTATTGACACAAAAAATCTGAAAAAGCTATTGACTGAAAATCATTTTCAAGGTATAATAATAAACGTTAAGGCGGTATAGCCAAGTGGTAAGGCACGGCTCTGCAAAAGCTTGATCGTCGGTTCAAATCCGTCTACCGCCTTTCAATACCGAATTAATCGGAATTTATCAAGACAAAAAGCCCGTAAAATAGGGCTTTTTTTATTTTTTCTTCGGATAAATACGGATAGATTTTAAAAACTTTTGGGGCAGATTTGGGGGCTGAGTTTTTCGAGGATACTATTCCCTTTTAAAATCAACTGAAAAAAGCTTTGTCACTCATGATGACAAAAGCCTCTAATTTACTCTGTTTCTTCTTCAATTTCTACTTCTGTGATTTGGACTTTTACCTTAGTAACACGTCCATTTTTCACCTTATCATTGGTTAAGATAAGCTGTTTGTTTTGGCTGACCAATTCATAGCTGAGTTTCTCAGTCGTTGGAATGGTCCCAACTCCTGTCAAATAATAACCAGCGATGGTATCAACATCATCACTTTCCAGTTCAACATCAAAGTAGTCATTAAAGTCATTGAGATTCATGGTCCCTTGAACGATATAAGTATCTTCTCCAATTTGATGAACTTCGATTTCAGCCTTATCTGTTTCGTCGTCGATTTCCCCAACAATTTCCTCTAAGAGGTCTTCTAGGGTTACCAAACCAGCCATCCCACCGTATTCATCTAGCAAGATTGCCATTTGATTTTGCGTATTGCGAAGAGCTTTCAAGAGATCATCCACAAAAATCGTCTCTGGTACAAAAAGCGGTGTTTGTAAAATACGTCTCCAAACAATATTATCAAAGCCATCAACAAAGGCTGCATTGAGCAGACGCTTGGTATGAATCAAACCGATTACATTATCCTTGTCTCCATCATAGACAGGGATACGAGAATAATTTTGCTTTAAAATACTTTCAATAATAGTCTGATTATCATCCTGAATATCGACCATAAAGGCATCCGTCCGAGGAACCATGACTTCTCTGGCCATCAATTCGTCCAGTGAAAAAATCCCCTGTAACATCTCAATTTCGTCAGCATCAAGTGTTTCTTCACTATTTGTCAGCATGTACTCAATTTCATCACGGGTCATTTTTTCGTCAGCATCATCAAAGGTCATAGGAGTCAAACGACTCAAAAGATTGGTAGACGCAGACAAGAGCCAGACAAAGGGACTAACTAGTTTCCCCAGCCCAATGATAACTGGTGCTGTACGAATCGCCAAGGCATCCTTTAGATTAAGAGCGATTCTCTTAGGATACAATTCCCCAAAAACGATGGAAATATAAGTCAAAAATGCTAAAGATAGAAAACTTGCAATAGCATAAGCTGTTTCGCTATTTCCAAGCCAAGATGTAATTTCTCGTCCCAGAGTTTCTGCCAAACTCGCCCCTGACAAAATCGTAATCAGGGTAATACCTACTTGAATAGTTGATAAAAAGTGGTTAGGATTTTCTAGTACCTTCAGCAGACGGATATAGCGTCTATCTCCCTCTTCTGCCTTTTGTTCAACACGCGCACGGTTTAGTGACACCATAGCCATTTCTGTGGCTGAGAAAAAGGCATTTAATACCGTCAAGATAAACAATAAAACAAATTGTAGCAACAAATTCTGACTACTTGGGTCTTCCATAGTTCTTCTCCTAAAATAGTATCTTACCCTCTATTATATCACAAAATTTAATCCAGTACATATTATTTTTTATCAGTGTCTATTCTAGTCCGACTTAAATTGTCTAAAAAGAACTCCTACATTCACAAGTGACATAGGAGTTTATCTTATCTTTTACTGAGTAACCGTCACTTCTCCAGTTCGGTAATCCAGTTGAAGTCCCTTTTGCACATTAGGAACTAGAACATTGAATTCCAATTCTCCGTCAGAAGACTTGGCTTCAATCTGTGAAGCTGAAGGAACTAAAGCCTCGTTTGAAGCATAATAAAGGGTTACACGGTAACGGACACGCTTGTTTTTATCCAAGGCTTTACGCACCATGCTTTCATAGTAATTTTGACCAGTCGAATCCTCGGCTTGCGCCTGATTTGCCCAGGCTGTTTGAACAGCAATATTTTTAGGATTGCTTGTCGAGGCATCAAAACCATCCAAGCCACCAATTAAGGCATAGCCTAACAAATGACCTCTATCAACTGCATGGGTATAAGTACCCTTTAGATTCTTAACCTGATGCCAGCCTGGAGGAGTCCACGAAGTCGAACCATTCCCAGTTTCTTCACGATTCTTGTACTGGCGAGTTGCCTTAGACAAGAGAGCATTGGCTACAGTTGGCACAGTTTCCTTGCCAACTGTCTTTGTTTTGTTATCAGCGTAGGGTTTACTTGAAACCTTGGCATCTAGGTTTGTTTTATTACCATTGACGATAAAAGCACCTGAGCCATTCCACTCAAGACTCCCTTTTATTTGACTCTTAACTGTGTCTGTTAAGACACTTTCTGCCAATTCTTGACTTGGAGCTTCCGAAGCTTGCTTTTTCTGACTAAGCTTAGTTTTGGGACTATTAGCTGTCGACTGCATCTGCTTGATATAATAGCTACCTGCAGATAAAAGTAATAATACTAACAGCCCGATCAGTGTCTGTCTTGTTTTTTTGTTCATATTTCTCCTTATCTCTAGAAAAAGGCTGGTCTACCAGCCTAATTTCCTGTAAATTTATGAATCAATTCCTGCCATTTTGCTGGAGACAGGATAGCCCATGGATCTTGACCCTTGCCCAAGATTCCATAACCGACCATTAAACCGATTCCTAGGGCTAGAGCACCTAAAATCAGTACCATAATGACTAAAAGTAAACGTTTGACTACATAGCCTGATTTCTTATTCATCTTCATCACTTGCCTCAATCCGCTGAATCTTAGCGCCCAGCTGCGCTAACTTCTCATGAAAACGGTAGTAACCTCTATCCAAGTGAACCAATTTACCAACCACGGTCTCTCCTTGTGCTACCAAACCTGTCAAAATCAAGGCTGCGCTGGCACGAAGGTCAGTCGAAAGAACTTCTGCTCCCTGCAAAGACTGTCCACCAATAATACGTGCTGTATCACGGATAATCTCAGAATGCAAGCCCATGCGGCGCATTTCTTCTAGATGTTGGAAACGATTTTCAAAAACTGTCTCCACCATAGTTGATTCGCCTTTTGCAACGGTCATCAAGGCTGTAAATTGAGCCTGCATATCTGTTGGAAATCCTGGGTGGGGCAAGGTTTTCACATGGACAGCTTTTAAATTTTCTAGTTGAGAGCGAACGCGAATTCCTTCAGTCTCCTCCGTCACTTCCACTCCCATTTCAAGCAATTTGGCAATCAAGGGACGGTTGTGCTCCCAAACAGCATCTTTAATCAAGACATCACCACCAGTCATGGCAGCAGCCACCATAAAGGTTCCAGCTTCGATACGGTCTTGGACCACATTGTGAGTCGTACCGTGAAGTTTCTCCACACCAGTAATGGTAATGGTCTCTGTACCAGCACCTTTGACCTTGGCTCCCATTTCATTGAGAAGAATGGCTAGGTCCACAATCTCAGGCTCACGCGCAGCATTTTCAATCACTGTCACCCCATCAGCCAGAGTCGCCGCCATCATCAAATTCTGCGTAGCACCAACACTTGGGAAGTCCATATAGATATGGGCCCCATGTAAACGATCAGCCTTGGCTTCGATATAACCAGCTGTCTGGCTAATCTTAGCCCCCATAGCTTCCAGACCTTTCAAATGAAGATCAATAGGGCGGCTACCAATTGTACAACCACCAGGCATGGATACCTTAGCATGACCTACACGGGCTAGGATTGGCCCCAAGACAACGATGGAAGCGCGCATCTTGCTGACATACTTGTAGGGAGCTTCCTCAGTGATATCACCGGTCGCATCCACCTCGACAAGATGAGCCTCCTCATCAAAATCCACCTTGGCATTCAAACCACGAACCACCTGATTCATAGTGAAAACATCTGACAAGATAGGAACATTCTGCAAGACGGTCTTTCCTTCACTGGCTAGAATAGTCGCTGCTAACAAAGGCAAGACTGCATTTTTTGCTCCTTCGATCGTAACACTTCCTACCAGACGATTATCTCCACCTTGAACCACAATTTTTTCCATACTTATTTCCTTTACATTTGATTTTATAATAATCCTCTAAACGCTTCTTGCCACAACTGATATAGGCTGATAAAGAAAGAACTCATGATGTAGCCCATTACAATGCTGAAAAAGGCTACTAATAAACGAACTTTTCCTGTATTCTCAGTTGTCACTTTTAAAACCTTTTCCCATCTAACAAGATTCTTTAAAAGGTAAAAACTCACATAAATAAAGAGCATATGACTGCTTAGAGTGAATAATAATTGAACCATTTGACTATTATACCATCTTCTCTGTTTGTGCGCTAGTTTGGAAACTTCACTTAAAAACTAGGGATTGTTTTTCAAGTAATCAATTGCATCTTGTAGGGTTTTAACTGGCACAATTTTCATATCTGTCTTGATTGTTTTAGCTGCTTCCAGAGCTGTTTGGTAGTTGTTTTTCGCATCCGGATGCGCTTTTTGTTCTTCTTCGCTAACAGGGTTATCTGGGGCAAAGAAAATCGCAGCACCTTCTCTAGCCGAAGCTACAACTTTCTTATCAATACCTCCAATGTCCCCCACATTACCATCGCGATCAATGGTTCCTGTACCGGCAACGATACGGCCGTTACGAAGGCCTGGGTCAGCAATTTGAGTATAGATAGCTAAACTAAACATGAGACCTGCACTTGGACCACCGATACCAGCTGTTGAAAAGCGAATCGGGACATCACTGGTTACTTCTGTACGGTCAATCAAACCGATTCCAATCCCATTTTTGCCATTTTCCAAGGTGATAATCTTACCTTCTGCAGACTTGGTTTGCCCATCCTCTTCATAGGTGACCTTGACGGAGTCCCCTAGTTTTTGAGAATTGACGTAATCAATCAAATCTTTGGAACTATCAAAGGTCTGATCATTGACTGCTGTGACCGTATCAGAGATATTGAGAATCCCTTTAAAGGTCGAATTATCCGTCACAGTCAAGACATAAACCCCAAGGTATTTAAGTTCAATATCCTTACCAGCTGTTTTTAGACCTTGATACTTGGCCATATTTTGTGATGTCTGCATGTAGAATTGATTGATCCGCATAAATTCTACATCTGAAGAACCACCTGTAGTCTCCTGGGCACTACGAATATCTGTAAAAGGCGTCAACCAAGCATAAATCATATGGGCTAAAGTGGCATGTTGAACACCAACCGTAACGAAGTGATAGGCACCAGCTTCCTTATCTTCTGTGTCATTGACTTTGAGGACTTGGCGAATATCTTCCGAACCACCTGGAACTTCTATATAGTAGGGCAAGGGCACTACAAATGCCAAGAAAGTCGCTATCAAGGCCGCAATGACGTATAAGGGCCATCTAATCTTTTTTTTCATTTCTTATTTCCTCCAAAATACTCTCAGGAACATAGCAGGCAACATCCTGACCAAACTTCAAAAGCTCTCGAACACCGGATGAACTGATATAGAGATGTTCCGGTCGGCTATGTAAATAAATGGTCTCTATATCAAGAGACAGTTGATGATTGTAGTAATCAAAACTAGCTTCATATTGTAAATCCGCTGCATTCCTCAAACCACGCACTAGACAAGTAGCACCCAATCTTTTTGCGACATCGACAACCAATTCATCATGAGAAGACACGACTGCAACATTTCCCAAATGTCCCAAAGCCTTTTCTAACCCCCGTTTACGATTTTCGATAGGGAGAAATCCTTGTTTGTGGGGATTAAAAAAAATACCGACATAGAGCTTATCAAAGAGTCTGCTAGCCCGTTCAATCATATCCAGATGCCCATTTGTCATCGGATCAAATGAGCCTGTGAATAAACCAATCTTATCTGACATAAACTGTCACCTTACTAATTCCATAAATTTTTTCCTTCCAGATGCCCAGGCAGGCAATTTCTTCTGGAAGTTCCACGGCTTTATCCGTCTCACACACGACCATGACATCTTCAGAAAAAAGTTCTCTCTCAGCCATTTTTTCAATATCTGCTACGATTTGTTCCTTGGCATAAGGAGGGTCTAGGAAAATGAGGTCGAAAGGCCCAGACACCTGCTCCAAGGCCCGTTCAGCCTCCATCTTGAGGAGCTGAAATTTTCCAACTTCCTTGGTCATCTGGATATTTTCAGCCACGATAGCCTGAGCCTTACGGTCTCGCTCCACCAAAACAGCGCTAGCCATGCCACGCGATACTGCCTCAATAGATAAGCCACCACTACCTGCATAAAGGTCCAAGACCCGCCCCCCTTCAAAGTAGGGACCAATCATGTTAAAAATAGCTCCCCTAACCTTATCCGAAGTGGGTCTCGTCGTCTTGCCTTCCAATGTCTTGAGGGGACGTCCCCCATAGATTCCTGATACGATTTTCATACCGTTTATTATACCAAATTATGGGCGAAAAGAGAAAGAAAACCGAACCTTGCGGTTCGATTCTCTACAAAATATTTTCGTAAGTATCGCGGACTTCTTGAGGCCAAACACTTGTTTGCACTTCTCCGATATGTTTCTTGCGAAGTAAGAACATGGCCATACGAGATTGTCCAATTCCTCCACCGATTGTCAATGGGAATAGGCCATTCAACAAAGCCTTGTGCCATTCCAATTCCAAACGATCTTCATCACCGGTGATTTCTACCTGACGGCGAAGGGTTTCTTCATCTACACGAATCCCCATAGAAGACAACTCAAAGGCTCCGCCTAGAGACTCATTCCAAACAAGAATATCGCCATTAAGACCCTTGTAGCCATTCTCAGACTCGCTTGTCCAGTCATCATAGTCTGGTGCACGTCCATCGTGCGGTTTACCATCTGGCAACTCGCCACCGATACCAATCAAGAATACAGCTCCAAATTCTTTACAGATAGCATTTTCACGTTCTTTTGGAGTCAAGCCTGGGTAGCGTTCTACCAACTCTTCTGTGTGGATAAAGGTGATTTGTTTTGGCAAGATAGACTCGATGTCATAGCGGGCTTCAACAGCTAGCTCAGTAAGACGAATAGCCTTGTAAATCTTCTCAACTGTTTCTTTTAGGTAAGCGATGTTACGTTGGCCATTTGGAATAACCTTCTCCCAATCCCACTGGTCGACATAAACAGAGTGGGTCGCATCAAGCGAATCTTCGTCTGGACGAAGGGCCTTCATGTGAACAAAAAGACCTTCACCTTCACCGAAACCAAAACGAGCCAAAGTATGACGTTTCCATTTAGCAAGTGAGTGCACCACTTCATAGGTTTCATCAGGAATCTGCAAAACCTTAACAGATACTGGATTTTCCACACCAGACAGGTTATCCTGCATCCCGTCACCGACCTTGCTCAAGATAGGACCTTGAACTTCGACAACTTCTAGCTTATCTTTCAAATACTGGGTAAAAGTGTTTTTGACAAAGGAAATTTCTTCTTGTTGATGGATAAAACTTTTCTTCATAGGCTACTCCTCAAAAATTAATTAAAAGCATTATACACCTATTTCCAAGAAAAGAAAAGAGAAAATTTAAAAAATCAGTGCTCCTTCGAACACTGATGTTAGGAACCTTCTAGTCATTACGACCGAAGATACGTAGAATACTTAGGAAAAGATTGATAAAATCAAGATAAATACTGAGAGCCATTGAAACAACCCAGCCTGTCGCCACACGACCTTGCGATTGTTCATAAGCATAGCGAATTCTTTGGTTGTCCCAAGCAATCAACCCTGAGAAGACCAAGACCATGGCTACGCTAATCATATAATCAAAGAACCCGCTAGCCAAGAAAATATTGACTACCATGGCAATCAGCAAACCGATAAGAGCTGCCATCATCGCTCGACCAAGACCACTCAAATCTTTCTTAGTGAACATACCGACTGCCGCCATGATAAAGAAGAGAAGAGCGCTCGACACAAAGGCTGATAAAACTGTACCCGGAGTATAGAAGGCCACCACAAAACTGAGGGTAAAGCCGTTTAAAACGGAGTATAGTAAAAATACTGGAAGAGCAGCTGGACTATTCTTTAAGGCCATGTTACTAGCAACGAAGACTAGTGCTAGCTCCGCAACAGTTGCAATGGTCAACCAGAGACGTCCCTGCATCAAAAAGTAAACCAACTGAGACTGAAAGACCGTCAACATGAGGCCAGATACCAAGGCGGATAGCCCGATTCCTAGTCCAACAAAGGCATAGACCTTAGCGTAAAATTGATTGAGACCAGTACGGTCTTGTATAATAGTATGATTCATCTTTTCTCCTTTTCTATGAATGTCTTTCCTTGATTATAACAAAGAAAGTTAAAATTAGCTTAAATGGAAAATCAAAATACCGGCTGCAACTGCAACATTGAGACTCTCTGCCTGACCCTTCATGCTAATGTGAACCAACTGGTCTGCACTTTCAGCCATGAGGGGACTAATTCCTTGACCCTCATTTCCCATAACCAAGACAAACTGATCTAAATGTGGCACGTCACGATAATCTTTAGAATCCTTGGAAAGAGTTGTTGCTAGCACAGGGATACCAGCCTTTTTAGCTTCCTCGAGAAGCGCTTGGCTCGACATCCGATAAATGGGCAGATGGAAATGACTGCCTTGCATAGAACGTAGGGTCTTGAGACTGTAGATGTCTGCCGACTTATCTGAAACAATCACTCCTGTAAAACCTGCTGCATCCGCAGTCCGAATAATGGTTCCTACATTACCAGGATCTTGCACATCTTCCAAAAATAAGAACTTGCCCTGACTAAAGTCAGCTTCCTCTACTTCTTCTTTTTGAACCACGGCAACAATTCCCTGTGGAGTCTGAGAATCCGCCAAATCCAGCAAAATATCCTCTGAAACCCAGACAGTTTGTGGAAAAGCAGCTAACTGTTCTTGATAACTTTCTAGGGCAAAGATTTTCTCAATCGTCACTCCAGCTTGGACAGCTTCTTCAAACAAGTGCCAGCCTTCAATCAAATAGGCAGACTTGCGGTATTTTTTTTGGTGTAATTTCTTGGCATTTTTTACCACAGAATTGGCTTTTGAGGTTATAATAGTCATAGAAATATTATAACACAATCAAAGGGGTTTGGTATGCAAAAGGTTAGAATGATTGCCCAAGGCAGGGTTCAGGGAGTCGGCTTTCGTTGGGGTGTTTACAGCCTGGCGCTTGAAATTGGTGGCATCACAGGCCGAGTATGGAATAACGACGATGGCACAGTCGAAATCTTAGCTCAAGCAGACTCATCTGCCATCATGGCGAAATTTATCCAAGAAATACGAAAAGGACCCACACCTTTTTCAAAAGTCAGCTACTTAGATGTCCAACTGAGCAACTTTCCTCCTTACCCTGACTTCAAAATTGCAAATTAGGTCTCTAGAACTATTGTATATTTTGTAAAAAAACAGTAGAATAGAAAGGTATAATTTTTAAAGAAGGAATAAAAACAGTGAAATCTATTAAACGTTTTGCACTCTCAGCTATGGGAGTGGCTATGTTGCTTGTCTTGACTGGCTGTGTCAATGTCGATAAAGCCACAGGCCAGCCAACAGGATTTATTTGGAATACTATCGGAGCGCCTATGGCTGAAGCTATCAAGTACTTCGCCAATGACAAGGGACTTGGTTTTGGGGTTGGTATCATCATCGTAACCATTATCGTGCGCTTGATTATCTTGCCACTTGGTATCTACCAATCATGGAAGGCAACGCTTCACTCTGAAAAAATGAACGCCCTCAAGCACGTCCTTGAGCCACATCAGACTCGTCTCAAGGAAGCAACAACTCAAGAAGAAAAACTAGAAGCCCAACAAGCTCTCTTTGCCGCTCAAAAAGAGCATGGCATCAGCATGTTTGGTGGTGTAGGATGTTTCCCTATCCTCCTTCAAATGCCTTTCTTCTCTGCTATCTACTTTGCTGCCCAACATACTGAAGGGGTTGCTCAAGCAAGCTACCTAGGAATTCCTCTAGGTTCTCCAAGTATGATTTTAGTTGCCTGCGCTGGTGTCCTTTACTATCTTCAATCACTCCTTTCACTTCACGGAGTAGAAGATGAAATGCAAAGAGAACAAATCAAGAAAATGATTTACATGAGCCCACTCATGATTGTCGTCTTCTCCCTCTTCTCACCAGCTAGTGTTACACTTTACTGGGTTGTCGGTGGTTTCATGATGATTCTCCAACAGTTTATCGTCAACTATATCGTTCGTCCAAAACTTCGCAAAAAAGTCCGTGAAGAATTGGCTAAGAACCCACCAAAAGCAAGTGCATTCTCAACAGCAAACGGACGAAAAGACGTTACCCCTGAACAACCAACTGCTATCACAAGTAAGAAAAAACACAAAAATCGCAACGCTGGAAAACAACGTTCGAGATAAAGCTCATCCAAATGGCTCCAAAATCAAAAAAGCGCATAATATCAAGTACTAAAAAGCTTGATATTATGCGTTTTAACATGGAAAAATTTACTGAATTTTCTACTCAAACAATTTTCCTAGCTATTGTGGTTCTATATAACATTTGTCTACAATTTAATATTTTGTACCCCCATAATTCCATCACCAATAATAGATACAATTCTTGAACCAATTATTTTTTCTACAAAAACAAATAAGAAAATTATTAATAATATATAAAGGAATTTAATGTAAAAACTATCTAACTTAACTTTAAATTGGTTAAGATTATTGACACATCCAATTGTCAAAACTAAAAAACTTGTAAGACGAAACAGGAAAATTAAGGCAATTACTTTTACAAATGAATCAATTCCTGAAACCTGTTGAGTCAATAATTTCCAATATGTTAGAATATAGGCAGAAAAATCTTGTTGAATAGGCATTTCTGGTATTCTTCCTGAATTCTGGATAATGAATTTTGCTGGGAGTGACCATACTGATACAAACAATAGGATATTCGAAATCATTGCAATTGTAGTAAAGCCTAATCTTTCACTTGCATATAATTTCCACCCCACTTTAATTTTCACTAGGTTCGCTACCACTACAGGAAACATCAGAATAGCTAAATGGAGGCAACCCAGTAAACACATAACATAGAAATAAGTATTATATGAAACCAGCTCCTTCCAATGATTCATTAACAAAGTATATAACTGAAGTCCACCATTTTTACCAGCATCAGGAATTGAAGCAAATATAGTATCAAAGTATAAATTTATAATCTTCCAGAAAAACTGCCCCACTGATACTGCTAGTATTACACTACTAAGTAGAGTATTAATTAATGGATAATACCATTTTCCTAAAATACTTTTAGATGGGTGTTTCAACGTTTCTAAAAGCCATAATGGATATGAAAGTGAGGTCGTAGTATTCGGAGAAATACTAAAGTTATTATTTAATTTTTCCGAATCTTCCTTACTTTTTTCATGTTCGATTGTAAATTCTCCTTTTGCAAAGGCTTCTGCTAATTCTTCCTCATTTGGTAATCGATCATTAATAACTTTGAAAAATTCAATCCATTTCTCTTTAGTCATTTGCTATCTCCTTCTCTTTAGATTCCAATTCTAATTTCTTAGCATCTCGATCCGAACGTAATTGAGTTAATTTAGCTTCTTCTGACTCGAGTTGACTAGTATCCGGTCTAACTCTATAATAAACATCATCTGGTCGCGCCAACATGGCTTCATATTGTTGTCCAGCAAAAAGTCTATCTTCATCGTGATTTGTCTTGTCTGTCAACTTTCCATCATCAGAAGGTTTCATGACTATTCCTCCAGGGACAGCCACAACAATAAAACCTCCTACTAGCTCATTTTTGATATGGGCGCTGACGCCTTCTACATATTCAAATTTAGAAGCTGAATTTCTATTCTTCAAATGTGAATGACTATTATCTAATTCAATAATTGCTTCAGTTTGTTTATTATTAACTAACCATGTAGCTTGTATTTCTCCCGAATCATTGATAAGCCATTGATTACCAGAAGGGGAACGCCACTCACCTTGTAAACTAGATAAATCATTCTTTCTTATTGATTCAATATCTAGTTTTGGAACAAAAGTTTCTTCTTTTAGTTTCTCTACAAGTTTCTCTGACTCAATTATTTTATTATCCAAATCAGTTAACTGATCTTTGATTTTTTGAATCTCCTCTTGTTTTTCTTTTTTTAATTTCTCTAATTGTTCTTGCTTCTTCTCTTCGTCAGTAGTAGAAGAAGTTGTTACCTGACTATTATTCTTTCCTACTATAGAATTCAATGAAAATCCAGCTATCCCAATAATTACTATAAGAGCAAGAAAAATTCCTAAATAAAATTTTATATTTTTTGATTTTGAAATGATTTTCTGTTCAGAATGAGCTTCTGCTAATTCCGATACAGTCGGTTTACGACCATTAATTTCTTCAAAATGTTTAATCCATTGTTTTTCTTTCATCAGAATCTCCTATTTTAATTGATACTGTTAATAATTTCGTACCCTAACAAATTATTTTACACTTCCGATTTCAATCCAAATCATATCATCTGAATTAACAGCTTCAACACTATCCAGTAGGTTATCTACTTCAATTTGTGTATATTTTTTACCTTTTTCATCCTTTATAGAAATATCTTTTGTTTTCATATCTCGTTCAGCTGTAATCTCTAGAGTCTTTTTTAATTGAGTCCCTAATTCATTAAATTTATATTGTGCATATACGCTTGAAAATCCACTGTGTGAACCTCTAAACCAAAAACTACCATCACTCATCGGTGTGAGGAAATAACGATATCCGAGCAATGAAACATTATCTATAATCTTCCCATTGTTTAATGTAAACACATTGTAAACTGTCAGATCCCAACCTATAAATTGACTAGTTCTTCTAGAATCCTTTGCAAATTTTTCCTTATTTCCTCCTGCAACAATCAATTCATTTACTCCGTTATGATCAAAATCGTATAGAGCATAATATAGTTTATAAGGTTTAGTTTTTCCAACTGAAAAAATTTCAAAGTTTACATAACTCATATCGGGAGTATAATTACCGACTTTTAAAGCTTTAAGATAGTTATCAATTACCGGCTGATAATCTTTCATAGTTCCTTTTATATTTTCATTTATTTGTGTCTCAATAGAACTAATTTTATATTCTGTATCTTTTTTAATAAGTATCCAATTCGTAGTATAAAAAACAATCTCAGTCTTTTCATCATTCTTTGTTATTTTTTGAATTGATTGAGTTGTGAAGCCAATTTTATCGTTTAAAATTTTATAGTCTTTTGTTTGTTCTTTTTTTGTTTCAATAGACTGAACATTAAATCCACCTACTTCTTGCACTACTTTTTTATACGAATCATTATAATTATTATTATCAAAATATGATGAGAAGACATTAGATTTATTATTAACAGATTCATCTAAACTTTTTAGATATTCAAGTACGAATTTATCGATCTCTTGTTCTTGATTTTTATCCAATGTAGCTATTTGTGAATATTTATAAAAATAACTATCTGATTTTGTCCACTTGACATAGGATTGATAAGCAAAAAATGAAACTATAACTGTAGCTAAAACTAAAGTAGCAATAATTAGTCTGATCCACTTCTTTCTTTTTTCCCCTATCTTATTTTCTGATAGAAACTTAGCAAACTCTTCTGGAGTTGGTTTGCGACCATTTTGTTCCTCAAATTGTTTTACCCATTCCTTATTGTCCATCTGTCTCCTCCTAATATTAATTAACAATAAAAAACTACGTTTCATATTTAAGTAAACATATGAAACAAATATATTTTAACACATATTTATCCCATTTCAAATACCTCAACTAAACAATTTATCTTATTTTTATTCTTTAAGTTCATAACATACTAAATACAATTCCGCTACTTTTCACCTCAATTTTAAAAGCCCGATGTTCCCATCAGGCTTCTTTTTTATCCATGTACACGTTTCATATAGTCTTGATAACTTTCTGTATCCATGAGTTTCTTGGCATTCTTAACACGGTCTGCTGTTGGTGGTTTGACTCCTTCGAGTGAATATGGAATCCCAAGTTCACGCCACTTGAACTCACCCATGGTGTGATAAGGCAGAATTTCAAACTTATCAACATTTTTGAGGGTCTTGACGAACTTACCAAGTTCAATCAAGTCATCGTCTCTGTCTGTCAAACCTGGAACTAGCACGTGGCGAATCCAGACAGGTTTTCCAATATCTGATAGATACTGGGCACAGGCCAGGATGTTTTTATTGGTTTGGCTAGTGACAATCTTGTGCTGTTCTTCGTTGATTTCCTTGATATCCAAGAGAACCAAGTCAGTGACTGCCATGAGCTTGTCAAACTTTTCAAGGTAACGTGGTTTATTACGGAATGGAAGGGCACAGGTATCCAAAGTACAGTGGATTCCTTGTTCTTTAGCCTTGGTGAAGAGGGCAATCAGGAAATCAATCTGCAAGAGAGCTTCTCCTCCACTGACTGTAATCCCACCCTTATTCCCCCAGAAACCGCGGTAACGCAAGGCTTCTGTCAAGACATCATCTACCGTCCGTTCACGTGATTTATTGGACTCCATAGCCCAAGTGTCCGGGTTGTGGCAATACTGGCAACGCATGTGACAGCCCTGCAAAAAGACAATAAAGCGAATCCCAGGCCCATCTACTGACCCAAAGCTTTCTGTCGAATGCACCATTCCTGTCACTTGTCCATAATCAATTGTTTCTTCAGACATATCGTTACCTTCCTTGAAAACGTTTTATAGTTTTATTATATCACGACTTGAAGGAAAAACAAGATTTTTGCCTATTTTTTAGAAAGCAATCTGTTTTTCAATTTCATTTTCAATCTATTCTCAGATTATTCTTCAAAATCAAAGCCATACAAGGTTGCAAAATAGTCCTCAGGGCGCTCTGCACGGCGGATTTGACTCGCTTTACCTTCTTCGGTATAGAGGATTTCCGCAGAACGTAATTTGGCATTATACTGGTAGCCCATCGAAAAACCGTGGGCACCTGTATCATGAATTACAAGTAAATCACCGATTTCTGTATGAGGCAGTTCACGATTCACTGCAAATTTATCATTGTTTTCGCAGAGAGAACCGACCACATCTACCACCTCAGCTGGTCCATCTGGGTGGGTCAGATTGGTGATATGGTGGTAGGCTCCGTACATGGCTGGACGCATGAGGTTGACTGCTGACGCATCCACACCTAGATAGGTACGGTAAGTTTTTTTCTTATGAGTGACTCTTGTGACGAGAGCACCGTGAGGGGCTAACATGAAACGCCCCAATTCGGTGAAAATCTTAACCTGAGCAAGACCTGCTGGTGTAAGGATTTCTTCATACACCTTACGAACTCCCTCACCAATCAAGGCGATATCGTTTGGCTCCTGTTCAGGACGATAGTTAACACCAATACCACCAGAAAGATTGATAAAGTCTAGCGAAATACCCAACTTTTCCTTTATTTCAACAGCCAATTCAAAGAGCTGGCGGGCTAACTCTGGATAATAGAGATGGGTCACCGTATTGGATGCTAGGAAGGAGTGAATCCCAAAGGTCTTAGCTCCTTTTTCCTTCAAGATAGCAAAGGCTTCAAAGAGCTGGTCCTTAGTCATTCCAAACTTGGCTTCTCCAGGATTGTCCATAATGTCTGTTCCCAGTTCAAAAACACCGCCAGGATTGTAACGACAAGAGATAATTTCTGGAATGCCTGCTGCACGCTCTAGATGTTCAATATCTTCAAAGGCATCCAAGTTAATGGTTGCACCCAATTCACGCGCATAGGCATATTCCTTGTATGGCGTGTTGTTAGAAGAGAACATAATCTCAGAACCCGGAAAGTTCAGTTTATGGCTCATCAAGAGCTCTACATAACTAGAGCAGTCCACACCGCAGCCTTCCTCTTGAAGGATTTTCAAGATAGCTGGTGTTGGAGTTGCCTTAACTGCAAAATATTCCTTAAAACCTTTGTTCCAAGAAAAGGCTTGGTTGACGGCTCTTGCCTTCTCACGAATTCCCTTCTCATCATACAAGTGAAAGGGAGTTGGGAACTCAGCAACAATCGCTTCTAAGTCTTCTCTATTGATAAATGGTGTTTTCATAAGCTTCCTTCTATTCTATTTGCAAAGAAAGGCTGGGACAATCGTTCCAACCTTTAGTTCTATCTCTTATTTATCTTCGTCAAAGATATTGCCAACCTCAACATCGATGGCTTGGTTCTTGACATCAATATTGGTTACCTTCAAGAGTGACTTGTAGTCAAATTGTTTTTCACGCTCTTCTTGGGCATTGTCCGCAAAGACTGCGACACCTGCCAATTCTGAATCAAACTCACGCAGGAGGCTGATCATCCCGTTGACCGTTCCGCCACCTTTCAAGAAGTCATCCACAATCAAGACACGGCTGCCGGCCTTTAGACTGCGTTTTGAAAGGAACATTTTCTCAATGCGATCACCACTTGAACCTGAAACATAGTTGACGCTGACTGTTGAACCTTCGGTAATTTTCAAGTCACGGCGCACAATGACAAAGGGAACATTGAGGACATTGGCAACTGCATTTGCAAGTGGCACCCCCTTTGTCGCTACTGTCATAACCGCATCAATTTTTTGGTCCATAAAGCTCTTGGCAATAATGCGTCCAATATTTTTCAAGATAGCTGGTGTGCTAAGCAAATCTGACAAGTAGATATAGCCACCTGGCAAGATACGGTCACTTTCTGACAACTTGGCACACAAGTCCTCAACCATTTCTTTGGCATCCTGGTTTGAGATTGATGGTGTAAAGATGACACCCCCACCAGCCCCAGTTACAGTCTGGATGTGACCGATTTCGATTTCCTCAAATGCGCGTTTGATAATCACGATATCTTCTGAGATGGATGATTTAGCAGATTCATACTTTTCAGCAAAAGTATTGAGACTAGTTAGTTTATAAGGATTATTAATCAAATAGTTGGAAATGACAACCATCCGATCACTTCTTCTTAATTTCATTTCTATTTCCCATTCTATTTTTCTTCAAAAAATCAAAAAGCAAACTAGAAAACTGGTCGCTGGTGATTCAAAACACTGTTTTGAGATTGTCGATAGAACTGACAAAGTCTGTAATATACCTACATATATACATACGACAAGGCGATGCTATCCTAGTTTGAAGAGATTTTCGAAGAGTATTAATTTTTTTCTTTTACTTATTATACCATATTCACATAAAAAAACGAACATTCTTATCCTAAAAAATGCTCATTTTTCTTAAATTATTAATCTAAATCTGGTTTATAGAAGGAACGATTGTCCATAGCGAAGATTTTATTGGTCATCTCTCCCTTATCCACCAAAGCCAGAGCGGTTGACATCATCATCATGCTAGCATCCAGATTATCAATCATATGGATAATCTCTGCTTCCATGATGCGTGGACGGACTGGGCTTCCATACTCAAGTAAGCCGTGGTGACTGAGGATGACGTGACGAAGCAGAACGACTTCTTCCTTGGTGTCATCGATACCGAGCTCCATAACCGTCTTGGTAATTTCACTATCTATCAGAGCGATATGTCCAAGGAGATTCCCTCGCACTGTATACTCAGTCTGGTCGGGTCCTGTCAACTCGATAACTTTAGCCAAGTCATGTAGCATAATTCCTGCATAGAGCAGGCTCTTATTGAGCTGAGGATAGACCTCGCTAATGGCATCTGCCAAACGCACCATGGTCGCCGTATGGTAGGCCAAGCCCGTTTCAAAGGCATGGTGGTTGGTCTTGGCAGCTGGATAAGAATAGAATTCCTTATCGTACTTAGTGTAGAGATTTCGGACAATTCGTTGCCAAACAGGATTTTCTATTTTGAAAATCATTTGCGACATGTAGTCACGGATTTCTTTGACATCAACTGGCGACTTGACCTTGAAATCAGCTGGATCATTGGGTTCACCGGGTTGAGGCAGGCGGAGAGTAATTTGATTGACCTGTGGAGTGTTGTTATAAACTTCTCGGCGCCCCTTCATGTGAACAACCTTACCTGCAGTAAAAGCCTCAACGTTATGAGGTTGGGCATCCCAGAGCTTCCCTTCAATCTCGCCACTATCATCTTGGAAGGTAAAAGCTAGGTAATTTTTCCCAGCTCGTGTCTGTCTCAAATCAGCTGACTTGATTAGGTAAAAACCTTCAAATAGCTCATCTTTTTTCATGTGACTAATCTTCATATTCTTCCTCATTTTCTTGGAAATGGAGTAAATCAAGCGCAGGCTCACCTTCTGATAACTCAATGTGACGGAGCGTCCGCTCGATAGCTGTGGTGCGACGGTTTAATAATTCATCAATATTGCCAGAGGCATGTTGGAGATGTTTTTGTGCCTTGACCAGAATGCCACCAAACTTGCCAAACTCCGTCTTGACACTGGCAAGAGTCTTGCTAATATTGTCGGCACTCTTTTGGATATTGAGAGTCTTGAAGCCAACTGCTAGGGAATTGAGAAGAGCTGACAGGGTACTTGGTCCTGCGACAATAATCTGCTCCTCCCGTCTCAAATTATCAAAGAAGACCGGATTGCGGACGATTTCTGAATAGAGACCTTCTGTCGGAACAAACAAGACTCCAAAATTGGTCGTCCGAGGCGGCGCTAGATACTTGCTCTTGATATCCTTTGCGAAACGCTTAACGCTTGCTAAAAGCGATTTACGACAGCGTTCAATCTCGTCCTTGTCACCTGCTTCATAGGCTTCTTCTAAGCGGTAATAATCTGCCAGTGGAAACTTAGAGTCGATTGGCAGGTAGACATATTCCTGGTCTCCTTGGCCAGGTAACTTGATGGCATACTCCACTCGTTCACTGGAGTTTTCAACTGTTGCATATTCTCGTTCATACTGGGCAGGAGTCATGATGTCTTCGATGATTTGCCCCAGTTGCAATTCACCCAGAATTCCTCGCGTCTTGGTTCCAGAGAGAACCTTGTTGAGGGCTCCGACATCGCGGGCAACTGTCTGCATTTCTCCCAAACCTCGATTGACAGACTCTAATTGTTTAGAAACCGTCTCAAAGGAAGCCTGCAAGCGCGTCTGCAAGGTCTTTTCTAGTTTTTCCTCGACAGTTTGGCGCATTTGTTCCAAACGTTGCTCGTTTGATTCCTGCAAGGCTTGAAGACGTTGGTCGGTCTTGTCTCTAGTTTGCAAGAGATTATCTGTCATTTCTTGACGAACCTGAGTCAGACCTTGATGTAATTCTATTCGCACTTCTTGCAAACGGTCGCTGACAGCCACTTCCAAATCTTTTTGATCCAACTGGCTGGCTTGTCTGGCTTGTTCAAAGCGGTAATCCAACTGGTCTGACAGATGATCTGCCTGATCCTCCAAGCTCTTGCTTAAGTGTTTCTCCTGTTTATCCTGTCTTTGCCAAATGAGAAAAAGTCCAGCTAGGTTGGCAATTAATAATAGAACAAGTAAACTTTCCATCCTACCTCCTGTCCTTGCTATGCAGAACGACCACATAGCCATCTGGGCAAGTCACCGAAACTTCCCTATCTATATATTCGTTAGAAGCGTAAACTTTCTTAAAGAAAAAATTCTCCTCTGTCAACTCATACTTGGCACCAAGAATGGTCAACTGGCTATCCCGAACTGGCATAAAGGCTAGGTAGTCATAGTCTGAACGTGGTTCAAGTTGACTGGTCCCTTCTGGACAATAAGTAATCAAGTTTTGTCCATCCTCAATCTCTATCTGACGCATATAGGGCGCCAATTTAGGATTGCTAGGCAGAAAGACATTGGCCAACATATGGTCAATACGACCACCCAGAGCACCGAAAATAGTGACCTGAGCTTGAGGGCTTTTTTCAAAAATCGTTAAGAGTGCTAGTTCCAGATCCGTATCATCTTTTTCTGGCTGAGCTTGGACAAAGTGCTGGGCATGTTTTTGAATCAACTGACGTTCTTCTACAGTCACAGAATCAAAATCCCCAACTGCAAGAGCAAGAGGAAGTTTTTCCTCTAGTACCCAAAGCGAGCCTCGATCCACACCGACAAAGCAATCAAAGTCTGTCCGATAATGACCACGGTCTCCACCAGCAAAAACTGCAACTCTAGTCCAGTTGATTTCGGAGAGCTTGCACTCGTTCATTGACATCTCCCTTAAAGACATAGGATCCTGCTACAAAAACTGTTGCGCCAGCTTCTTTAGCCTGAGCAATGGTCTGATTATCGATCCCACCATCGACTTCGACTTCAAAGTTCAAGCCTTTTTTCTCACGAAGGGCAACCAACTCACGAACCTTATCCATGGTTTCAGGTAGAAAAGCTTGCCCACCGAAGCCAGGGTTCACTGTCATGACTAAGACTTGGTCAACTAGGTGAAGCACGTGTTTAATGGCTTCAACAGGCGTACCAGGATTGATAACCACAGAAGGTTTGACACCGAACGAACGAATCTTTTGAAGAGCGCCATGGATATGGGGCGTTGCTTCCACATGGATGCTGATGATATCCGCACCTGCACGCGCAAAGTCTTCTAGATGATGCTCTGGATTCGCCACCATCAAGTGACAGTCAAAGACCATCTTACTATGTGGTCGAAGAGCTTCGACTACACCTGCACCAAAACTGATTTGTGGTACAAAGTGACCATCCATGATATCGATATGGGCATACTCTGCCCCAGTTGCTTCTAGGCGTTTGATTTCACGTTCAAAGTTGGCATAATCTGCTGCCAGAATTGACGGAGCAATCTTGTATTGAGACATAGGTTTCTCCTTATTTTGGAATTTTTTTGCTGACTTTTTTATAGGTTTCTCTGCGATTTTCAATTTCGCTGAGGAATTGCAGGTAGTTGTCAAAACGGAAGGTTGCAATGGTACCCTCTTCAATAGCTGGCTTGACAGCACACGATGGCTCATGAGTATGGGTACAGCTACGAAACTTACAATCTCGGCTGACACTAGCAAGCTCTGGAAAGGCCTGATTGAGGGCTTCTGCCGTTGACACTTCATAATCCAGTGATGAAAAGCCTGGTGTATCTGCGATTTTACCCCCATTGAGGTTGTAAAAACTAACAGCTCTAGTAGTATGACGGCCACGACCCAGACTGTCTGAGATTTCTCCTGTTTCAAGATTGAGGTCCGGTGCGATTTTATTGAGAAGGGTTGATTTACCAACACCTGTCTGCCCCATAAAGACCGTCACTTTTCCTGTTAACAAAGGCAAAAGTTCTTCTTTACTGGTCACAAAGTCATAGCCAATAGCACCATAGGTCTGCTGGTAAAAATCCAGTTCTGACCGATCTTCCAACAAATCCATCTTGGAAATATAGATGATAGGGTGGATACCCTTGTGCTCCAGAAGAACCAAGAAACGATCCAGCAAGTTGCTGTTGAAGTCCGGTTCCTTGACGGACATGATTACCACAGCTTGATCGATATTGACAATAGGCGGACGAACCAAGCCGTTTTTCCGTTCGTGAATTTTGAGGATATAACCTTCTGAATTTTCCTCCGCAGAAAAGTCTACCCAATCCCCAACGTAAGGGGTATGGCCTTTTTTACGGAAATTCCCACGCGCGCGCGTCTGATAAACCTGACCATCACTCTCCACATAGTAGAACCCTGCCAAGGCTTTAATGATTTGTCCCTGCATCTTAGAGTCCTTGTCCTTTAAGCGCATCAGCTAGGCTGGCAAACTCTGCCAAGCTGAGAGCTTCACCACGCACAGATGGAGATAAGCCTGCCTGATCCAATGCCTTGATCAATTTATCCTTGACTTCTTCAGTCTTGCCAAAGTAACCTGTCATATTGTTCCACAAGGTCTTGCGACGATGGGTGAAACTAGCCTTGGAAACCTTAAAGAAGAAATTCTCATCTTCCACTGCTACGGCTGGCTCTGGACGACGCACCATTTTCAAAATGGCTGAGTCCACGTTTGGTGCTGGCACAAAGACCGTACGAGGCACGATAAAGGCAACCTTGGCGGTCATGTAATACTGAACCGCAATCGACAAGCTACCGTAAGCCTTGGTGTTAGGTTGGGCTGAGATACGATCCGCCACTTCTTTTTGCATCATGACCACAAACTCACTAAAAGGAATGCCACTCTCAATCAAGTGCATGAGAATAGGCGTCGTGATGTAATAAGGCAAGTTGGCCACTACCTTGATTGGCAGGTCAGGATTTTTGAAATTCTGGATATGTTTCGCCAAATCAACCTTGAGAATGTCCTCGTTAACCACTGTCACATTATCAAAATCACGCAGGGTATCAGCTAAGATTGGTACCAAACGGTGGTCGATTTCAAAAGCCATGACTTGAGCCGCACGCTCAGCCAGAAACTCCGTCAAAGCACCAATACCTGGCCCAATTTCGATAACATTGACCTGGTCATCAATCTCAGCCGTATCCACGATTTTTTGAAGGATATTGGTATCCGTCAAGAAATTTTGCCCGAAGGACTTTTTAAAGGTAAAACCGTGACGCTCTAGCACTGCCTTGGTCACGCTATAATCTGCAATTCTCATCTATTCTCTTTTCTATTATCTGTTACTACTATTGTAACACATTCCCCTTACATTTGGGGTTTGCTTAGCTGTTCTCATAAGATTTCATAGCTTCTTCCACTTCTGCCAAGGTAACTCCAAACAACTCTAAGCGTTTGAGGAGTTGCTTGCCGTTGGAATAGCCAATACGAAGAGCCTCTCCTAGATATTCTCGTCGCTTACGGCTATCTGCTCCTGCTAGAAAACCAAGGCAAATCAAGTCGCTACGACTGATGTCAAATTGACTCTCATGTTCAAATTGCTCCGTCACCTGAGCTAGAGCCGTTTTCAGGTCTTCATAGCTGGCATGCTCAATCCCTAAAGACTGCCCCTTGGTCTTGGACTTAGGAACAGCTTCATCGCGTTTGAGGAAAGCATGCTGAACTGTTGGAATGGCCGTCATAATCATGCGCCGAATCCGCTCCCCATTAAAATCTGGGTCTGTAAAGACAATGACTCCATGGCGTTGGTGTAGACGCTGAATCCGCTCTATATCCTGGTCATTGATGGCAGAACCTCGAGTCTCATAAGTCTCTACCTCGAAATAACGTTTAAGATTTGCCGTATCATCGCGACCTTCGACCACGATAACTTGTGAAATTTTTTCCTTCATTACTTGCTATCCAATCCAAAAATGCGCTCTGCATTTGCAGTCGTTACCGCCGCTAGCTCTTCTGTCGTCATGCCACGCAAATCCGCGATAAAATCTACTACATAGCGAGTATAGGCTGTTTTGTTTTCACGACCACGTTTAGGAACAGGAGCCAAGTAGGGAGCATCCGTCTCCACCAAAATCTTGTCCAAAGGAAGTTCTCTAGCCGCCTCTTGGATATCGGTTACCTTCTTAAAAGTCACCACTCCTGAAAAGGAAATGATCATACCAAGTGCGACAAACTTCTCTGCCCATTCAAGAGTTCCTGAGAAAGAATGCATGATGCCACCTCGAGGACCAACTCCCTCACTCTTGATAATCTCATAGGTATCTTCCAGCGCATCACGGGTATGGACCACAAAAGGCAAATCCAAGTCCTTAGACAGCTGAATCTGACGGCGAAAAACCTGCTCCTGCACCTCTTTCGGCGCTGTCATCCAATGGTAGTCCAAACCAATCTCACCCAAGGCAACCACCTTGGAATGCTTGAGCTTATCAAGCAAGTAGGCTTCAATCTCCTCTGTATAAGTCCCAGCTTCTGTAGGATGCCAACCAATAGTTGCGTAGAGTTGGTCATACTCATCCACCAACTCCAAAGCACGCTCAATCGTCGGTTTATCAAAACCAACAATATTCATCTGTGTCACACCCATCTCAGCAGCCAAGGCAATTTCTTCTGCCTCACGACCTGCAAATTCTTCTACATTCAAATGTGTATGTGTATCAAAAATCATCTCTTCTAACCTCGTTTTCTATCTTCTATTATACCAAAAAAGAGGAGGGGCACCCAATTTTTCGGTTTCCCTCCTCTCTTCCATAGAGAGCTATTCTGCTATCTTTTCTGGCTCGATATTGCCCATCTCCTGTCCCGCAAGTTAGAGACGAAAGAGATTGGCTATATTGATAGAATATCCCTATTCATCTAATACTCTTCGAAAATCAAATTCAAACCGTGTCAACGTCACCTTGCCGTACTCAAGTACAGCCTACGGCTAGTTTCCTAGTTTGCTCTTTGATTTTCATTGAGTATAAAATATGTGATTATCTTGGGTTCTCACTTCTCTCACCCATCACTAGGATTGATGATTTCTCCAAATTCCCCTTATAATCTAACTTTAAGTAGAGAATATAACTTTCTAGCTGTCCTATTCTCTACGTCTAGCCTTTCTTCCTAGCAAAGCAAAACCACTGGTTGCCGCCACTAGACCAAGACTAGCAAGTGCTGCACTTGATGCTGAACCTGTGTTAGGTAATTGTTTGCCAGCAGGCGACTGGTAGGTAACATCTTGCATTGTTCCTGCAGTTGCTTGCGGTGCACTTGTTGCCTGAGGCGCAGCAGCATTAGGAGCCACCGGTTTCTTAGGAACTGTAACCATGACAATGGCTTGCACTCCAATCGTTTCTGCTTCCGTCACATCTTCCACAGTTTTCGCATTTTCAATCTCTTTGAGAGCTGCTTGTTTTTCTGCTTCCACTCTTGCTAAAAGTTCTGCTTTTTCTTTATCAGAAAGCGGTGCACCATTGATTTCATCCTGCTTGTCCTTGGCAGCTTTTTCAATGACATTTTTAGCTGATTCTTTTGCATTTGCTAATTGCTTAGAAGCTTGTGATTGAGCTGGGGTTTGTGAACCTGTGTGAGCTTGTCCGCCTGCCTGGCTACCACCGCCTGCATTTGCATTAGCATCTGAGCTTCCAGTATTACCTCCGTTATCTCCACCTGGTGTTGATTCTGGTTTTTGTTCTTGAGTTACAGATTCACCTTTTGCAGATTGTTGAACTGTATCTTTTCCTAGAATTGTCACTACTGAACCATCTGGGAATGTGATTGTCGCTGTGCCATCTCCGGCTACATTGATTGTCGCTCCGTCTAATGCTGAACCATTTGCTTGTAAAATAGCAACCTTAACTTTTTCTTTTTCTTCATCTGTTAAATGAGTTATATCTTTTACATCTACTCTTTGAGCAGGCGCTTTAACAGTTGATTTTTCAGCAGTTGGTTTAGTGCTATCTTGTGCTTTTGGATCTTGTGCTACCAATTGATTTCCTGGAATTGTAATAGCTGAACCATCTTTAAAGACGATTGTCGCTGTGCCATCTCCGGCTACTTCTACATTCACATCGCTTCCGAATCCATTTGCTTCTACTACAGCTTTTTTAACAGCTTCTTTTTCTGCATCTGTTAATCTTGTAGCCTCTACTACTTTTGTAGGGGTAGCTGGGATGATTACTTTTGTCTTCTCTGCGATTGTTGGTTGCTCTTGTGTTGAAGTTTCCTCTTTTTGAACTACTAGACTTGTTCCTGGAATTGTATTTACTGAACCGTCTGAGTATGTCAATGTCGCTGTTCCATCTTTAGATACCTTAACAGCTGTCGCCGCTGGGTTGGCTGCTTGTACTTTAGCTGTTACTGCAGCTTGTTCCTCAGGTGTTAAGCTATGAGCATTTCCAACTTCTGTAGTTGTTGCTGGCACCACAGCTGGATTTTGCGCAGCTTGTGTTGTAACTTCATTTTCAGTATCTTTGGCTACTACTAGACTTGTTCCTGGAATTGTGTTTACTGAACCATCTGAGTATGTCAATGTCGCTGTTCCATCTTTAGATACCTTAACATCTGTCGCCGCTGGATTTGCTTCTTTAACCTTAGCTGCTACTGTATCTTGCTCCGCCTGTGTCAAGTTGTGAGTATTTTCAACAGGTACAAAGTTGCCTGGAATTTGCGCTGGGTTCTTCTCTGCATCTGTCTGAACTTCTGGAGTTTCTTGTTTACTTCCTTTTTCAACAAGTTTATCCCCTGTTATTGTATCTACAGATTTATCTGGATAGGTGATGACTACTGTTCCATCAGGTCTTACTTCTACTGTAGTTCCTGCTGGGAAGTTATTCGCACCTTCAACTGCTTTTTTAACCGCAGCTTGTTCTTCAGGTGTTAATTTCGTAGTATTTCCTACTTGTGTTTTCCCTGGGATAACTGGCTCGGTTCTAGAAGCAATTGTTCCAGTTTCTTCTTTAGCTGGTGTCACTAATTTATCTTTAGAAATAGTATCACTTGAACCGTCTTTGTATGTGATTACCGCTGTTCCATCTGGTTTTACTTCTACTGTTGTTCCATCTGGGAATGTGTTCGCACCTTCGATGTTTTGACGAACTTGTTCTCTTTCTTCATCTGAAAGTTTTGCTGGATTTTCCACTTCCACTTTGTTTTCAGGAACTTTCGGTTCGAATTTAGATGCAATAGAGCCCTCTGGTTGAACTTCATTTATCTTATGAATACCAGCTTCTTTCGCCGCATTGATTTCATCTTTAGATTGACCTTTGTTGATGTCTTCAATCGCTTTATCTTTGGCCTTATTGATTTCTTCGATAGCTTTTTGTTTCGCTTCGTCTGATAAATCTTTATTGTTCTTGATTTCGTCAATGCGTTTTTGAGCTTCTTCTAGTATCTCAGCTTTTGCTTTCGCTTTTTCTTCATCAAGGTTTGTTACATCTGGTTTCTTAACTTCTGTATCAGCTTTTGGATCATATTTTTCAATATTTTCTTTTGCTTGATCTGCAATTTGCTTAGCTGTTCCTGCTGATGATGCTTCGTCAATAGCTTTGTTAGCTTCATCTTTAGCTTTATTGATTGCTTCTTCAGCTTTTTGTTTTTGCTCTTCAGTTAAACCTGTATCCTTCTTGATTTCAGTGATTTTAGCTTTGGCAGCTTCTTCTACTTGTTTTTTAGCATCTTCTTTCGCCTTAGCAAGATCGTTATCTTTATCAGCTGTGTCTAAGGAATCAACTACTTCAACCGGTACTTTCACAGTTACTTTGTTACCATCCGCTAGCGTTACTTCCACTTCTGCTTCTTTAGTTCCTGTTTCATTTGTAGTTGGTTTAGAAATAACTTTCGCTGTTACTCCATCAGCTAGTGCTAATTGTTTTAGGATTTCTTCGTCAGTTAAGTCTTTACCTTTTTCTACAGTTACTTTTCCGGATACTAAAGCAGTTTGTAAGTCTAACTCTGGCTTGAAGACATTTGTTGATTGACCTTTAGCAGTTTGTGGATTATAAACATCTGCGATTGCTTTTTTGCCTTCTTCTGTCGCTTTCGCTATTTCTTCAGATGTTTTCGCATTATTAATCTTTTCTTCTGCAGCTTTCTTAACTTCATCTACTTTGGCTTTCAAGTCTTCTTTTTCTTTATCAGTTAGAGTTGTATCTCCTCCGATTTCACCTTTTTCCGTATTAGCTGCGTCTGTTAAGTCAGCTTTTGCTTTTTCCTTATCAGTCGCTTTTCTTACAGGTACTTCGATTTCATCTTTTGATCCATCTGGATATGTAACTTCTACTACAACTACTTTCTTACCTGCATTCGCTCCTGTTCCATCCACGATTGCTCCGTCGTTTTTAACTTGTTTGTCTGTCGGTTGTGGTTGTCCTTCTGGTACTATTACTGCATCTGTAATTGCTTTTTTATCTGCTTCCGCTACTTTTTTGTCTTTAGATGGGTCTACGCTTACTGGTACTTCTCCTGCTGTAACTGTTGGAGTTGATTTATCCGCATCTGTTTGGTGCACTTCATCGATTGCTTTCTTACCTGCTTCTGTTGCTTTTGCTACTTCGTCAGTTGTTTGTGCTTTTTCGATATTTGCTTCTTGAGCTTTCTTAACTTTATCAACTTCTGCTTTCTTATCTGCTTTTTGTTGATCTGTTAAGTTTTTGTCTGCTTCAATTTCTGCTTTTTCTTTGTTAGCTGCTTCTGTCAAGTCTGCTTTGGCTTTTTCTTTAGCTTTGTCTAACTCTGTTTGGTGCACTGCATCAATTGCTTTTTTACCGTCTTCTGTTGCTTTCGCTACTTCTTCTGGTGTTGTCGCTTTATCGATATTTGCTTCTTGTTCTTTCTTAACTTTATCAACTTCTGCTTTCTTATCTGCTTTTTGTTGATCTGTTAAGTCTTTATCTGCTTCAATCTCTGCTTTTTCTTTGTTAGCTGCTTCTGTTAAGTCTGCTTTGGCTTTTTCTTTAGCTTTATCTAATGCTTTTTCTGCTTCAGTTTTCGCTTCTACAGTCTTAGATGCAGGAAGTTCATTTTGTGATTTATCAGAATAAGTTACTGTTACTTTTCCTGTACTGTCTACTGAAATTTGATCATCAGTTAAGTTTGTGTTTGCTTTCTTAACGGCTGCTTTAACAGCTGCTTTTTCATCTTCTGATAAATTAGACACATCATTAACTTTTACTTTTTCTGGATCATTTAGTGGAGATTTTGCAGCATCAGTTCCTTCTACTGGAACGTCAACTGTTTTTTCTACACCGTTGCGTGTTACTGTTACTGGTACGACTTTCTTACCATCTTTTTCAGCAATAGTTCCGTATTTTACTGTATCAGTATCTTTAAGTGCTTCTCCGTTCGCTGTTACTTTTTCTTTTACTTTCGCTTGGTCTTCTGCTGTTAAGCTTTCTCCTGCTACTGGTACTTTTGAAATTTTAGCTGGTTTTGTTTCATCTTTTACAGCTAATGTTAACTCTTCCGCTTTCTTAGTTACTTCTACATTGATTGTTTTTGATACACCATCACGTGTTACTATTACTGGTACAACTTTCTTACCATCTTTTTCTGTAATAGTTCCGTACGTTACTGTATCAGTAGCTTTAAGTGCTTCTCCGTTTGCTCTTACTTTAGCTTTTACTGCATCTTTATCAGCTTCAGGTAATTCTGCTCCTACTGTAGGTTCTACAGAGATTTCCGCTGCTTCTGTCACTGCTAAAGTGAAGTCTTCTGCTTTACCTGATAAAGCTAAACGTGCTTGTTGTAATTTATCTAGAGCTTCATCTACTTGTGGTTGAGTAGCATCTTTCTTAGCATACACTTCTTGAGCTTTTGCTAAAGCATCATCGTAAGCTTTTTTCTTAGCAGCATCTGTCTCTTTAGCATAAGCTGGTGATTTTTTAACTGCATCGTCTTTGTTTAAATCAATTTCTGCTTTTAGGGCATCTTTCGATACAGGTACAGCAACATCTTGTCCTGTTAACTCTTTAATTGCTTTTGCTAGATTATCAATTAAAGTAGCTACTTCTGATGTACCTACAGCGTTTTCTGGTGCAGCTGTATTTTTATCAGCTACTTTTGAAGCTGCGTCTTTTGCTTTATCAAAAGCAGTTTTCTTATCTTGAGGAACATTAGGATTAGTATATTTATCAGAAGCTTTTACTTTTTCAGCTTCTGCTACTAATTTTTGTAGAGAATCCATCTTAGAATCTAATCCTTGAGCAATAGAAACAATATTATCTACTTCACTCTCATCAGATGCATTGTCTACTTTTGCTTTCAATTCATCTTTTTGAGCTTTATTTAAATGTGGTAACTCTTCAATTGTTTGTTTTGCTTTTCCACGAGTAGCTTGCGCTTTAGCATCATTTAAGATGGTGTCTAATTGATCTTTTGATTTAGCTTGATCAATTTGTTTCTTATATTCCTCTTTTTCAGCTTCTGTTAATCCTGGAATTTGATCAATTTTTTCTTTATAAGCTTCTTTTAATTTTTCAGCTTCTTCTTGAGCTTTTTGAGCTTCATTTTGAGATTTTTGCTTTTCAGCTTCTTCTAAAACTTTCTCTACCTCTGCTACAGTAGTTTTCCCATCAATTTGTGTTTTGTATTCATCAGCTGTTGGATTTTTTAGAGAATCTTTAATTTGATCAATTTTTTCTTTTGTAGATTTTTTAGCATTTTCTAAGTTTTTAGCATCTGCTTGTTGACCAATCTTATCAAGTAATTCTTTTGTATAATCAGCAGCTTGAGTTCCAGTTCCATTACCATTTGCTGGATCTTCAATACCTTGGCTATCTACTTGTTTTCTTAACGCTTCTTTTTCAGCTTCTGTTAAATACTTAGCTGAATTGATTTTATCTTTTACCTGACGTTTTTTAGCTTCAATCGCTTTTTCATTTTCTGAATTTTTAGCAATTGCTGCATTAACAACATTATTTATATCATCTTGAGTTGTTTTTCCAGTTAATTGATTTTTATAGTACTCTTTTTCTTTTGGTGATAAATACGTTAAATTATCAATAGCTTGTTTACCTTTTTCAATAGCTTCAGCTGCACTGAATACTTTCGTAGGTTTTGCTTTGAATAAATCTGCTTTTGGAATAACTGTACCTGTTGGCTGTGAATTTCTAAGTATAGCAAATCCTTGTGTTCTAGGGTCATATTCTAAATTAGTTCCAACAAAATCTTGAGAAGTTTTTGAAGGATCGCCTACCGCAGTAATAACGTCATCATTATCTTCATTCTTAGTTGTTTTCATTCCATTTACTTGGAAGAATTTTTGTCTTGCACTTTCAATATCGCTAGCCGTAATATTATTAATATTATCTACTGCATGTGGATTTTTTAAGTATTTATAATCTCCTACATGAGCTGGAGTTGTTTCAATATTATCGATTTGTGGTTTTTCATAAACAAGTGATGTTCCAGGGATAACGTCTTGTGTTCCATCTCCATAAGTGATAGTTGCTGTTCCATCATCTGCAATACTGATACTACTGTTTGCAGAAGCAGTACCATCATCCCCTTCTTTAACATTTTCTATAAATTTATTATGTGAATGTTCAGGAATGGCATCACTCGTTGTATCTTGGTTTTTCTCCCAGATTTTATTCTTTAATTGTGTTTTTTCTTCTGCTGTTAATTTAGCTGTATCTACTACTCCAATACGTTCTGGTAAGACAGGTTCGAACAATTCTTTATCTTGGTATAACACAGGAATTTCAGTTGTTACTACTTTAAAATGACGTAATTGTTGTAATGCACGTCCTACTTTAACCCCTGCACCAAAATCTAATGTTCTTCTACCATTTTTTAGCGTTGGATCCGCTACTTTATATTTGGCAGTAATTGTAACTCTGTCATTTCTTGCTAAATCCCAGTCAGAGTAAATACTCTTAGTGTTAGTTCGGAAACTCTCGAAGATACCTTGATCTGATGGACTATCAGAAATTTGTGTACCTATTCTGTGACTAAACATTCCTGCCATATCACCTCGGAATGTTTTTCCTGACTCTTGAGTAGTATCATTATAACGTTCCCATTTTGTATCATCTCCAAGCCCCATTGAATCTACTTGGTCTTTAGTTTGATAACGTGAACCTACTGAGTTTGTAAAAGAAACCCATGGAGCATCTGCACTCCAGCTTTTCATTACACGGTCAGTCGTACCAGTTTGTAAACGAATTTCTGAAGGCTCTTGAGCTCCTACTGGTGTTGTAAACCAATAATCCGGACGTGAACCACCATAGTTAGCAACATAATTTGAAGCTCCAAAGCCACCATTATATTTATAGGTTACTGTTACATAAGGATTTGTCTTGCTGTAACTTGACCAATCAACATCTACTACAATCTCTCTATCAACATTAATACTATCATGTACAGCAATCGCATCTGCATCATAAGGAGAGTCCCCTCTATTTGCATATAAAGTTACGACACCTTTGTCATTTCTTGTCGTTACCATCGCAGCGTCTGCTGTGTTGATACCACTCAACATCGTAAACTGTGCCCCAATCAAACATGACGCTGCTCCAAAGCTAAACTTTCTAATCGAAAATTTTTCCACACGCTGCCACATCTGCTTAGAGCGTTTCTGAGTTCTCTTGTACTTCATTCTTTGATCTCCATTTTTTATTTTTATTTCCTCTTATTCAAAAAATCAATAAACTATAATACTATTTTATTATAATATATCCGCTTTAGGTAATAAGAATCTACGTACATTATAGCATGAAATCCCCCCCCCCCCCGTCCACTTTTAGCCTAATTTTTACTTTAATTAAAATATATAAAAATTTAGCCTATTTGCTATTTTTTATTTATAATAAATTATACCGTTTTATGAATTTTAATTGGTTTTTATCTAAGAATATAACATAATCCATTTGAGGTATCTCGAACCCTCCCCACCTCCACTTTATTCCGAACAAAACCAGAATCTCTGCTTGACGATGTCCCTTCAAAGCAGTATAATAGCACTTATTGAAATTTTCAGAAAAGGGAAATACCATGTTTACAAAATTAAAACAGACCTTTATCGGTCGTCCTCTTAAGTCCTTAACAGAAGGCGAGGGAGGTCTGCTGGGAAAAATGCAGGCCTTGGCCATGTTGTCAAGCGACGCTCTGTCTTCTATTGCCTATGGACCTGAGCAAGTAGTCCTCGTCTTGGCTAGTCTCTCTCCACTAGCTATATGGTGGAGCCTTCCTATCGGCCTTTTTGTCCTCCTGCTCCTAGCCAGTCTGACCGTTTCCTACCGTCAAATCATCCACGCCTATCCTCAAGGAGGAGGGGCCTATATGGTTACTCGAGAAAATCTATCGCCCGAGCTAGGCTTGATTGCTGGGGGTAGTCTACTGGTTGACTACATGCTGACCGTAGCGGTATCGGTGTCATCTGGAGCTGACGCTATCACAGCAGCTCTCCCTGCCCTCCACCCTTACAACCTCCACATCTCCATTTTTCTAGTTTGCTTGCTCATGCTCTTGAACTTACGGGGGTTGAAAGAATCTGCCAGTTCACTGATGATTCCTGTCTATCTCTTTATCACCAGTACTGTCTTTCTCTTGCTCTATGGAATCTTTCAACTAATGACAGGATCTCTCAGCTATCAGGCGACTTCTCCTATTGGACATGCTGTACCGAGTCTGTCTATCGTTCTCATTCTAAGAGCCTTTACCAGTGGTTCTGCCTCTCTGACAGGGGTTGAAGCTATTTCAAATGCCGTTCCCTTTTTCAAGGCTCCGAAAGAGAAGAATGCTGCTCAGACCTTGACCATCATGTCACTGATTCTAGGATTTCTTTTTGCAGGCATTACCTTCCTAAACTACTGGATGGGGATTATGCCTCAACACGGAGAAACCATCCTCTCACAGATGGCTCAAGGCATCCTTGGCAATTCCTTCTTAGGTCACCTTGGCTATTATATCTTCCAATTCTCCACAGCCTTGATTTTAGCCGTAGCTGCAAACACTGGTTTTTCAGCCTTCCCTATGCTGGCCTACAATATGGCTAAAAACAAGTACATGCCTCATCTCTTTATGGAAAAAGGAGACCGCCTAGGCTACTCTAATGGAATTTTAACTCTGGCTTTTGGGGCTATGATTCTTCTTCTCATTTTTAACGGCAATACCGAACGTTTGATTCCCCTTTATACTATCGGGGTCTTCGTTCCCTTCGCCCTATCTCAGACTGGGATGATTCGTCATTGGAAAAAGGAAAAAGGAGCAAACTTCTTAAAAACTGCTCTTGCTAATATCCTTGGGGCAATCATTTGCTACGCGATTGTGCTAATCTTGCTCTTCTTCCGTCTCAGTGATATCTGGCCTTTCTTCCCGATCATTCTCGTACTCACCCTACTTTTCTTAGCCATTCACAGTCATTACCAAAAAGTGGCCCAACAACTGCGACTCTATGAAGGAATCGAAAAACGTACCTACGATGGCAATCTTGTCCTCGTCCTCGTAGGAAATGTTACCAGAGTCAGCGTTGGAGCAATTAACTACGCCCAAAGTATCGGAGATGAAGTCCTAGCTATGCACATTTCTACTAAGGAAACAGCAGAAAAAGACCAGGAAATTCTCCAAGAATTTGCCGATTACTTCCCAACCATTACTCTGAAAAACATCAAGACCAGCTATCGCGATATCATCACGCCTACTGTCAAGTATGTCAAACGAATCTCTGAGGAAGCCCAGAAAAAGAACTATACAGTCACTGTCCTGGTACCCCAGTTTATCCCTAATAAACCTTGGCAAAATATCCTGCACAATCAGATGAGTCTCAAACTCAAATACGCCCTTCGTTGGCACCAAGACGTCGTTGTAGCTAGCTACTCTTATCACTTAAAAGAATAAAGAAAAGGCCCTACCAGAAGCAAGAAGCTCTGGTAAGGCCTTTTTCTGAATCCAGCCACTATGCTTATACTCAATGAAAATCAAAGAGCAAACTAGGAAGCTAGCCGCAGGTTGCTCAAAGCACTGCTTTGAGGTTGTAGATGAAACTGACGAAGCCAGCTCAAAACACTGTTTTGAGGTTGCAGATAGAACTGACGAAGTCAGCTCAAAACACTGTTTTGAGGTTGCAGATAGAACTGACGAAGTCAGTAACATATATACGGTAAGGCAACGCTGACGTGGTTTGAAGAGATTTTCGAAGAGTATTAACTGAAAAGCATGACTAGGAATACTATTGAATGTGGTTAGCTAAATCTTCCTGAGCTTTTTTATTTGACTCAGCTTTTTCTTTTAGCCACTTTTCATAGAGTTCTTGGTACTGTTTAGCAGTTACTGGCTCTTTTTGCAATTCAACATATTTATAGTTGTCTGCATTTCCCTTATGACCAACAAATGAGAATGGACCTGTAAACGGTACAGTCTTACGGAAGATTGGGTTAGCTCCACCACTTTGAACCGGTAGGAACAAGGCGCTATCTGTCAACCAAGCTTGGGCTTCAGCATATTTTTCATAGCGAGCCTGAGTATCAGTGATTTCAGCGTCGGCCTCATCCAAGAGTTTCTTATAGTCAGAAAGACCAATCTTGTCCTTGACTTCCTTGTCTTTTCCTTCAGACAAGCCCATGTTTTTCAACTGAGAACCTGTTTCTGGATCAAGGATGGCTAGGTAAGTCTTAGGATCTGAGTAGTCTCCACCCCATCCTGAGATGTCGATATCATAGTCTTTTTGTTCTGCTGTATCTGCAAAGTAGGTTGCCTGGTCTTTTTCATCTGGAGAAAGTTGGATAACGTCGATGACTACATTATCCTTACCAAGGGTTTCTTCTACTGTCTGTTTGAAAGATCCAGCCTGTTGCACATCTAATTTAGCAGTCTGGTCAACTGGCATATCCAAATGAATTGGGAAGGTTACTCCCTGTGCTTGCAGGCTTTCTTTGGCCTTCGCAAATTTCTCTTTGGCCTTGTCAGGGTTCAAGAAGGCTTGCTTACCATCGTTTAGGTTGATATTGGCCCAATCTTTACCGTAATTGACAATTTTTTCATTAACAATATCACCAAAGTTCTTATCACCAACTTGGACAAAGTTACTTGGTGTAACCGTGTTACGCAAGATACGGTCTGCTCCATCTTCACCATTTGTCTGAGCTGCATAAGCATGACGGTCAAAAGCAAAGTTGATAGCCTGACGGAAATCCTTATTTTGCATAGCTGCGCGTGCATCTGTCTTTTCCTTATCAGACTGTTTCATAGTCTGCTTGTAGCTTTGGCGATTGACGTTGAAAAGATAGTAGAAGGTAACTGAGTTTTGTGGTGTATAGGTAATCTTGTCCTCATTTCCCTTCTTGAGTTCAGCAAAGACTGAACTTGTTGGGAAAATACGGCCGTCTGTATAGTTACCATCCAAGAATCCTCTTGCAATGCTGTCTTGGTCAGAACCATCAAAGAATGAGAGTTTCACTTTCTCGATTTTAACATTATCCTTATCCCAGTAATTAGGGTTTTTATCAAATTCAATCAAAGATTTTGAGGTGAAGGACTTAAACAAGTAAGGACCATTTGACAAGATACTTGATGGTGTCACACTTCCAAAGTCATCTCCCTTAGACTTCAAGAAGGCTTCATTTACAGGACTAAGAATACTTGCTGTTGTTTTAGAGTTCCAATAAGTTTCAGGTTGGATGAGGGTGTATTGGAGGGTGTAATCATCCACTGCCTTAACACCGACAGTTCCAAAATCAGATGATTTCCCTTCAACATAATCTGCTAGCCCCTTGATAGAGTCTTGCACCAAGTACAAGTTCTCAGCTTTTTTATCAGCCGCATACTTAAGACCAGTCACAAAGTCATGAGCCGTTACATCCGCATACTCTTCTCCTTCAGAAGTATACCACTTAGCCCCCTGACGGATTTTATAAGTGTAAGTCAAACCATCTTTTGATACCGTCCATGACTCAGCCATAGAGGGGATGAGATTGCCATACTGGTCATTTTCCAACAAGCCATCAATCAAGTTGGCTGTGATACTAGATGTAGAGTCTCGAGTAGAGGTAATGTAATCCAAGGTATCTGGGTTATTGACAAAGATATAAGAGTAAGTCTTATCTGCATTACTTGATTGAGATGACCCACACGCTGCTAAAGCTAGACCTGCTGTCAAAGCCATAGCTCCAAAAAGCATAACTTTTGATTTCTTCATGATTATTCTCCATTTTTTACAGTATGTGAAATATTATACACCATTTGAGCAAAAATATAAAGCCTTTTGAACTTTTTTACAAAAATAAAAATCAGTAGACTCGAGTTCCTACTGATTTTTGATATAGTTCGTTTGGATTATGCAGCCAAAACTTTGCGTCCTTTACGACGACGAGCTGCCAATACGCGACGACCGTTTTTAGTTGACATACGGTTACGGAATCCGTGTTTGCGCGCACGACGAAGTTTACTTGGTTGATAAGTACGTTTCACGATGAATACCTCCTCATAGATTTTGTATTCGTTTAGCCGGCTATAAAGTGATCAGTTACTAAACATACTTTACTATTCTATCTGATTCTTTCACTTTTGTCAATAGCTCTAGGCAAATGTTTCCTGCTTTTTAGCGCTTTTTCTGATGTAAGCCCTATCTACGATACTGTTTCAAGAAACGAGTCATCTTTTCTTGGATTTGGGCTAGTTCATCAACACGCGGAAGGTAAACGATACGGAAGTGGTCTGGTTCCTGCCAGTTGAACCCGCGCCCATGAACCAAAAGAACCTTTTCCTGCTTCAAGAAATCAAGGACAAACTGCTCATCATCATCGATACGGTACATAGTGCGGTCGATTTTAGGGAAGATATAGAGTCCAGCCTTTGGTTTAACGGCAGACAAACCTGGAATATCTTGAATAGCATTGTAGATGAAATTTCTTTGCTCATAGATTCGTCCACCAGGAAGGAGCAATTCATCGACTGATTGGTGGCCACCCAAGGAAGTTTGTACGACTTGTTGGGCCAAAACATTGGAACAAAGGCGCATATTGGACAACATATTGAGACCTTCGATATAGCCTTTGACATGAGTCTTAGGTCCAGACAAGACCATCCAACCTACACGGAAACCAGCGATACGGTGAGATTTTGACAGACCATTCATGCTGACACAGAAGACATCTGGTGCCAGGCTCGCCACAGGCGTATGCACATGTCCATCCATGACCATGCGGTCATAGATTTCATCCGCAAAGATGATCAAATCATTTTGACGGGCAATCTCAATAATCTCCAACAAGAGTTCCTTAGGATAAAGGGCTCCAGTTGGGTTGTTTGGATTGATAAGGACGATTGCCTTGGTATTGGAAGTGATTTTTGACTTGATATCGTCAATATCTGGGTACCATTCTGCAGCTTCATCACAGATATAGTGAACGGCATTTCCTCCAGCTAGGCTGACAGCAGCTGTCCAGAGAGGATAGTCTGGCATAGGCACCAAGACCTCATCACCATTATCCAAAAGCCCCTGCATGGACATGACAATCAGCTCACTGACACCATTTCCAAGGTAGATATCATCAATATCTACATTTGGGAATTTCTTCAATTGGCAATACTGCATGATGGCCTTACGGGCTGAGAAAATCCCTTTGGAGTCAGAATATCCTTCACTATCACGCGCATTCATAATCAAGTCATGAATGACCTCGTCTGGCGCTGTAAAGCCAAATTCTGCTGGATTTCCGGTATTTAGACGTAAAATCTTTTCTCCGTTTGCTCGCATCCGCATGGCTTCTTCCAAAACAGGACCACGGATATCATAAGCAACATGCTCTAACTTACTAGACTTGTTATATTCTTTCATCTTGTTTCCTCAATTCATCAGGATAGTAACATTATACCACTAGAAAGAGAATGCGACAAGTTTGCTGAAATGTGTTACTAGATTCGGATAGAAGAAAAACCTCGCTAAAAGCGAGGTCAATACAGTGGAGATAGCAGGTATTTTGGCAAAGAAAGATCACATACCAAAAGATAAACCTAGAAAAAGCAAGCCTAAAAAGGAGTCATAGAGAAGATTGAACATGAGGAAAAGCCCCCATATCATCAAGTAATCCCAGCGACCACTTCTTTTTGCAACTAGGAATAATAGCAGATGGTAGAGTAGGTGAAAGACTAAAAAGCCAACAAAACCTGGATAGAGAAGTGGAATCAACTTTTCTAATTGCCAGATCATAATCACTTCTACCAAGACAGAGGCTAGGATGATTCCATAATAAAGGAAATTTGTTTTTTTTGTTTCTTGAAAAGAGTTTTTCATCATTCTCCCCCCTTCACTTCTTTCCTGCTATCCTTTCTTTTATTTTATCATATATTTATATAGATTTTAAGCGCTAACATTCTTTTGAAAAATACTTTTTTTACTTTACTTCTATAGTGAAAAGGTTTACAATTATAGTAAGAAAATTTCAGGAGGTTTCATTATGGCACAACGTTACCAAAATATTATGGTCGCAATCGATGGTTCTAAGGAAGCGGACTTGGCTTTTGTCAAGGGAGTTCATTCTGCCCTACGAAACGACGCTAAACTCACCATCGCTCATGTCATTGACACACGCGCTCTCCAAAGCGTATCCACCTTTGATGCTGAAGTTTACGAAGAACTCCAAGTCGATGCTGAAAGTCTGATGAAAGAGTACGAAAAACGTGCTAAAGATGCTGGTGTGACAGATGTTCACATCGTTATTGAAATGGGAAATCCAAAGACTCTCTTGGCACGTACTATTCCAGATGCTGAGGAAGTGGATCTCATCCTCGTTGGCGCAACTGGGCTCAACGCCTTTGAACGCCTCTTGGTCGGTTCTTCATCTGAATACATCCTCCGCCATGCTAAGGTCGATTTGCTGGTTGTGAGAGAACAAGAAAAAACCTTATAATCACGAAGAAAAGGAGCTCAGCGCTCCTTTTTGTTTACTATTTATACTTTTCGAAAATCTCTTCAAACCACGTCAGCGTCACCTTACCGTATATATGTAACTGACTTCGTCAGTTTCATCTGCAACCTCAAAACAGTGTTTTGAGCTGACTTCGTCAGTTCTATCTACAACCTCAAAGCAGTGCTTTGAGCAGCCTGCGGCTAGTTTCCTAGTTTGCTCTTTGATTTTCATTGAGTATTATTTCTCTCTTTATGGCGTTCATAAGCCTTGAGCTGGCGCTGCAGTTCCTTTTTAATCGCGGGTTCTGGAGCATATTTTTCTTCCCAATCATCTGGTTTTAAAATTTTGTGAGTCACTGGATCAAAATGGGCCTTGCCGTCAGGGAAAATTTTTCCCATATTGGCCTGATGGACAATGTCAAAAATACGTTCTGGGTCCACCCCCATCAAGACAAAACTACCGTAGGTAAAGTAAAGCGTGTCAATCAAGGCATCCACTTGCCCTACCAAATCTTGCTGGGCAGGTGTCTTCTTGGCTACCTTATCTGCTGCCTTATCAAGGGCCTGATGAAGTTGCGATAGAGCTTGACCAAAATCCTCTTCCGAGGGACTAGCAGCCCGAACAAACTCCACCAATTCTTCTATCTTAAAGCCAGCCCTATGGGTTGCACCTTCTAAATCCCAAGCTCGAGGTTCTTCTTGAGTCCGTTCATCCATCATGTGGTGGAAGGTCTTGACCTTATTGAAATGATAGTCACGGCTGACAAAGACTTTTTCTGAAGCCAAAACACCAAAATGTTCCAGAGCCTTGTGGATTCCGTCTTGTTGATTGCTGGTCGTGATATGCTTAGCGACTTCCTTAACACTGCTACTACCATTTCCCATAGCGACCGACATACCGACACCCGCCAGCATTTCCAGGTCGTTATCTGAGTCACCAAAGGCCATGACTTGATTAAGGTCAAAGCCATATTCTTTCCCGACTCGGCGAATGCCTTCCAATTTAGAATTTCCTTGATTGATGACATCCGCAGCAAAAGGATTGCTACGTGTCAATTTCAAATCTTGAAAATCTGCTGCCGCCTTCTCAGATTCTTCTGGCGTCATTAGCATCAAAACTTGGTAGATAGGCTGATTCATCAGATGAAGCAGGTCTTCTTCCTTTTGGGGAACAACCTTGCTGACCATACGATTAAAGGAATGACTTACTGTCCGAGTTAAAACAGAGGGAACGAAGCGACTGATTCGTTGGGAAAAAGAACCCAGACCAAAGGACATGATTTTGGAACCCAACATGGCATCCTTGGTCCCTAGGGCAATCTCCTTGCCCTCTTTTTTAGCATAAGTAATTAGCTGGCGCAAATGTAACTTGGAAATTGGACTCGTGAACAAGACTCTGTCTTTAGTAAAGATATACTGGCCATTGTAGGTTACCGCAAAGTCCAAATCCAAATCGTCCATCAATTCCTTAACAAAAAAAGGTCCTCGTCCTGTCGCTACGCCAACCAGCACCCCTTGTTCTTTGACGATCTTAATCGCGTCCTTAGTGGATTTCAAAACACTCTTACGATCGTTGACCAAGGTTCCATCGATATCAAAAAAAACAGCTTTGACTTCCATCCTATCCCAATCTCCCCTTTTGTGATACAATGATTATACCATATTTCAGAAAGAGTGAGTAAATCATGCCTAAGAAAATCCTTGTTTTACATACAGGTGGAACTATTTCCATGCAGGCCGATGCTTCTGGTGCTGTTGTGACCAGTTCAGATAATCCCATGAACCATGTGTCCAATCCACTCGAAGGAATCCAAGTCCACTCCCTAGACTTTTTTAACCTGCCAAGCCCCCATATCAAGCCCAAGCATATGCTGGCCCTCTACCAAAAAATCAAAGAGGAAGCAGATAACTACGATGGAGTGGTGATCACACACGGGACCGATACTTTAGAGGAAACAGCCTATTTCCTTGATACCATGGAAGTTCCCCATATACCTATCGTTCTAACAGGTGCCATGCGCAGCTCCAATGAACTCGGCAGTGACGGTGTCTATAATTATCTGAGTGCTCTACGAGTAGCTAGCGACGACAGGGCTGCTGACAAAGGAGTTTTGGTCGTTATGAACGATGAAATCCACGCTGCCAAGTATGTCACCAAAACACATACGACCAACGTCAGCACCTTCCAGACTCCAACACACGGGCCACTTGGTCTCATCATGAAACACGAAATCCTCTACTTCAAAACAGCTGAGCCCCGTGTCCGCTTTGACCTCGATCACATACAAGGATTAGTCCCTATCATCTCTGCTTATGCTGGTATGACAGATGAGCTGATTGATATGCTGGATTTGGAACAATTGGACGGTTTGATTATCCAAGCCTTCGGAGCTGGTAATATTCCCAAAGAAACGGCTCAAAAATTAGAAAGCCTTCTGCAAAAAGGAATCCCAGTCGCCCTGGTTTCACGATGCTTTAACGGTATCGCAGAACCTGTTTATGCCTACCAAGGTGGGGGCGTGCAGTTGCAAAAATCTGGCGTCTTCTTTGTTAAAGAACTCAACGCCCAAAAAGCCCGCTTGAAACTCCTTATCGCCCTCAATGCTGGACTAAAAGGACCGGCTTTGAAAGACTATATGGAAGGCTAACTCCTTCTCTAGAAAGCAAAATCAGGAAATCTTCACGATTCCCTGATTTTTTCTATTTACGTTTTCGTGTTGAACGACGTTCTGTCAAACCATGAGGTAAGAGAACTTCGCGTTCTTCCAACTCTTCCTTGTGCATAATCTTCGTCAACATACGCATACTGATGGCACCAAGGTCATAAAGAGGTTGAGCAATCGTTGTCAAGTTTGGACGGGTAAAGCGTGAGATTTGTGAATCATCACTCGTAATGATTTCAAACTCTTCCGGTACTGACACACCGTGGTCAGCCAAACCATTCAAGACACCTGCTGCCAATTCATCACCTGTTACAACTGCTGCAGTTGCATTTGATGAAATCAAGCGTTCTGCCAAGGCATAGCCATCTTCATAAGTGTATTTAGACTCAAATACCAAGCCTTCGCTATAAGAAATCCCTGCTTTTTTCAAGGCTTCCTTGTAGCCAACCAAACGAACCTTACCATTGATATCATCCACTAGTGGACCGCTAACAAAAGCAATGCGTTCGTTTTCTTTAGCAAGGTAGGTCACTGCGTCAATCGTAGCTTGTTTGTAGTCAATATTAACACTTGGAAGTTGGTGTTCTACATCTACTGTTCCCGCAAGAACAACTGGTGTTCGAGAACGAGAAAACTCTGAACGAATTTTTTCAGTCAAGTGGTAACCCATAAAGATGATACCATCCACTTGCTTAGAAAATAGTGTATTGACAACTGAAACTTCCTTGTCATCATCCTCATCACTATTAGCAAGGACGATATTATACTTGTACATCTCAGCGATATCATCAATCCCTTTGGCGAGCGTTGAGAAATAACCATTAGTAATATTTGGAATCACAACACCGACAGTGGTTGTCTTTTTACTTGCAAGACCACGCGCCACGGCATTTGGACGGTAATCCAAACGATCAATTACCTCAAGCACTTTTTTACGAGTATTCTCTTTTACATTCTTATTGCCATTGACTACACGGCTAACCGTCGCCATTGAAACTCCTGCTTCACGGGCGACATCATAAATCGTTACTGTATCGTCTGTATTCATTCCATTTCCTTTCTATATCATACCTCACGAGACTCTAAAAAGAGACGGTATGAAAATTTCGTTTTCATGTTTCTACTTATTCCATTCTATCACTATTTGTAAACACTTTCAAGCTTTTTTTGAAGATTATTTGAAAAAATTTCATAGGAAGCTATGTTTATGAAGAAAAAATCACCTTTTCTTGATTTTTAATCCTATTTGCTGTATGATAAGGGAAAGAAAGGGGGTAGAAATATGGCTTTTACCAATACCCACATGCGGTCGGCTAGTTTTGGCATTGTTACTAGCTTGCCTGATGACGTCATTGACTCTTTTTGGTATATCATCGACCATTTCTTAAAAAATGTCTTTGAATTGGAAGAAGAACTTGAGTTTCAATTGCTCAATAACCAAGGAAAAATTACCTTCCACTTTTCAAGTCAACATCTCCCTACAGCCATTGATTTTGACTTTAACCATCCTTTCGACCCTCTTTATCCCCCGAGAGTTCTGGTTTTAGACATAGACGGTAGAGAGACTATCCTCCTCCCAGAAGAAAATGACCTATTTTAAAAACTCTAGCCTTCAGTTACAAGCGACTGAAAACTAGAGTTTTTCTATTTTTTCAAAGCATCATACAAGTTACGGATAGGTTGCTTTAATGTCGGATGGATAAAATGAGGCGCAATTTCTTGTAGAGACTCAAGAACAAACAGGCGTTCTGCTATATAAGGATGAGGCAAGATAAGCTCGTCTGTATAAATGACCTGGTCCTCCACAAAGAGTAAGTCCAAATCAATCAACCGAGGTCCCCAATGCACTTCTCTCACCCGTCCCATCTCTGACTCGATGGCTAACAAGGTTTCTAACAAGACTGGTGCTGGTAGCCAGGTTTCCACCTCGATCACTTGATTGGCAAAACTATCCTGCTCCACTCCACCCCAAGGCTCCGTCGCTAAGACACTGGACTCTTTGAGAATACGGATGCCACGAGCTCGCAGTTTGTCAATGGCTTGCTCCAAGTTCGCTTGCTTGTCCCCCATATTGCTTCCTAGAGCGATAAAGGCCCGTTGCTTGCGACGATGAATGGTCACTGAGCAAGTATCCAACGGCAAATGGACTGGCGCCCAAGGCTTTTTCAGTTCCAACTCAATCTCTTGGACAAGAGGATAGGCCTCAAAAGTACGTTCTAGCAATTTATAGGCTACCGTTTCAATCAAGTCCTCACTCGTTTCCTGAAACCAAGTCGTCCACTGCTGACACAATTCTCCATAATGGACAGAGGACGTTAAATCCAAGTCTGTCGCTGCCTTGGTCATATCATAGGAAAGGATTGCTGAAACGACAAACTTTTGCCCCAATTCCTTTTCACTAGGAAAAAGACCATGATAGGCAAAAATTTCCAAATCTTTAATCTGCAGTTGATCCATAATGATTCCTTTCTAGAAAAATCCGCTTGAAGCGGATTCTTTTTATAGCCCCATTAAACGATAAGCCTGATCTCGGAGGTCCTTATCTGTTTCAAATAGACCACGAGCTACTGTCGTCAAGGTTGCAGTGCCTGGTTTTCTGACACCACGCATGCTCATACACATATGTTCCGCTTCAATGACAACAAAGGCTCCTTTAGCACCCAGATACTCCATCAAGGCATCTGCCACTTCGATATTCAAACGTTCTTGAATTTGTGGTTTTTTCGAATAAACTTCAACCGTACGGGCTAGCTTAGACAAACCTGCCACACGACCATCTGGAATGTAGGCAATATGTGCTCTCCCATAAAATGGTAGAAAGTGGTGTTCACACATAGTATGGAAAAAGATGTCCTTTTCTACCACCATATTATCATCAATAATCTCAAAGGATTTTGACAAATGTTCCTCCGCTGTTTGACCAAGACCTGAAAAAATCTCTTGGTACATACGAGCCACACGAGCAGGTGTTTCCTGCAAGCCCTCGCGGTCAGTGTCCTCTCCGACAGCCTCGATAATCATTTTTACAGCTGCTTCAATCTTTTGTGTATCCATTTTCGTTTTTCCTCTCCATCAGATAGGCTCTCACTTGGCTCAAGAAATACAAGGAACCTGTGACAATCCTAACTGTTTTTTTCTCTTCTTTTTTATCTGTCAATTTCTGCTCTAGAAAATCCTGCCAACTTTGGAAGCTGAGATTTCTAGACTTAGCTGCCTCTTTCAGCACGCTTTCATCAGTCGCCCGACTATCGTCAAAATGTGTCAGGGTAAGATCGGTATCTGGCATGGTCCCCAGCAAGTCCAACATATCCTCCAAGGCCTTGGTTTTGATACAAGTAAAGAGGATTTCCTTATGATAATCCGCAAAGCGTTCTTGCAAGGTTGCTACTAAAGCCTTAATGGCATGAGGATTGTGGGCCCCATCCAAAATCATCAAGGGTTCTCTAGACACAACTTCCAAGCGCCCCGGCCAACTTGTTTCTTCCAAGGCCTGAGCAAGCAAGTCATTACTTGCTAGTTCTCGACCATCCTCTTGACAAAATGTATCAAGTAAAGCTATAGCCATCCCAGCATTCTCTATCTGGTGCAAACCAAGTAGGCCAGTCTGGAAGTGACCTTGTCTGAGAGAGCTAGTATAATTAAAGACTTCCCCTGTCACCACACTCTTTTGATGATCAACCTGATAATCTACCCCGTAGGCAAGTCTCGGCGCATCTTTCCCTTCCGCAATGCGGTCAATCACAGCCAAAGCTTCTGGAAAAATGCGACCTGTCACCAAGGGAATACCTTGTTTGATAATACCAGCTTTCTGCTCTGCTATGGCTTCCAAGGTGTCCCCAAGTAGGGCTACATGGTCCAGTCCAATGGTTGTGATGCCTGTTAAAACCGGCTGGCAAACATTGGTACTATCCAAGAGTCCACCCATGCCCACCTCCATAATGGCCACATCTACTTGCTCTGTGGCAAAGTAGTCATAGGCCAGAGCTGTGATAATCTCAAACTCGGTTGTGCCCTGTAAATTGGCAGCCGATTCCCCCTCAAGCAAAGTCTGATAGTCTGCCATGAGGGATTCTAGCCTCGCTTCTGGGATAGATTCCCCATTGATGCTAATCTGGTCTGTATAATGAATGAGATAGGGCGAGCTGAACACGCCAACTCTCAGCCCTAGCTTTTCCAGCATATTTTTCAAAAAAGCAATGGTCGAACCCTTGCCATTGGTCCCTCCGATATGGATGACCTTGAGTTTGAGATGGGGATTGCCACGCAAAGCTAACAGTTCCACCATTCGTTCCAAGCCAAAATGCGGTTGGTCCGTCCGGTAGTTGGCAATCCACTGATTGTTTTCAATTTCTTTCATCTTATTTGTATTGTTTTAAATCTAGATTTTCCGCTTCATCAGCCATACGAATAGCGGAGGCAATTTCAACCGCCATCTTGTGACTGGCTACGTCATGCACGCGCACCACTTCCACACCCTGTCTAGCAGCGATACTGGTTACATGAGCAGAGGCCGTGTCCCGATTGCGGAAACCAAGTTCTGTCTCAGGATTGACTTCAAAACCACTTTCTTCAAGAATATTGATGACAAAGCGCTTGCGCGACACTCCAAGAAAGATTGGATAGCCCTTCTGATGTAGTTTATCCAAGTCCCGTAAAAGAAGCAGATTTTCTTTCTTGGTCAGACCAAAGCCAATTCCTAGATCCAGCAGGATATTTTCTGGTGCAATACCCGCTTCGTCCGCTCTCGCTAAGGCTCTGTCAAAGAAAGCCTCCATTAACTCTTCGATTGGCAATGTTTCAAAGTCAGCTAACTCTTCCACTGTAAAAGCTTGTCCAAAACCAAAATGAGGAAATATGAGCGAGCTAGGATGCTGAGGTCGCGCCATGACTGGATTAAACATAATGACTACTTTCGCACCAGCCTTAGCAACCACATGGGCCATTTTCTCATCACCCATAAGACCAGTGATATCATTGACTAGATTGGCACCAGCAGCCAAAGCAGCCTCTGCCACCTGACTTTTCCAAGTATCAATAGAGATGAGGACATCACTTTCCTTGCGAATAGCTTTTATTACTGGAACAACACGCCGGATTTCCTCTTCTATCTCAACATAGCTACAGCTACTGCCCGGCCGAGTCGATTCTCCGCCGATATCTAGCATGCTGGCTCCTTCTGCTATCAATTTACGAGCCTGCTGGAGCGCCTGCTCAAGAGCAAAAAATTGACCACCATCCGAAAAGGAGTCTGGGGTTACATTGATAATTCCGCAAATAGCTGTCTTTGCATGATTGGCTGTACTTGACATATCGGTCACTCCCTCAAGGCTTTTCACCATATTATTTCTCTATTTTACCATAAAAAAGAAAAAGATGGATACGATTGCATTCATCTTTTTCACAGTTGAAGGAGGCAATTTCTCCCTCAAGAAAAATTGCTTCCATTTAGCAGAACCATTTCTCCCATTTTTAAAATATTGCCCTCAACTTTTAAAGTAGAGAACCTTAAATAGGCACACCAAAGCTTCTACTAACAATAATCATAAGTGCAAACAAGCAAAAGACTACTCCGTTAACAATCATATGAAGTAAGATAGACATTTCTAAACGTTGGGTTTTATAGACAGTCCACGTTAAAACCGATGACATGCCACCATAGATTAAAAGAGAAGGCAGATTTGTTGGTAGATGCAGCAAAGCAAATACAATTGCACCTATTATGTATCCCAAATTTTCATTTCCTCTAAAAATCTTTTTAGGAATTATACCTCGACATAAAATCTCCTCACAAATAGGAGCTATTAGAACCAGTAAGAAAAAACTGGAAATTAAGGAACTATTCTGGATCAAATCATTAATATTTGATTGATTGCTGGTTGTTGTTTCATTCATCAAATGCAGTAAGACCACACCAAGAATATTAAAGGCAAGAATCACTAGATAGCTTAAGGCCAATCTAGCCAAATCCTTAGCCTTGAAAAACGATAAACCAAAACTAGCCAACTGTGTTTTCCTAGCACCTATTATAAATACAGTTAAAACCACAAGAGATAAGGTCCCTACTAATAGTCCCGTTTGAAGCAGTGGAAATTTTCTGCTAGTTAGAAAAGTTGCTAGGGCTAAAGGAAACTGAGAAAACAAAAGCCCTACTAGAAAGATTATTAACCACTTCCCCCAGTTTAATACTTCACCCCAAATATTCTTTTTTATCATCAATCATACTCCTACCATTCAATCAAAATCACCTACCTAGTTTGAAGCAATTTTCAAGTAACTATAATATAAAAAGGGGAGAACCCCTTTTTATATTATAGCATTTATAAGGCCATGCTGATGTAGTTAAGGATAAACAAGGCATCCAAAATCCAAATCATGACATGAACATCTTTAGCTTGACCTTTGACAAGCTTAGTCAAAGTGTAAGTCAAGAAACCAACTGCAATCCCTTGAGTAATAGAGTAGCTGAATCCCATAAAGATAGATGTGAAGAAGGCAGGAACCGCTTCAGACATATCATCCCAATGGATATTTTTCAAGCTAGCCAACATCATAATCCCAACGATAATCAAGATTGGAGCTGTAGCGGCTGTTGGTACGATCGCTAGAAGTGGGCTAAAGAAGCTTGAAATCGCAAAACAGATTGCTACAACCAAGGCTGTCAAACCAGTACGTCCACCTGCACCGATACCAGCAGCAGACTCAACATAAGTCGTTACGTTTGAAGTACCTGCGATGGCACCAATTGAAGTACCAATCAAGTCAGAGTAAAGAGCCTTGTCCAACTTAGCTGATTGATGATTTTCACCATTTGTAGCTACGATACCGACTTTTTCACCTGTACCAATCAAGGTACCAATCGTGTCAAAAATATCTGTCAATGAGAAGGCAAGAATGGCCATCAGAGTTTCAGGCAAGCGAGCTGTATCTGAAATCAAAGCTCCCAAACCTTCTGAACCAAGAGCTGCACCAAAGACTATCTTCAAGTCTTCAAAGGCTGCACCAACATGGTTATTAGCAAAATCGATACTAGACAAATCTACCAAACCAACTGCAATAGCAAGAACAGTTGTTGTCAAGATAGAGAGGATAATTCCTCCTTTAATCCCTTTAATGACAAAGAAGATCGTAATGGCAAGTCCTGCAAGAGCCACCAAAACAGCTGGATTATTAAAGCTGACCAATCCTGGAACTGCTGAAGCATTTGCTGTAATCGCTGCTTGAGCTTTATCAGCCCCTTCTCCTGCAACCGTATAGTTCCCTGGATCAATAGAGAATTTCAAAAGTCCAGCATTCTTAATTCCCACGTAGGCAAGAAAGACACCGATACCAGCTGAAATAGCCGAACGAAGGGCATTCGGAATCGATTCAATGATCATTTTACGAACATTTGTCAAGGTAATAATCAATGAGATAATTCCACAGATGAAGACCATAGCCAAGGCTTCTTGCCATGAATAACCAAGTCCAAATACGACTGTAAAGGTAAAGAAGGCATTGAGTCCCATACCTGGCGCTTGAGCGTATGGCAGGTTAGCATAGAAGGCCATCATCAAGGTACCAGCAACTGCACCGATAATCGTTGCAAGGAAGACACCCTGAGCAGGCATTCCTGTTTGCGAAAGAATTTGTGGGTTTACAAAGAGAATATAGCTCATTGCAAAGAAAGTTGTTAAACCAGCGAGAACCTCTGTACGAACGTCTGTACCGTTCTCTTTTAGTTTAAATAATTTGTCCATTATCAATCTCCTTTTAATTTTTACGAACAATAATAGAATTATATCATTTATCATTCACTTTTTCAATATCTTTGTTTGATTTATTTAAGAATTTGATGAAATTTTATTTTTGGTTTCGAATCTGCTTTTCTGCCTGCTTTCTGTTATAATAGTAGACATCTTATCTGAAAAGACACTAGAAAGGTCCCTATGACGAAAAAAATTATTGCAGTTGACCTGGATGGAACCCTACTCAACTCAGACAGTCAAATTTCTGACTTTACCAAAAAAACCATCAAAAAAGTTGTTGAAAAAGGCCATCAGGTTATTATTACGACAGGTCGCCCTTACCGTATGTCAAAAGATTTTTACCATGAACTAGGCTTAAACACTCCTATGATTAATTTCAATGGCTCCCTTACTCATTTACCAGACCAAGTTTGGGATTTTGAAAAGTGTTTGACTGTAGACAAAAAATATCTGCTCGATATGGTTCAACGTTCAGAAGATATTCAAGCTGATTTTATTGCTGGAGAATATCGTAAAAAATTCTACATTACAAATCCTAATGAAGAAATTGCCAATCCCAAACTATTTGGTGTAGAAGCTTTCCAACCTGAAGATCAATTCCAGCCTGAATTAGTAACCAAGGATCCTAACTGTATTCTGTTACAGACCAGAGCTAGTGACAAATATGCTCTGGCAAAAGAAATGAACGCCTTCTACCAACATCAACTGTCTATTAATACTTGGGGTGGTCCGCTCAATATCCTTGAGTGTACCCCAAAAGGGGTCAACAAGGCCTTTGCTTTGGACTACTTGCTCAAGGTAATGAACCGTGACAAAAAAGATTTGATTGCTTTTGGTGATGAACACAATGATACCGAAATGCTAGCTTTTGCTGGGAAGGGCTATGCCATGAAAAATGCCAATCCAGAGCTACTCCCTTATGCGGATGAGCAAATTTCCCTGACCAATGACCAAGACGGGGTTGCCAAAACCCTACAAGACTTATTCTTATAGTCCATTCTGACCAGCTTGCAAGCTGGTCTTTGTGCTCTTTTCACAGTCTCATCAACCAGTTAATCGATTGTTCTATTTTTCACCTCCAAAACCTTGGAAAAGGCTTTCTTTTGTGATATACTTCACATATAAATACAAGAGAGCTCGTCACACTCGACTCTGTTGAAACATAATCAATCCAGTCCTGTTGTCCCTGTTCTCGGCCAATATCAAGGAGGATAGCTATGAAAGCTGTTGTTGTAAATCCAGAAAGCACTGGTGTTGCTGTTGAAGAAAAAGTACTCCGTCCACTTGAAACTGGGGAAGCACTTGTAGAGATTGAATACTGTGGTGTTTGCCACACTGACCTCCACGTTGCCCATGGTGACTTTGGTCAAGTACCAGGACGTGTCCTAGGACACGAAGGTGTTGGTATCGTTAAGGAAATTGCTCCAGATGTTAAAAGCCTTAAAGTTGGCGACCGTGTCAGCGTTGCTTGGTTCTTTGAAGGATGTGGTACTTGTGAATACTGTACAACTGGCCGTGAAACTCTTTGCCGGACAGTAAAAAATGCCGGCTACTCAGTAGACGGAGGTATGGCTGAACAATGTATCGTAACTGCAGACTATGCTGTCAAAGTTCCTGACGGACTTGATCCAGCCCAAGCTTCTTCTATTACATGTGCTGGGGTAACAACCTATAAAGCTATTAAAGAAGCCAAAGTTGAACCAGGCCAATGGGTTGTTCTTTACGGTGCTGGTGGACTTGGTAACCTAGCTGTTCAATATGCTAAAAAAGTATTCAATGCTCATGTCATCGCAGTTGATATCAACAACGACAAACTTGCCCTTGCAAAAGAAGTCGGTGCGGATATCGTTATTAACGGTCTCGAAGTCGAGGATCTGCCAGGCCTAATCAAAGAAAATACAAATGGAGGTGCTCACTCAGCTGTCGTAACTGCTGTATCTAAAGTTGCCTTCAATCAGGCTGTTGACTCCGTTCGTGCTGGTGGTCGCGTCGTCGCTGTCGGTCTTCCTTCTGAAATGATGGAACTCAGTATCGTCAAAACCGTTCTAGATGGAATCCAAGTCATCGGTTCTCTTGTTGGAACTCGTAAAGACTTGGAAGAAGCCTTCCAATTCGGTGCAGAAGGTTTGGTAGTTCCAGTTGTCCAAAAACGTCCAGTCGAAGATGCCGTAGCCATTTTCGACGAAATGGAAAAAGGTCAAATTCAAGGACGTATGGTACTCGACTTCACCCACTAATCTAATAGAAACCTATTTTAAAAGTTGGAATACGCTTCCAACTTTTTTATATTAAATTTTTAAATATGAGTTCAAAAAAACTTTCCTAAAACTCAATATATCAATATTTTCAGATGTAATCTTTTTAATTATTTTATGATAAATAGTTGATTTTTAGATGAAAACGGTTTATACTTAAAAAGTCTTAAAGTTTTCTTAAAAGAAAACTGAAACAACAAAAAGGAGGAATGACAATAATGAGTATCGGAATCATTATTGCGAGCCACGGCGAATTTGCTGCGGGTATTCATCAGTCAGGATCTATGATCTTTGGTGAACAAGAAAAGGTTCAAGTTGTAACCTTTATGCCAAATGAAGGTCCTGATGATCTATACGCTAAGTTTAATAACGCTGTTGCTGCATTTGACGCAGAAGATGAGGTTCTAGTTTTGGCTGACCTTTGGAGTGGATCTCCATTTAACCAAGCTAGTCGCGTGATGGGAGAAAATCCTGAGCGTAAGTTTGCCATCATCACAGGTCTTAACTTACCGATGTTAATTCAAGCCTACACAGAGCGCCTGATGGACGCTGCTGCAGGTGTAGAAAAAGTCGCTGCGAATATCATTAAAGAAGCCAAAGATGGCATCAAGGCTCTTCCAGAAGAGCTAAACCCAGTTGAGGAAGTAGCAAGCGCTGCAGCTGCTCCAGTTGCCCAAGCTGCTATCCCAGAAGGAACTGTCATCGGAGACGGTAAACTCAAAATCAACCTTGCCCGTCTAGACACTCGTTTACTTCACGGTCAGGTTGCAACTGCTTGGACTCCAGATTCAAAAGCAGACCGTATCATCGTTGCTTCAGATAATGTAGCTAAAGACGAATTACGTAAAGAATTGATTAAACAAGCAGCTCCAGGTAAAGTGAAAGCAAACGTTGTTCCTATCCAAAAACTAATCGACGTTGCAAAAGATCCTCGCTTCGGAGGAACACATGCCCTTATCTTGTTTGAAACACCTCAAGATGCCCTTCGTGCAATCGAAGGTGGCGTGCCAATCAAAACTCTTAATGTTGGATCAATGGCTCACTCAACTGGTAAAACAATGGTTAACAACGTTTTGTCTATGGACAAAGATGACGTTGCTACATTTGAAAAAATGCGTGACCTTGGTGTTGAATTTGACGTACGTAAAGTACCAAACGACACGAAAAAAGATTTGTTTGACTTGATCAACAAAGCAAACGTGCAATAATCGATTTTATGAAAGGATTTTAAAGATGTCTATTATTTCTATGGTTTTAGTAGTCGTTGTAGCCTTCCTAGCAGGTCTTGAAGGTATCCTCGACCAGTTCCAATTCCATCAACCAATCGTAGCTTGTACCCTTATCGGTCTTGTTACTGGTAACCTTGAAGCAGGGATTATCCTTGGTGGTTCTCTTCAAATGATCGCCCTTGGTTGGGCTAACATCGGAGCTGCCGTAGCTCCTGACGCTGCTCTTGCTTCTGTTGCTGCTGCCATTATCATGGTTCTTGGTGGCGACTTTACTAAGACAGGTATCGGTGTTGCCCAAGCGGTTGCTATCCCTCTTGCAGTTGCTGGTCTATTCTTAACTATGATTGTCCGTACACTCTCTGTCGGATTGGTTCACACTGCTGATGCTTCTGCTAAAAAAGGTGACTTTAAAGCAGTTGAACGCGCTCACTTTGTCGCACTTCTTCTTCAAGGTCTTCGTATTGCAATCCCTGCAGCACTCCTTCTAATGGTACCAACTGAAACCGTACAAAGCATTCTAAATACTATGCCTGATTGGCTTAAAGATGGTATGGCTATCGGTGGTGGTATGGTCGTTGCCGTTGGTTACGCTATGGTTATCAACATGATGGCAACTCGTGAAGTATGGCCATTCTTCGCTATCGGTTTCGTGCTTGCTGCCGTGTCAGATATTACTCTAATCGGATTTGGTGCTATCGGTGTTGCTATCGCTCTTATCTACCTTCACCTTTCTAAAACTGGTGGAAATGGTGGCGGAGGAGCCGCAACTTCTAACGACCCAATCGGCGATATCCTAGAAGACTACTAAGATAAGAAAGGACTGAAAACATCATGACTGAAAAACTTCAATTAACTAAATCAGATCGTAAAAAAGTTTGGTGGCGTTCAACTTTCTTACAAGGTTCTTGGAACTATGAACGTATGCAAAACTTGGGTTGGGCTTACTCATTAATTCCAGCTCTTAAAAAACTCTACACTAAAAAAGAAGATCAAATCGCTGCTCTTGAACGCCATCTTGAGTTCTTCAACACTCACCCATACGTAGCTGCTCCAATCATGGGGGTTACTCTTGCACTTGAAGAAGAACGTGCTAACGGTGTTGAAATCGACGACGCTGCTATCCAAGGGGTTAAAATCGGTATGATGGGACCTCTTGCTGGTATCGGTGACCCAGTATTCTGGTTTACAGTACGCCCAATCCTTGGATCACTCGGTGCTTCACTTGCCCTTACTGGTAATATCTTAGGTCCAATCCTCTTCTTCGTTCTTTGGAACTTGATTCGTATGTCATTCTTGTGGTATACACAAGAGATTGGATACAAGGCTGGATCAGAAATCACTAAAGATATGTCTGGCGGTATCCTTCAAGACATCACTAAAGGAGCTTCTATCCTTGGTATGTTCATTCTTGCTGTCCTTGTTCAACGTTGGGTAAATATTAAATTTGCTTTCGATGTTGCCAAAGTTCAACTAGATGAAAAAGCTTATATCCATTGGGATAAATTACCAGAAGGATCTAAAGGTATCCAAGAAGCATTCGCACAAGTAGGACAAGGATTGTCTCAAACACCTGAAAAAGTTACTACTTTCCAACAAAACTTGGATATGTTGATTCCTGGACTATCAGGACTACTCCTTACTTTCCTTTGCATGTACTTGCTTAAGAAAAAAGTATCTCCAATCACTATTATCCTTGCACTCTTCGCAGTGGGTATTGTGGCACATGTTCTTCACATCATGTAATCAAACAACTTAAAAGGAACCAGGTTCTAAGCCTGATTCCTTTTTTCTATACTTTTATACTGCCAAGGCTCCCATTGGATCCCAAGGTGCAAGTACGATTGGTTCTGCTTCATAGGCAGCTTGTTCTTCTGCTGTCAGCAATTCTTTGCGAACAACGATTTGGTAAGTGTATTCGTCCATCCAAGCGTCTGAGGCAACAAAGTAACCATCTGTACCGACCTTGTCTCCCCAAGAGTTTTCAACCTTCCACTTGGTTGATTTGCCATTTTCGTCCAAATCAACACCTGTAAAGACCATAGCGTGGGTCATCAAGCTTTCGCTGTAGTCCAAACGTCCAGCCTTGTCTTGAGTGAGTTTAATGTCCATGCTTGATTCAAAGTCATAAACATCTGTCGCAAGGATTCCAGCTTTACGGTTGCTGAGCTGACCGACATCTGAACCAAACCAAACAGTCTCACCTGCTTGCATTTGAGCAATCGCCAATTCTTTCAAGCGCTCCATCGGTACGTTGATGTAGCGAACTGCACGGCTACCAACCACATTTCCTAACATCTCAACTGTGTAAGATTGGCCGTAAGGCTTGTCAGCAGTTGGGGCGTTGATAACAGAAACGTAATCTTCTAGAGGAAGATTGACATATTTCTTGTAAAATTCTTGTGGAGTAATGCTCTTTTCGCTTTGGTAGTTGTTATCCTTATCACGATAAGCAAAGTCAAATTTACGTGGTGGAAGGCCTAGTGACATAGCAAGGAAATTAAAGATTTCTTGCAAGAGGTCTTCTTTCTTAGCTTGAACAGTCGCTTGGTCTGCGCCAGAAGCAAGCAAATCACGCAAGATTTGGGCATCTTGACGAAGCAATTTGTTAAGGATTGCATTTAGCTCACGGCTGCTACTAGATGAAACGGACTCAGGGTAAACTGACTTAGGCACGACACCGTATTTCTCAAAGAGAGAAACAACCATATCCCATTGACCACCATCTTGTTGTGGTGTTTGAAGTAGGAATTTAACCTTACGGCTCGTCAAATCTTGGTCTGCAGTCGCAATGACTTGCTCTAAGAACCAGTTGGATTTCTCATACTTGTCCCAGAAAAAGGTGTGGGCCTGTGACAACTCAAAATTTTCCAATTTATATTGTGAAATGAGTTTGTGGCGGAAGGTGTTGAGGGCCGCAAACATCCAGCAACGACCAGACGCTTTCTGGTTGGTTACCTTGTCCTTGGTCAAATCCAATGAGAAAACAGGTGTGTTGTCTACATGGCTTTGGCGACGTTCTAGGGCTGCAAAAATTCCATTATGGCTAGCAGCATTTTCAATCGCTTGGTATTTTACATTTGCTTCATAGTTGGCAAATAATTTATCAGTAAATGATTCTTGAATCGCGTTCATAGAGTCCTCCTTTTATTCTACAGTCTATTATAACTCTTTTCACAAAGGAAGCAACTGAAAAACATAAAAGGCAAGGATATTCTTCCTCACCTTTTCGAATATAAATCCAATTAAGCAATACTAGCAAGGAGAGCTTCTAGCTCTTCCTTAGTCAAGCGACGCCATTCCCCTCTTTGTAAGTTCTCATCTAAAATCAGAGTTCCCATGGTCAAACGCTGTAGGTCCACTACTTCCTTGCCACAGTAACCCACCATACGTTTGACCTGGTGGAACTTCCCTTCTGCAATAGTCACACGGATTTGGCTCTGATTCTTTTCTGTATCTATGGAAACAAGCTCCAGTTTAGCAGGCTGACAGGTAAAGTCTTTGAGAGGAATTCCCTTGGCAAATGTCTCCACATCTTCTTGAGTCATAATTCCCTTGACTTGTGCCTGATAAGTCTTATCCACATGACGCTTAGGTGAAAGAAGAGCATGAGCTAGTTTGCCGTCATTGGTCAAGAGCAAAAGACCATGCGTGTCAATATCCAAACGTCCTACTGGGAAAACTTCCTTGGTCCGAGCAATATCATCCAGCAAGTCCAACACGGTTCTGTGCTTGGGATCCTCAGTCGCTGAAATAACTCCTTGGGGCTTGTTCATCATGTAGTAGACAAACTCCTCGTACTCCATCACTTGACCATCAAAGCGAATCTCATCTCTTTCTTCATCAATCTGCAATTTAGCTGATTTTTCTTTTTTACCATTTACCATCACGCGCCCAGCCTTGAGCAAGTTTTTGACCTCAGTCCGACTCCCCACAGCGCAGGCAACTAAAAATTTATCTAATCTCATAGAACTATTATATCATATCAAAAAGAGGCTGGTACAATGATCAACCTCCTTTTCGTTTCATACTCTTCAAAAATCTCTTCAAACCGCGTCAACGTCGCCTTGCCGTAGATATATGTAACTGACTTCGTCAGTCTTATCTACAACCTCAAAGCAGTGCTTTGAGCAACCTGCGGCTAGTTTTCTAGTTTGCTCTTTGATTTTCATTGAGTATCAGATTTAAGCAATTAACTTCCTCGTCTCCAGAAAATCGCTAAGACAATCATGGAACCTAGTACTGCCGGAATAATGGCAGTTCCTGCTATTATCGGTCCCCAAGTCCCAAAAAGCAAGTGGCCTATAAAAGCACCAATCCAGCCCAGAAACATTTTTCCAAAACATCCCATTCGCTCTCCACGATTGGTCAAAGCACCTGCCAAGAGTCCCACTAGGAGACCAACAAACATACTTCCTATCATCTTGGCTCCTTAATTTGCCCAATCTCCGTTACGGAAGAGAGGTACACGTGTCCCATCCTCACGGATCCCATCGATATCCATCTTATTAGAACCAATCATAAAGTCCACGTGAACATCTGAACGGTTAAGTCCCGCAGCTTCAAGTTCTTCTTCGCTCATATCTGCTCCACCAACGACGCTAGTCGCATAGGCTGCACCAATAGCCAAGTGGTTTGATGCATTTTCATCGAAAAGGGTGTTGAAGAAGGTAATACCTGACTGAGAAATTGGACTTGGATCTGGTACCAAGGCACATTCACCCAAGGCACGCGCACCAGCATTTTCAAATACAAGGTCTTTCATGACCTGATCACCCTTCTCAGCAGTGATGTCAACGATTTGTCCATCCTTAAAGGTTACCTTAATGCCTTCAATGATGTTTCCATTATAACTAAGCGGTTTTGTAGAAGTGACATAACCATCTGCGCGACGGAAGTCTGGTGCTGTGAAAACTTCCTCTGTCGGCATATTTGGTAAGAATCCTTCTCCTTGCGCATTGATAGCACCAGCTGATTCCCAAACGTGGTTCTTAGGCAAGCCAAGTGTCAAATCTGTCCCTGGAGCTGTGTAGTGAAGGGCTGAAAATTGCTCTTTATTAAGCATATCTGCCTTACTCTTAAGAATTGCAGCGTGTTCTTCCCAGGCCTTAACAGGATCTTCTTCATAGACACGGCAAGTTTTGAAGATTTGGTCCCAAAGGAGATCGACTGCTTCTTCATCGCTCGTAGCATTTGGAAAGACCTTCTTAGCCCACTCAAGTCCAGCAGCAGCGGCTACAGTCCAGCTAACCTTATTGGATTGCGTTGCGATACGCATTGGCTTCATAGCAAGTCCCATAGCTTTTGCAGAAGCTGAAAGCTTGTCCGCATCCACTCCGTTCAAGGCACCTGGATCAGATGAACGGACACCGAGACGGCTAGCCTTGTTCTCCAAGAGATAGTTCATCTCAGCAATCTTGTATTCTGGCACATTGTCCAGACGCTCCATCGGCGCGTGGAGGAATTTCTCACGATTAATCACATCATCTGTCCACTGAACAATAACCTCATGTGCACCCAAGGCATAAGCTTCTTTCACGATCAAATGCGCCAACTCACGTTGCTCCACATCGATAGAGAGAGCCAAAGTGTGACCAGGTTGCACGTTAATTCCATTCGCAACCAACAATTTCGCATATTTTTCTAGATTTTCTTTAAAATTTGGTAAAACCATTTTGTTTTTCCTTTTCTATTGTTATTTTTCCTTTTCTATTGTTATTTTTCCTTCAAAGCAGAAAATAATCCTGCTAAAGCAATGGCACCAGACAAGAGCGCTGTCGATAGAATAATTGTTTCATCTGCCAGCTCTAGCTGATAGTCAAAAATCTTTTCAGCAGGTTTATCTTCTGCAAAGATTCTAAGTTTCATGAGAACCCCCTTAAAATTTATTAAAACAAATCACTATGACTGCCTGTCCTTAACAAGTTTAAAATCAATTCTTCCTTGTCAACTTTATAGACCAGAAGCCAATCCGGCTGGATATGACACTCACGAACTCCTTGAAAATGCTTGGATGCTGTCAGTTGATGATCACGATATCTAGCAGGAAGTTCTTTTTCTTGAACAAGAAAATTTAAAACTTCTTCTAATAATTCTGCCTTCAAACCACGCTTCATAGCCAACTTAAAATCTTTTTTAAACTGTTTATGATAACGAATCTTAAGCACGCAAATCCTCCATCAAGTCTGAGACTGATTCAAAAGACTGGCTCATATTACGATTTTGATCTAAATCCGTTAATACCTCTAGCAATTTCCGATTCTCGTCTAGTCTGACATCGAAAGGTAAACCCTGATATTGAATGGCCTGACGAAGGAAAATATTGATAGCTGTTGTCATATCCATTCCCAGATTATTAAACACCTGTTGGGCCTGCTCCTTAACCTCACTATCCAAACGGATGCTCATGCTCGTCTTTGACATACTCTCACCCTCTTTCTATTTATTATTTTAACAAAAAAGAAGGCTAATGTAAATCTATTGGATATACATCAGCCTCTTTAAATAGATGATTATCGTTGTTCTGATGACTTATTTTCTATAAAATGATTTACCCTAGTCAAGATCTCTTTTTCCAGTTCTGTTATTTGTTTCGGACCCCAACCAGAATCTTTTTTAGAAGTTATCTCTGCCATCATCTGTAATTTTAAACTTTGACGATAAAATATATCTTGCCATTGATTATACTTTGCAATTGGAACTAAATTTCCAAACTTCGAATTCTGACTATCTGTAATGATACAAAGATTCCCGAAGGAGTGCAAAAATTTATCATCAATCTTTTCAACTATTTCATCACTATTTGGATGTTGTGGAAACCAGTGCTCTATGGAACGACGATATGTAAACTTAAAATCTTCAAATTCAACGTTCGAATACTTTACTTTTAAATCCGAACAATTTTTCCATAAAACATAATCTATAAAATTGAAATCATAAACACGAATGGCGCCATATCTTTTGATATTTCCATCCTTGTCAAACAAACTTTCCTCAGCATATCTCACTGCCATTTTCTCAAGAAAATCCTTAAACTGACTAGCGAATTCTGTTTGATTTAACTCTTCAATATGGTTAAACAAAAATTGCAAGATTCCATATAACCAACGACTATCACGATTAGCAGTAAAGGTCACAGCAAACATAGATTGGAGCATTAAAATATCATCATTGAACTTTTCAAAAGAATTTTTATCATAATAATATTGAACAAATAAATCTCCTCCAGTTTTGTTATTATAATCATTCCGATAAACTTTCTGCAGAAACCAATCATTTTCTTGTCTTCTATTATTAGTTTCTTGTGACATTCGTACAATCAAATTATCAAATATAAATTTTAATTTCAATAAATTCCTAATAAATAATGTAACATCCTCTATACTTGTATTAACATTAGTTATATTTTCAAATGTTTCTAATAATTTCTTGTCATCTAGCTGTATATCAGAAGGAGGTACATTACCAAATGTTATATAATAAACGAAATATAAAAATGTTTCAAAGTTTATAATCGTTCTGTATTTTTCCACTTCATTCGTATCTGATATTACTTTAACTGTTGTAGATTCTTTATTTTCTATACTAGACAATAGAGATTTCTTATTAGTCGACTGAACTTCTATTTGACTTAAGGACTTATCAATATTTAAAAGAAAGCTATTCTGATAATTATTTCCTTTAATCCAATTCAAAGGAAATATTTTTTCTCTTTCTGCATCATGATGCTTTTTCTTTGCTTTTTTTGTAAATGCGTTGATGACCGGCTTATCAAATTCTGCACAGGCATCCCAGATTTTCGCAAATTTTTGTGCCATTTCTTTATCTTCACCAAATTTAGACATCATTTGTGCCTTAAGGATTTCATGAGCTTCTAGTTGTTCGCCTCGAGAGTTGAAACGTTCGAAATAAAGATTCAAATCTAAATCTTCAGGAAGTATACTCCGAAAAATGATAACATTCTCAAAAAGATAATCAACGAAAGACTGAGAATCCAATTGGCGTTCTTCTAACACTTTTTTCAATGCGTCTTTAGCATGTCCATAGCCTCTGGTCAACTCATTTTCATCGCCCTCTGAAATTTCTTGCTTAGTAAATAATTTTCGAATATTCTCATTTGATTTTTTCCGAGCTGGGAAGGTAAGATTGACAGCTTTCAATCTATCAAAACCAAACTCATGCTTCAAAGCTAAGGCAATCAAATTAAGGGCTGTTGTTCGTTGTTGCCCATCTATGATTTTGAAAAGGTCTTTCTCTTTATCAACAACTAATGTTCCAATATAATAATTGTCTCTATTTCTTGAAAAGCATCTGCTACGTCGTTCAATAACTGCTCAATTTCATCATAAGTCCAAGCAAAATTTCTCTGATAAAGAGGAATGGCATAGGTATCTTCATTTAACAAACGATTAACTGATAAGCTTATATGTGTTTCTACCATTTATCTTTTTCCTCTTCTATAATCTTATCCACAGTATAATTTTCAAATAATTCTCTATCTATCTTGACCATGAAATCATTCGGAGTGACAGCATGAGATAAAAGTTGAAATAGCTTTTGAACCTCTTTTTGTCTAAATCTTCCACCAGCGGCATAGTTCCCAACAGTTGCATCATATATGGCTTTAGACTTAACTCGAGGGTAGTAAGACCAAATAAACAAGGTTTCTACTATCTCCTTTGATAGCTCCTCTTTTCCAAATCTATCTGCGAAAAGCGAGCAAATATTTAGGAATATATTGTGTCATTTGAGATAGCGTCCTTTTGAGCTATTGTAAATGTTTAACATACCTTCTAGGTAAGCCAAATTTTGTTCTTCCTTCTCTGACTCATTAAAGAATCCTAACTTTTTATTTAAAAATTTTTTATGAACTCTAATAGTTTCATGAGCAGATTCAATATACTCAAAAAATTTACTTCCATCAATGATTGGCATAGTAATGGACATAGGGAGTTTTTCAATATGACGATACAATTCTAAGTATGGAAAGTTCTGATTCAAATCAACGCCTTTAAAGTCGTCAATAAAATCCTCTGTAAAACGGAGATAAGATCCATAACGCTTGTTTGTTAATCCTGTTTCTCCTCGCGACCAACGTCTCATACGAAAAAGATGTTTATCAAATAACTCTTTGAGACTTAACTCTTTATCCTCTACAAATTGCTCCCACTTTTCAACAATTCTTTCATCTTCGGAATCTTGCTTACGAAGATGATAGGCTTTGAGCAAATCATGAGGTTCTAGAGATTTTCCACGATTATTCTGAGAATCAAATAACTGAAAAGCTTCTGATAATCGTTCTTGGGGCATAGTAATCACAAAGACAGCACAGTTTTCCAATAAAAAGTTGCAAATATCTTTTGCCTGATTTTCCCCAACTAATTGAGTCAAATTTTTCCACTCATTATAATTTTCACTCGCATGATAGCAAGATATCTCTCCAAATTCAGCACTCAACAGTTGACTAGCACCCTTATAATTCTCTAATCTATCTAATAAATGAAGAAACAAAGAAATTGAAATTAGCCGTTGCTGTCCATCAACAATATCTTTAAATCCATCATTTTCATGTAAAATAACGGAGCCAATCTGATATTCCTTTTTCCCCATAGCATCTCGTAAATCATAAAAAAGATTACGGATATGTTTTCTGTTCCATTTATAAGGTCTTTGATAAGAAGGAATCCGCAAATCCCCTTCTTTCAATAGTTCTCCAACCTTTTTAGAAGTAAATTGAATACTCATTTTATCCTCATTTATATTTATCTATCATTTCTTGAACTATTCGCTTCATATCCTCTACTAAAATCCGAGGAGACAAAACAGTAACTGCTTCCCCTTGTCCCAGCAACCAGCGTTTAAGACCCGGTGTAAGCTGACTTTCAAACTGAAAATGAGTCCAATCGCCATTTTTCCCAACTATTTTTGCATTTGGAAATTGATCCATCACAATCGTCGGATCATTCAAATACTCGATCTCAATACTGATTTTCTTCCCGATAAAAGCATCCACTCTCTCGTTACGAATGTCGCCATCTCTAAATTTATCTCGATAAGGAATAGAGGGTTTCTCTATACCACTAAGAGACCAGGACTGGATACGGTCTACTCTTAAAGTAATATAAGTCTCATACTTCAACTGGTAAACAACCAGATAGAAATAATGACTATCATAGTAAAGAGAGACTGGTAAAATAGTCTGCCTCTTAGAAGACTCAGAATAAGGTTTTTGATAGACAATATCTAGAACCTGTTCATGCAAAATAGCTTCTGATAAATTCCATATTTTCCCTATTCTATTTTGCTGATCCGTTAAAGGAGCATAATTAAGCTTTTCACTACCAATGATCTGCTCAATTTCTTTCTGGTCATCACGAGGAACTAAAATCAGTAAATTTTTTAGTAAGCTATCAATTTCTGGCCGATTCAGTGCTCGATTTTCCAATAAAATCTTTGAAATAACGAGTATATCCCTTTTATTAAAAACTGACTTACTTGCTAAACAATACTTATTCGTCTTACGGTTATAAAGCAAATCTCCACTATAACTGGTGTTACTAGATAAAATATCACGGAATAGCGAAAAATCTCTCTGTATCGTCTTTTCACTAACCGCAAATTCCTGAGCCAGTTGCTTTTTTCCTAGTGAAGTACCTAACTGTAAACGTAAAAAAATTGTTAGTAGTCTCTCTTGATCATTCATCTGCAATTTCCTTCTACATATTATTCAAACAATATCATTTCTAGTATATTATTATCACTTCTATAGTCTAACTAGCACTTTATATTCAAAACGATTAAAGTAAAATAAACTAGCCCTTAGGTGATTGCAACTGTACCACTATGCCAGATTCGAAGAACTCAACTACGGATTCATCGATATTTTTTAAGTCTTCGGGTAAGCAGTCTGAATATACAATGAAGAGTCTGCCTCTTTTCTTATTCTCTTTGAATTGCTGCATCCAGTATTCCTGTACCCTTTGATCAGCCTCTCCCAAAAGTTGAACTCCCTCCAGAAAAATCAAGTCATACTCTGTATGCTCCATTTGAAGTTTTATCCATTGACTATGTTTAGAAAAAATCAAATTATCTCTCACTCGATAATATCCAAGTGATGCTATTGGAGTAGCAGGTTTTATTTTAGTTAACGTATAAAACAAATGCCATCTGTCAGTCTCTGAAATACCGCAAATGTAAATACATTGAGAATCTTCTTTTAAGTCTATTTGTGGGAATCCGGTCCAATCACTCCCATCATCTTTCAAGCTTTTTTCAAAATTGTAAATTTGCTCTTCAATTGACACGTTAGAATTTAAAATTCCTTGATCCACCATATTATACTCTCTTTTCTATTATTTTTAAGAGAATTATAACAAATCAAGTGGACATATTTTGTCCACTTGATCAAAATAAGCAATTTTTTAAAACAACTCATCAAACAAACTCAACTGGTTATCCTCTGGCATATTGCCCAGAATCCCCATTTCATCCATCTTTTCAACCAATGTTGATGAGAGTCCACCACGTTTGCGTAGTTCTGTTTTAGAGAGGAATTCTCCCTCTTCACGCGCTCGCACCAACTGCTTGGCAACGTTCTCACCCAGACCATCCATTGCTACAAATGGCGGGATGAGGGTATCCCCATCGATAAGGAACTCTGTCGCCTGACTACGGTAGAGGTCGAGTTTTCCAAACTTGAAACCACGCTCCCACATCTCATTGACAATCTCAAGAGTGGTATAGAGGTCAATTTCCACATTAGAAGCTTCATTGTTCTTCCGTTTTTCAGCAATTTCTTCCATTCTGCGCTTGATAGCATCCAAGCCCGCACCCATGGTCTTGATATCAAAGGCCTTGGCGCGGATTGAGAAGTAAGCACAATAATAATAAATGGGATGATGAACCTTGAAGTAGGCCACACGCAAGGCCATCATAACGTAGGCTGCCGCATGGGCTTTAGGGAACATATACTTGATTTTCCCACAGGACTCGATATACCACTCTGGCACCTTATTAGCCTTCATGGCTTCGATGTAGCCATTTCGCTCCTCTTCGGAAATCTTCAGCCACAAACCTTTACGCACCCGTTCCATGATAGTAAAGGCCATCTTAGGCTCGAGCCCAGCATGCATGAGGTAAACCATGATATCGTCCCGACAACCAATAACGGTTGATAGGTCCGCAATTCCTTGCTTGATTAAATCCTGGGCATTTCCCAACCAAACGTCAGTACCGTGGGACAACCCTGACAACTGCAGCAACTCCGCAAAGGTCGTTGGATGCGTCTCGTCTACCATTCCACGTACGAAGTTGGTTCCAAATTCTGGAATTCCAAGCATACCCGTCGGCGTTCCGATTTGCTCAGGTGTTACCCCTAACACATCAGTCCCTGAAAAGAGGGCCATCACGCCTTCGTCATCCATAGGGATTTCATTAGGATCAATCCCAGACAAGTCCTGCAGTTTCCGAATCATGGTCGGATCATCATGCCCCAGCACATCGAGTTTGAGGACATTCTCATCGATATCGTGGAAGTTAAAGTGAGTGGTCTGCCATTCAGCCGTCACGTCATCCGCTGGATACTGGACAGGCGTAAAGTCGTAGACATCCATGTAGTTAGGAATAACAACAATTCCCCCCGGGTGTTGTCCCGTTGTCCGCTTGACACCAGCAGCACCTTGGGCGAGGCGTTCCACCTCTGCATCACGATAGAACTTGCCGTAATCACGCTCGTAGCCCTTTACAAATCCATAGGCAGTCTTAGCAGCCACCGTACCAACCGTTCCTGCACGAAAGGCATACTCCTCACCAAAGATATCACGCACATCCAAGTGGGCGCTAGACTGGTCTTCTCCCGAGAAGTTCAAGTCAATATCGGGAACCTTGTCCCCATCAAAACCGAGGAAGGTCTCAAACGGAATATCCTGCCCATTTTTACTGAGTTTGTGACCACAGTTTGGACAATCCTTATTAGGCATATCAAAACCTGAACCGTACGAACCATCTGTGATAAACTCGCTATACTGACACTGTCCACAGACATAGTGAGGAGAGAGAGGATTAACCTCCGTAATCCCAATCATAGTCGCAACGAAACTGGAACCGACAGACCCACGAGAACCAACCAAGTAGCCCCGTTCATTGGAACGTTGCACCAGCATCTGCGATGCCAGATAAATCACGGCAAATCCATTCCCCAGAATAGAAGTCAATTCTTTTTCAATCCGCAAATCAACGATATCTGGCAACGGATTTCCATAAATCTCAAAAGCTTTCTTATAGGTCAATTCAGCAACCGTTTCTTCAGCCTTATCGATAAATGGCGTGTACAAGTCACCTTTTACAACTTCAACAGGTTCAAAGGTCTCTGCCAAGGCATTAGTGTTTTCAATAACCAGTTTACGAGCCAAATCCTCTCCCAAGAAGGCAAATTCATCCAACATCTCATTGGTTGTTCTAAAATGAGCTTTTGGGAGAGGAGCTGGTTGGGCATGCTCACCGTGACCAATGGTACGGTTAATCATCGCTCCCTGACCCAAACTACGAACAATAATTTCACGATAAATTTCTTCTTCCGGTTCGATATAGTGGACATTTCCCGTAGCCAGAACAGGCTTACCAAGACGGTCTCCAACTTCTATTAAACTCTTGATAATGGTCTGGAGTTCTTCCATATCCTTGACCTGCTCTTTAGCAACCAAGGGAGCATAGATAGCCGGTGGCATGACCTCGATAAAGTCATAATACTTGGCCACCTCAACCGCCGCATCCACACCTTGAGAAACGACTGCATCAAAAACTTCACCTTCTGCACAGGCTGATCCTAAAATCAAGCCCTCTCGATGGGCATCTAGAACCGTTCTCGGAATCCGTGGTACCCCTTCAAAATACTTGGTATTAGACAAAGAAACCAGTTTAAAGATATTTTTTAGACCTACCTGATTCTTGACATAAATAGTCGCATGCTTGATTCGAGCTTTTTTATAAGAGTCTGGACTAATCAAATCAATGTTGAGTCTAGCTAGATCAGTCACACCATGTTTTTCTGTCACCTCTTTTATAAAAATGAAAAGTAGACGACCAGTCGCTTCCGCATCGTAGTTGGCCATGTGGTGATGTTCCAAGGCCACACCAAAACGCTTAGTCAAAGGTCCCAAACCATGACGTTTATACTCAGGATAGAGATTTCTAGCAAACTCCAGCGTATCAATAACTGGTTGGCTAATCCTTGGAAGACCATGACGCTCATAATTGGCATTCATAAAGCCAACGTCAAAGGTCGCATTGTGGGCGACTAAGACTGTATCCTTACAAAATTCTTGGAATTCTTGCAAAACTTGTTCCAGTGGTTTGGCATTTTTGACATGATCATCTGTAATTCCAGTCAACTCCGTGGTAAAGGCTGACAAGGGATGCCCAGGATTGATAAATTCATCAAATTCAGCAATGACATTCCCCTTGTACATCTTAGAAGCCGCAACCTGAATCAAATCATTATAGATGGCTGATAGACCCGTCGTTTCCACGTCAAAAACCACATAGGTAGCTTCTGACAAGTCCATCTCCACTTCGTTATAGACGATAGGGACACGGTCCTCTACAATATTGGCTTCCATTCCATAAATCAGCTTAATTCCCGCTTTCTTAGCCGCCTTATAGCCGTGTGGGAAGGATTGAACATTCCCGTGGTCCGTGATGGCAACAGCCTTGTGTCCCCACTTAGCAGCTGTCGCAACGATTTCTTCAACCTCTGGCAGAGCATCCATGGTCGACATGTTAGTATGGGCATGAAACTCAACCCGGCGCTCACCTTCTGGCATCAAATCCTTCCGCTCATAGTGAACAACCTCCTGCACATCCTGCACGTTCATTGTCAAATCGCGTGTGAAGTTATTCATCTCCACATTCCCACGCACTCGGAGCCAAGAATTCTTCTTGATGAGGTCAAATTTCTGAGCCTCTTCCTCATTTTTAACCCACTTTTGCATAGAAAAACTTGAAGTGTAGTCCGTCATTTTAAAGTTGATTAAAACACGACCTGTTCTGGTCACTTTTTGCTCCACATCAAAAACAACCCCTTCAAAGACCAGACGATTTTCCTCCGTCGTCACTTCGATCATAGGAGTAATCTCCGCCTTATCTAGCTTTGGCTTAGCCGCAGCCTTTTTGGCCTGAAAATCAAAGGCTGGTTTCTCTTCCGCTGGAGGAGGTGCCATCTGTTCCAGTTGCTCCATAGCACGGAGCGCTTCCTCATTGGCAGCTTGAACAATCTGCTCATTTTCAGCATGAAAGGCTTCTTCCTGCTCTTGAGTCAGCACATCATTCTTCTCTACTTGACAGTTAAAAGTAGGAAAACCAAATTTTTCAAGTTGTTTAGCTAAATTAGGAAGATGATTTTTCTTAAAATGTTCCTTATCAATCGCCTCTGAGCCTTCAATAAAGAGTTGATTGCCCTCAGCACGAACTTGCAAATTCTGATAAAGAGTTTTAAAGCCTTGACTAGCACACGGCCCTTCAGAAAAAGCCTCTCTATAATAGGCTTGTAAGAGTTGATTTGAAAATTCTTGAGACAGAGCCTTGATTTCAAAAATAGCTTTATTTCCTGTCTTAGAAAATTCCTCACTCAAACTCTTCTTTAATTCTAAAAAGATTTCAATCGGTAAAATATTAGAAAATACGAAATGAAACTCCCATACCTTACTAATTTTATGAACAACAACTCGCTCAATATCGGCCTGTGATAAAGCAGGATCCTGTCTCATTTCAGCAGGCATTCCCAGTTGATTCATCAAAATTTCAAAACTATTTGACATTCATTTTCCTCACATTATTCTCCTACTATTTTACCATATTTAGAGGTATTTTCTAAAGACAAAAGGAAGCCACTAAGTGACTTCCTTCTAGAGTGAGGACAGATTAGTCTTCACCTTTGTTTTTCTTAATGATTTCTTCTTGTACTGACTTAGGTACATCTTCGTAGTGGTCAAATACCATCATGAATGTACCACGTCCTTGAGATGCAGAACGAAGAACTGTTGCGTAACCGAACATTTCAGCAAGTGGAACGTAAGCACGAACGATTTGGCTGTTACCGTGTGCTTCCATACCATCTACACGTCCACGACGAGCAGTTACGTGACCCATAACATCACCAAGGTTTTCTTCTGGAACAGTGATTGTTACAAGCATCATTGGTTCAAGGATAGCTGGTTGTGCTGATTTAGCAGCTTCTTTAAGAGCAAGTGAAGCCGCGATCTTGAAGGCAGTTTCAGATGAGTCGACATCGTGGTATGAACCATCGTAAAGCTTAGCTTTAACGTCAACCATTGGGTAACCTGCAAGTACACCGTTAGCCATAGATTCTACCAAACCTTTTTCAACCGCTGGGATAAATTCACGAGGAACCACACCACCGACGATTGCGTTTTCGAATTCGAAACCTTTACCTTCTTCGTTTGGAGTAAATTCAATCCATACATCACCGAATTGACCTTTACCACCCGACTGACGTTTGAAGAATCCACGTGCTTGAGTAGAAGCGCGGAATGTTTCACGGTAAGATACTTGAGGAGCACCTACGTTTGCTTCAACTTTGAACTCACGACGCATACGGTCAACAAGGACGTCAAGGTGAAGCTCACCCATACCTGAGATAACTGTTTCACCAGTTTCAACGTTTGTTTCAACGCGGAATGTTGGATCTTCTTCAGCCAATTTTTGAAGGGCGATACCCATCTTATCTTGGTCAGCTTTAGATTTTGGCTCAACCATCAATTGGATAACTGGTTCTGGAACGTTGATTGACTCAAGGATGATTTTAGCTTTTTCATCTGTCAATGAGTCACCAGTTGTAGTATCTTTCAAACCAACGGCAGCAGCGATATCACCTGAGTAAACAGTGTCGATTTCTTGACGGCTGTTAGCGTGCATTTGAAGGATACGTCCGATACGCTCACGTTTACCTTTAGAAGTGTTCAATACGTAAGAACCTGATTGAAGAACACCTGAGTAAACACGGAAGAATGTCAAACGACCTACGAATGGGTCTGTCATGATCTTGAAGGCAAGAGCTGCAAATGGCTCTTCGTCAGATGCTGGACGAGTTTCTTCTTCGTCTGTATCTGGGTTGATACCTTTGATTGCTGGGATGTCAAGTGGGCTTGGAAGGTAGTCGATAACCGCATCAAGCATCAATTGAACACCTTTGTTCTTGAAGGCAGAACCACACAATACTGGGAAGAATTCAACGTTGATAGTCGCTTTACGGATACCAGCTTTCAATTCTTCGTTAGTGATTTCTTCACCTTCGAGGTATTTCATCATCAATTCTTCATCAGTTTCAGCAACTGCTTCAACCAATTTTTCACGGTATTCTTGAGCTTGGTCAAGGTATTCAGCTGGAATATCTTCTTCAAGGATATCTGTACCAAGGTCGTTAGTATAGATTTCAGCTTTCATCTTGATCAAGTCGATGATACCACGGAAGTCATCTTCAGAACCGATTGGCAATTGGATTGGGTGTGCATTTGCTTGAAGACGATCGTGAAGTGTGCTTACAGAGTAAAGGAAGTCAGCACCGATTTTATCCATTTTGTTGGCAAATACGATACGTGGAACTCCGTACTCAGTTGCTTGACGCCAAACTGTTTCAGTTTGAGGCTCAACACCTGATTGTGAGTCAAGAACGGTAACCGCACCATCCAATACACGAAGAGAACGTTGTACTTCGATTGTGAAGTCCACGTGTCCTGGTGTGTCGATGATATTTACGCGGTGGTTGTTCCATTGAGCTGTTGTCGCAGCAGATGTGATAGTGATACCACGTTCTTGCTCTTGCTCCATCCAGTCCATTTGTGACGCACCTTCGTGAGTTTCACCGATTTTGTGGATTTTACCAGTGTAGTAAAGAATACGCTCAGTAGTTGTTGTTTTACCAGCATCGACGTGAGCCATGATACCGATATTACGAGTTTTTTCAAGTGAAAATTCGCGTGCCATGAGGTTTATTTCTCCTATTTATTTTGATTTCTATTCTATTATAACACGATTTTAATAAAAACGGATAGGCAGGACCTACCCGTTCTCAATGTTTTCATGCTATTGTTGGTTTCAACTTGTAGATTTACAAGTTGAATTGAACTCGGGCTAAAGTTAATTAGCCGATTTGAGCCGGAACTGGATGCTGTGTGAAAAAGATAAACTTCCTTGTATTCGTCGAATACTGCGTCAGTTTCCTATTTTCACCTTGCATCCTTACCGTTCCTAGCATCATGATTTTACCAACGGAAGTGTGCGAATGCACGGTTAGCTTCAGCCATACGGTGAGTGTCTTCACGTTTCTTGACTGCTGCACCAGTGTTGTTAGCAGCATCCAAGATTTCTTTTGCAAGACGGTCTTGCATTGTGTGTTCACCACGAAGACGAGCGATTGTTACCAACCAACGAAGTCCAAGTGTTGTACGACGTTCTGGACGAACTTCAACTGGAACTTGATAGTTAGAACCACCAACACGACGTGCACGTACTTCAAGTACAGGCATGATGTTTTCCATAGCTGTTTCAAATACTTCAAGTGCATCGTTACCAGTAGCTTCTTTGATTTGCTCAAAAGCACCGTAAACGATTGAAGCAGCTGTACCACGTTTACCGTCAAGCATAACGCGGTTGATAAGACGAGTAACTAGTTGTGAATTGTAAAGCGGATCTGGCAATACGTCACGTTTTGGAGCTCTATTTTTACGACTCATTTCTCTTTATCCCCTTTCCTTATGCTTTTGGACGTTTAGTACCGTATTTAGAACGGCCTTGTTTACGATCGTTAACACCTGCAGTATCAAGTGCACCACGGACGATATGGTAACGTACCCCTGGAAGGTCTTTTACACGTCCACCGCGAAGAAGAACCACGCTGTGCTCTTGCAAGTTGTGTCCGATACCTGGGATGTAGGCAGTAACTTCGATAAGGTTGCTCAAACGTACACGAGCGAATTTACGAAGGGCTGAGTTAGGTTTTTTAGGTGTCATTGTTCCAACACGAGTTGCAACACCACGTTTTTGTGGTGAAGAAACGTTTGTTTGAACTTTTTTATGACTGTTGTAACCAACGTTCAAAGCTGGTGATTTAGATTTTTCTACTTTTGATTTACGCGGTTTGCGAACCAATTGGTTAATTGTAGGCATCTACATTCTCCTGTGTTTTTTTATTTTTGGTGATGATACACTTGGTGACAGCTATCATCTGTGTGTACTTTTGCAACATTTGTCAGCACGTCCCTGTACACTCTTGAGAGACCAAAAGTAAAAAGTACCGTCTATTATTGTAACAAATTTTTCCCTTGCTTGTCAAGATATTTTTCTTTTTTATTGTTATTTTTAGCTCGTTTGTATTGCTCCCAAAAGAAAGAAAAGGAGGAATCCCACCCTCCTAAAGTTAGTATTGTTCCATTCAATCCCATCAATTTTAGCACATAATGTTCAGAAAAATATTATATCATTACAACCAACCAGATTCTTTCGCGATATTAGCTGCCTCTGTTCGATTAGCAGCATCTAGTTTCGAAAGAATATTGGTGACATAGTTTCGGACGGTTCCATTTGATAAATAAAGCTGATCCGCGATTTCTTGATTAGACAAACCCTGAGCGATTCCCTTTAAGACAGCAATCTCTTGTTCTGTCAATGGATTGGGATGCGTCATCACCACTTCCATCAATTCAGGCGAATACTCCTTGCGTCCTTCAAGGACAGTGTGCAAGGTTTGCATGAGGTCGGCAATACTTCTCTCTTTCAAGACATAAGCATCCACTCCAGCATTGACCGCACGTTCAAAATAACCAGGACGCTTGAAGGTCGTTACCACAACAACCTTTGTTTCTAGCTTTTCTGATCGTATCCACTCCAAGACTTCGAGGCCAGTCTTAACAGGCATCTCTACATCAAGAATGGCGATATCTACAGACTCTTTTTCTAAGAGTTGGATTGCTTCTTGCCCATTCTGGGCTTGTAAGACAGACTCTACATCCGGTTGAAGCGTGAGCAACTGGCACATGGCATCTCGCAACATACTTTGATCTTCTGCAACAAGTAGTTTCATCTTAGTTTCTCTCCTTATAAGGTAGTCGAACTTGCACTTCCGTTGGCTGTTTCTGACTGATTACTCTTACTTCTCCTGAAAATGGAAGGACACGATCTCGGACTGTATGGAGCTCATTCCCCTTTATAGAAGCGAAACCACAGCCATCATCACTTACTGTTAGAATAAGTTCCTTCTCTGTCCGTTCTAATTTTAAGTAAGCTTTAGACGCTTTTGCATGTTTGATGATATTGGTCACTAACTCAAGCAAAATCATGGAAGCTGTTGACTCTAATTCCTGAGTAAGGCTAGCAGTATCTAGTTGATTATCCGTTTCCACCTCAATTCCAGCAATTTCTAACATCTTTTTCACAGTCTCTAGTTCGGATGTCAAAGTTCTAGACTTAAGATTTTCCACAATCGTTCGAACTTCGCGCATTGATTCTTTGCTAATTTGCTGTATTTCCCTTAATTCCTTTTCCGCCTGTGGATAAGCCTGCATCTGTAATAACTGTAATGCTAAATCTGTCTTGACACTAAGCATAGCAAAGGTATGCCCCAGACTATCATGCAAATCCTGACCGATACGACTACGTTCATTTTCAGCAAGTAATAGATTTATCTGGGCATTTTGCTTAGCCTGAGCTTCTTTCAAATCCTCCACAATACGAATCCGAACCAAGCCAAAAGTCATTAAATCGACAAAAGCAAGAATTACAAGTAGATAGAATAGAAATTCAACTTCGATTCTCTGAAAAATCAACAGTTGGCCCACAACAAGGACTTGAGCAAGAAGAAAAGTCCAGACATGTAAAGACTTTAAACCACCTACGCTGAAATGATAACTTAAGAGATTGGATAGGAAAAAGAAAAACCAGATATAATTAACAGCAACAAAGGCAGTATTCCCAACTACATAAGTCAGCATGAGGCCCCAATATAGCCAAGATAGGCGCTGGCTCTTAGTTGTTAAAACACCCAAATACGCCACTACAAATAGAATATCAATCAATAAATGCCAGGCAGAAAGCCACCCAGTCACTACAGGTAGGATGGGGAAAATCATAAAAATTAAACTGGCCCAAAACATATAATGTATGCTTTTCAGTCTTTCAAGCATTAAGCATTCTCCTTATGACCTTGAAGGTAAATGGTCAAACCAAACAAAACTGCTGAAAAAACAAGTAGATAAACTGTGGCTGATAGATTGATGCTACCCTCGTTTAAGAAGGTCTTGAGCAACTCCATCAACTGATAAGTTGGTAGACACTTCCCGATTGCTTGCATCCAGTCTGGAAATAAAGAGATGGGCATCCAGAGTCCGCCTAAAACAGCCAAGCCTAGATAGAGAAGATTGCCCACGACAGACATAAGCTGACTAGTCGGCAAGAGAGTCAAGGTCAAGCCAAGCGCTACAAAAGCAATACTTCCCGCAATCAGCAAAATCGCAGCTCCGACCCAGCTTCCTAGAGGCATGTCCACACCTCTGACTAAGTGCCCGACTGAGAATACAACTAGGATTGAAACCAAATAATCAACCATCATACTTGTTATCTTTGATAGATAATATTCTACCATATTTACAGGGCTATGACGTAATGTTTTCTGCCAGTTGTTGATCTTGTCGGTATGTAAGACAGCTGGGAATGAAAACATGGCTGTCGACATCATAGAAAAAGCTGTCATAGAGATGAGGTAATCACGCATAAAATTAGCTGGCCCATCTGGTGTGTCCTGGTACATGCCTGAAAAGAATAAATAGAAGGCCGTCGGCATCCCTACGGATAATAGATAATAGACTAATTGTCGTTTGGTCAATAGAAATTCTATCTTGTTTAGTGCGATCCATCGTTTCATCTTAGTCATCTCCCTTTTGTGTTTCTTCAAAGATTGTATCCAGCAAGCTACGATTATTGACTTCAATTTCTTGAATCCTACAGCCTGCCTGAACTAACCGTTCCCAGAAAGCATCTGCTTCGCGTGTGACTACTTGCAGGGCATCTTGTTTTTGTGACCAGTTTTCAACCAAGTTAGACTGTTCGACAACTTCCTTGTAAGCCAGAGGTAGGATAAAGTGCTTTTCAATCTCCTCACTGCGCATGGCTAGAGGTGTCGTATCTCGAATCAACTCTCCCTTATTTAAGACCAAGATTCGGTCCGCTGTATGCTCTACCTCTTCGATATAATGGGAGGAATAGAGAATGGTAACTCCCTGCGCTTTTAACTCCTGAATAATCTCCCAAAAACGTTGACGAGTTGAGGTATCCATGGCTGAAGTAGGTTCATCTAAAAAGACTAACTTTGGTCGCCCAATTAGAGTTAAGACAAAAGAGAAAAGACGCTTTTGACCGCCTGATAATTTTTCTGCGAATTGCTCTTTTTGTTGCTTGTCAAACTGCAATAGCTGATCAATTTCTTGCTCGCTCAAAGGGTTTGGATAAATTCTTTGAAAGAAAGCAATCAACTCTTTAACTTTTAATTTCTGTACAATCACATTTTCTTGAGGGAGGTAAGCCCTAGTATAGTCTAACTTAGAACTCGTCACTGGTAAATCTTGAATAAATACTTGACCGCTTGTGACCTGTTTATCTCCAAGCAGACAGTCCAAGAGTGTGGTCTTCCCAGCACCATTGGGCCCAATCATGGCAACACATTCACCTTCAGCTACCTCAAAGGAAATATCCTTCAAAATAGCCTTGCCCTTGATGTTTTTATGTAAGCCTTGTACCTTAATCATGTTCATGATATTCTCCTTTCAGCCACTCCTTTCCCATAGGGAAAACGACGAAAATCATAAATCCAAACCCCCAAGCACCGCGAATAAATTGGCGAAGTAAGTTTTGGTCAAACCAACCAGTAAACATTTCCACTAACCATACCAAGAGTGACAGGCCGATAAAGAAATAGATGATTGTTTTTTTCATTTTTCAAACTCCTTTTTCACATCTCTGACCAATTTCAAACCTTCTCTGATAAGCCAAGACATCATTCCAAAGCCAGCAAAAAGCTCCCAAGGAAAATGGTAGAAACCTTCATCCAACCCTGAAAACATGAGATAGGTCATAACTCCTGCTGCTACTAAACTCACTGTGACAATCATTTTATTTTTCATTTCTTCTTTCTCCATTTCATACTTCAATTATAGCCTTTTGAAGTTAGCGGAGCTAGATGCTTCTGTCACTAGGAAATATGACAAATGTCATAAAAAATTCTATTCAAAATAAGCAAGATACACTATACAATAAAACACAAGTAGAAAAATCTAAGGCAGCCTCCTCAAAAGAAATATCAAACCCAATTCACACTATAATGTAAATTAATACACATTCAAAATCAAAAAAGCAGAAATTTTTATCATACAAACACATATATTATAAGTTGAACAAAACTCTTCTATTGCTTTCTTAAAAATTTATAAGTGCTATAAAATCTATTAAATTTCAATGTGTATAATTAACTACAGTATTATTAAACAAGGCAGGAAACAAAAAGTATACGCTGATTTTAAAGGAATTTTAGACGATTTTTGAAAGTCATATTTCTTCATTTGACTTCCGCAATCAGGGCAAGATGAGGCGTTGTAGTCCAGTCTAGCAATAATTTCCTTGTGTGTATCCATATTGATGATATCTAGAATTTTGATGTTTGAGTCTTTGATATCGAGCAGTTTTGTGATAAAACGTAATTGTTCCATATGAATCTTTCTAATGAGTTGTTTTCTCACTTTTCATTATAGGTCATATGGGACTTTTTTCTACACAAAAATAGGCTCCATAATATCCCCACTACAAATATTATAGAGCCAAAAAAAGAGAGAAACAAACTGATTCTCTCTTAATCTATATAATATCTAGTTAAAATAAAAAAAGATACGTTTACATATCTCTGTAATGAATCGGGAAGACAGGATTCGAACCTGCGACACCTTGGTCCCAAACCAAGTACTCTACCAAGCTGAGCTACTTCCCGAG
>CAJNBW010000005.1 GCA_905221105.1 bacterium
CCAGGCGATAAGATTACAGGAACAATCACGGTAACTTACCCAGACGGTTCAAAAGATATCGTTCCAGTGGAAGTAACAGTTAGAGAGAAAGACAAAGACATCTACACGCCAGAGTACGACAAAGGAAACGGTAAACTAGAAACTAAGGTAGAAATACCAGTCACACCAGATACTAATGGAGGTTCTGGTCAAGATACACCTGCACCAACAACTCCAATTCCAGATGCAGTTACTCCGAATGCAGATCAGGTAGATACTGAGACTACTATTGATAATGGAGCTAAATCAAATGATTCTCAAAATGTATTGCCGAATACAGGAACAGAATCAAATGCTGCTCTTGCATCTCTAGGACTTCTTGGACTATTGAGTGGATTTGGACTTGTAGCTCGCAAGAAAAAAGAAGACTAAAAATTTAGTCAATTAAACATTCATTCTTTTGTATTGTAAAGACAAACTAGATTGGTTCTGGGAATCGTGTTCGTCATAAAATACAAAGAATGTTTAGAGAAAGAAAGCGAACAATGCTAGGATTTTGTTAAAGGGAATTCTAAGTATTGTTCGCTTTTGTGGTATAATAATTACTATGCAGAAGAAACCAACGTCAGCCTATGTGCACATCCCATTTTGTACCCAGATTTGTTATTATTGCGACTTTTCAAAGGTCTTCATCAAGAATCAGCCAGTCGACAGCTATTTGGAGCATCTGCTGGAAGAGTTTCGTTCTTATGATATTCAAAAGTTGCGAACCCTCTATATCGGTGGTGGGACACCGACAGCCTTGTCGGCTCCGCAACTGGAGGTATTGCTGGATGGCTTGACTAAAAACTTGGACTTGTCAGTCTTGGAAGAGCTGACCATTGAAGCCAATCCGGGCGACTTGGATGCGGATAAGATAGCTGTTTTGAAGAACTCGGCTGTCAACCGTGTTTCGCTAGGCGTGCAGACCTTTGATGACAAGATGCTGAAAAAGATTGGGCGCAGTCATTTGGAGAAGGATATTTATGAAAATATCGACCGTCTTAAATTAGCTGGTTTTGACAATATCTCCATCGATTTGATTTATGCGCTGCCTGGCCAGACTATGGAGCAAGTCAAGGAAAATGTGGCTAAAGCCATTGGATTGGATATTCCTCATATGAGTTTGTATAGCTTGATTTTAGAAAATCACACGGTCTTTATGAATCGGATGCGACGAGGGAAATTGCCTCTGCCTAAGGAGGAACTGGAAGCGGAGATGTTTGAGTATATCATCGCGGAGTTGGAGCGAGCTGGTTTTGAGCATTATGAGATTTCCAATTTCTCCAAACCTGGTTTTGAAAGTCGCCACAATCTCATGTACTGGAATAATGCTGAATACTATGGTATCGGTGCTGGGGCATCTGGTTATGTCAATGCCATTCGCTATAAAAACCATGGTCCCATTCGTCATTATCTTAGTGCGGTTGAGGAAGGCAATGCTCGTATCACAGAAGAACACCTGAGTCAAAAAGAGCAAATGGAAGAAGAAATGTTCCTGGGGCTTCGCAAGAAATCAGGGGTCTCTATGGCGCGATTTGAGGAGAAATTTGGTCGGCCGTTTGAGGGGCTTTATGGAGAAATTGTCAGAGACTTGGTGCAACAAGGTCTCATGCAAATAGACGGTGATCGCGTGCGCATGACAAAAAGAGGTCTCTTTTTGGGAGACACTGTAGCAGAACGATTTATTTTGGAGTAGGATCATGGGCTTAACTTATCAAATGAAAATGAAAATTCCTTTTGATATGGCTGATATGAACGGTCATATCAAACTTCCAGATGTAATTTTGCTGTCCCTGCAAGTTTCAGGGATGCAGTCGATTGAGTTAGGAGTTAGTGATAAGGCCATTTTGGAGGCCTATAATCTGGTCTGGATTATCACCGAATACGATATTGAGGTGGCTCGTTTGCCTCGTTTTGCGGAAGAAATCACTATCGAAACCGAAGCCCTGAGCTACAATCGACTCTTTTGCTACCGTCGCTTTACCATTTATGATGAAGCGGGGCAGGAGCTTATCCAGATGACGGCGACCTTTGTTCTCATGGATCGAGATAGTCGAAAAGTCCATGCTGTCGAGCCTGAGATTGTGGCTCCTTACCAGTCTGATTTTGATAAAAAACTTATCCGTGGACCAAAGTATGAGTCCTTGGAAGAGCCAATCAGCAAGGATTACCATGTTCGTTTTTACGACTTGGATATGAATGGTCATGTCAATAACAGTAAATACTTGGATTGGATTTTTGAGGTCATGGGAGCGGATTTTTTGACCCAGTATATTCCCAAGAAAATCAACCTTAAGTATGTCAAGGAAGTGCGACCAGGTGGGGTGATTACATCGGCTGTTGAGCGGACTGAACTGGTAAGCAAGCATGAAATTACAAGTGACGGGGCTACCAATGCCCAAGCTATCATCACATGGCAAGAAATAAAAAAGGATTAAAGAGAAAGTATGAAATATAAAGGCTATTTAATTGATTTAGACGGAACAATTTATAAGGGGAAAGACCGAATTCCGGCAGGAGAGGCTTTTGTTCATGAATTGCAAAAGCGGGACATCCCCTATCTCTTTGTAACCAACAATACAACCCGCACTCCAGAGAGTGTTCAGGAGATGCTGGCTCAGAATTTTAATATCGATACGCCCCTATCGACTGTCTACACAGCGACTTTGGCAACTATCGACTATATGAATGACTTGGGACTAGAAAAGACGGTCTATGTCATCGGAGAATCAGGGCTCAAGGAAGCAATCAAGGCGGCTGGATATGTCGAAGACAAGGAAAATCCTGCCTATGTGGTAGTAGGACTGGACTGGCAAGTCGACTATGAAAAATTTGCGACAGCAACTCTGGCTATCCAGAAGGGAGCTCACTTTATCGGAACCAATCCTGACCTCAACATCCCGACGGAACGCGGTCTTTTGCCAGGTGCTGGTTCACTGATTACACTACTTGAAGTAGCGACACGAGTGAAGCCTGTTTATATTGGAAAACCCAATGCCATCATCATGGATAAGGCAGTTGAGCACTTAGGCTTGGAACGTGAAGAGTTGATTATGGTCGGGGACAACTATTTAACTGATATCCGAGCTGGGATTGACAATGGCATTCCAACGCTCTTGGTGACGACAGGTTTTACCAAGGCAGAAGAAGTGGCAGACCTGCCAATCGCACCGACTCATGTGGTGTCTAGCCTTGCGGAGTGGAACTTTGATGAAAACTAAACTGACCTTTTGGGGCTCTATGCTCTTTCTCCTCTCCCTCTCAATCCTGCTGACCATTTATCTGGCTTGGATTGTTTATCCGCTGGAGATTAAGTGGTTAAGTTTGACGAATCGAGTCTATTTAAAACCAGAAACCATTCAGTACAACTTTCACATCTTGATGAATTACCTGACCAATCCTTTTAGTCAGGTCCTAGAGATGCCAGATTTTCGTTCGTCAGCAGCTGGTCTGCACCACTTTGCGGTGGTGAAGAATCTCTTTCACTTGGTACAGCTAGTTGCCCTAGTGACACTGCCAAGTTTCTATTTCTTTGTCAAAGGGATTGTGAAAAAGGGCTTTTTATCTCTATTTAGTAAAGGGCTTCTGGCTCTAGTGATCTTGCCTTTACTGATTGGACTTGGGGGAGTTTTGATTGGTTTTGACCAATTTTTTACTCTTTTCCATCAAATTCTCTTTGTGGGAGATGATACCTGGCTTTTTGATCCAGCCAAGGATCCAGTTATTCTGATTTTGCCAGAGACCTTCTTCCTGCATGCCTTCCTCCTCTTTTTCGCCCTCTATGAAAGCTTCTTTGGCTATCTTTATCTGAAAAGTCGTAGGAAATAATACTAAGATGTTCTTATTTTGAATAAATAAGTTAGGTATGTGATTTGAAACTATCGTTAATACTCAATGAAAATCAAAGAGCAAACTAGGAAACTAGCCGCAGGCTGTACTTGAGTACGGCAAGGAGACGTTGACGCGGTTTGAATTTGATTTTCGAAGAGTATAAGAGTGAATTAACTAAATTACAATTGCGTCCATCGTTCGCAAACAGTCTATTTTTCTTGAAAAATAGGCTTTTTTTCTAAAAATCTCTAGTCAAGCGCTTTATTTTTTTGTATAATAGAAGTAGCAAAGTATAGATAAGAAGAGAAAAGCATGATTACACTATTTCTATCACCGAGCTGTACTTCATGTCGTAAGGCAAAGGCCTGGTTAGAAAAACATAAGGTGCCCTTTGAGGAGCATAATATTATGACCAGTCCCTTAACAAGAAAGGAATTGCAACACATTCTTTCCTTGACCGAAAATGGTACTGATGACATCATTTCAACTCGTTCAAAAATTTTTCAAAAATTAGATATTGATGTAGAAAGTATTCCGGTATCGGAATTGCTTCATTTGATTGAGCAGTACCCTAGTCTTTTGCGTCGTCCAATTATTATCGATGCCAAACGCATGCAAATCGGTTTTAATGAAGATGAGATTCGTGCTTTTCTCCCTCGTAGTTATCGTAAGCAAGAACTAAAAGAAGCAAGAATGAGAGCTGGTATTAGTTAATGAACAAACAGTATAGTTACCCACTAGATTTGTCGTGGAGCACTGAAGAACTTGCTTCAGTGCTTTCTTTTTTTAATGATGTTGAAGCTGCCTATGAAGGCAAGGTAGAGGCTAAAAAGTTACTGGACTCCTATAAGGGATTCAAATTGGTTGTGCCAAGCAAGAGTGAAGAGAAACGTTTGGGACGAGAATTTGAAACGGTGAGTGGCTATTCGCTTTACCGAGCGGTTCAGGCTGCCAAGGAAAAAGGGGAAGGGAAGATTTCTCTTGGAAAGTAAGTTTGAATTTGCCAAAGAACTTGTTAAGAAAGCGGGCCAGTACATCCTTGACCACATGCAGGAAGATTTGCAGGTTACGACCAAAACCTCTCCGACAGACTTGGTGACCCGACTAGACAAGGAAGTTCAGGAGCTCTTGGTTAGTGAGATTTTGTCCCGTTATCCTGAGGATAAGATTTGTGCTGAGGAAGGCTGTTTGCGAGCTTCAGTTCAAGAGGGCAAGGTGTGGGTCATTGATCCCATTGATGGTACCAATAATTTTGTAGCCCAGCAGGAAGATTTTGCTGTTATGATGGCTTATTTTGAAAATGGTCAGGGACAGTTTGGTCTGATTTATGATGTGGTCAAAGGGGATTGTTATCACGGTGGTGGTAAGTTTCCAGTCTGCCGAAATGATCAACCCCTAGCTCCCTTTAAAGCCAAACCACTTGGAGATTTTCTCATTGCAGGAAATAGTGGTATGCTGGAAACCAATGAATGGGGGCTGGCTGATTTGAGCCGAGCGGTTCTTGGTGTTCGTGTCTATGGCAGTGCGGCCATTAGTTTTGCCAAGATTTTGTCAGGGCGTTTGTTGACCTATGTCACCTATCTGCAACCATGGGATTATGCTGCAGCTAGTATTTTAGGGGAAAGTCTGGGCTATCGGGTGGTGACCCTTTCTGGCCAAGCTCTTGATTTTGAAACTAGACAGCCTGTCATGATGGTGCCTCTTGAGATGCAGGAGGAAATTCAGTCCTATATTTACGAAAGGAAAAGAACTTAAATGCAATTTCCAGAAGGATTTGTTGAAAAATATGAAGAGATACTAGGAGATGAGGCAAGAGATTTTCTTGCCTCTTTTGAGGAGGAAGCGGTTTCGGCCTTTCGGGTTAATCCTTTAAAAGAAGCGCCCGTTTCCTTTCCTGATGCCATTCCTCAAACCCCTTGGGGCTACTATGGGAAGGTTTCAGGTAAATCGCCTGAGCATGCTACTGGTTTGGTTTATTCGCAAGAGCCCGCTGCTCAAATGGTGGCTCAGGTAGCCCAACCCAGTCCTGGAATGAAGGTCTTGGATCTGGCCGCTGCACCGGGAGGCAAATCAACTCAGCTAGCAGCCTATCTAGCAGGAGAGGGTCTCCTTGTTTCCAACGAAATCTCAAGCAAACGGGCTAAGATTTTAGTCGAAAACATGGAGCGCTTTGGAGCGAAAAATGTCGTGGTGACCAACGAATCTGCTGACCGCTTGGCCAAGGTCTTTAAAGGCTATTTTGACTTAATCGTTCTTGATGCCCCTTGCTCGGGTGAAGGAATGTTTCGTAAGCAACCAGATGCTATGGACTATTGGAGCCTTGAGTATCCGAGTCAATGTGCTAGTTTGCAAAGAGAAATTCTGGAGGAAGCGGTGACCATGTTAGCTGAAGGTGGTCGTCTGGTTTATTCGACCTGTACCTGGGCACCTGAGGAAAACGAAGAGATTGTTAATTGGCTACTGGAAGAGTATGATTTTGACTTGTTGCCAGTTGAGCATATCAATGGAATGGTAGCTGGTATTGACCTGCCAGAAACGGCTCGGATGTATCCTCATCATTTTAAGGGAGAGGGGCAGTTTGTAGCCCATCTACAGTTTAAGGGTGAAAATCCAACCCCTAAATTTAAGGCAAGTAAGAGCAATCTCAGCCGAGAACAAGTTGCCTTGTGGCAGGAATTTGCCAAAAAACACCTAAAAATCAATCTACCGGGTATCTTGCAGACGTTTGGAGATCAGCTTTATCTCTTGCCAGAACTTTTGCCAGATTTAGGGAAGCTCAAGATTGCTCGCAATGGCCTGCATCTGGGTACCTTTAAGAAGAAACGCTTTGAACCCAGTTTTGCTCTTGGCCTAGCCTTGAAACCGAGTCAGGTTAAGCAGTCGGTTGAAATTGACCAAGAAGCGTTTGTAAAGTATGCCGCTGGAGAAACTGTTCAGCTGGCGGAAAGTCTGCCAAATGATTGGTACCAAGTTTTGGTTCAGGGCAACGGTTTGGGCTTTGCTAAGGTGACTGGAAATGTTTTGAAAAATTATTTTCCAAAAGGCCTCAGATTCAAGTGAAAATGCTAGTCAAAGTAGCTTGTCTATGTTATAGTGGAAGTATGGATTTTTTTCAAATTGTCTTTCATTTTAAGTCAAATTGGTGGAGACGGTAACTGAGTAAATTTCAAGTAAAACCAGGCTAAGAACTTCAGTTGACTCCCAATTTTAAAACGAAAAACATAAATAAATAGTTGAAAAAATTCACACCATTCACCATTATTTTCAAGGAGAAAAACAGTGAAAAAAAGGAAAAAACTCGCTCTATCCCTTGCGGCTCTTTTGCTGGCAGGTTCGTTGGCGGGATGTGCTAGCTGGATTGATCGTGGAGAATCCATGACAGCTGTTGGCTCAACGGCTCTTCAGCCCTTGGTAGAGGCAGCAGCAGATGAATTTGGCTCTCTGCACGTTGGAAAAACAGTCAACGTCCAAGGTGGAGGATCTGGTACAGGTCTGTCTCAGGTTCAGTCTGGAGCCGTTGATGTAGGAAATTCAGACGTATTTGCCGAGGAAAAAGACGGTATCAACGCCTCAGCCCTAGTGGACCACAAGGTTGCGGTAGCGGGCTTGGCGGTGATTGTGAACAAGGAAGTTGATGTTGAAAATCTAACAACTGAACAACTCCGTAACATCTTCACAGGCCAAGTGACCAACTGGAAAGAGGTTGGAGGGAAAGACCTAGCCATTTCCATTATCAACCGCGCGGCAAGTTCTGGTTCACGTGCAACCTTTGATAGTGTTGTTATGGATGGCCAATCTGCCATTCAGAGTCAAGAACAGGATTCAAATGGGATGGTCAAAAACATTGTTTCCCAGACACCAGGAGCCATTTCTTACCTAGCTTTTGCCTATGTGGATGACTCAGTTAAACGCATGAAATTGAACGGCTATGAGCCAATTGCAGAAAATGTAACAACCAATAACTGGCCTTTGTGGTCTTACGAACACATGTATACCCTAGGTCAGCCCAATGAATTGGTGGCAGAATTTCTCAACTTTGTCCTCTCAGATGAAGCACAAAGCGGAATCGTTAAGGGAATGGGTTACATTTCTGTCAAGGAAATGAAGGTTGAAAAAGATGCTGTCGGAACGGTGACAGCACTAGAAGGGAGTCACTAATGAATCAAGAAGAATTAGCTAAAAAATTACTTTCTCCCTCAAAGAACTCTCGTCTAGAGAAACTAGGGAAAGGACTGACCTTTGCCTGTCTGTCTTTGATTGTTATCATTGTGGCCATGATTTTGATTTTCGTAGCCCAAAAAGGTTTGTCGACCTTCTTTGTAAATGGGATCAATATCTTTGATTTCCTTTTTGGCCAAACTTGGAATCCTTCAGGTAAACAATTTGGTGCCCTTCCCATGATTTTGGGTTCCTTTATTGTCACAATTCTATCAGCCCTTATCGCAACTCCTTTTGCCATCGGTGCGGCAGTCTTTATGACCGAAGTCTCACCAAAAGGTGCGAGAATCTTGCAACCAGCCATTGAATTGCTGGTCGGGATTCCTTCAGTTGTGTATGGATTTATCGGTTTGCAGGTCGTAGTTCCCTTTGTCCGTAGTGTCTTTAGTGGAACTGGTTTTGGAATCTTGTCAGGGATTTTCGTTCTCTTTGTCATGATTTTACCCACGGTAACCTTTATGACAACCGATAGTTTACGTGCGGTGCCTCGTCACTACCGCGAAGCTAGTTTGGCTATGGGAGCCACTCGTTGGCAAACCATCTGGCGCGTGACTTTGAAAGCGGCGCGTTCAGGGATTTTCACAGCGGTGGTCTTTGGGATGGCGCGTGCCTTTGGTGAGGCCTTGGCTATTCAGATGGTAGTCGGGAACTCAGCCGTTGTCCCAACTTCATTGACAACACCTGCTGCGACCTTGACCTCTGTTTTGACCATGGGTATCGGAAATACCGTTATGGGAACAGTTGACAATAACGTTCTCTGGTCACTGGCCTTAGTCTTGCTCTTGATGAGTTTGGCCTTCAACAGTGTGATTAAATTGATTACGAAAGAAAGAGGAAAGAAAAACTATGCACGCTAAGAAATTAGATAAAATTGCAACAGCTGTCCTCTACTCGATTGCAGGAATTATTGTTGCCATCTTGGCATCCTTGATTCTCTATATCTTGGTTCGTGGTTTGCCCCACATCTCTTGGTCTTTCTTGACTGGCAAATCATCTTCTTACCAAGCAGGTGGTGGGATTGGAATTCAGCTCTATAATTCCTTCTTCCTTTTGGTCATTACCTTGATTATTTCTGTTCCCTTATCTATGGGGGCTGGGATTTTCCTAGCTGAATATGCCAAAAAGGGTCCTGTGACAAACTTTGTCAGAACCTGTATTGAAATCTTGTCTTCACTGCCATCTGTGGTTGTAGGTCTCTTTGGTTACTTGATCTTTGTAGTCCAGTTTGAGTATGGGTTTTCAATCATTTCAGGTGCCTTGGCCTTGACAGTCTTTAACCTACCTCAGATGACTCGTAATGTTGAGGACAGTTTGAAACACGTTCACCATACGCAACGTGAGGCTGGTTTGGCTCTTGGGATTTCTCGTTGGGAGACTGTGGTCCATGTGGTCATTCCAGAAGCCCTTCCTGGTATTGTGACTGGGGTTGTCTTGGCCTCTGGTCGTATCTTTGGTGAGGCTGCTGCACTTATCTATACAGCAGGACAATCCGCCCCAGCCCTTGACTGGTCTAACTGGAATATTCTCAGTGTGACGAGTCCAATCTCTATCTTCCGTCAAGCAGAAACCTTGGCTGTCCACATCTGGAAAGTCAATAGTGAAGGGACTATTCCTGATGGAACCATTGTATCAGCAGGTTCTGCGGCCGTGCTCCTCATCTTTATTCTCATCTTTAACTTTGGAGCCCGTAAACTTGGAAGCTACCTACATAAGAAATTAACCGCTGCCTAAAGGAGAAGCCATGTCAAAATATAATTGGGATGAAAAGCATATCATCACCTTTCCTGAAGAGAAAGTGGCCCTCTCTACTAAGGATTTACATGTTTACTACGGTAAAAATGAATCTATCAAGGGCATCGATATGCAATTTGAAAAAAATAAAATCACAGCCTTAATTGGTCCATCTGGATCAGGAAAATCAACCTACCTCCGCAGTCTCAATCGGATGAATGATACTATTGATATTGCCAAGGTAACAGGTCAAATCCTCTACCAAGGGATTGATGTCAACCGTCCAGAAATCAACGTTTATGAGATGCGCAAGCACATCGGGATGGTCTTCCAACGCCCAAATCCCTTTGCCAAGTCTATCTACCGCAACATTACTTTTGCCCATGAACGTGCAGGAGTTAAGGACAAGCAAGTCTTGGATGAAATTGTGGAAACCTCTCTTCGTCAGGCTGCCCTTTGGGACCAGGTCAAAGATGATTTACACAAGTCAGCCTTGACCCTATCAGGTGGTCAGCAGCAACGTCTCTGTATCGCTCGTGCTATCTCTGTTAAACCAGATATTCTCTTAATGGATGAACCAGCGTCTGCCTTGGATCCGATTGCGACAGCTCAGCTGGAAGAAACTATGTTGGAATTGAAGAAGGACTTTACCATCATCATCGTGACCCACAGTATGCAGCAGGCTGCGCGTGCTAGTGACTACACAGGATTTTTCTACTTGGGCGACTTGATTGAGTATGATAAGACCTCTAATATTTTCCAAAATGCCAAACTACAGTCAACCAATGACTACGTAACAGGACACTTTGGATAGAAAGGAAACAGTATGACAGAAGCGATTTTACAGGTGTCAGACCTGTCCGTTTACTACAATCAAAAAAAGGCCTTGAATAGTGTTTCCCTATCTTTCCAACCTAAGGAAATTACAGCCTTGATTGGCCCATCTGGATCAGGGAAGTCAACTCTTCTCAAGGCTATCAATCGCATGGGAGATCTCAATCCAGAGGTGACCACAACTGGTTCAGTGGTTTACAACGGCCACAATATCTACAGTCCGCGTACAGATACAGTTGAATTGCGGAAGGAAATCGGCATGGTTTTCCAACAACCAAACCCTTTTCCTATGTCTATCTATGAAAATGTTGTCTATGGGCTTCGTATCAATGGAGTGAAGGATAAGCAGGTTCTGGATGAAGCGGTAGAAAAAGCCTTGCAACGAGCTTCCATCTGGGATGAGGTCAAGGATCGCCTGCATGATTCAGCTATCGGGCTTTCAGGTGGACAACAGCAACGTGTTTGTGTTGCTCGTGTCTTGGCAACCAGTCCTAAAATCATTCTTTTGGATGAACCGACTTCAGCCTTGGACCCTATCTCGGCCGGTAAGATTGAGGAAACCTTGTATGGTCTAAAAGATAAATACACCATGCTCTTGGTTACGCGTTCCATGCAACAAGCCTCTCGTATCTCTGACAAGACAGGATTTTTCCTAGATGGAGATTTGATTGAGTTTAACGATACCAAGAAGATGTTCCTCAACCCACAACACAAGGAAACAGAAGATTATATTTCAGGAAAATTTGGATAAGGAGATAAATGATGTTACGTTCTCAATTTGAAGAAGATTTAGAGAAATTGCACAACCAGTTCTACGCTATGGGACAAGAAGTGCTATCCCAAATCAATCGTACGGTGCGTGCCTTTGTTACGCATGACCGTGATTTGGCCAAGGAAGTCATCGAAGACGATGCAGAAGTAAACGAATACGAAGTGAAATTGGAGAAGAAATCATTTGAAATGATTGCCCTTCAACAACCCGTTTCTCAGGACTTGCGTACTGTTTTGACAGTCTTGAAGGCCGTATCTGACTTGGAACGTATGGGTGACCATGCGGTGTCAATCGCAAAAGCAACTATTCGGATGAAGGGAGAACAACGTATCCCAGCTGTTGAGGAAGAAATCAAGAGAATGGGTCGCGATGTCAAGAACTTCGTCGAAGCAGCCCTTGACCTCTATCTCAATGCGTCAGTGGACCAGGCCTATGAAGTAGCAGCAATGGACGAAAAAATCAATCATTACTTTGATAGCATTCGTGACTTGGCTACAGAAGAAATCAAGAAAAATCCAGATGCCATCGTTACAGGTCGTGATTATTTCCAAGTAATTGCCTTCTTGGAACGCATTGGAGACTATGCCAAAAATATCTGTGAATGGGTTGTTTACTTTGAAACAGGTAAGATTGTCGAACTATAAAATAGGTTGGATCTGTATAAAAAGGAGCTTGAAATCAATTGATAGCTCCTTTTCTTGAATGAAAAAAATATTTTTAAGATAAAAATTCAAAAAAACACTTGACAAGCAACTTGGATAGCGTTATAATTATACAAAATTAACAGAGAGGTTGTTTATTTATGAAATCAAAAAAATGGATATTTGTTTTATGTAGTTTTCTTGCAAGTTTCTTCTTAGTAGCTTGCCAGTCAGGTTCGAATGGTTCTCAGTCAGCTGTTGAGGCCATTAAGCAAAAAGGGAAATTGGTTGTGGCGACCAGTCCTGACTATGCACCTTTTGAATTTCAGTCTTTGGTTGATGGGAAAAATCAGGTAGTCGGTGCGGACATTGACATGGCCCAAGCTATCGCTGATGAACTTGGTGTGAAACTGGAAGTTTCAAGCATGAGTTTTGATAACGTCTTGACTAGTCTTCAAACAGGTAAAGCCGACCTAGCGGTTGCAGGAATTAGTGCTACTGAAGAAAGAAAAGAAGTTTTTGATTTTTCAATTCCTTACTATGAAAACAAGATTAGTTTCTTGGTTCGTAAGGCTGATGTAGAAAAATACAAGGATTTAACTAGCCTAGAAAGTGCCAATATTGCAGCCCAAAAAGGAACTGTTCCAGAATCAATGGTCAAGGAACAATTGCCAAAAGCTCAATTGACTTCCCTAACTAATATGGGGGAAGCTGTTAATGAATTGCAGGCTGGAAAAGTAGATGCTGTTCACATGGATGAGCCTGTTGCTCTTAGCTATGCTGCTAAAAATGCAGACCTAGCTGTCGCAACTGTCAGCTTGAAGATGAAGGACGGCGAAGCCAATGCAGTTGCCCTTAGAAAAAATAGTGCAGATTTGAAAGAAGTGGTGGATAAGGTTATCCAAAAACTCAAGGATGACGGTACCTACCAAAGCTATCTTGAAAAAGCAGCAAGTCTAACTGAAGTTGAAGAATAATACTCAATGAAAATCAAAGAGCAAACTAGGAAGCTAGCCGCAAGCTGTACTTGAGTACGGTAAGGCGACGCTGACGTGGTTTGAATTTGATTTTCGAAGAGTATAAGAAAAAAGCAGAGTTGGAAGTTATTCCAATTCTGCTTTTAAATAGTTTAAAACATTTTCCAGATTTTCTAAGGACACCTTGGCAAATTGATAAGGGCAGGTATCCAAGTAAGCCTTCTCAAAGAAGTCCAATTTCAGCCGACTGTGTTTGAGACTAGCAATTTTAGGGTACTGTCTCAGGTCTAGCAATAAACCATCGTGAAGCGGGAAATGAGGAAGGGGACAAGGAGTGTTAGCTAGCCTTTCCTCGATTTTTTTTTGGTAGTCTTCCTGATTGGACAAGCGAGCTAGACGGTTTTTCTCAAACAGTTGACTGTCGATATAGAGTGATAAGGCCTTTTGCATGATGAGGTTGCTGTCGTAGTCTAGGATATTTTTGTAGACCACAAAGGCTTCCTTGATAGCATTTGGCAGGATGAGTGCTGTTATCCGCAGGGCTGGAAAGAGGCTGGTTGAGAAGGACTTGATATAAATGACGCGCTCCTCTGTATCTAGATAGTGGAAGGTCTGACCCTTTTTAGAGTCCAAATCCCCCAAATAGTCGTCCTCTACGATATAGACACCATACTTGGCAGCTAAGTCAAGAATAGCTCGTTTATCCTGCTCAGAATAGGAATGCCCCAGAGGATAGTGAAATCGAGGAATGGTATAGAAAAACTTAATTTTTCCTGTTTTGAAGTGACCTTCCAGCTCCTCCAAGTCAATCCCATCAATGCCTCGTTCAATCGTTTGATAGTCCAAGCCCTGAGCAATCAAGAGACGATTCATCCGATGGTAGGTCGGCTGTTCCACCAAGATTTCCTTGGCTTGGCTAGGAAAGGATATTTGAGAGAGAATAAACAAGGCTTGTTGGGTTCCAGAAGTCAGTACCAGTTGGTCAGCCTTGCAGTAGAGAGCTTGGTCAAAGAGGAGTTGGTGAATGGACTGTCTTAGGTCTTCTAAACCTTCTTGATTTTCATAGTAGTTGAAGAGGTAGTTTTCCCGGCCAATCAAGGTTTCATTGACACAGAGTCGGAAATCGTCATAGGCACTGGCATGTTCGTCGGTAACCTCGATTTCTAGGTCTTGATGTTGCCCTTGTTCTAGGACATAGTAGCCACTCTGGGGCTTGGCATAGAGGTATTGTTCGTGCCGTAATTCCAGCAGGGCTCGTTGAATAGTGTCCTTGCTACAGTGAAAGTCAAGGCTCAGTTGACGGATAGAAGGCAGGCGGCTTCCCGTCGGAAAGCGTCCAGACTCGATACTATTTTTCAGATAAGATACGACCTCTTGGTACTTGCTTTGGTTCTTCATTCCAGACCTCCCTTGATTTTGTTACATTGTACCTTTTTTTTTCCTTCTTGGCAATGTCTAGAGTGTTTATATCGTTCACATCTAGGGGCAAATGTGGTATACTTAGGAGTAAGATTTATAGTATAACAGACAAGAAAGTGAATGGATAAGAACGTGCAGGAACCAGTGAAATTATTTCAATACAATACCCTTGGAGCCTTGATGGCAGGCCTTTATGGTGGTACCATGACAGTAGGAGAATTGCTAGAGCATGGTGATCTTGGTTTGGGAACCTTGGATTCCATTGATGGGGAATTGATTGTCTTAGATGGCAAGGCCTATCAGGCCAAAGGCTCAGGAGAGCAACCGGAAATTGTAGAAGTGTCACCAGATGCCCTTATTCCTTACGCTGCAGTAGTACCGCATCAGGCAGAAGTCATTTTCCGCCAGCGCTTTGAGATGACAGACAAGGAATTGGAAGAGCGAATCGAGTCTTATTATGACGGGGAAAATCTTTTCCGCTCTATCAAGATTCGTGGGGAATTTTCACATATGCATGTGCGCATGATTCCCAAGTCGACACCAGATACCAAGTTTGCTGATGTCGCAACCCATCAACCTGAATATAGTCGTGACAATGTTGCGGGAACCATCGTTGGTTTCTGGACGCCAGAGATTTTTCATGGTGTCAGTGTGGCAGGCTACCATCTGCACTTCATCTCAGATGATTTGACCTTCGGTGGGCATGTCATGGACTTTGTCATCAAGGAAGGCATTATCGAGGTGGGAGCAGTTGACCAGTTGGACCAACGTTTCCCAGTACAAGACCGTCAATACTTGTTTGCTAAGTTCAATGTTGACGAGATGAAAAAAGATATTGAAAAGGCAGAATAGGAGAAGAAAATGACCATTCATATTATCATTACCATGGTGCTTTTGCTAGCTTTCTTGTTAGGGAGCATTTGGTATGCCAAAAAGAAATACCAGATTAATTTAGCTGTTTTGGGCTTGGGGGCTGTAGCCTTCTTTGTCTCTACACAGATTTTGGAAAAACTGGTGCATATCTTGGTTTTGCATCCTCAAAAAGACGGTAGTATTGCCCTCTTGCAAGACCATCCGCTTGTCTATATCATCTATGGCTTAGCCATGGCAGCATTTTTTGAGGAAACAGCACGTCTTATTTTCTTCAAATGGTTGGAGAAAAAGAGAAGTTTGGAAAAGGCAGACGCCTTGGCCTATGGGTTAGGGCATGGTGGCTTGGAGTTGATTTTCCTAGGTCTTACTAGTTTGCTTAATCTCTACTTCGTTCTCTCAGCAGTTCAAACGCAGGATCCACAGGTCATGCAATTACTGTCTGAAAATATGTTGAAAACTATTCAGTCGCTATCAGTCTGGCAGATTTATTTGCTTGCTTTTGAGCGAATCTTGGCGCTAGGTTTCCAATTACTCTTGACTGTTTGGGTTTATCAAGCTGTTCGTCAGAAGAAATGGATTTATCTCCTAGCAGCTTATGGCCTACACGCCTTCTTTGACCTGGCACCATCTCTAGTCCAAGTTGGCTGGCTGACAAATCCAGCCTTGGTTGAAGTGGTCCTAGCACTGGAGCTCGTTCTGGTTGCCTATGGAACCAAGGCAATCTTTTGTAAAAAATCATAAAAAGAGGGGAAACCTCTTTTTTGTTTAAAATAAGCCCAAGATTTTTTTAGGGTCGTCAAATGGTCTTAAAAATGGTATAATGGAATGAATTTTGTAAAAGGAAGAGTGACATGTCTGTAAGAGAAAAAATGCTTGAAATCTTAGAAGGAATTGATATCCGTTTTAAGGAACCCTTGCATAGCTATAGTTATACAAAAGTAGGTGGAGAGGCCGATTATTTGGTCTTTCCACGAAATCGTTTTGAGTTGGCGCGCGTTGTTAAATTTGCCAATCAAGAAAATATTCCTTGGATGGTTCTTGGCAATGCTAGCAACATCATCGTTCGTGATGGTGGGATTCGTGGATTTGTCATCTTGTGTGACAAGCTCAATAACGTTTCCGTTGATGGCTATACCATTGAAGCAGAAGCAGGGGCTAACTTGATTGAAACAACTCGCATTGCCCTCCGTCATAGTTTGACCGGCTTTGAGTTTGCTTGTGGCATTCCTGGAAGTGTTGGTGGTGCTGTCTTTATGAATGCAGGTGCCTATGGTGGTGAGATTGCCCACATCTTGCAGTCTTGTAAGGTCTTGACCAAGGATGGAGAAATCGAAACCCTGTCTGCTAAAGACTTGGCTTTTGGTTACCGTCATTCAGCCATTCAGGAGTCTGGTGCAGTTGTCTTGTCAGCTAAATTTGCCCTAGCCCCAGGAACCCATCAGGTTATCAAGCAGGAAATGGACCGTTTGACGCACCTACGCGAACTCAAGCAACCTTTGGAATATCCATCTTGTGGTTCGGTCTTTAAGCGTCCAGTAGGGCATTTTGCAGGTCAATTAATTTCAGAAGCTGGCTTGAAAGGCTATCGTATCGGTGGCGTAGAAGTGTCAGAAAAGCACGCAGGATTTATGATCAATGTTGCAGATGGAACGGCTAAAGACTACGAAGACTTGATTGAGTCTGTTATCGAAAAAGTCAAGGAACACTCAGGTATCACGCTTGAAAGAGAAGTCCGTATCTTAGGTGAAAGCAAGTAGGAAGCTTTAGCTAAAAAGCTGCTGCTATGTCATGGAAAGGGGGTGAAAGCCTATCGTTAGTGCAGAAGAATGTAGGCAGTTCAATCTCCTACACGAGGTAGTGGCGGCCTGACAGAGCCCTGATCTGTTAATCTATGAAAAAGAAGGAATAAATGACAATTGAAAAAACCAATTATTGAATTCAAAAACGTCTCAAAAGTTTTTGAAGACAGCAACACCAAGGTTCTCAAAGATATCAACTTTGAGTTGGAAGAAGGGAAATTTTATACCCTTTTAGGCGCATCTGGTTCAGGGAAATCAACCATCCTAAACATCATTGCAGGTTTACTGGATGCGACGACAGGAGATATCATGCTAGACGGTGTCCGCATCAATGACATCCCAACCAACAAGCGAGACGTCCATACGGTCTTCCAATCCTATGCCTTGTTTCCACATATGAATGTGTTTGAAAATGTTGCCTTTCCGCTCCGCTTGCGCAAGATTGACAAGAAAGAAATCGAGAAACGCGTAGCGGAAGTTCTCAAGATGGTTCAGTTGGAAGGCTACGAAAAACGTTCCATTCGTAAACTTTCTGGAGGACAACGTCAGCGTGTGGCTATTGCCCGTGCCATCATTAACCAACCCCGTGTGGTTTTGTTGGACGAACCTTTATCAGCGCTGGACTTGAAATTAAGAACAGACATGCAGTACGAATTGCGGGAACTGCAACAACGATTGGGCATTACCTTTGTCTTTGTTACTCACGATCAGGAAGAAGCTCTTGCCATGAGTGACTGGATTTTCGTCATGAATGATGGCGAGATTGTCCAGTCTGGAACACCTGTGGACATCTACGATGAGCCGATTAACCATTTTGTTGCGACCTTTATCGGTGAGTCAAATATCTTGCCAGGAACCATGATTGAGGACTACTTGGTTGAGTTTAACGGCAAACGCTTTGAAGCGGTTGATGGGGGGATGAAGCCAAATGAACCTGTTGAGGTCGTGATTCGTCCAGAGGACTTGCGCATTACCCTTCCTGAAGAAGGCAAGCTCCAAGTTAAGGTCGATACCCAGCTCTTCCGTGGAGTTCACTATGAAATTATCGCCTATGACGAACTTGGGAATGAATGGATGATCCACTCAACCCGTAAGGCCATTGTTGGTGAGGAAATCGGTCTGGACTTTGAACCAGAAGACATCCACATCATGCGTCTCAACGAAACCGAAGAAGAGTTCGATGCTCGTATCGAAGAATACGTGGAAATCGAAGAGCAAGAAGCAGGTCTGATCAATGCAATCGAGGAGGAAAGAGATGAAGAAAACAAGATCTAAACTCTTTGTAGTGCCCTACATGCTCTGGATTGCCCTCTTTGTCCTGGCACCCTTGGTCTTGATTTTCGGTCAATCCTTTTTCAACATCGAAGGCCAGTTCAGTTTAGAAAATTATAAGTCCTACTTTGCGTCACAAAACTTGACCTACCTAAAAATGAGCTTTAACTCTGTGCTTTATGCAGGAATTGTGACCTTTGTGACCTTGCTTATCAGCTATCCAACAGCCCTCTTTTTGACCCGTCTCAAGCACCGTCAACTCTGGCTTATGCTGATTATCCTGCCTACTTGGATCAATTTGCTCCTTAAAGCCTATGCTTTTATCGGGATTTTTGGTCAGAATGGCTCTATTAACCAATTCTTGGAATTTATCGGAATCGGCTCACAACAGTTGCTCTTTACCGATTTCTCCTTTATCTTTGTTGCAAGTTACATCGAGCTTCCCTTTATGATTTTGCCCATTTTCAATGTCCTGGACGATATGGACAACAATCTCATCAATGCCAGCTATGACCTCGGTGCGACCAAGTGGGAGACTTTCCGTCATGTCATCTTCCCTCTGTCTATGAACGGAGTGAGAAGTGGAGTTCAGTCTGTCTTTATTCCTAGCTTGAGTCTCTTCATGCTGACCCGTTTGATTGGTGGGAATCGCGTTATTACGCTGGGAACGGCTATTGAACAGAACTTCCTGACAAATGACAACTACGGTATGGGTTCAACCATCGGTGTAATTCTCATCCTGACCATGTTTATCACCATGTGGGTGACCAAGGAAAGGAGAGAACGATGAAAAAATTTGCCAACCTTTATCTGGGACTGGTCTTTCTTGTCCTCTACCTGCCTATTTTTTACCTGATTGGCTACGCCTTTAATGCAGGCAATGACATGAATAGCTTTACAGGCTTTAGCTTGAGCCATTTTAAAACCATGTTTGGCGATGGTCGTCTTATGTTGATTGTAACTCAGACCTTTTTCTTGGCCTTCCTGTCAGCCTTGATTGCGACCATTATCGGGACTTTTGGTGCCATTTACATCTACCAGTCTCGTAAGAAATACCAAGAAGCCTTTCTATCACTCAATAATATCCTCATGGTTGCGCCTGACGTTATGATTGGTGCCAGCTTCTTGATTCTCTTTACCCAACTCAAGTTTTCACTTGGCTTTTTGACCGTTCTTTCTAGTCACGTGGCCTTCTCCATTCCTATCGTGGTCTTGATGGTTTTGCCTCGTCTCAAGGAAATGAACGGTGACATGATTCATGCGGCCTATGACCTTGGTGCTAGTCAATTTCAGATGTTCAAGGAAATTATGCTTCCTTACCTGACACCGTCTATTATTGCAGGTTATTTCATGGCCTTCACCTATTCGCTAGATGACTTTGCCGTAACCTTCTTTGTAACGGGAAATGGCTTTTCAACCCTGTCAGTCGAGATTTACTCTCGTGCTCGCAAGGGGATTTCCTTAGAAATCAATGCCCTGTCTGCCCTTGTCTTTCTCTTTAGTATTATCCTAGTGGTTGGATATTACTTTATCTCACGTGAGAAGGAGGAGCAAGCATGAAAAAACTCTATTCATTTTTAGCAGGAATCGTAGCCATTATTCTAGTCTTATGGGGAATTGCGACGCATCTAGACAGTAAAATCAATAGCCGAGATAGTCAAAAACTGGTTATCTACAACTGGGGGGACTACATCGATCCAGAACTCTTGGAGCAATTCACTGAAGAAACCGGAATCCAAGTCCAGTATGAGACCTTTGACTCCAACGAAGCCATGTATACCAAGATTAAGCAGGGTGGAACGACCTACGATATTGCCATTCCTAGTGAATACATGATTAATAAGATGAAGGACGAAGATCTCTTGGTACCGCTTAACTATTCAAAACTTGAAGGTCTTGAAAATATCGGAACAGAGTTTCTCAACCAGTCCTTTGACCCAGGCAATAAATTCTCCATCCCTTACTTCTGGGGAACATTGGGAATTGTCTACAATGAAACTATGGTAGATGAAGCGCCTGAACATTGGGACGACCTTTGGAAACCAGAGTATAAGAACTCTATCATGCTCTTTGATGGGGCGCGTGAGGTGCTGGGCCTCGGACTCAATTCGCTAGGCTACAGCCTCAATTCCAAGGATCCACAGCAGTTGGAAGAGACAGTGGACAAGCTCTACAAGTTGACTCCAAATATCAAGGCCATCGTTGCGGACGAGATGAAGGGCTACATGATTCAGAATAATGCTGCTATCGGCGTGACCTTCTCTGGTGAAGCCAGCCAAATGCTAGAAAAAAACGAAAATCTACGCTATGTGGTACCGACAGAAGCCAGCAACCTTTGGTTTGACAATATGGTCATTCCCAAAACAGTCAAAAACCAAGATGCAGCCTATGCCTTTATCAACTTTATGTTGAAACCTGAAAATGCTCTCAAAAATGCGGAGTATGTCGGTTATTCAACTCCAAACCTACCAGCTAAGGAATTACTCCCAGAGGAGAAAAAAGAAGATAAAGCCTTCTATCCAGATGCTGAAACTATGAAACACCTAGAAGTTTATGAGAAATTTGACCATAAATGGACAGGAAAATATAGCGACCTCTTCCTACAGTTTAAAATGTATCGGAAGTAGAACGGATGAAAACGAATCAGTTAAGCTGGTTCGTTTTTTATGTAAAAGGCAATTTTTGTAACTGTATGTTTTTCTATGATAGTTGCTTATTTGCTTGCCAAGTAGTATACTAAGTTTAACCTTACAGAAAGCGGTAACAAATAATGAAAGTGTCTACTTTTTTCAAAAAAAGTTTCTGGCCAACCTTTTTGACTGTTCAGCAAACATATATACTATTTTATCTAAAGGATGGTTTGGATCGACAATACCTAACAACTGAGTCTATATATTTGGTGATAGGAAACTTTATATTTGCAAATATTTGCGTAGCTATCTTTAGCAATTCGAAAACTTGGGATAAAAGTTGGGATAAAAAGAAAAATGGCAGTAAGAAAAAGTATATTCTGAAAAAGTAATCTGAGATGTAGGGAATTGGTCTGATTCAACGGAGATGATTTCCAGTTGACGCAAGCTTAAAAAAACGATATAATAAGAAAGTTGAGAATTGATTTTCAGTTGTCTTAGTCCAGAGAAATGGCGGTGCTGCGAGCCATCTAAGCTAGGAAATCATGCTACTCAATCATACAATTGCATAAGAATAAGAGAATGACAAGTTCATTGAATGAAGGTGGTACCGCGGTTTTTCGCCCTTCGTGATATGAGCTTGTCTTTTGATTTTTTGGAGGTGTTGATGAAAACATTTCTTGTCAAACAAAAGTTTCGTCTTGGAGGCGAGCGCTTTGCTATCAAGGATGACAGGGGAGAAATCGCCTATCAGGTAGAGGGATCATTTTTTAAAATTCCCAAAACCTTTACTATTTATGATGCGGCTGGTCAACAAGTTAGTGAGATTAGTAAGGAGATTTGGACCCTACTTCCTCGTTTTGAGATTCAGCTTCAGGACGGGTCGAATTTTGTCATTCGTAAGAAGTTGACCTTCTGGCGAGATAAGTATGAGTTTGATAATCTGGGGCTTCGTATCGAGGGCAATATCTGGGATTTGGATTTCAAATTGCTGGATGATCGCGATCAGCTGATTGCGGAAATCAGGAAAGAACTCTTCCATTTGACCTCTACCTATACCGTAACGGTTCTTGAGGACGCTTATGCAGACCTAGTCATTTCTCTCTGTGTCGCGATTGACTATGTGGAAATGCTGGAAAGCCAATCACATTAAACAAGTAAATAAGGAGACAACATGAAACAATTATCTAGTGCACAAGTCCGCCAAATGTGGCTTGATTTCTGGGCGACTAAAGGTCACTCAGTAGAACCATCAGTAAGTTTGGTTCCTGTAAATGATCCAACTCTTTTGTGGATCAATTCTGGGGTAGCAACCCTTAAGAAATATTTTGACGGGACTATTATCCCTGAAAATCCACGTATTACCAATGCCCAAAAAGCCATCCGTACTAACGATATTGAAAACGTAGGGAAGACTGCGCGTCACCACACTATGTTTGAAATGTTGGGGAACTTCTCTATCGGTGATTACTTCCGTGACGAAGCCATCACTTGGGCTTATGAGCTTTTGACAAGCCCTGAATGGTTTGATTTCCCAGCTGAAAAACTTTACATGACTTACTATCCAGACGATAAAGATTCTTACAACCGCTGGATTGAAGTGGGAGTAGACCCAAGTCACTTGATTCCTATTGAGGACAACTTCTGGGAAATCGGTGCGGGACCTTCTGGACCAGATACAGAAATCTTCTTTGACCGTGGGGAAGCCTTTGACCCAGAAAATATCGGTCTTCGCCTGCTTGCAGAAGATATCGAAAACGACCGTTACATTGAAATCTGGAATATCGTTCTGTCACAATTTAACGCAGACCCTGCTGTTCCTCGTAGTGAATACAAGGAATTGCCACACAAGAACATTGATACGGGCGCTGGTTTGGAGCGTTTGGTGGCGGTTATCCAAGGGGCTAAGACAAACTTTGAAACGGACCTCTTCATGCCGATTATCCGTGAAGTGGAGAAATTGTCTGGTAAGGTTTATGACCAAGATGGCGACAACATGAGCTTTAAGGTCATCGCTGACCACATCCGTTCACTTTCATTTGCTATCGGTGATGGTGCCCTTCCAGGAAATGAAGGCCGTGGTTATGTCCTTCGTCGTCTGCTCCGTCGTGCCTCTATGCACGGTCAAAAATTGGGTATCAACGAGCCTTTCCTTTACAAACTGGTTCCAACTGTTGGAAAAATCATGGAAAGCTACTATCCAGAAGTGCTTGAAAAACGTGACTTTATCGAAAAAATCGTTAAGAGCGAAGAAGAGTCATTTGCTCGTACCCTTCACTCAGGCCAACACTTTGCCCAAGGCATCGTAGCTGACTTGAAAGAAAAAGGTCAATCTGTCATTGCTGGTTTAGATGTATTTAAACTTTACGACACTTATGGATTCCCAGTTGAATTGACTGAAGAAATCGCTGAAGAAGCTGGTATGACTGTAGACCGTGAAGGTTTTGAAGCAGCCATGAAAGAACAGCAAGAACGCGCGCGTGCGTCAGCTGTTAAGGGTGGCTCAATGGGGATGCAAAATGAAACCCTTCAAAACATCACGGTGGAAAGTTGCTTTAACTATGAAGCATCACAATTGTCTTCTAAATTGGTCGCTATTGTGGCTGACAATGCAGAAGTAGAAGCTGTATCTGAAGGAACTGCCTCTCTTATCTTTGCGGAAACGCCATTCTACGCTGAAATGGGTGGACAGGTAGCTGACCACGGACAAATCTTGGATGAGTCAGGTAAGGTCGTGGCTACTGTGACAAATGTTCAAAAAGCTCCAAACGGACAAGCTCTTCACACTGCTGAAGTCCTTGCACCACTTGCCTTGAATCAAGAATATACCTTGGCAATCGATACAAATCGTCGTCACCGTGTCATGAAAAACCACACTGCGACTCACTTGCTTCACGCTGCCCTTCACAATATCCTTGGAAACCATGCGACACAAGCAGGATCACTTAATGAAGTCGAATTCCTTCGCTTTGACTTTACTCATTTCCAAGCAGTGACTGCTGAAGAATTGCGTGCCATTGAACAGCAAGTTAATGAAAAAATCTGGGAAGCTCTTGAAGTTAAGACAGTTGAAACGGATATTGACACTGCCAAGGAAATGGGAGCGATGGCCCTCTTTGGTGAGAAATACGGAAAAGAAGTCCGTGTTGTTACTATCGGTGACTACTCTATCGAGCTTTGTGGTGGTACCCACGTTGGCAACACTTCTGAAATTGGTCTCTTCAAGATTGTCAAAGAAGAAGGGATCGGATCAGGAACTCGCCGTATCTTGGCAGTGACTGGTAAGGAAGCCTTTGAAGCTTATCGTGAACAAGAAGACGCTCTTAAAGCTGTCGCAGCAACCCTTAAAGCACCTCAACTTAAAGAAGTACCTCACAAGGTGGAAGGACTTCAAGAACAACTTCGTCAACTTCAAAAAGAAAATGCTGAGTTGAAAGAAAAAGCCGCAGCTGCAGCCGCAGGTGACATCTTCAAGGATGTTAAGGAAGTCAACGGTCACCGTTACATTGCTAGCCAAGTTTCTGTATCAGATGCCGGTGCCCTTCGTACCTTTGCGGACAACTGGAAACAAAAAGACTACTCTGATCTTCTTGTCCTAGTTGCCGCTATTGGAGACAAAGTCAATGTCCTTGTAGCAAGCAAGACAAAAGACCTTCATGCTGGAAACCTTGTCAAAGAATTAGCACCAATCGTCGATGGACGTGGTGGTGGTAAACCAGACATGGCCATGGCAGGAGGAAGCAACCAAGCTAAAATCCAAGAATTGTTGGATGAAGTAGCAGGTAAATTGTAATTAAACAAAGATCTATCCATTTGGGTAGGTCTTTTTGTGAATAGAAAAAAGCCAAATCCGATTGGACATGGCTTGGTAATCATTGGCAATTAGATTGTATTGGCTGTCCAGACACTTACCGAAGCAGCTGAGACTGGGAATTGTCCATAACCTTCCTCATCAATTGTAACTTGACCTTGGTGATTTCCAAGTAAATCTACGAAAGTTTGGTTAGCCCATTCTTGGCCGATAAACATTGATTTACTGTTTTCTTGGTTGTTTGAAATCAGGACTGCGATTGGGGATTGATGTTCAGTACCTGAACGTACCCAACCGATACAGTTAGCATCATCAAAGTAGTCTGTTTGCTCTCCATAGGCCAAATCTTTTCGGATGGTTAGGAGGCGGTCAAGGACTTCTTTGAAATCTTGTTGAGCATATTGCCCTGAAATCCCATAGTAGTCGCCGTAAAAGACACATGGAAGGCCATTTTTGCGTAACAGAATGAGGGCATAGGCTGCTGGTTTGAACCATTCTTCAACGGTAGACTCAAGAGCCTGACCTCGTTGTGTATCGTGGTTGTCGACAAAAGTCACAGCCTTGTTGGGCTTGAGTTCAACCAAGCTATCTGTAAAAATGCCACGAAGGTCATAGTTGGAACCTGCTCGGCTAGCATCAAAGAGATTCTGGTGGAGACGAACATCGACAAGGTCAAAGCGTTCTTCCGTTTTTTCAAGATAGTCTAGATTGGCTTCCTTGTCTGGATTCCAAAATTCACCGAAAACATAGAAATCCTCACCATATTTTTCCTTCATATCACGGATGAAATTACGCATAAAGAAAGAGTCAATGTGTTTGACGGCATCCAAGCGGAAACCAGCAATACCAGTCGTTTCCATGAACCAGTCAGCCCAGTCATAGATATTTTTGATCACTTCAGGATGCTTAAAGTCTAGGTCGGCATACATGAGGTAGTCGTAGTTACCGTTTTCGTTATCGACCAATTCCTCGTTGGCCCAGCCCTTATTGTCCCCTTGGATCAGATAAATTCCAGACTTACGGCGTTTGGCATCATAGTCTGTACCGGTGAAGTGGTACCAGTGCCAGTGGAAGTCATTGTAGGTATCTTGGCGACCATCGAAGGTAAAGCTAGTCCAGCCATTGATGGTGAAGGGTTCCCCAAGTTCAACCGTACGGTCTACAGGATCCACTTCGATAACCTGAAAGGCTTCCATGTGATCAGCAGCAGCCTTGTGATTGAGCACCACATCGGCCATAGGTTGAATTCCCTGTGCTTTTAGAGCTTGAATGGCTTGAAGATAGTCTTCTTTAAAACCATACTTGGTGCGGACAGTCCCTTTTTGGTTGAACTCACCAAGGTCAAATAAGTCATAGACCCCATAGCCTACGTCTTTTTCGTTGGTAGCCTTAAAAGCTGGTGGCATCCATACGTGGCTAATCCCCAGATGAGCTAGGTGTGGAGCATCTTCAGCCAGACGCGTCCAGTGCTGACCGTCGTGGGGCAGATACCATTCAAAGTATTGCATGAGTGTTTGATTTTGCATTGTTTTTCCTCGTACTTGTCAATCTTGTTCTTTATTCTATCATAAAGTATTTCTTAACGCAAACGTTTGCGTAAAAAGAAGAAAACTATTTTAACGATTTAAGATAAAGTGTTGATTTTTTTGTATCAAAGTGCTAGTATAATAGTATGTAACACAGATAAAGATAGGAGTTGTCCCATGATTGAATTTCAAAATGTTAGTAAGTTGTACGGTGATAAAGAGGCATTGAGTAATCTCAATTTGCAGATTGAAAATGGGGAGATTATGGGCTTGATTGGCCATAATGGGGCTGGAAAATCAACCACCATAAAATCGCTAGTCAGTATTATTTCACCCAGCAGTGGTCGTATTTTGGTAGATGGTCAGGATTTATCGGAAAATCGCTTGGCTATTAAACGAAAGATTGGCTATGTAGCAGACTCGCCTGACTTATTCTTGCGCTTAACGGCCAATGAATTTTGGGAATTAATCGCCTCCTCTTATGATCTGACTAGCTCTGACTTGGAGGCTAGTCTAGCTAGGCTATTGAACGTTTTTGATTTTGCTGAAAATCGTTATCAGGTTATTGAAACTCTTTCTCACGGAATGCGTCAGAAAGTCTTTGTCATCGGGGCACTCTTGTCTGATCCCGATATTTGGGTCTTGGACGAACCCTTGACTGGTTTAGATCCCCAAGCTGCTTTTGATTTGAAGCAAATGATGAAGGAACATGCACAAAAAGGCAAGACAGTTTTGTTTTCAACCCATGTCCTAGAGGTAGCCGAGCAAGTCTGTGATCGGATTGCCATTTTGAAAAAAGGGCATTTGATTTATTGTGGTAGCGTGGAGGACTTGAGAAAAGACCATCCAGACCAGTCTTTGGAAAGTATTTACCTTAACCTTGCTGGTAGAAAAGAGGAGGTTTCAGATGCGTCTCAAGGTCATTAAAAAATTAGTTGATATCAATATCATCTATTCATCTCAAGAAGCTAATCTGGCTAAACTACGAAAGAAGCAAGCTAAGAATCCTGGGAAAAAAGTAAATGTTTCCGCTAGGGTCCTAATTTCTTACATTTTTTCCAGTCTTTTATTACTTATCTTTTTTAGTAATATAGCCTTTCGTTTTCCTTTTGAGGAAGTGCCAAGTTTTTTTAGTACGATGGTTGCTATTTTACTGGTGCTGGCCTTTTCAACTTCTTTCACTGCATTTTACAATGTCTTTTATGAGAGTAAGGACTTGGCATCGTATAGGCCCTATGCTTTTAAAGAATCAGAGATTATAATTGCTAAAGGACTGTCTGTTCTCTTGCCAGCTCTAACTGGAATTGTACCAATCCTAGCTTATTTTCTAGCCCTCTACATTAGGCTAGCTCCTTCTCTTTGGCTGGGCTTGCCTTTGATGCTACTGTCCTTGGCCTTATTATTTGTCTCTGTTACTTTAGTGATGGTAGTGGCAGTACATTTCTTGGCTCAGACTACGGTTTTCAGAAAGTATCAGTCTATTTTTTCGAATGTGATGATTGGGATAGGAGTTCTCATACCTATAATATTTGTCTTCTTTCTACAGTCGACTTCTGGAAGTATTGTTGACAAAGTTAGAGACATTCCACTTCTCATTTATCCTCTTCATATCTTTTACAAAATAGCAGTGGCTCCTTTTTCGACAGAAGCCTTAGTGGGTCTGCTCGCTTGGATAGCTTTAACTGTTTTCTTGCTTTACATGACCAAAAAGAAGGTCCTTCCTCGTTTTTATGACGTCATCCTGCTTAATAGTGAGGAGAAGGTCAAAAAAGAACGTCGCAGTAAGGAGAGGATTTCAACTACTAAAAAGGGCTTTTTCCGTATGGTTTTACGCTACAACCTCTCCCTCTTAGGACAGGGAACTGGCGTGATTACAGTGCTTTTTACAAGTGCTTTCCTTCCTTATCTCATGATGATCGGTCTGGTTTCCAAACTTCGAGATTATCAGTTAGTTCCAGACATTCATCCTCCATACTGGTTACCCTTGTTTTTTGTAGGAATGTTTATAGCAGTTGTCAATAACAATATCACCAGCCTGCCTGCAATTGCCTTGTCCTTAGAGAGGGAAAATGTTGATTTTCTTAAGAGTTTACCCTTTGATTTCGCTCGTTATGTGAAAGTGAAATTTTGGATTATATTTGCTGTCCATTCCTTCTTACCAGTTTTGATTTTACTTGGTCTTTCTCTATATCTAGGCTTGCCCATGCTTTCGATGATTTACCTTCTTGTAGTCTGGACCCTTGCCAGTGTCATCCTTTCTTGCCACTACTACTTTAAGGATGTGAAAAATCTGTCAACCAATTGGAGTAGCATTACGGACTTGGTGAACCGTTCAAATCGTATAGTAGCAATGGTTTTACTCTTAATTTATGGTTTGATCTTGTTGATTTCAGTCATTGTGAGTTCATTCTTGGTTCAGTCTCTCTCTGCTCTTCTTGCCATCAGCTTGGGAGTAGGAGCTCTTATCCTTCTTCTTGGTCTTGCTATATTTAGCTATCGTTACTACCTGTCACGCATATTAGCAGAAGTAGAAAAAAGATAAGCTAGTTGGTCGCTTGCTTGATAAATTTAAAAAAAATGCTCCTCCATTCTTGGAAGAGCATTTTTTTATTGTGATTTTGATTCGGTTTCTGCCGACTCTGGGTGGAGTTCTTGGTAACTTGGTGCCTTGAAAAGGTCAGCACTGGTTTTACCTTGTCGTTGGCTAAAGAGACTGGTTGATTGACTACCTTTTTCCTGTTCAATCTTTTGCAGAATTGGTAAAGAATTGAGGTAAGAAATACTTTCTGTATCAACTTTTCCAAGATGATCTGCTTGGTAGAAACGTATCAAATCGCCAGTTTGAATCTGATCGCTAATTTTCAGCTGTTGGCTGGCTGCTTGACGAACGATTTCTAGTTCAGTCTGAGCTTGTTCATCAAGATTACTGATTTCAAGACCGCTCTCAGTATAGTAGGTTCGTCCGTCATAGCTGGTATATTTTGGTGTGACGAAGGAATTGGCAGTTCGAAAGGCAACGATTTCTTGATGATCTGGTGATAGGAGGTCTTGTCCGACTTGAAGGAAGGAATTGGACTCAATACCAAGGAGGTGTTCGAGAGTCGGTAAGATATCGACTTGTCCACCGTAGGTATTGATAATTTGCCCCTTTTCATAACCAGGTATGACTACCATAAAAGGTACTCGTTGTAACATGGCATTATCGTAATTCGACCAGTTTTCAGAAGTCTTTCCGATCAAGGGCGCCAGGTCAGGATTGCGGGAGTTGGAAATGCCATAATGATCTCCGTAGATGACGATGATGGATTTTTCATAGAGACCGCTTTCTTTGAGATAGTCAAAGAAGGCCTTGATAGCACTGTCCAGATAGTTAGCTGTTTGGAAATAGCCATTGATAGTTTCATCTTTGGTTTTGGCCAAGGGGAAACCAAGCTCATCGCCAGTCAGATTGCTAGCATAAGGATAGTGGTTGGACACCGTGATATACTTAGCATAAAAGGGCTGCTGTAAATGCTCCAGATATTGGATAGAATCTTTCATCATGATTTTATCATTTAAACCATATTGGAAAGAATTGCTACTGTCTTGCTTGGTGAAGTAGGAAGCATCAAAGAAGTATTGGTAGCCCCATTGTTTGTAGGTTGTATTTCGATTCCAGAAGGTCCCGATATTACCGTGAAAGACAGCACTTGATTGGTAGCCGTTTTTTGATAGGATAAAAGGAGCTGCCTGCTGGGTATTGGTGCCACCGTAATTGACCATGAAGGAACCTTGGTCAAGGCCAAATAAACCTGTTTCCAGCATGGTTTCTGCATCTGAGGTTTTACCGGCCTTGACTTGGTTAAAGATATTGGAAAAGGCTAGTGTAGATTGCGAATGGTAGAGGGAATTGAGGAAGGGAGTGACTTCATGCTCAGTTCCATCTAGGTTGAGTTTATAGTCAAGCAGGAACTGTTGGAAACTCTCCAAGTGGAGATAAATTACATTTTTCCCTTTGGCCAAGCCAAAATAGTCTGGATTGGGCTTAGCCGAATGTTCTTGAATATAATCTGTAATTGGTTGCAGGTCAGTCTCAGATGCCTTGGCGCGTTCCTTGTTGGCGCTATAGGATTGGTTGGCACTATAGCCTAGAAAAGCTGGCAAACTGAGAGCACGAACAACATAATAATTGGAAAATCCTCGTGACAGGAGATCGGGACGTTCAATTTCAGCCAAGAAAAGATTAGCTGAAAAGAGCAGGGCTGAGAGTGCAGTGATAGCAACACTTGAGCGGAATCTGAAAGGTCTCCTATCCAGCTGGATAAATTTTTTAAAGAAAAGGAAAGCCAGCAGTGGGAAATCCATAAAATAGATGAAATCCCAAGGACGTAGTAACTCTAGTTCCGCAGTACCAACAGATACCTTGCTGACCACCTTCATGGTATTAGCCGTGATAAAGTCGCTAAATTCTCGATAGTAAAAGACATTGGAATAGAGCCAAATGAATAAAAGGCTATAAATAACTATACTCAGACCATAAAAAATTTTGGTTGACCGAGCATAGAGGGCTAGAGCCAGCAGGAGTAATCCCAAGGGAAGGGGATTGAAAAAGGCGATGAAGGCAAGGTAATTTCCCTGCAATTTTCCTACTTGAATATCTAAATTAAAGTCAACGGTATAGGCTAATAAGGTTTTGAGCCAATATAGGATTAAAAGGGTTAGGACAAAACCCAGTCTGGTATCGATGGCTTTTTGGATTTTGTTAAAATTGATTCTCACACAATTACTTCCTAAGTTTTTATTAGTATTAGTATACCATTTTTTAAAACGAGAGTAAAAAAGCAAGGGTTGTTTCTTTTTTGAGAATTGTCTAAAAATTTGATATAATGGTAGCTATGAATAGAATAAGAGTCAGCAAGCGGGTTGAAAAAAAGCTTGCCAAAGGTCTGGTTTTACTAGAAGCCAGTGATCTTGAGAATGTCAATCTTAAGGATCAGGAAGTAGAAGTGCAGGGTCAGGAAGGAAACTTTCTTGGGACTGCCTATCTTTCTCAGCAAAACAAGGGCTTGGGCTGGTTTGTTAGCAAAGACAAGGTGATCTTTAATCAAGCTTTCTTTGAAACGCTGTTTAGACAAGCTAAAGAAAAGAGAAGAGCCTACTATCAAGATGATTTGACAACTGCCTTTCGTCTCTTTAACCAAGAGGGAGATGGCTTTGGGGGTCTGACAGTGGACCTTTATGGCGACTATGCTGTCTTTTCTTGGTATAACTCTTATGTTTATCAGATTCGCAAGGTTATCTCAGAAGCCTTTAGACAGGTTTTTCCTGAGGTTTTAGGGGCCTATGAGAAGATTCGCTTTAAGGGTCTAGACTATGAATCTGCCCATGTTTATGGTCAAGAAGCACCTGACTTTTTCACTGTTCTGGAAAATGGTGTCTTGTATCAGGTCTTCATGAATGATGGCTTGATGACAGGTATTTTCTTAGACCAGCATGAGGTTCGTGGTAGTTTAGTTGACGGCTTGGCTATGGGCAAATCTTTGCTCAATATGTTTTCTTATACAGCAGCCTTTTCAGTAGCTGCGGCCATGGGAGGAGCAAGTCAGACAACTTCGGTTGACCTAGCCAAGCGTTCACGAGAATTGTCTCAAGCGCATTTTCAGGCAAATGGGCTCAGCACAGACGACCATCGTTTTATAGTTATGGATGTATTTGAGTATTTCAAGTATGCCAAACGAAAAGGCTTGACCTACGATGTGATTGTCCTAGATCCGCCTAGCTTTGCTCGGAACAAAAAACAGACCTTCTCTGTGGCCAAGGATTATCATAAGTTAATTTCCCAGAGTCTTGAAATTTTAAATCCGGGAGGGATTATCATTGCCAGTACTAATGCTGCCAATGTTTCCCGCCAGAAATTTACAGAACAAATTGATAAAGGCTTTGCAGGAAGAAGTTACCAGATTTTAAACAAATACGGTCTTCCAGCAGATTTCGCCTATAATAAAAAAGATGAAAGTAGTAATTACCTTAAGGTGATTAGTATGAAGGTTAGTAAATGAAATTAATCGTTTCAGTAATGCCAAGAAGTTTAGAGGAGGCTCAGGCTCTGGATGCCACAAGGTATCTGGATGCTGATATCATTGAATGGCGTGCCGACTATCTGCCTAAGGAAGCGATTTTGCAGGTGGCTCCAGCTATTTTTGAAAAATTCGCAGGTCGTGAGTTGGTTTTCACTTTGCGAACTCGTGATGAAGGGGGAGAAATTGAACTTTCTCCGGAAGAATATATCCATCTCATCAAGGAAGTGGCGCAACTCTATCAACCAGACTATATTGATTTTGAGTACTATAGCTACAAGGATGTCTTTGAGGAAATGCTGGACTTCCCAAATCTCGTTTTGAGTTACCACAATTTCCAAGAAACACCTGAAAACATGATGGAAATCTTATCAGAGTTGACGAGTCTAAATCCAAAACTGGTCAAGGTTGCGGTGATGGCTCACACGGAGCAGGATGTGCTAGACTTGATGAACTATACACGAGGCTTTAAAACCCTCAATCCTGAACAGGAATATGTGACGATTTCTATGGGCAAGGTGGGTAAGGTCTCTCGTATCACTGCGGATGTGACGGGTTCTAGCTGGTCCTTTGCTAGTCTAGATGAGGCTAGTGCCCCTGGTCAGATTTCCCTAGCTAACATGAAAAAAATCAGGGAGATTTTGGATGAAGCTTGATGGCTATACACGTTTAGCTGCAGTTGTTGCCAATCCTATTAAGCATTCTATTTCCCCCTTCATTCACAATAGGGCCTTTGAGGCGACAGCTACCAATGGTGCTTATGTGGCTTGGGAGATTGAAGCGGTTGACTTGGCAGAAACAGTGGCCAATATTCGTCGCTACCAGATGTTTGGCATCAACCTGTCCATGCCCTTTAAGGAGCAAGTGATTCCATATTTGGATGAGCTGAGTGACGAAGCGCGCTTGATTGGTGCGGTCAATACGGTTGTAAATGATAATGGCACTTTAATTGGATATAATACAGATGGCAAGGGATTTTTTAAGAGCTTGCCTTCTTTTACAATTACAGGTAAGAAGATGACCTTGCTGGGTGCAGGTGGTGCGGCTAAATCCATTCTGGCGCAAGCTATTTTGGATGGCGTCAGTCAGATTTCGGTCTTTGTTCGTTCAGTTTCTATGGAAAAAACAAGACCTTACCTAGACAAGTTACAGGAGCAAACAGGCTTTAAAGTGGACTTGTATGCTTTAGAAGATATTTCTGAACTGCAAGCAAGGATTGCCGAGTCGGATTTACTGGTCAATGCCACTAGTGTGGGGATGGATGGTCAATCATCTCCAGTTCCTGAAAACATTGTCCTATCAGAAACTCTTTTAGTAGCAGATATCATTTACCAACCCTTTGAAACCCCATTTTTGAAATGGGCTAGAAGTCAGGGGAATCCAGCGGTCAATGGTCTGGGAATGTTGCTCTATCAAGCTGCAGAAGCTTTTCAACTGTGGACAGGCAAGGAAATGCCGACAGAAGAAATTTGGCAGTCCTTAACAGAAAAATACCAATAAAGAAAAGGAAATTCTCCTATGAAAATCAGAATCGATATTCCTCATCATCCTTATGATATTCAGATTGAAAAAGGTTGTCTGGCTCAAGCTGGTCAGTGGTTGCGAGAACTCTGGAAACCACAAAAAGTAGTCATTGTAACAGACAACCATGTAGCTTCTCTTTATGCAGAGAAGGTCAAGCTCAGCCTAGAAGATGCTGGTTTTCAGGTAGCGGTATTTGACTTTTTGGAAGGGGAAGAAAGAAAGAATTTAACCACTGTTCAGAAAGTCTATGAATTTCTAGTTAAGCAGGGGTTGACTCGTAGCGATGGAATCGTGGCTCTTGGTGGTGGTGTCGTTGGAGACCTGGCTGGTTTTGTGGCCTCTACCTATATGCGAGGTATTCATTTTGTTCAGATTCCGACCAGTTTGACAGCCCAGGTTGATTCTTCTATTGGTGGAAAGACGGGTGTTAATACTCCATTCGCTAAGAATATGGTGGGGACCTTTGCCCAACCAGACGGAGTTCTGATTGACCCACTTGTTCTTGAAACGCTTGGAAAAAGAGAATTGATTGAAGGGATGGGTGAGGTCATCAAGTACGGCTTGATTGAGGATCCAGAACTGTGGGCTCTCTTGACAGAGCTGGATGGTTCTGTGGAGAGCATTTTGGAGCATGCAGAGACCTTGATTGAACATTCTTGTCAGGTCAAGCGCAAGATGGTGGTTGAGGATGAGTTGGACAATGGTGTACGCCTTTACCTCAACTTTGGCCACACCATTGGTCATGCTATTGAAGCGACGGCGGGCTATGGTAAAGTCATGCATGGAGAGGCTGTAGCTATGGGAATGGTGCAGATATCCAAGGTTGCTGAGGAGAAGGGACTTATGCCAGCTGGCATTACCCAATCTATCACAGAGATGTGTCAGAAATTTGGACTACCTGTTGACTATGAAAACTGGGATGTTGATAAGCTTTATCAAGCTTTGACTCATGATAAGAAAGCACGTGGCAATACCTTGAAATTGGTCTTGGTGCCAGAGCTTGGTTCGGCAACCATTCACCCAGTTTCTCTGGAAGAGATGAAAGACTACTTGGTAAAATAAGGAGAGTGTATGAGATATTTAACTGCAGGAGAATCACACGGCCCCCGTCTGACGGCTATCATTGAAGGAATTCCAGCTGGACTTCCTTTGACAGCTGAGGATATTAATGGGGACCTTAAACGCCGTCAGGGAGGCTACGGTCGTGGTGGTCGTATGAAGATTGAGAGTGACCAGGTTGTCTTTACTTCGGGCGTTCGCCACGGGAAGACAACAGGGGCTCCTATTACCATGGATGTCATCAATAAGGACCACCAGAAATGGCTGGACATTATGTCTGCAGAGGACATTGAAGAACGCCTTAAAAGCAAGCGTAAAATCACCCATCCACGTCCCGGTCATGCCGACTTGGTAGGGGGCATCAAGTACCGTTTTGATGATTTGCGAAATTCCTTGGAACGTTCATCAGCTCGTGAAACCACCATGCGAGTGGCAGTCGGGGCTGTAGCCAAACGCCTCTTGGCTGAACTGGATATGGAGATTGCTAACCATGTCGTGGTCTTTGGTGGTAAGGAAATCGATGTACCTGAAAATTTGACAGTGGCTGAGATTAAGGAACGAGCTGCCCAGTCTGAAGTTTCTATTGTCAACCAAGAAAGAGAACAGGAAATCAAGGACTATATTGACCAAATCAAACGTGACGGTGATACCATCGGTGGAGTTGTCGAGACAGTCGTCGGAGGTGTTCCAGTCGGCCTTGGTTCCTATGTCCAATGGGACAGAAAATTGGATGCGCGATTGGCTCAGGCAGTTGTCTCTATCAATGCCTTTAAAGGGGTGGAATTTGGTCTTGGATTTGAAGCTGGTTACCGCAAAGGAAGCCAAGTTATGGACGAAATTCTCTGGTCTAAAGAAGACGGCTATACTCGTCGTACCAATAATCTGGGCGGCTTTGAAGGTGGTATGACTAATGGGCAACCAATCATTGTTCGTGGCGTCATGAAACCAATTCCTACTCTTTATAAACCACTTATGAGTGTGGATATCGAAACCCACGAACCTTACAAGGCAACCGTGGAGAGAAGTGATCCGACCGCTCTTCCAGCTGCAGGAGTGGTTATGGAAGCTGTTGTAGCAACGGTTCTAGCGCAAGAAATCCTTGAAAAATTCTCATCAGATAATCTTGAGGAACTAAAAGAAGCGGTAGCCAAGCACCGAGATTATACAAAGAACTATTAAGGAGTTCCTATGGCAAAAACAATCTATATCGCAGGTCTTGGTTTGATTGGAGCCTCTATGGCACTTGGTATCAAACGTGATCATCCAGATTATGAAATTTTAGGTTATAATCGCAGTCAAGCTTCGAGAGATATCGCCTTGAAAGAAGGCATGATTGACCGTGCAACAGATGATTTTGCCAGTTTTGCTCCTTTAGCAGATGTCATCATCCTTAGCTTGCCAATCAAACAAACCATTTCCTTTATTAAGGAATTAGCTGAATTGGACTTGAAAGAAGGTGTGATTATTTCAGATGCCGGTTCGACCAAATCAGCCATCGTAGATGCGGCGGAGCAGTATTTAACTGGCAAGCCCGTCAGCTTTGTCGGGGCACATCCCATGGCTGGTAGCCACAAGACAGGGGCTGCTTCTGCGGATGTTAATCTCTTTGAAAATGCCTATTATATCTTTACACCTTCGAGTCTGACAAGTCAGGACACGCTTGAGGAAATGAGGGACTTGCTTTCAGGTCTTCATGCTCGTTTTATCGAGATTGATGCCAAGGAGCATGATCGGGTGACTTCTCAGATTAGCCATTTTCCACATATTCTGGCTTCTAGTCTCATGGAGCAGACTGCGGTCTATGCTCAAGAACATAAGATGGCAAGACGTTTTGCGGCCGGTGGTTTTCGAGATATGACTCGAATTGCGGAGAGTGAGCCAGGTATGTGGACTTCTATTCTCTTGTCCAATCGTGAGACCATTTTGGATCGAATTGAGGATTTCAAGGAACGTTTGGATGAGGTCGGTCAGGCTATCAGCAAGGGAGATGAGGAGCAAATCTGGAACTTTTTCAACCAAGCGCGTGAGCAACGTCAGGCCATGGAAATCCATAAGCGTGGAGGTGTGGATAGTTCTTACGATCTCTATGTCGATGTTCCCGATGAAGAAGATGTCATCTTGAGGATTTTGGAACTGCTACGTGGAACTTCCTTGGTTAACATCCACATCAACGAGGAAAACCGTGAGGATATTCACGGGATTCTACAAATTTCATTTAAAAATGCTCAAGACTTAGAACGAGCCGAGCACCTAATAACAGCAAACACTGACTACACAGTTGTCATCAAATAAGGAGAAGAACATGTCAAATATTTACGATAGTGCAAACGAACTCAGTCGCGGTTTACGCGAATTACCAGAATACAAGGCTGTTAAAGCAGCTAAAGATGCTATTTCAGCAGATGCTGAGGCAAGCAAAATCTTTACAGAATATGTTGCCTTTCAAGAGGAAATTCAAAAACTAGCACAGACAGGGCAAATGCCAGATGCTTCTTTCCAAGCGAAAATGGAAAGCTTTGGCAAGCAGATTCAGGGGAACAGCCTCTTGTCAGAATTCTTTACCAAGCAACAACAATTGGCAATTTACCTTTCTGACATTGAAAAAATTGTTTTCGAACCAGTTTCAGAATTGCTAAAATAAGAAAATAACTATCATAAAGTCAGGAATTTTTAAGGAATTTCTGGCTTTTTATGATAAAATAGGTAAAAGTATTGCAAGTATGAGGTCCAGTATGAAACTAAAAACAAACATTAGCCACTTACACGGCAGTATCCGAGTTCCAGGTGACAAGTCTATTAGCCATCGTTCCATTATCTTTGGAAGTTTGGCTGAGGGTGAGACTAAGGTTTATGATATTCTGCGAGGTGAAGACGTTCTTTCGACTATGCAGGTTTTTCGTGACCTTGGTGTTGAAATTGAGGATAAAGAAGGGGTTATTACTATTCAAGGTGTGGGCATGGATGGCTTAAAAGCGCCGCAAAATGCCCTGGATATGGGAAATTCTGGAACCTCTATTCGCCTGATTTCAGGTGTCCTTGCTGGGGCCGACTTCGAAGTAGAGATGTTTGGCGATGACAGTCTTTCCAAACGTCCCATGGACCGTGTGACGATTCCTCTGAAAAAAATGGGTGTTAGTATTTCAGGGCAAACTGAGCGAGACCTGCCTCCTTTGCGTTTAAAAGGTACGAAAACCCTAAGACCTATTCATTATGAGTTGCCAATCGCCTCTGCCCAAGTCAAGTCAGCCTTGATGTTTGCGGCCTTGCAGGCTCAGGGGGAGTCGGTGATTATCGAAAAAGAGTGCACCCGTAATCATACTGAAGATATGTTACAACAATTTGGTGGTCATTTAAGTGTGGACGGCAAGAAAATCACAGTCCAAGGACCACAAAAATTGACTGGACAAAAGGTTGTCGTGCCAGGAGATATTTCCAGTGCAGCCTTTTGGTTGGTCGCAGGTTTGATTGTTCCAAACTCTCGTGTAGTGCTGCAGAATGTAGGTATTAACGAAACGCGTACTGGTATTATTGATGTCATTCGTGCCATGGGTGGAAAATTGGAAATGACTGAAATTGACCCAGTCGCTAAATCTGCTACCTTAACTGTTGAGTCTTCAGATCTCAAAGGAACAGAGATTGGTGGTGCCTTGATTCCACGCTTGATTGATGAATTGCCCATTATCGCCCTGCTAGCGACACAAGCTCAAGGTGTAACAGTTATCAAGGATGCTGAGGAACTCAAGGTCAAGGAAACAGACCGTATTCAGGTTGTGGCAGACGCCCTAAATAGCATGGGAGCAGATATTACTCCTACAGCTGATGGGATGATTATCAAAGGCAAATCCGCCCTTCACGGTGCTAGGGTCAATACGTTTGGTGACCACCGTATTGGCATGATGACAGCCATCGCATCCCTCTTGGTTGCAGATGGAGAGGTGGAGCTTGACCGTGCAGAAGCCATCAATACCAGCTACCCTAGCTTCTTTGATGATTTGGAGAGCTTGATTCATGGCTAAGGTGTTATTAGGCTTTATGGGAGCTGGAAAATCGACTATTGCAAGAGGCTTGGACCCTAATTACCTTGATATGGATTCTCTAATCGAGAAGCGCTTAGGTATGTCCATTTCGGATTTTTTCGCTGAGAAGGGAGAAGTGGCCTTTCGTCAGATAGAGTCAGAAGTCCTAGCTGAGTTACTACAAAGAGACAAAGTTGTGTCAACTGGTGGAGGAGTAGTCATTTCTAAACGAAATCGTGACTTACTAAAGACCAATCCGGATAACATCTATCTGAAAGCCGATTTTGAAACCCTCTACCAACGCATAGCAGCTGATAAGGATAATCGACGCCCGCTGTTTATAAATAATAGCAAGGAAGAACTAGCAGCTATTTTCCAAGAAAGACAGGCTTGGTATGAGGAAGTGGCTAGTCGGATTTTGGATGTGACCAAGCTAAGCCCAGAGGAAATTATAGAGGAACTGAGATGAAAATTGCTTATCTGGGTCCCAAGGGATCATTTTCACACCACGTTGTGCAGACAGCTTTTCCTCATGAGGAATTGCAGGCCTTTGCCAATATTACAGATGTTATCAAAGCCTATGAACAAGGCTTGGTGGACTATTCTGTGGTGCCAGTTGAAAATTCTATCGAGGGTAGTGTTCATGAAACCTTGGACTACCTTTTTCATCAGGCTCGCATTCAAGCAGTAGCAGAAATCGTTCAACCCATTCATCAGCAATTGATGGTGGTTCCAGGTCACACTAAGATTGAAAAGATTTTTTCTCATCCACAGGCCTTGGCTCAGGGAAAGAAATTCATTGATGAACAGTATCCAGATGCTCAAATTGAGGTGACAGCCAGTACAGCCTATGCGGCCCGCTTTATTTCCGAGCATCCAGACCAGCCTTATGCAGCTATTGCCCCTAGAAGTTCTGCTGAGGAATATGGCTTGGAAGTGATTGCTGAGGATATTCAGGAAATGGAAGCCAATTTCACACGTTTCTGGGTTCTGGGAGCTGAAGGTACAGCTATTCCCTTGCAAGCACAAACTGAAAAAATGAGTTTAGCCTTGACCTTACCTGACAATCTTCCCGGCGCACTCTACAAGGCTCTTTCGACCTTTGCTTGGCGAGGAATTGACCTGACAAAAATTGAAAGTCGTCCACTCAAGACAGCGCTAGGCGAATACTTTTTCATTATCGATGTGGACTATACTGATAAGGACCTGGTCCACTTTGCCCAAAAAGAATTAGAAGCGATTGGAATCCAGTATAAAGTTCTGGGTGCCTATCCGATTTATCCAATATCAGACCATGGAAAGGAGAGAAGATGAGTAAAGAAAATCCCTTAAGCCATCATGAGCAGTTGCGTTATGACTATCTACTTAAGAATATTCACTACCTCAATGAGCGAGAGAAAAAAGAGTTTGCTTACTTGCAAGATAAATTAAGTAGGGCAAGTAGTGACGTTACCTCAGAAAGTCAAGAATTGACCGAGGATTATGGAAAGACAAATGCTAACGCTTCAATTTCTTCTTATAATAGTCGTAGTCGTTCTGAGAGATACCAGAAGATCAATTCTCTTCCAAAGAAAAAGACTAAAAAGCGGAAGCTACGGTGGGGGCGTATTTTCGCAGGTTTACTGGCTATCTTAGCTTGTGTAGCGCTTGGTATGATTTTTATGTTCTTAAAAGGTTATACCAATGCTAATCCAGATAAAAATACGAATGCCCGGGCAGCTCAAGTAGAAGTCTTTAATGGTCAGGATACCAGAGATGGTGTTAATATTTTGATTATGGGTACAGATGGGCGAATTGGTCAAAATAGTGCTGAGACGCGGACTGACTCTATTATGGTATTAAATGTCGGAGGTTCAGATAAGAAAATTAAGTTAGTCAGTTTCATGCGTGATAATTTGGTCTATATAGATGGTTATAGTCAAGTGATTAACGGTAGAAAACAGACGGATAACAAGTTAAATGTAGCCTACGAGTTAGGAGAACAAGAGGGGCAAAAAGGGGCAGAAATGGTTCGTCAAGTCTTGAAAGATAATTTTGACTTGGACATTAAGTATTACGCCTTGGTTGATTTTCAGGCCTTTGCAACTGCTATTGACACTCTATTCCCAGATGGGGTGACGATTGATGCTCAATTTTCAACATTGAATGGGCGTCCACTAACAGAAGCTACAGTCGGCGATGATTTACATGCGACTGAGACTGAGTCTCCAACCCAGACTATTAAAGTCGGAAAACAGCAGATGAATGGTTCGACCTTGCTCAATTATGCTCGTTTCCGTGATGATGATGAGGCGGATTACGGCCGTACCAAAAGACAGCAGCAAGTGCTGACAGCAGTTCTTCAGCAAATCAAAGATCCAACCAAGCTCTTTACAGGCTCAGAGGCACTTGGCAAGGTCTTCGGAATGACCTCAACGAATGTTCCTTATACCTTCCTGTTAACAAATGGCTTGTCTTTCCTAGACGGAGCTCAAAATGGTATCGAAAAATTGACGATTCCAGAACTTGGTGACTGGGTAGATGCCTATGATGTTTATGGAGGCTTGGGCTTGCTGGTCGATCAAAACAAATATCAGAATAAATTGTCTCAGATGGGTTTGAGATAAGATAAGACAGAAAAATCAAAGTTTGATAGCTATTTATCTAGCAGTCAGGCTTTGATTTTTTACAGTCTTCAATAGATTTTCACCCCCTATTTGTGGTATAATGAAACGATACGATAGAAAGAATAATGAACAATATGACTGATTTAAAAGCAATTCAGGCTCGTAGTCTGGAGATGGCTGAATATTTTGTGGCTTTTTGTAAAGAACATGATTTGCTCTGTTATCTCTGTGGTGGAGGTGCTATTGGTGCCCTTCGAAACAAGGGCTTTATTCCTTGGGATGATGATCTAGATTTTTTTATGCCCCGTAAGGATTATGAAAAATTAGCAGAATTATGGCCTCGTTATGCAAATGAACGTTATTTCTTATCAAAGAGTCACAAGGATTTTGTCGATCGCAATCTTTTTATTACCATTCGTGACAAGGAAACCACCTGTATCAAGCCTTATCAGCAGGATTTGGATTTGCCACATGGTCTGGCCTTGGATGTGTTGCCTCTGGATTATTATCCGAAAAATCCAGCTGAGCGGAAAAAACAGGTTCGTTGGGCCTTGATTTATTCACTCTTTTGTGCCCAAACTATTCCAGAAAAGCATGGGGCTCTCATGAAATGGGGAAGCCGAATTTTACTGGGGTTGACACCAAAATCTCTCCGTTATCATATTTGGAAAAAAGCTGAGAAAGAAATGACCAAGTATGGTTTGGCTGAGAGTGATGGCATTACAGAATTATGCTCAGGTCCTGGCTACATGAGAAACAAATACCCGATCGCATCTTTTGAAGGCAATCTCTTTTTACCATTTGAAGGAACAGAGATGCCTATTCCAGTTGGCTATGATGCTTATCTCAGCACTGCTTTTGGCGATTATATGACCCCACCACCAGCTAACAAGCAGGTACCGCATCATGATGCTGTCATCGCTGATATGGATAAGTCTTATACAGAATACAAGGGAGAATACGGAGCATGATGGGAGAAAAAATAAGCGTTATCGTTCCAGTCTACAATGTGGAAAACTATCTGGAGCGATGTGTGGAGTCGATTCTTCAACAAACTTATACCCATTTTGAGTTAATCCTAATCAACGATGGTTCTACCGATTCCAGTGGACAGATCTGTGATCACTTAGCATCTCAGTATGAGAATATCAAGGTTTATCATATCGAAAATGCTGGTGTTTCAAATGCTAGAAATATGGGAATTCAGCTAGCGAGGGGTTCTTGGGTTACCTTTATTGATAGCGATGATTTCGTTACCAAGGATTACCTAGCTACTTTAGCCAGTGCAGTTGAAGGGGAGAATGTAGGCTTTGTTATTGCTCCTCTACACCATATCAAAAACGGCATTGTAACAGACCTATCTCCATATTCTGGAAAAACAGAACTCTGGTCAACAGAAGAAACCATGAAAGAATTACTGATGACCACTAAGACATCATTCTTTCCAGTCGCAAAACTATTTAAGAGAGACCTGTTGACAGATGAAAAATTTAATACAGACTACCATCTAGCTGAAGATGCTTTATTTTTAACGGAATTGTTACTAAAGACAAGATGTAGTAGTGTATTCATTGATAAACCAATTTATTATTATGATCATCGTGAGGGAAGTGCGACAACATCTGTTAATCGGCATGTATTTGACACGATAGAAGTTTATAAAAAAATAATCACTCAGGTTTCACAAGTCTTTCCTAATTTAAAATACGAATTAATAAATAGAGAATGTTGGTCGTACATCACAGTTTACGATAAAATTATCTTTACTTCACGTGAAGAGTATCAAAAGGAGAAAGCCGAGCTGAGGACTTGGATTGTTCAGCATCGATGCGAAATCTGGAAGGATGCTTATTTCACTAGATTTCGTAAGATAGCTGTCCTGTTACTTGTCTTTTCTCCATGGCTATATAAAAAAATTGTTGGATTAAAAAACTAATATTATGAGAAGGAGTTGAAAATGAATTTTTCAAAAATGGATGAATACTTTGAAAAATCAAAACTATGGATTGCATATCTATTTGTTTTCATTTCGATTTTAAGTATGAGTTCACTAGTTTATAAGATAGCCAATCCTCTTTATAAGGGATTATCAGCAATTGTATTGTTTTATATTTGCTATACATTATTGTTTAAGTGGAAAAAAATTATAGTAGATCGTAAATTTCTGTCCTTATTTGGTCTATTGGCTGGAAGTCATCTGTTATCAGCTATTTTCAATCGCTCTGGACATTTGATTGGAAATGTGATCGAGATCCTCTTTATGGTAACCTATATTTTATTATTTACCATGTTAGAATCAGGTCAATTAAAGAAATTATTTGATTGGATTACTTACACTATTCAAATTGTTTCTTTTTCTTCTGCGATTTTTGCATTTACATTATTAGTAAGTAAAGTACTTATTCTATTTAAAATTGGACAGCAATCTTATTACTATGGTGTTATGAATGGGCGTTTGTGGGGAATTGTCAATCCAAATGCTAGTGCGATATTTTCATACATTAGCATTATTTTGGCCATGTATTTGATCCATAAAGGAAGTAAATATTCTGTTTATCTTAAACTGAACAATGTGATTCAATTAGTTTACTTCGCAACTATGCAAAGTAGAGGAGCTTTATTGTCTTTAGTGTTGATGATTGGGTTATATAGTTTCTTTATTAACAGGGGTAAGCTAGCTAAGCGATTTCTAATCTTTATAGTTTCTGCTTTACTCGTTTCTGCTGCTAATATCGGATTGAGTTATGTAACTTCTATTTACATATCTTCGGGGAAAGCGACTGTATTAGACTTAAATAAAGGACAATCTTATGCAGAAACGGATTCCTCAGTTATAAAAAAAACAGGTGAACTTCATCTAATAGAAACAACACCTAGTGGTAGAACTTATATTTGGAAAAATGCTATAAAAATGGGAAGTGAGAAACCAATTTTTGGTTATGGTGTAAGGAATGTTCCAGATTATTACACAAAATATTTCAGTAAATTTGAGATTCAAAACTCTCTTATTGGTGGAAATTTCCATAACATTTTTGTAACCATATTTGTTAGTTCTGGAATTTTAGGTTTAGTATCCTTTCTACTTTTACTAGGATATATAATTAAGCGCTTTTTGACTTATTTGATTGTTTCTAAAAAGAACTCTGAAAAGTTGATTATGATTCTTTTCTTTGGCATCTTGTTCGGTCAATTATTTGAAAGTCAGATTATGTACTCAACTAACTTTATTAATATTATCTTTTGGTTGATTATTGGTTATGGACTAGTTGTTTGCAAACGTGATGAAGGTATTCGTTATCAGGAAGTAACTGATATTAGAGAGATTCAACAGATGGAACTAGGAATCATGGAATATATTCATGAAGTTTGTCAGAAAATTGGTGTCAAATATTTCTTAGCTTATGGCAGTCTTATTGGTGCGGTTCGTCATAAAGGTTTTATTCCTTGGGATGATGACATGGATATCTGTATGTTGCGTGAAGACTATGAGAAGTTGCAAGACTATCTTATCGCTAACCCTGATGAACGTTACGAAGTGATGTCTTATAAAAATAATTTCAACTATGTCTATCCCTTCATGAAAGTGCAGGATAATCAAACTTATTTACTAGAAGAAGATGTTCGAATTGATTCCAATATGGGAATTTATGTAGATATTTTCCCTGTAGATGGTTACGAGGATGACTCAGTTTTTAAAGATAAAATGACGAGACTTATAAAAAAACGTCAATTAAGCTGTTATACATTTAAAGGGATTACCAATACTAAAAGCCTATTAAATTCTTTAATTCGCTATATATCAGTCATTATCTTCTATTTCACAAATACGAACAAGTATATTAGAGGCATTGATGAGCTTGCTCAATCTAGAAAAGTAGATGATTACGAGTTGGTTGACTATCTTATTTATAAAGATATGAATAAACCAGTCTGGAAGCGGGAGTGGTTGAATCAAACGATTACGGGTGTATTCGAAGGTAAGGAATTTATGATTCCAAAAAACTATCATGAAATTCTGACTTCGGACTACGGAGATTATACGCAATTGCCACCAGTTGAGCTAAGGTTCTCTCATCATGATTTTCAATTGTGGAAGATTACTAAGGTATCCCAATGATGTCATTGAAATGAAGAAACCATTGACTCGATATAAAAAGATTAGGAGTGAATAATAGATGTCAGAGAAAATTTTGGCTCTTGAAGAAATTAAACAAATTGAATTAGATATTTTAAACTATTTGCATGAATTGTGTGAGGAACATGGAATCAAGTATTTTATTGATTTTGGAACCTTGCTAGGAGCTGTACGCCATAAAGGTTTTATTCCTTGGGATGATGATACCGATATTTCTTTGGCTCGAGATGAATTTGAAAAGCTCTATGAGATATTAAAAAATGAAAAACATCCCTACTACAGATTAATTTCATATAGAGAAACAAAAGGCTACCCTTATACATATATGAGAGTTTATGATGTGAGGACAAGAAGAGACGCTAATCTTTTGGATAAGTCGGTTATTCTGGGTACTTGTGTTGACATTTTCCCATACGATGGGGTTGTCACAGATGAACGTGATAGAAAAAAGATGAGGCTTTATAAACAATTTATTCGACTTTCGTCTCTGAATTTAAAAGGAGTCAAAATAGATAATGGAGGTGTCAAAAATTTACCACGTTATCTTGCATCTGCAATTTTTAGACTGACTTCTCCACAGAAATGGAATGAAAAATTGGAGAAATTAGCTTTGCAATATGATGTTGAGCAGGCTACAGATCTTGCATGTACTACCTATGACTCTTACTATCCAAGTGGAATTAAGAAAGAGTGGTTATATGATACAATTGAAATGTCATATGAGAATATTCTTGTTAAGGTTCCTAGAAAATTCCATGAGATTCTGGTTTACGAGTTTGGTGAAGATTATATGACTCCTCCGGCTATTGAAAATCAAAATCCAGGAACTGATAAAAATTACTGGATTGATTAATTTATGAGAAAGTTGCTTTGATAATTCGATAAAATAAATAGCCTACCTATCTACTGGAATATTCCTTATTTTAGATAGGTAGGTTATTTATTTAATTTCTTTTAATCTTAGCAAGAGCAAGATTGAGTGCATAGTGGAATGTTTTATCTTTTGTGATAAAAAGTATCAAGAGATAGTAGATTCCACAAGTTGCAATAGTCGAGAGAACCATGAGGATCATATTGAGGTTGACTGTATAAGAGTTGATTTGGAAAAGGAATTTAAATGTGAAATAGATGGGAATGAATCCGAGCGATACAATAGTATAGCGTGTTAAAGTAGTAAAGATTTCTTTTAAGTCAAGTAGATGATGTTTCTTGATAAAGTAAATTTCTAGTAGAACAACTACGGTTTCTGCAATAATAGTAGTAGCAATGTAATACTCTGGTGCAAAAATATTATTGAAATACAAGAGACTGTTGAGTAGGATATTGGCACCGCCACCAATAAAGTAAAAGGCTGTTAAACGATTTTCGTGGTCGTTGATGAAGATAATTTGTTTACCAAGGATTAACTCAATGGCCCAAATGATAGTTCGAAAAGCGAAGACACTAGTCACAATACCAGCTTCAAGGTATTTTTCAGAAGAGTAGATGACAGTTGCGTAGTTCCCTAATACCATAATCCCAATACTGGTTGGAATGATGAGGAAGTAAAAGAGGGCAGCACCTTGATTTAGAAGATTTTTATAAGATTCGTAGTCTTTCTTACCGAGATAGTAGCCGAGACGTGGAATACTGACGTTGATAGCTCCACTCAGGACACTGGCAATCAACATGACGATGCTGGAAGCAATGGTGTAATAAGAAATATAGTTTTCATCAGGCCCCTTGGTGATAAACATTCTATCAAGCAAGGTGTAGAGCATATTAGCGTTCGCTAGGAGTAGCATGGTCAAGAGTGGTTTAGCTGATTTAATTAACTCTATTAAACCAATTTTGACAAATGAAACTTCTCTCTTGATCCAGAGAAAACTGAGTAGATAGTTGAGAATCGTTGTTGCACTCATAATGATCGCATAAGGTACGATATCATCTGGAGTTTTTACAAAGGTAAAGATAGCGACCAACATGGCAATACGAATAACTAATGTTTTGTAGAGGATGAAAGAATAATTTTCATAAGCCTCGTTCATCCACTCGATATAAAGGAATTGGAAGAGAGCCTGGACACCAAGTATATAGTAGAGTTCTTTCAAATTTTCAATACTATTATCCAGGTAAATAAATAGGAAATAGATACTTGTTGTTAGAACAGATGTAATAATGGAGATATAGAATAATTTCGAGAAAACATAGTTGATTTTATTCTTATCATCCTTGACCTTACTGATAGCACGAATCCCGTAGTTGTAGATTCCAAAAGCAGCTAGTGGTATGACAAAACTTGCCCAAGTATTAGCAGTATTGAAATAACCATAGTTGGATTTACTGAGAATTCGTGTCAGATAGGGATTAGTTATCAGCGGAAAAACGATATTGAGAACATTGACTAGCAAGCTAGCCAGTGCATTAACTTTTATATTTTTCATTGTACTTTCTTTCTTGTATTGTAAAATGGTCTCTAGTATTATATCACATTCTCGCTTCATTCTTTTGATAAAATCGTAAAAATCTAGTATAATAGATAGAACTGAAAGTATGAGGTTACTAGCAATGAAAATGAAACAAATCAGTGATACAACTTTAAAAATCACGATGTCTTTAGAAGATTTGATGGATCGAGGGATGGAGATTGCTGACTTTCTTGTTCCTCAAGAAAAAACAGAAGAGTTCTTTTATGCTATCTTGGATGAGTTAGAGATGCCTGAGAGCTTTCTAGATACAGGCATGTTGAGCTTCCGTGTGACTCCAAAACCTGATAAGGTGGACGTCTTTGTGACCAAGTCAAAGATTGACCAGAATCTAGATTTTGAAGATTTATCGGATTTACCAGATATGGAAGAATTGGCTCAAATGTCGCCGGATGAGTTTATTAAAACTTTAGAAAAAAGCATCGCGGACAAAACCAAAGATGATATCGAAGCCATTCAATCTCTAGAGCAAGTCGAAGCCAAGGAAGAAGAGCAGGAGCAGGCTGAACAAGAAGCTGAAAGCAAGAAAGAGCCCTACATCTACTACATCCTTTCTTTTGCTAAGTTGGCTGACTTGGTGGCTTTTGCCCAGACAGTGACTTTTGAGATGGAAACTTCTGAACTCTACAAAATGAACGAGCGCTATTATTTGACCATTTTAGTGGATATTGAAAATCATCCAAGTCCATATCCAGCTTGGTTGTTGGCCCGTATGCGCGAGTTTGCGGACGATAGTGACATCAGTCGCTCAGTCTTGCAGGAGTATGGTCAAGTCTTGATGAATCACGATGCAGTGCTTAATCTGCAAAAGATTGGATAATCATTTCTGGAAAGCTATTTCTAGATTTTAAGAAGAGCGAATCGTCTGATTCGTTTTTTCTTTTTATACTGAAATAGTGATTTACTATAATAGGAATTTTCACAAAATTCTGTTATAATGGCTATATTAGAAAATTTCGAGGAGACAAACATGACAGTTAAAATTGCTTTACTAGGATTTGGTACCGTTGCAAGTGGTGTGCCTTTCCTCCTAAAGGAAAATGGAGAAAAAATCAATCAATCAGCACATTCAGAGATTGAAGTTGCTAAGGTATTGGTCAAAGATGAAGATGAAAAGAATCGCTTGCTTGCAGCAGGGAATGACTTTAACTTTGTAACCAATGTGGATGATATTTTGTCAGACCAGGACATTACGATCGTAGTGGAATTGATGGGGCGTATCGAACCAGCTAAAACCTTTATCACTCGTGCCTTGGAGGCTGGGAAACACGTTGTTACTGCCAATAAGGACCTTTTGGCTGTCCATGGTGCAGAATTGCTAGAAATCGCTAAAGCCAACAATGTAGCACTTTACTACGAAGCAGCAGTAGCGGGAGGTATTCCAATTCTTCGCACTCTAGCAAATTCCTTGGCTTCTGATAAAATCACGCGCGTACTTGGTGTGGTTAACGGAACTTCTAACTTCATGATGACCAAGATGGTGGAAGAAGGCTGGTCTTACGATGATGCTCTTGCGGAAGCACAAAGACTTGGATTTGCAGAAAGTGACCCTACAAATGATGTAGATGGGATTGATGCAGCCTACAAGATGGTGATTTTGAGCCAATTTGCCTTTGGCATGAAGGTTGCCTTTGACGATGTAGCCCACAAGGGAATCCGTAACATCACACCAGAAGACGTAGCTGTAGCGCAAGACCTTGGCTATGTAGTGAAATTGGTTGGTTCTATCGAGGAAACTCCTTCAGGTATTGCTGCAGAAGTAACTCCAACCTTCCTTCCCAAAGCACACCCACTTGCTAGCGTGAATGGCGTAATGAACGCTGTCTTTGTAGAATCTATCGGTATCGGTGAGTCTATGTACTACGGACCAGGTGCTGGTCAAAAACCAACTGCAACAAGTGTTGTGGCGGATATTGTCCGTATTGTTCGTCGCTTGAATGATGGAACCATCGGTAAAGATTTCAACGAATATAGCCGTGACCTGGTCTTGGCAAATCCAGAAGATGTCAAAGCAAATTACTACTTCTCAATCTTGGCTCCAGATTCAAAAGGTCAGGTCTTGAAATTGGCTGAAATCTTCAACGTTCAAGATATTTCCTTCAAGCAAATCCTCCAAGATGGAAAAGAAGGTGATAAGGCGCGTGTCGTTATCATCACACATAAGATTAATAAAGCCCAGCTTGAAAATGTCTCAGCTGAATTGAAGAAAGTTTCAGAATTCGACCTCTTGAATACCTTCAAGGTGCTAGGAGAATAAGATGAAAATTATTGTACCTGCAACCAGTGCCAATATTGGGCCAGGTTTTGACTCGGTCGGTGTAGCTGTAACCAAGTATCTTCAAATTGAGGTCTGCGAAGAACGAGATGAGTGGCTGATTGAACACCAGATTGGCAAATGGATTCCTCATGATGAGCGTAATCTCTTGCTTAAAATTGCCCTGCAAATTTTACCAGACTTACAACCAAGACGTTTGAAAATGACCAGTGATGTTCCCTTGGCGCGTGGTCTGGGTTCTTCTAGCTCGGTTATCGTTGCTGGGATTGAACTAGCTAACCAATTGGGTCAGCTTAACTTGTCTGACAATGAAAAATTGCAGTTGGCGACCAAGATTGAAGGACATCCTGATAATGTGGCTCCAGCCATTTATGGTAATCTCGTTATTGCAAGCTCTGTTGATGGACAAGTTTCTGCTATCGTGGCTGACTTCCCAGAGTGTGATTTCCTAGCTTACATTCCAAACTATGAATTGCGTACTCGAGATAGCCGTGGTGTCTTGCCTAAGAAATTGTCTTACAAGGAAGCTGTCGCCGCTAGTTCTATCGCCAATGTGGCGGTTGCAGCCTTATTGGCAGGAGACATGGTGACTGCTGGTCAAGCGATTGAGGGAGACCTCTTCCACGAACGCTATCGTCAGGACTTGGTGAGAGAATTTGCGACGATTAAGCAAGTGGCCAAAGAAAATGGTGCCTATGCAACCTACCTCTCTGGTGCTGGGCCGACAGTTATGGTTTTGGCTTCTCATGACAAGATGCCGGCGATTAAGGCAGAATTGGAAAAGCAACCCTTCAAAGGAAAACTTCATGACTTGAAGGTTGATACCCAAGGTGTCCGTGTCGAAGCAAAATAAAGAATAGAAGATAGGATGGGGAAACTCTCGACCAGAGAGCTTCCTATCCTTTTTTTGAAAAGAAGTTTGTACTCAATGAAAATCAAAGAGCAAACTAGTAGGCTAGCCGCAGGTTGCTCAAAGCACTGCTTTGAGGTTGTAGATAAGACTGACGAAGTCAGCTCAAAACAGCGTTTTGAGGTTGTGGATAGAAAACCATACCTACGGTAAGGCGACGCTGACGTGGTTTGAAGAGATTTTCGAAGAGTATTAGTTAAAAACTTGATAAAGGAGAAATAAAGATGGCAGAAATTTATCTAGCAGGCGGTTGTTTTTGGGGCTTAGAGGAGTATTTTTCACGTATTTCTGGAGTGCTAGCAACCAGTGTTGGCTACGCTAATGGGCAAGTCGAAACGACCAATTACCAGTTGCTCAAAGAAACAGACCATGCAGAAACGGTTCAAGTGATTTACGATGAGAAGGCAGTGTCACTTAGAGAGATTTTACTTTATTATTTCCGTGTTATTGATCCTCTATCCATCAATCAACAAGGGAATGACCGTGGTCGCCAATATCGAACTGGGATCTATTATCAGGATGAATCAGACCTACCTGCTATCTACACAGTGGTGCAGGAGCAGGAGCGCATGCTTGGGCGAAAGATTGCAGTAGAGGTGGAGAAACTACGTCATTACATTCTGGCTGAAGACTACCATCAAGACTATCTTAAGAAGAATCCTTCAGGTTACTGTCATATCGATGTGACCGATGCTGATAAGCCATTGATTGATGCCTCTAACTATGAAAAGCCTAGTCAAGAGGTGTTGAAGGAAAGCTTAACTGAAGAGTCCTATCGTGTCACTCAAGAAGCTGCTACAGAGGCTCCGTTTAGTAATGCTTATGACCAAACTTTTGAAGAGGGCATTTATGTAGACATCACGACGGGTGAGCCACTCTTTTTTGCCAAGGATAAGTTTGCCTCAGGATGTGGTTGGCCAAGTTTTAGCCGTCCGATTTCCAAAGAGTTGATTCATTATTACAAAGACATGAGCCATGGAATGGAGCGAATCGAGGTTCGTTCTCGGTCAGGAAATGCTCACTTGGGTCATGTTTTCACAGATGGACCTCGGGAGTTAGGTGGCCTCCGTTACTGTATCAATTCGGCTTCCTTGCGTTTTGTGGCCAAGGATGAGATGGAAGAGGAAGGATATGGCTATCTACTACCTTACTTAAACAAATAAATCAGAGAGGGTGGGTGCTTCCCACTTTCTTCATTTCCAGAATACGAATAGAAGGGATCTATGAAACACCTATTATCTTACTTTAAACCCTACATCAAGGAATCCATTTTAGCCCCCTTGTTCAAACTACTAGAAGCTGTGTTTGAGCTCTTAGTTCCTATGGTGATTGCTGGGATTGTTGACCAATCCTTGCTCCAGAAAAATCAAGGACACCTCTGGATGCAGATTGGCCTACTCTTTATCTTTGCAGTGATTGGCGTTGTAGTGGCCTTGATAGCCCAGTTCTACTCAGCTAAGGCTGCGGTTGGATTTGCCAAAGGACTGACAGATGATCTCTATCGTCATATTCTTTCCTTGCCTAAGGACAGCAGAGACCGTCTGACAACTTCTAGTTTGGTTACTCGCTTGACTTCGGATACCTACCAGATTCAGACTGGTATCAATCAATTCCTGCGTCTCTTTTTGCGAGCGCCCATTATCGTTTTTGGTGCCATTTTTATGGCCTATCGTATCTCAGCTGAGTTGACTCTCTGGTTCTTGGTCATGGTTGTCATTTTGACTATCGTCATTGTAGGGCTATCTCGACTGGTCAATCCTCTCTACAGTAGTCTTAGAAAGAAAACGGACCAACTGGTTCAGGAAACACGCCAGCAATTACAAGGGATGCGGGTTATTCGTGCTTTTGGGCAAGAAAAACGAGAGTTACAAATTTTTCAAACCCTTAACCAAGTCTATGCTAGATTACAAGAAAAGACAGGTTTCTGGTCTAGTTTATTAACACCTCTGACCTATCTGATTGTCAATGGAACTCTCCTTGTTATTATCTGGCAGGGATATGTTTCTATTCAAGGAGGCTTGCTCAGTCAAGGTGCTCTCATTGCCCTTATCAACTATCTCCTACAGATTTTGGTGGAATTGGTCAAGCTAGCCATGCTGATCAATTCTCTCAACCAGTCCTACATCTCAGCTAAGCGAATCGAGGAAGTCTTTGCTGAGGCTCCAGAAGATATCTATTCAGAATTAGAACAAAAGCAAGCTACCAGTGATCAGGTTTTACAAGTCCAAGAAATGATATTTACCTATCCAGATGCGTCCCAGCCTTCTCTAAGAGATATTTCCTTCGATATGAAGCAAGGGCAAATCCTTGGTATCATTGGGGGAACGGGTTCTGGTAAATCAAGCTTGGTGCAAGTTTTACTTGGACTTTATCCAGTAGACAAGGGGAGCATTGACCCTTATCGAGATGGATCTAGTCCTCGTAATTTAGAGGAGTGGCGGTCTTGGATTGCCTATGTGCCCCAAACAGTCGAACTCTTTAAGGGAAGCATTCGTTCTAACTTGACTCTAGGTTTACATCGAGAAGTAAGAGACCAAGAACTTTGGCAGGCCTTAGAAATTGCGCAAGCAAAGGATTTTGTCAGTGATAAGGAAGGACTCTTGGATGCCACTGTTGAGGCAGGAGGTCGAAATTTTTCAGGTGGACAAAAACAAAGGCTGTCTATCGCACGTGCAGTCTTGCGCCAAGCTCCGTTTCTCATCCTAGATGATGCTACCTCGGCACTGGACACTATTACTGAGTCTAAGCTCTTGAAAGCTATCCGAGAAAATCTGCCAAATACAAGTTTAATCTTGATCTCTCAACGAACCTCGACTTTACAGATGGCTGACAAGATTCTCCTCTTGGAAAAAGGTGAGCTCCTAGCTACCGGCAAGCACGAGGACTTGATGAAATCCAGTCAAGTCTATCGCGAAATCAATGCATCCCAACATGGAAAGGAGGACTAGCATGAGACGACAAACTGCAAATCAAACACTCACACGTTTGGCTAAAGATTTAGCAAGCCATCCCTTCCTCCTTTTCCTAGCCTTTCTAGGAACTATTGCCCAAGTTGGCTTATCAATCTATCTGCCTATTTTGATTGGGCAGGTCATCGACCAAGTCCTAGTGACTGGCTCTTCACCAGTTTTTTGGCAGATTTTCATTCAAATGGTATTGGTGGTCATAGGAAATACACTAGTTCAATGGACCAATCCTCTCCTCTATAATCACCTAATCTTCTCTTATACCAGAGACTTACGAGAGCGAATCATCTATAAGCTCCATCGTTTACCGATTGCCTTTGTGGATCGGCAAGGCAGTGGGGAGATGGTTAGTCGTGTAACCACGGACATTGAACAGTTAGCAGCTGGTTTGACCATGATTTTTAACCAATTTTTCATTGGCATCTTGATGATTTTGGTTAGTATTCTAGCCATGCTGCAAATTCACCTCCTCATGACCCTCTTGGTCTTGCTGTTGACGCCACTGTCTATGGTGATTTCACGCTTTATTGCCAAACGCTCTTATCATCTCTTCCAGAAGCAAACAGAGACCAGGGGGATTCAGACTCAGTTGATTGAAGAATCTCTTAGCCAGCAAACCATTATCCAGTCATTTAATGCTCAGGCAGAATTTATCCAAAGGCTGCGTGAGGCTAATGACAACTATGCAGGTTATTCGCAGTCAGCTATCTTTTATTCTTCAACGGTTAATCCTTCGACTCGCTTTGTCAATGCGCTCATTTATGCGCTTTTAGCTGGAGTGGGTGCTTATCGTATCATGATGGGTTCCACCTTGACCATTGGGCGTTTAGTGACTTTTTTGAACTATGTTCAGCAGTATACCAAGCCATTTAATGATATTTCTTCTGTTTTAGCCGAGTTGCAAAGTGCTCTCGCTTGCGCAGAGCGTGTTTATAGAGTCTTAGAGAGTCCTGAAGTGGCTGAAACAGGTAAGGAAGTCTTGACGACCAGTGACCAAGTTAAGGGAGCTATTTCCTTTAAACATGTCTCTTTTGGCTACCATCCTGAAAAGATTTTGATTAAGGATTTATCTATTGATATTCCAGCTGGTAGCAAGGTGGCCATCGTTGGTCCGACAGGTGCTGGAAAATCAACTCTTATCAATCTTCTCATGCGTTTTTATCCCATTATCTCGGGAGATATCTTGCTGGATGGGAAATCCATTTATGATTATAGTCGTGCCTCTTTACGCCAGCAGTTTGGCATGGTGCTCCAAGAAACCTGGCTCAAGCAAGGAACTATTCATGATAATATTGCCTTTGGGAATCCTGATGCCAGTTGGGAGCAAGTGATTGCTGCTGCCAAAGCAGCCAATGCAGACTTTTTCATCCAACAGTTGCCACAGGGATACGATACCAAGTTGGAAAATGCTGGAGAATCACTATCTGTCGGTCAAGCCCAGCTCTTGACAATCGCCCGAGTCTTTCTAGCTATCCCTAAGATTCTTATCTTAGACGAGGCGACTTCCTCCATCGATACACGGACAGAGGTGCTAGTACAGGATGCCTTTGCTAAACTCATGAAGGGGCGCACAAGTTTTATCATTGCCCACCGCTTGTCAACTATTCAGGATGCGGATTTGATTCTTGTCTTGGTGGATGGCGACATTGTTGAGTATGGCAATCATCAGGACCTCATGACTAGAAAGGGCAAGTATTACCAAATGCAGCAAGCTGCAGCCTTTAGCTCTGAATAAGCCATTCTAATTTCGAACTCTTATAGATAAAAAAGTTGCCTTCGGGTGACTTTTTTGTTACAATAGCTAGAAAAATTATTCACTGTAAATTGTCTTATAGGAAAGGAGCCTAGAATGAAAGTCTATCAGCATGTAAATATCGTGACTTGTGACCAAGATTTCCATGTTTATTTGGATGGTGTCTTAGCCGTTAAGGATTCTCAAATTGTCTATGTCGGTCAAGAGAAGTCAGAGATTTTAGAGCAAGCTGAGCAGATTATAGACTATCAGGGAGCCTGGATTATGCCTGGATTGGTCAATTGCCATACCCATTCTGCTATGACAGGTTTGCGAGGAATTCGGGACGACAGCAACCTCCATGAATGACTCAATGACTATATCTGGCCTGCAGAAGCTGGGTTTACACCAGACATGACTACCAATGCGGTCAAAGCAGCGCTGACAGAAATGCTCCAGTCAGGAACAACAACCTTTAACGATATGTATAATCCCAATGGAGTGGAGATTGAGCAGATTTATCAGGCAGTCAAGGCTTCCAAGATGCGTTGTTATTTCTCACCGACCCTCTTTTCTTCAGATACAGAAACAACTGATGAGACTATAAGCAGAACACGAGCAATCATCGAGGAAATCTTAGGATATGAAAATCCAAATTTCAAGGTTATGGTAGCCCCACATTCTCCCTACAGCTGTAGTAGAGGCTTGCTGGAAGAGAGCTTAGATGTGGCAAAAGAGCTGAATATTCCCATCCATATCCATGTGGCGGAGACCAAGGAGGAATCAGGAATTATCCTGAAACGATACGGCAAACGGCCCCTAGCCTTTCTAGAAGAACTGGGTTACTTAGATCATCCGTCTGTCTTTGCTCATGGGGTAGAATTAAATGAGCGAGAAATTGAACGCCTGGCAACTTCTCAAGTGGCTATCGCCCACAATCCTATCAGTAACCTCAAATTGGCATCAGGGATTGCTCCAATTATCCAGCTCCAAAAAGCAGGAATAGCAGTAGGAATTGCGACGGACTCGGTTGCTTCCAATAACAACCTAGATATGTTTGAGGAAGGAAGAACTGCAGCCCTTCTTCAGAAGATGAAAAGTGGAGATGCCAGACAATTTCCTATCGAAACTGCTCTCAAGGCACTGACAATCGAAGGTGCTAAGGCCCTAGGAATGGAAAATCAGATAGGAAGCTTAGAAGTCGGCAAGCAAGCAGATTTTCTCGTTATTCAACCACAAGGGAAAATTCATCTCCAACCTCAGCAAAATATGCTGTCCCACCTCGTTTATGCGGTTAAATCCAGTGATGTTGATGATGTTTATATCGCTGGAGAACAGGTTGTTAAGCAAGGTCAAGTTTTGACAGTAGAACTTTAAAAGAAAAATAACGAAAAATTTTAAAAAAAGTTTGCAAAAATCTTGCATTCTTTTTTTAACTATGCTATACTTATATACGGTTTGAAAAAACTGCCTAAGACAGTAGGGGAGCTTGACTCATAAATATCCTACCGAGGACAAAACGTATCATGTAAAAAGAAGCGTATTGTACTTTCGTGTCTAGGTTTGGGCGCGTTTTTCTTTTGGAAAAATTCCCCAAGCAAAATAATTACGGAGGTGAACACACTAATGAGTGAAGCAATTATTGCTAAAAAAGCGGAACTAGTTGACGTAGTAGCTGAAAAAATGAAAGCTGCTGCATCTATCGTCGTTGTTGACGCTCGTGGTTTGACAGTTGAGCAAGATACAGTTCTTCGTCGTGAGCTTCGTGGAAGCGAAGTTGAGTATAAAGTTATTAAAAACTCAATCTTGCGTCGTGCAGCTGAAAAAGCTGGTCTTGAAGAACTTGCATCAGTATTTGTTGGACCATCTGCAGTAGCATTTTCTAACGAAGATGTTATCGCACCAGCGAAAATCTTGAACGATTTTGCTAAAGACGCTGAAGCACTTGAAATCAAAGGTGGTGCAATCGAAGGCGCTGTCGCATCTAAAGAAGAGATTCTTGCACTTGCAACTCTTCCAAACCGCGAAGGACTTCTTTCTATGCTCCTTTCTGTACTTCAAGCGCCAGTGCGCAACGTTGCTCTTGCAGTCAAAGCGGTTGCAGACAACAAAGAAGACGCAGCTTAATCTTAAGCTACGCAGCGTAGCCTAGCTACAAAAAAAATATTATAAATTTAAAAACTTATTTGGAGGAAATAACAATGGCATTGAACATTGAAAACATTATTGCTGAAATTAAAGAAGCTTCAATCCTTGAATTGAACGACCTTGTAAAAGCTATCGAAGAAGAATTTGGTGTAACTGCAGCTGCTCCTGTAGCTGTTGCTGCAGCTGGTGCTGCTGACGCTGGTGCTGCTAAAGATTCATTCGACGTTGAATTGACATCTGCAGGCGACAAAAAAGTTGGCGTTATCAAAGTTGTACGTGAAATCACTGGTCTTGGTCTTAAAGAAGCTAAAGAACTTGTTGACGGTGCACCAGCACTTGTTAAAGAAGGCGTTGCAACTGCAGAAGCTGAAGAAATCAAAGCTAAATTGGAAGAAGCTGGAGCTTCAGTTACTCTTAAATAAGAGGCATATACCAATTAGAATTCGGAATACTATAGTATCAGCCTTTTAGAATCGTGAACACATTTTAGAAACTGATAAATTTATTTAGTTTCCTACCAAAAACCCTACCAAAAATTAATTTGGCAGGGTTTTTCTTTTTATGTACCAGGGGGCAAAAAAAGGAATAAATAACTATACAAATTTTTTAACTCAATCTAAAAATCCCCAATCGGAGTGATTGAGGATTAAGCAAATGAATCTTAAACAATACCTTGAGCAATCATAGCGTTTGCTACATTTTCAAAGGCAGCAATGTTAGCCCCTGCAAGGTAGTCTTTATCAAGACCGTATGTTTCTGAAGTTGTTTTAGCTGTGTTGAAGATGTTTGTCATGATATCTTTGAGACGTCCATCAACTTCTTCACGAGTCCATGAGAGGCGAAGACTGTTTTGACTCATTTCAAGGGCTGAAACGGCTACACCACCAGCGTTGGCAGCCTTTGCAGGTCCGTAGAAGATACCATTTTCTTTGTAAACTTTGATGGCATCAAGGTCGCTTGGCATGTTGGCACCTTCAGATACACAGATAACTCCTTGAGCAACCAAACGTTTAGCTGCTTCACCATTGATTTCGTTTTGAGTAGCACATGGAAGAGCAATGTCATAGTTGCCAGCGTAAGTCCATACAGAACCTTCGTGGTAGCTTGCAGTTGCTTTTTCAGCGGCATACTCAGTCAAACGAGCACGACGTTTTTCTTTAACATCAACCAAAAGATCGAAGTCGATACCATTTTCATCGATGACATAACCATTTGAGTCAGAAACAGAGATAACAGTTGCACCAAGTTCAGTCGCTTTTTGAAGAGCGTATTGGGCTACGTTACCAGAACCTGAAATAACCACTTTCTTACCAGCAAAGCCGTTGCCGTTAGCTTTAAGCATTTCTTCAGTGTAGTAAACCAAACCGTAACCAGTTGCTTCTGGACGAATCAAGCTACCACCAAATCCAAGAGGTTTACCAGTCAAGACACCGGCATCAAATTGGTTAAGGCGTTTGTATTGGCCGTAAAGGTAACCAATTTCACGTCCACCAACACCGATATCACCAGCAGGTACGTCAAGTGATGGTCCGATGTGTTTTTGCAATTCAGTCATGAAGCTTTGGCAGAAGCGCATCACTTCAGCATCTGTTTTACCTTTAGGATCGAAGTCTGATCCACCCTTACCTCCACCGATTGGAAGTCCAGTCAAGACGTTTTTGAAGATTTGTTCAAATCCGAGGAATTTCAAAATCCCTTGGTTTACAGTTGGGTGGAAACGAAGTCCGCCTTTGTATGGTCCAACAGCTGAGTTGAATTGAACACGGTAACCACGGTTTACTTGAATTTTTCCATCACGGTCAACCCAAGGAACACGGAAAGAAATCACGCGTTCTGGCTCAGTAATACGTGCCAAGATATTTTCTTCGATATACTCAGGGTGTTTTTCAAATACAGGTTCCAAAGTGTTGAAAAATTCTTCAACAGCTTGGAGGAATTCAGCCTCGTGCCCGTTACGAGCTTTTACAGTTTCAAACACGCTTTGGATATATTCTTTAGCAGATGTCATATCGTTCTCCTTAAATTCTAATTTAATTATGTGTGTCATTATAGCAGATTTTTTTTTAACTGTAAAGAGAAAAACAAAAATTTTCTAAAAATTCTATCAATTTAGTTTTGAGGCTTTTTTAAAATAGATAAAAATACGAACGTTTTCTTGGAAATATCTTTCTAAAAGAGAAAATCTGAAAGTATGGTATAATATTAGCAATAAAAGGAATCTGGAGGATCAGAATCATGGTATCAACGAAAACACAAATTGCTGGTTTTGAGTTTGACAATTGTTTGATGAATGCAGCAGGTGTGGCTTGCATGACGATAGAGGAGCTGGAAGGCGTTAAAAACTCAGTGGCAGGAACCTTTGTCACAAAGACAGCGACCTTGGACTTTCGTCAGGGAAATCCTGAGCCACGCTATCAAGATGTTCCTCTTGGTTCTATCAACTCCATGGGTTTACCCAATAATGGCTTAGACTATTATTTGGATTATCTTTTGGATTTGCAGGAAAAAGAGCCGAACCGAACTTTCTTTTTATCTCTGGTCGGCATGTCTCCAGAGGAAACCCATACTATCTTGAAAAAAGTCCAAGAGAGTGAATTCAAAGGACTGACCGAGCTGAATCTTTCCTGCCCAAATGTTCCAGGTAAACCTCAGATTGCCTATGATTTTGAGACAACTGACCAGATTTTGTCAGAAGTATTTGCCTACTTTACCAAACCTTTAGGAATTAAATTGCCACCTTATTTTGATATTGTTCACTTTGATCAAGCAGCTGCTATTTTCAACAAGTATCCACTCAAGTTTGTCAACTGCGTTAACTCAATCGGAAACGGCCTCTATATAGAAGACGAATCTGTCGTTATTCGGCCTAAGAATGGTTTTGGTGGAATTGGTGGAGAATACATCAAACCAACTGCTCTTGCTAATGTTCATGCCTTCTATCAACGTCTCAATCCTCAAATTCAAATCATTGGAACAGGTGGCGTTCTGACTGGTCGTGATGCCTTTGAACACATCCTTTGTGGTGCTAGTATGGTACAAGTGGGAACCACCCTTCACAAAGAAGGTGTCGGTGCCTTCGAACGCATTAGCAATGAACTAAAAGCAATCATGGCGGAAAAAGGGTACGAGAGCCTAGAAGATTTCCGTGGGAAATTGCGCTATATTGACTAAATTAAATCGAAAAATCAGAAGAAAGGAGAGAAGATGCTAGCCATTGAAGAAAGTCAGAAGTTGACTTTATCAAATTTACCTAACCTGAGCCTTTTTACAGGGACGGATCAGGGTCAGTTTGAAGTGATGAAGAGTCGAGTGTTGAAACAGATTGGTTATGATTCTGCCGACCTCAACTTTGCCTACTTTGATATGAAAGAAGTAGTTTACAAGGATGTTGAACTGGAGTTGGTCAGCCTTCCTTTCTTTGCGGATGAGAAAATCGTGATATTAGACCATTTTGTCGATATCACAACAGCCAAGAAACGCTTTTTAACAGATGATGAGCTCAAGTCATTTGAGGAATACCTTGATAACCCTTCGCCAACAACCAAGTTGTTGATCTTTGCGGAAGGAAAACTGGATAGCAAAAGACGGTTGGTTAAATTACTTAGGCGTGATGCCAAGGTTTTTGATGCAGTAGAAGCCAAAGAACAAGAATTGCGCCAGTATTTCCAAAAGTGGAGCCAGAAACAAGGTCTGCAGTTTGTGGGGCAATCCTTTGAAAATCTCCTCGTCAAATCTGGTTTTCAATTTAGCGAAATCCAGAAAAATCTGCTCTTTTTACAGTCCTATAAGGCGGATTCTGTTATTGAGGAAGAGGATATTGTCAATGCTATTCCCAAGACCTTGCAGGACAATATTTTTGATTTAACTCAGTTTATTTTGACTAAAAAGATGGACCAGGCGCGCTACTTGGTTAGAGACTTGACCTTGCAAGGGGAAGACGAAATTAAGCTCATAGCTGTCATGTTAGGACAATTTCGGACTTTTATTCAGGTGAAGATTTTATCGGACTCTGGCCAAACAGAAGCGCAGATTGCAAGTAGTCTAGGTAGTTATCTGGGACGCACTCCCAATCCCTATCAAATCAAGTTTGCGCTGAGAGATTCGCGAGGACTTTCCTTGAGCTTTTTGAAGCAAGCTATTTCCTATTTGATTGAGACAGACTATCAGATTAAGACAGGTCTTTATGAAAAAGGTTTCCTTTTTGAAAAGGCACTCCTACAGATTGCTAGTCAGGTAAATTAATCCTATCTGAAAAAATTTTTTAACCCGCGTCAGGATTATCTTGTCGTGGGTTTCTTAGTGATTTCTTCATCTATAAGCAAAAAACTTGAAAAAAGTGAATGTTTGCGTTATCATTTTCATATAGAAAGAAAAAGAGGTATTACAGATGGCTATTATCTTACCAGATCTTCCATATGCATACGACGCTTTGGAACCATACATCGATGCGGAAACAATGCACTTGCACCATGACAAACACCATCAAACTTATGTCAACAATGCTAATGCAGCTCTAGAAAAACACCCTGAAATCGGTGAAGATCTTGAAACCTTGCTTGCTGATGTAGAATCTATCCCAGCTGATATCCGTCAAGCACTTATCAACAATGGTGGTGGACACTTGAACCACGCTCTTTTCTGGGAATTGATGACTCCTGAAAAAACAGCTCCATCAGCAGAACTTGCAGCAGCAATCGATACAACATTTGGTTCATTTGAAGAATTCCAAGCAGCCTTCACTGCGGCAGCTACAACTCGTTTCGGTTCTGGATGGGCATGGTTGGTTGTCAACAAAGAAGGGAAACTTGAAGTGACTTCAACAGCAAACCAAGATACACCAATCTCAGAAGGTAAAAAACCAATCTTGGGCTTGGACGTTTGGGAACATGCTTACTACGTGAAATACCGCAACGTGCGTCCTGACTACATCAAAGCTTTCTTCTCAGTGATCAACTGGAACAAAGTAGATGAATTGTACGCAGCTGCTAAATAATGATAGTTGGAGGGAAGAATTGTTCTTCTCTTTTTTAGGTTATATGATTCTGGTCTGACAAAATCGTCAGACTTTTTTCATTTTTATGAGAAACGTGCTAACTGCTAGAAATTATGGTAGAATAAAGTATTAAGTAATCGTGGAAAAAGGATATCTATGCGAAAAGAAATTGCACCTGAATTATACAACTATAACAAGTTTCCTGGTCCTGAGTTCCATTTACACGGGGACAAGGTTGAAACGGAAGGGATAGCTTTTTCCTTGGTTGAAAATATCAAGGATGCCTTTGATGTGACGGCTTTTAATCAGCGTTTTTCAGAAGTCTTAACCAAGTTTGATTATATCGTTGGGGACTGGAGCAACGAACAGCTTCGCCTACGAGGTTTCTACAAGGATGATCGAACAGAGGAAAATCTGGAGAAAATCAGTCGTTTACAAGACTACCTTTTAGAGTATTGTAGTTATGGTTGTGCCTATTTTGTCCTAGAAAATGAAGCCCCTAAACGAGCATCATTTGACAAGAAAATGCGTAAGAAGGAAGAAGAGACGCCTTCTAGAAAAGGAAAGAAACCGACTCAAACCAAACGAAAATCGAATGCAGATAAGAAAAATAGACGTCGTCAGAAAGACCAGCATTCTCAGAAAGAGGACAAGGGGCAACGTCATTTTGTCATTCGTCAGAAGTGAGTAGAGAATAAGGAGAAGAAATGAAACCGTCAATTTATAGTTTAACACGTCAAACCATGCAGGAATGGGTATTGGAGCAGGGTGAAAAGAAATTTCGTGCAGATCAAATCTGGGAATGGCTTTACCGTAAACGTGTGCAGTCATTTGAAGAAATGACCAACCTTTCAAAAGATTTGATTGCTAAGCTCAATGACCAGTTTGTAGTCAATCCCTTGAAACAGCGAATCGTGCAAGAGTCTGCTGATGGGACTGTCAAATATCTTTTTGAATTGCCTGATGGTATGTTGATTGAGACAGTATTGATGAGACAACACTATGGTTTGTCAGTCTGTGTGACCACTCAGGTCGGCTGTAATATCGGTTGTACCTTCTGTGCCTCTGGTTTGATTAAGAAGCAACGTGACCTCAATAATGGGGAAATCGTAGCGCAGATCATGCTGGTTCAGAAATACTTCGACGAACGTGGTCAGGACGAACGCGTCAGCCATATTGTTGTCATGGGAATTGGTGAACCATTTGATAACTACAACAATGTCTTGAATTTCGTTCGTACTATCAATGATGACAAGGGAATGGCCATCGGTGCTCGTCATATCACGGTTTCAACCTCAGGTTTGGCCCATAAAATTCGTGATTTTGCTAATGAAGGAGTTCAGGTCAATCTTGCCGTTTCCCTTCACGCACCTAACAATGAATTGCGCTCAAGCATCATGAAGATTAACCGCGCCTTTCCGATTGAAAAACTCTTTGCAGCTATTGAGTATTATATCGAAACAACCAACCGTCGTGTAACCTTTGAATATATTATGCTTAATGAAGTCAACGATGGTGTTGAACAAGCCTTGGAATTGGCTGAATTGCTCAAGAACATTAAGAAATTGTCTTATGTGAACCTGATTCCTTATAACCCAGTTAGTGAGCATGACCAATATAGCCGTAGTCCTAAAGAGCGCGTGATGGCCTTCTATGATACACTCAAGAAAAAAGGAGTTAACTGTGTTGTTCGTCAAGAGCATGGTACTGATATTGATGCAGCTTGTGGACAATTGCGTTCTAATACAATGAAACGTGACCGCCAGAAAGCAGTCGCAGCAGTCAATCCTTAATGATAAAGAAAACTTATAATCATGTTGTGGTCTTGGGAGTCATTTTCTATAGCATTTGTATCGTCTACTTTTGTTTTACTCCTCAAGAACATTCTCCCGTGGGGGTGGAAACTCCAGGTATTCAGCATCTTGGACGCCTGGTTTTTCTTTTGACTCCTTTCAATTCTTTCTGGAAACTGGGCGAAGTGAGTGATATGGGACAATTATATTGGATTTTTTTACAAAATATCCTCAATGTCTTCTTGCTTTTTCCTCTGATGTTCCAACTCCTTTATCTCTTTCCAAACTTAAGGAAAACAAAAAGAGTTCTTCTTTTCAGTTTTCTAGTGAGTCTTGGAATCGAGTGTACGCAGTTGGTCTTGGACTTTTTCTTTGATTTCAATCGCGTCTTTGAGATTGATGATTTGTGGACCAATACCTTGGGTGGCTATTTGGCTTGGCTCCTCTATAAACAATTACATAAAAACAAAATAAGGAATTAAAATGAGTATTTTAGAAGTTAAAAATCTGAGTCACGGTTTTGGTGACCGTGCAATTTTTGAAGATGTGTCCTTCCGTCTCCTCAAGGGAGAACATATCGGCCTGGTCGGTGCCAATGGTGAAGGGAAATCAACCTTTATGAGCATCGTGACTGGTAAAATGCTGCCAGATGAAGGGAAGGTTGAGTGGTCCAAATATGTGACTGCCGGTTACTTGGATCAGCACTCCGTCCTTGCTGAAGGTCAATCTGTTCGAGATGTGCTCCGTACAGCCTTTGATGAGCTTTTCAAAGCAGAAGCTCGTATCAATGACCTCTATATGGAAATGGCTGAAGACGGAGCGGATGTTGATGCTCTCATGGAAGAAGTTGGCGAACTCCAAGACCGTTTGGAGAGTCGTGATTTCTATACCTTGGATGCCAAAATTGACGAAGTGGCGCGTGCTCTTGGTGTTATGGACTTTGGCATGGATACGGATGTAACTTCTTTGTCAGGGGGGCAAAGAACCAAGGTACTTTTGGCCAAACTCCTCCTTGAAAAGCCTGATATCTTGCTTCTGGACGAGCCAACCAACTACTTGGATGCTGAGCATATTGACTGGCTCAAGCGCTATCTCCAAAACTATGAGAATGCCTTTGTTCTCATTTCACACGATATTCCATTCCTGAACGATGTGATTAATATTGTCTACCATGTGGAGAATCAACAGCTGACGCGTTACTCTGGTGACTACTACCAGTTCCAAGAAGTCTATGCTATGAAGAAATCTCAGCTAGAGGCAGCCTACGAACGTCAGCAGAAAGAGATTGCGGACCTCAAGGACTTCGTGGCTCGAAACAAAGCGCGTGTTGCAACACGAAATATGGCTATGTCCCGTCAGAAGAAATTGGATAAGATGGATATTATCGAACTGCAAAGTGAGAAACCAAAACCATCCTTTGATTTCAAATCGGCTCGTACACCTGGGCGCTTTATCTTCCAAGCCAAGGATTTGCAGATTGGTTACGACCGTCCTCTTACTAAGCCTTTGAATCTTACCTTTGAACGCAATCAAAAGGTTGCTATTATCGGTGCAAATGGTATCGGGAAAACAACTCTCTTGAAGTCTCTCTTGGGGATTATTCCGCCGATTGCTGGGGAAGTTGAACGTGGTGATTATCTAGAACTCGGTTACTTTGAGCAGGAAGTAGAAGGTGGCAATCGTCAAACACCACTAGAGGCTGTTTGGAATGCCTTTCCTGCACTTAACCAAGCGGAAGTTCGTGCAGCCCTTGCCCGTTGTGGTCTGACAACTAAGCATATCGAAAGTCAAATTCAGGTCTTGTCAGGTGGGGAACAAGCCAAGGTTCGTTTCTGTCTCTTGATGAATCGTGAAAACAATGTTTTAGTGCTGGACGAGCCGACCAACCACTTGGATGTGGATGCCAAGGATGAACTTAAACGTGCTCTTAAAGAATACAAGGGATCTATTCTTATGGTCTGCCACGAACCAGACTTCTATGAAGGCTGGATGGACCAAATCTGGGATTTTAACAAGCTAACTTAAAAATCAGTATAAAAGAAATACAGTACCGAATGTGGGTACTGTATTTTTTAGGTTTTTAAGATTTAATACTCTTCGAAAATCAAATTCAAACCGCGTCAACGTCGCCTTGCCGTACTCAAGTACAGCCTGCGGCTAGTTTCCTAGTTTGCTCTTTGATTTTCATTGAGTTTAAAATCGTAGTCTTTCACCACTTCGATGCTATCGATAGTAATAGCAGTAGTTGGTTTGTCTTTCTCATCTTTTTCAGTTTTAGCAATCTTATCTACAACATCCATACCGTCAATCACTTGACCAAAGACTGGGTGTTTGCCATCTAGACTAGGATTTCCACCTTCTTTGTAGGCTTCGATGATTTTCTTTGGATACTTGCTTGTAGGGAGTTTAGCAGAGGTATCTGTGGAGTTTTGGTTGATGAAGAATTGACTACCATTGGTATTTGGTTGACCAGTATTTGCCATCGCAAGAGCACCACGGATGTTATAGAGATAAGGAGTGATCTCGTTTTTGAATCCAGTTCCCTTGTCTTTTGTCTTATCCTTGTCATGCCAGATAGACTGACCACCTGTACCGTCCCCTTTTGGATCTCCAGTTTGAACCATGAAGCCATCGATGACACGGTGGAAGGTAATGCCGTTATAGTAGCCTTCTTTGGCATGAGTGAGGAAGTTTTCAACCGCTAGAGGAGCGAGTTTAGGGAAGAGTTTGATACGGATATCGCCTTGACTTGTGTGGAGAATCACTTCAGCCTCATCTTCAGCAACTTCCTTAGAAAGTTGAGGGAAATTGGCATTCTCATTTGTTAAAGCATCGTTTAAATCCTTGGCAGATTGAGCAGCTGCTTTAGAGCTTTCTTCAGCAGCAAGACTTGAATCCACATAATCATCACCACGCAGGCTACGTTGGATGCTGCTACATCCAGCTAGGGCTACAGTGGATAGTAAAAGAAGGGTTGCTAGTTTTTTCATTCTGATCCTCTCAAAAATTCATTTCTACCATTGTACCCTAAAAGGAAGTGGATTTCAAATATTAGTGACAAGACAGTTTTAGAGAAAGGAAACTAAAAAGTCGCTTGATTAGAGATTTTTCTTTGGATGACGGTCGATAATGTCCTGGTACTATTCCAGTATCTGCTCCCCCTTTGGACTCAATTTGTAGCCACGAGTTGCAAAGTGACTTGCTAATTCTTCTTCTGAGAAGTGGTCATGAAGGGCTTGGTCTAGATCGGCAGCCTTCATCTTAGATAGTCCTGTAATTCCCTTGCTTTTCAAAATATTCTTTTTCATTGTAGCATTCAGATGGTCAAGTGAATCAAAAGCAGTTTCAATGACAGTAATAACCTTTTTCTACCAGAGTTTTTAGGTGTTTAGGGGCATCAATGCCATAAGTGTATTCAAATTATTTAGGAAACCAGGTTTCGGTGGTAAAAGTGCCAAACTGGATTCTCCATAGTAAAATGATATCACCTGCTAGTAAGTTATCTGTTAATAATTCCATGTTTCGTTTGGGAACAGGCTTGGGATTTAGAAGCCAAGCATCCAAATCACGTTCAGGCGATATGGGTTTGACTTGATGGTCTTTATAAAATGTTTCTAAAATAGTATTCACTGATAGCCTCTTTCAAACATTTATTTCCTATTCTAGCAAATTTCTAAAAGTTTTAAAAATTTTATAGTCTGTCAAGTTTTTTTCTTGACACCTGTCAGAAATCTGATATAATAGAACATGTGCTAAATAGCTCAGCTATTTCACCGAAATAAAAAATAAGAAAAGAGACTTTAAAAATGGCAGTTAAAATCCGTTTGACTCGTATGGGTTCTAAGAAAAAACCTTTCTACCGTATCAACGTAGCAGATTCACGTTCACCACGTGACGGACGTTTCATCGAAACAGTTGGAACTTACAACCCACTTGTTGCTGAAAATCAAGTAACTTTGAAAGAAGATCGCGTTCTTGCATGGTTGGCTGATGGAGCTCAACCTTCAGATACAGTTCGCAACATCCTTTCAAAAGAAGGTGTATTGAAGAAATTCCACGATTCTAAATTCTCAAAATAAGTTTAAAGTAGGTTGACAGATGGATACGATTGAAAATCTCATTATTGCGATTGTGAAACCCTTGATTTCACAACCAGATGCCTTAACTATCAAGATTGAAGATACACCAGAATTTTTGGAATATCATTTGGATCTTGATCAAAGTGATGTGGGTCGTGTAATCGGTCGTAAGGGTCGCACTATTTCTGCGATAAGAACGATTGTCTACTCTGTCCCAACTGAAGACAAAAAAGTAAGAATCGTTATTGACGAAAAATAAGAAGGGCGGGACGAATGTCTCGCTTTTTTTGCAAGGAGCAGGATATGAAGGATTTAACGTTTAGACAATTACAAGACTACTTACTCGAACATTACCAGCAGTCTCGGACTGAGGAAGGTCTCTTTATGAAGCTAGTGGAGGAAGTCGGAGAAGTAGCCGAAGTTTTGAATGGGCGCTCTGGTCGAAAAGAAGGGGTGCAAGATTCTAACGAGGAACTTGCTAAAGAACTGGCTGATATTATTCACTACACCGTCGCAATCGCAGCCATCAACCAGATTGACCTAACTAAAACCATCTTTGAGAAAGATAAAACTGCATCTATTAAGTACCAACATGAACGTGATTTGGAAGGATTTTTGAAGGGGGACCTCTAAGACGATAAGAAATCAAATTTTGACTAATAAAGAAGGTATTAGTAAATATAAGAAAGATAAAGCAAGGAAAATGGTGGATTATACTATCAAAGTAAGGAATCTCCAAGAGGCAGATAAGTTAGGACTTGTGAGACAAGAACGAGAAAAGCAGGTCAGAATAGCTGACTCCTTTATAGTTAATGAGAAAGAATTTATCAGCTTGAAAGAGGGATAGTGGACATAAAATATCAATCCTAGAAATAGCATCTAGGATTTTACTATGCTAAAATGGAAAGATAGTCTCAAAAATTCTAATCTATCTATCTTGAGAATAGCTACTTTTAAGGGAGTAATAATCTATGAACGAGAAAACAAAAGCATACCTAGCGGCCTTATCCTTTTCAGCCATCATTGGTTTTTCTTTTTTATTTACTAAGATAGCTTTGGGCTATGCCAGTCCTCTTACAAACTTGGCACATCGCTATACAATCGCTGCTCTGGTATTGGTCATCCTTCATCAAACAAAACTTATCAATGTGAGTTTAAGTAGAAAAGATATTCTTTCTATTCTGCCGATGAGTCTTTTCTATCCGCTTTTCTTTTTTATTTTTCAATCCTTTGCTTTACAGTATATATCGTCTTCTGAAGCTGGAATTTTACAAGCTCTTGTCCCGATTTTTACTCTCCTTTTGGCATCGGTCTTTCTCAAGGAAAAGACAAGCTTGCTGCAAAAGTTTTTTTTAATTTTATCCGTAGCAGGAGTAGTTTTCATCTTCCTAAGCAAAGGAGCAAACTTTAGCACGGAAACTGCTAGCTTGGGTTTTCTTTTGATGTTGGGATCCGTTCTTGCAAATGCGATAAACAATATTCTCAGCAAGTCTAAAGGAGGTCGCTATCGGGCCATGGATATGACAGCTGTTGTGATATTTGTTGGCTTCGTCACCTTTAATACGCTGAGTCTGACCTCGCACTATCTAGAGGGGAACATATTAGATTACTTTGCGCCACTTGGACAGGTATCTTATCTTCTTTCAATTCTCTATTTGGGAATTCTAGCCTCTATTGTTACTGGTAGTCTCTCTATCTATGCTATTGTTCGACTTGGAGCATCGACCGTCAGTGTCTTTGGCAATCTTGGAACAGTTTTGACCATTTTAGCCGGGGCTATTATCCTCCACGAACCAATTTATAGCTACCATGTAATCGGAGCAACTTTGATTATTGCTGGAATTTTAGGCATGAATCTGAGGAGAAAAAAGTAAAGATTGCGTAGCAGTCTTTTTCTTTATCCAAATAATGCAGAAAATTCAAAATTTTTAATGAAACTAAGTTTAGAAAACCATGATAAAATAGATAAAAAGAATGACACTAGGATAAAGAGGAGAGAGTGTAATAATGAAGCAAAATGATATTGCTGAAGCTATTGCTTTTTATAATAGAGAACCTGAGATGTTAAAACGTCACCTTATACCAGTTGTAGATTGTGATTTGGTTGTTTATCATCGTCCGGGAAACGCAAATAAAGGCCACATTATTTTTTATCATGGAGCTTGTGGACGTAGTCAGATGTGGGCCCACCAGTATGATGCTTTTGATGGATTTGACCTTTACTTTGTCAATGTTAGAGGTCAGGGGGAATCACCTATGAAAGTTGGCCTACCTGACTTAGAAGGCGCTGTTCAAGATGTAGATGCTATTTTGTCCTATTTCCAGCTAGATAAGGCGATATTGGTTGGTCATTCTTGGGGAGGAAACCCACTTCAAGAGTACACCTATCGCCATCCAGAAAGAGTCCTAGCCTTGGTCATGGTAGATAGTTGGGGACAGCACCGTTACCTATCAGATAAAGAAAAAGGTCGAATCAAATATAGTTCTCTTATGTATAAAACGATTCTTTGGAAGGTGATCGCAGACAAGAACTCAAAAATGTGTACTGATAACCCTATCACAAGAGAATTGGTCAAGACGGCCATTATAGAAACTGGGAGAGATGTTTTCTTGAACCTTGGAATTACAGGTTTCTTGGCAGTCCATGAGATAGAAGGATATCAAGGAAATCCTCCCATGCTATTAGTAAGAGGCGAAAATGATTTTCCCAAACACCTAAAAATGATCTACGATGGTATCATTGCCTTAAATCCCAATGCGCGTCAAGTAACGATTTCAGATAGCAAACACCAACCGATGAATGATCATCCTGAAGAGTTTAATCAGATAATTGGTGAATTCTTTGAAGAAGTAGTAGTTCTGTAAGATGAGATTTATCCAACTTGAGAAAATCCCTGGAACGTGATAAAATAAAGGATAGAAATAGAGTACAGGAGACAAGATGAACTACTTTAATGTTGGGAAAATCGTCAATACGCAGGGGTTACAGGGTGAGATGCGAGTCTTGTCTGTGACGGATTTTGCAGAAGAGCGGTTTAAAAAAGGGGCTGAGCTGGCTTTGTTTGATGAAAAAGATCAGTTTGTTCAAACAGTGATTATCGCTAGCCACCGTAAGCATAAGAACTTTGACATTATTAAATTCAAAGATATGTACCATATCAACGCTATCGAAAAGTACAAAGGATACAGTCTCAAGGTTGCTGAGGAAGATTTAAACGATTTGGATGATGGAGAATTCTACTATCACGAGATTATCGGTTTGGAAGTCTATGAGGGTGATAACTTGATTGGAACCATCAAGGAAATCCTACAACCAGGTGCTAATGATGTCTGGGTGGTCAAGCGAAAAGGTAAACGTGATTTGCTTTTACCTTATATCCCACCAGTGATTCTCAATGTTGATATTCCGAATAACCGCGTCGATGTGGAAATCTTAGAAGGGTTAGACGATGAAAATTGATATTTTAACCCTCTTTCCAGAGATGTTTTCTCCGCTAGAGCACTCAATTGTTGGAAAGGCTCGTGAAAAAGGGCTCTTGGATATCCAGTATCATAATTTTCGAGAATATGCTGAAAAAGCCCGTCACGTTGATGATGAGCCATATGGAGGCGGTCAGGGGATGTTGCTCCGAGCCCAACCTATTTTCGATGCCTTTGATGCTATTGAAAAGAAAAATCCTCGCGTCATTCTCCTAGACCCAGCTGGCAAGCAGTTTGATCAGGCCTATGCTGAGGATTTGGCTCAAGAGGAAGAGCTAATCTTTATCTGTGGGCACTACGAGGGTTATGATGAGCGCATCAAGACACTGGTGACAGATGAGATTTCCCTAGGAGATTATGTCCTTACTGGAGGAGAATTGGCGGCCATGACTATGATTGATGCGACGGTACGCCTGATTCCAGAAGTGATTGGCAAGGAGTCTAGCCACCAAGATGATAGTTTTTCTTCTGGCCTTCTTGAATATCCTCAGTACACACGCCCTTATGATTATCGAGGAATGGTCGTGCCAGATGTACTGATGAGCGGGCACCATGAAAAGATTCGTCAGTGGCGATTGTATGAGAGTTTAAAGAAAACTTATGAGCGCAGACCGGATTTGTTAGAAAATTATCAACTGACAGCAGAAGAAGAAAAAATGCTGGCAGAAATCACAGAAAACAAAGAATAAAGGAGAAACCTATGCAAGTAATCAAACGTGATGGAGAAATTGCTGAATTTAATCCAGATAAGATTTACCAAGCCATCTTAAAGGCAGCTCAGACTGTCTATGTATTGACAGATGATTTGCGTCAAAACCTTGCACAAGTCACTAAGAAAGTGGTTTTGGATTTGGAAGAAGCCAAGGTGGAACGTGCTACCATCAGCATGATTCAGTCTATGGTTGAACATCGTTTACTGGGTGCAGGTTACATTACCATTGCAGAACACTATATTTCCTATCGTTTACAACGTGACTTGGAAAGAAGTGGTTATGGAGATCATATCGCCGTTCATTTACATTTTGAACAAGTTCGCTAAGAAAAAAGAGTGGGATGCAGTAACTACATCTCACTCTTTCTTAAATCTATTTTTTTGGGCTGTTTGGACTGTTGAAGGGACAAATCTCAGGCGTTGAATATCGCTTATGCGGATAATACGGCTCACATTTTTGGCAAAATTTTTCACGATAATTTGCTGACGTTGCTGATCGTATTTGATGATGTCGCCTGTAAAACTTGTCTCAGACAAGATAAGATGAACAGCAGTTTGTTTCTGGATAGCCTCTTCAATAGTAGCAGTCAGGGAGTTGGTTTCAGTCTGGTCAGGTTGGTCATGTCCATTTAAAAAGTCATGTATTTTATCTAGAACTTGCTGGAACTTATGTCTCATAGTAGTGGCCTCCCTTCTTTTATATCAATATTATATAAAATTTTCCTTAAATCTACAAGATTTTACGAATAAACTAATGAAAGCTAAAAAAGGAGAAGAAAATGGCAGAATTTACATTTGAAATTGAAGAGCACTTGTTGACTCTTTCTGAAAACGAAAAAGGTTGGACCAAGGAAATCAACCGTGTGAGCTTTAATGGTGCTCCTGCTAAGTTTGATATTCGTGCTTGGAGTCCAGACCACACTAAAATGGGTAAAGGGATTACCCTCTCAAATGAAGAATTTCAAACCATGGTGGATGCCTTTAAAGGCAACTAAGTTTTCAAAATTGAAGAAAAGGATATTGAGTCATGACAACTCGATATCCTTTTTTTAGTTAGTAAAGTAAGCCTGATTTTTAAGGCGTTGAAGTAATGGACGGCTAATAAAACTAATAGCAATAATTTTACCAAGATCTGGGATGATAAAGGGAAGAACCCCTACAACAAGAACTTTTTCAAATGGCATTCCAGCTAGGAAATGCAATCCAATGATTCCACCAACAAAGACAAGTGTATCTCCCAAGAGATTTGCTAGAAAAATTCTGACAAAACCACTATTGCTGTTAGTTAGAGAAGAGGTAAGTCCAGAATAAACAAGATAAAACCAAAGATAACCTGCAGTAGGACCAACCAACGCCTGCAATCCAGCTCCCCCTCCTGCAAAGACAGGGAGACCGATAGCACCCAGAAGAAGATAGAGTCCGACAGAAAGTACAGCCTCTCTCGGTCTAAAGACAGTAGCAATCAGGCCGATTGCAAAGTTTTGTAGAGTGAAGGGAACAGGCCCAATTGGAAGAGTGATTTGTGCCAATACAGCAATAAGAGCAGCCCCAATAGCAGGGATGGCATAAACGTGTGCTTTTTTCAAAATTGTTAACCTCTTTTCTAATGTATAGTAACAATTATACTCGTAGGAGAATTATTGTCAACCGTTTTTAAAAAATAAGGTAACAAAAACTGTAACAGCCGATTTGCTGACTGGGTAAGTTGTTTTCATCATTTCGTAAATCATCAAAAAAGAAGCAGACACATTTGTATCAGCTTCTTTTTGTTTCGATTAACGCATGGTTACAAATTCTTCAGATGCAGTTGGGTGAATCGCTACGGTTGCATCAAAGTCAGCTTTGGTTGCTCCCATTTTGATAGCAACAGCAAATCCTTGAATCATTTCATCAACACCATAGCCAATTCCATGAAGTCCGACAACTTTTTCTTCAGAACCAGCTGTGATCAATTTGAAACGTGTTTCTTGACGGTTGCAAGTGCAAGCAGAGTACATAGAAGTGAAGCTTGATTTGTAAACCTTGATTTGGTCTTGACCGTATTCTTTAATAGCTTGCTCTTCTGTCAGCCCAACAGTTCCGATAGCAGGGTGTGAAAAGACAACGGTTGGAATAGTTGAGTAGTCCATTTTAGCAGTAGTTTTTCCGTTAAAGAGACGTTCAGACAAAGTGCGTCCAGCCTTGATAGCAACTGGAGTCAATTCTTTCTCGCCCGTTACATCACCTAGAGCATAGATTCCCTCAACAACAGTATTTTGGTATTCATCCACTTGGATAAAGCCACGTTCGTTTAGAGTCACTCCAGCTTTTTCAAGTTGCAAGCCCTTAACGTTTGGACGGCGACCTGTAGCCCAGATAACTTGGCTAGCTGTGTGACTAGTACCATCTTCGAAATGAATGGTAATGCCTTCAGCAGTTTTTTCTAACTTAGCAGGGACTTTGTGAGTATGAAGTGGTAAGTTTGTTCTTTCCATTTCCTTGACCAAACCTTCAACGATGTAGGAATCAAAACCACGTAAAGGACGATCACGGCGAACAAAGAGATCTGTCTTGACACCAAAAGTGTGGAGAACACCAGCCAATTCAACAGCAATATAGCCGGCACCTAGAATGGCAACTGACTCTGGCAATTCTTCCCAGGCAAATACATCATCAGAAGAGCCACCTAGTTCTGCACCAGGAATATTAGGAATACTTGGATGGGCACCAGTTGCAATCACGATATGTTTGGCACGAATGAGTTCACCATTTACGCTAACAGTATGAGAATCTACAAATTCAGCATGACCTTCAATCAAGTCTACACCGTTGCGTTTAAAACTGCCATCATAAGAAGAACGAGCGCGATCGATGTAGGCTTCACGATTGCGACGTAGGGTTGCAAAGTCAAAGTTGAGATCAGTAGTCTTAAAGCCGTAGTCTTCTCCAAATTGATGGAAAGTCTCAGCAATTTGTGCTCCGTACCACATGATTTTCTTAGGAACACAACCGACGTTGACACAGGTTCCACCTAATTTCTTTTCTTCAATAACAGCCGCTTTGGCTCCGTGTTCACCAGCACGGTTCATGGTAGCAATTCCTCCGCTACCTCCACCGATAGCAATGATATCGTATTCTCTCATTGAAAACTCCTTTGTACTCTTTTAAATAGTAGAGTGTCATTTTTTGATAGTCATATTCTATCTTTTTTTTGATGTGATTGCAAAAATCTGCTACGTTTAAAAAAATTAAAGAAAAGGCTTGCAAAAAGAAAAAATAAAGTGTATTATATATCTAGTACAATAACTAAACAAAAAATCCGAACAATAATTAAATCCTGAAATGTCATTATTTCGTTCTGAAATGTTATTGTTTCAAATTGATAATTTTTGTATAATATTGTTAAGAACTTTAAATCAAAAAGGAGTTTCGTTATGAAAAAGAATGGTAAAGCTAAAAAGTGGCAATTGTATGCAGCAGTTGGTGCTGCGAGTGTAGTTGTATTGGGTGCTGGGGGCATTTTGCTCTTTAGACAACCTTCTCATACTGCTGTAAAAGATGAGGCTACTCATCTGGTTGTTGTCAAGGAAGGAAGCGTGGCCTCCTCTGTTTTGTTATCAGGTACAGTAACAGCAAAAAATGAACAATATGTTTATTTTGATGCTAGTAAGGGAGATTTAGATGAAATCCTTGTTTCTGTAGGTGATAAGGTTAGTGAAGGGCAGGCTTTAGTTAAGTACAGTAGCTCAGAAGCACAGGCAGCCTATGATTCAGCGAGTCGAGCAGTAGCTAAGGCAGACCGTCATATCAACGAACTCAACCAAGCACGAAATGAAGCCGTTTCAGCTCCGGCTCCACAGTTGCCAATGCCAGCAGGAGGCGAAGGAGTTGCAGCGCAAACTCCAGCTCCAGTCGCAGGAAATTCAGTTTCATCTATTGATGCACAACTAGGTGATGCCCGTGATGCCCGTGCAGATGCAGCAGCACAATTAAGCAAGGCTCAAAGTCAGTTGGATGCAATGACGGTTCTTAGTACCCTAGAAGGAACTGTGGTCGAAGTCAATCGTAACGTTTCCAAATCTCCAACAGGAGCTAGCCAGGTGGTAGTTCATGTCGTTAGCAATGAAAACTTGCAAGTTAAGGGTGAACTATCTGAATATAACCTTGCCAACCTCTCTGTAGGACAAGAAGTAACCTTTACTTCTAAAGTTTACCAAGATAAGAGCTGGACTGGTAAGCTTAGCTACATTTCTGACTACCCTAAAAACAATGGCGAAGCAGCAAGTGCAGCTCCTGCCGCAACAGCTGGTAATTCTGGCTCTAAATATCCATATACCATTGATGTTACAAGTGAAATTGGTGACTTGAAACAAGGATTTTCAGTAAGCGTTGAGGTCAAGAATAAGAGTAAAGCCATTTTGGTTCCTCTGACAAGTGTTGTGATGGAAAATGATAAGAACTATGTCTGGGTTCTTGACGAGCAGAAAAAGGCCAAGAAAGTGGAAGTTGGTTTGGGTAATGCTGATGCAGACAACCAAGAAATCACTTCAGGTCTGACAAATGGAGTCAAGGTCATCAGTAACCCAACGTCTTCTCTAGAGGAAGGAAAAGAGGTGAAGGCTGATGAAGAAACTAATTAGTTTAAAAAATATCTGCAGAAGTTACCGTAACGGTGACCAAGAACTGCAGGTTCTCAAAAATATCAACCTAGAAGTGAATGAGGGTGAGTTTGTTGCCATCATGGGGCCGTCTGGTTCTGGTAAGTCCACTCTGATGAATACGATTGGCATGTTGGATACACCAACTAGTGGAGAGTATTATCTTGAAGGTCAAGAAGTAGCTGGACTAGGTGAAAAACAACTAGCCAAGGTCCGCAACCAACAAATCGGATTTGTCTTTCAACAGTTCTTTCTTCTATCTAAACTCAATGCTCTACAAAATGTAGAATTGCCCTTGATTTACGCAGGAGTTTCATCTTCAAAACGTCGCAAGTTAGCTGAGGAGTATTTAGATAAGGTTGAATTGACAGAACGCAGTCACCATTTGCCTTCAGAATTATCTGGTGGTCAAAAGCAACGTGTGGCTATTGCGCGTGCCTTGGTGAACAATCCTTCTATTATCCTGGCGGACGAACCGACAGGAGCCTTGGATACCAAAACAGGGAACCAAATTATGCAACTATTGGTTGATTTGAACAAAGAAGGAAAAACCATTATCATGGTAACGCATGAGCCTGAAATCGCTGCTTATGCCAAACGTCAGATTGTCATTCGAGATGGGGTCATTTCGTCTGATAGTGCTCAGTTAGAAAAGGAGGAAAACTAAGATGCAGAATCTGAAATTTGCCTTTTCATCTATCATGGCTCACAAGATGCGTTCTTTGCTTACCATGATTGGGATTATTATTGGTGTTTCATCGGTTGTTGTGATTATGGCTCTGGGTGATTCCATGTCTCGATATCTCAATAAAAACATGACCAGATCTCAGAAAAATATCAGTGTCTTTTTCTCTTCTAAAAAAAGCAAAGATGGGTCTTTTACTCAGAAACAATCAGCTTTTACGGTTTCTGGAAAAGAAGAGGAAGTTCATGTTGAACCACCAAAACCGCAAGAATCTTGGGTCAAGGAAGCTGCTAAGCTCAAGGGAGTGGATAATTACTATGTAACCAACTCAACGAACGCCATCTTGACTTATAAAGATAAAAAGGTTGAAAATGCCAATTTGACAGGTGGTAACAGAACGTATATGGAGGCTGTTAACAATGAAATTCTTGCAGGTCGTAGTCTGAGAGAGCAAGATTTCAAAGAGTTTGCAAGTGTTATTTTGCTTGATGAAGAATTATCTATTAGTCTATTTGGCTCTCCTCAAGAAGCTATTAACAAGGTTGTAGAAGTCAATGGTTTTAGTTATAGAGTCATTGGTGTTTATACTAGTCAAGAGTCTAAAAATTCAAAAATATATGGTTTTGGTGGCTTGCCCATTACCACAAATATCTCCCTTGCTGCGAATTTTAATGTAGATGAAATAGCTAATATTGTCTTTCGAGTGAATGACACAAGTTTGACTCAAACTCTGGGGCCAGAATTAGCACGAAAAATGACAGAGCTTGCTGGCTTGCAACAGGGAGAATATCAAGTAGCAGATGAGTCAGCTGCATTTGCAGAAGTTCAACAATCGTTTAGTTTTATGACGACGATTATTAGTGCCATTGCAGGGATTTCTCTCTTTGTTGGAGGAACTGGCGTTATGAACATTATGCTGGTTTCGGTAACAGAGCGTACTCGTGAGATTGGTCTCCGTAAGGCTTTGGGTGCGACACGTGCTAATATTTTAATTCAGTTTTTGATTGAATCCATGATTTTGACCTTGCTTGGCGGAGTCATTGGTTTGACAATTGCGACAGGCTTAACCGCTATAGCTGGTATACTGTTACAAGGTTTGATTGCGGGTATAGAAGTGGGAGTATCAATCCCAGTTGCCCTATTTAGTCTTGCAGTTTCTGCTAGTGTTGGTATGATTTTTGGGGTCTTGCCAGCCAATAAGGCATCGAAACTTGATCCAATCGAAGCCCTTCGTTATGAATAGAATAAACAAGATGGACACTTGTCTATCTTGTTTTTGTATGGATTTCCCTATCGAAATTCATTAAAAATGTGATATAATGAAGTATTAAAAAAACAGGTTTCATTAGCCTGGAAAGGAAATATTATGTCTGAAAAGAATTTTTATATTACAACACCGATTTACTATCCATCTGGTAAACTCCATATCGGTTCTGCCTACACAACTATCGCTTGTGATGTCCTAGCTCGTTACAAACGCCTCATGGGCTTCGATGTCTTTTATTTGACAGGCCTTGATGAGCATGGTCAGAAAATCCAGCAAAAAGCTGAAGAAGCTGGCATCACACCTCAAGCCTATGTTGATGGGATGGCAGTTGGAGTTAAAGAACTCTGGCAATTACTCGATATCTCCTATGATAAATTTATCCGTACAACTGATGACTACCATGAAAAAGTAGTGGCGCAGGTCTTTGAACGCTTGCTGGCTCAAGATGACATCTACTTGGGTGAATACTCTGGCTGGTATTCAGTCTCAGATGAGGAATTCTTTACAGAGAGCCAGCTGGCAGAAGTCTTCCGTGACGAAGCTGGAAATGTGACGGGCGGTATTGCTCCATCAGGTCACGAGGTTGAATGGGTATCTGAAGAATCATACTTCCTTCGTCTCAGCAAATACCAAGATCGTTTGGTAGAATTTTTCAAGTCTCATCCTGAATTTATCACTCCAGACGGTCGCCTCAATGAAATGCTGCGCAACTTCATCGAGCCTGGTCTGGAAGATTTGGCGGTTTCTCGTACAACCTTTACCTGGGGTGTGCCAGTACCATCTAATCCAAAACACGTTGTCTACGTTTGGATTGATGCCCTTCTTAACTATGCGACAGCGCTTGGCTACGGTCAAGACGAACATGGTAACTTTGACAAGTTCTGGAATGGGACTGTCTTCCATATGGTAGGAAAAGACATCCTTCGTTTCCACTCAATCTACTGGCCAATCCTTCTTATGATGTTGGATATCAAATTGCCAGATCGTTTGATTGCCCATGGTTGGTTTGTCATGAAAGACGGCAAAATGTCTAAGTCTAAAGGGAATGTGGTCTATCCTGAAATGTTGGTAGAACGTTATGGACTAGATCCACTTCGTTACTACCTCATGCGTAGTCTTCCTGTTGGTTCAGACGGAACCTTTACTCCTGAAGACTATGTAGGTCGTATCAACTATGAATTGGCAAATGACCTCGGAAACCTCCTCAACCGTACCGTTTCTATGATTAACAAGTACTTTGATGGGCAAATTCCAGCCTATGTAGAGGGAGTGACAGAATTTGACCATGCTCTTGCTCAAGTAGCTGCTGAATCAATAGCTGATTACCATACACACATGGAAGCAGTTGACTACCCACGTGCGCTTGAAGCTGTATGGACTCTTATCTCTCGTACTAATAAATACATAGATGAGACAGCTCCATGGGTCTTGGCTAAGGATGAAGCACTTCGTGACCAATTAGCAAGCGTTATGAGCCACTTGGCAGCCAGCCTTCGTGTTGTAGCTCACTTGATTGAACCATTTATGATGGAAACCAGTCGTGCGGTCATGACTCAACTTGGCTTGAATGAAGTTTCTAGCCTTGAGAACTTGAAATTGGCTGATTTCCCTGCAGGTGTGACTGTAGTTGCTAAGGGAACACCAATTTTCCCACGTCTGGATATGGATGAAGAAATCGCCTATATCAAGGAACAAATGGAAGGTAACAAACCAGCAGTCGAGAAAGAATGGAATCCAGATGAAGTTGAACTCAAACTCAACAAGGAAGAAATCAAGTTTGAAGATTTTGACAAGGTCGAAATCCGTGTCGCAGAAGTCAAAGAAGTTTCCAAAGTAGAAGGTTCTGATAAGTTGCTTCAATTCCGCCTAGATGCTGGTGATGGAGAAGACCGTCAAATCCTTTCAGGAATTGCAAAATACTATCCAAATGAACAAGAATTGGTCGGCAAGAAAGTCCAAATTGTTGCCAATCTTAAACCACGCAAGATGATGAAAAAATATGTCAGCCAAGGGATGATTCTCTCAGCTGAACATGATGGACAATTAACCCTTCTCACAGTTGATCCAGCTGTACCAAACGGAAGTGTGATTGGGTAAAAATAGACAGGACTAGTTTAGGCTAGTTCTGTTTTTTTATTTAACTATTATGCTTTACAAACTAGTGTAGGAGTAGTATACTATAGGTGAAGCTACTAGTAGGTATTACAAAATAGGTGAGAAGGGAGAAGGGATGAAAGAAACTCAACTATTAAAAGGTGTTCTTGAAGGTTGTGTCTTGGATATGATTGGTCAAAAAGAGCGATATGGTTATGAGTTAGTTCAGACTTTGCGAGAGGCTGGATTTGATACTATCGTTCCAGGAACTATTTATCCTTTGTTGCAAAAGTTAGAAAAAAATCAATGGATAAGAGGCGACATGCGTCCGTCGTCAGATGGTCCAGATCGGAAGTATTTTTCGTTAACGAAAGAAGGAGAAGAGCGTGTATCGATTTTTTGGCAACAATGGGACGATTTGAGTCAAAAAGTAGAAGGGATTAAGAATGGGGTTTAACCATGAAGAAAATGAAGTATTATGAAGAAACAAACGCTTTGTTGCATGAGTTTTCTGAGGACAATCAGCAGTATTTTGAGGAGCTGTGGGAAAGTTTTAATCTTGCTGGATTTATCTATGATGAAGACTATCTCAGAGAGCAGATCTATTTGATGATGCTAGATTTCTCAGAAGCAGAACGTGATGGTATGAGTGCAGAGGATTATCTAGGTAAGAATCCTAAAAAAATAATGAAAGAGATTCTCAAGGAAGCACCACGCAGTTCTATCAAGGAGTCACTGTTGACGCCAATCCTTGTCCTAGCGGTATTACGTTATTATCAACTACTAAGTGATTTTTCTAAAGGTTCTCTCTTAACAGTCAATTTGCTCACATTTTTAGGGCAACTTCTTATTTTTCTGATTGGATTTGGACTTGTGGCCACAATCTTACGTTGGGGGCTAGTCCAAGATTCTCCTAAGATGAAAATTGGCACTTATATTGTCGTTGGAATTCTTGTTCTGCTAGTCGTTCTAGGATATGTAGGAATGGGAAGTTTCATACAAGAAGGAGTCTTAAATCTTCCGGCTCCCTGGGATAGTTTGTCTGTCTTTACGATTTCCCTAGTCATCAGTATTTGGAATTGGAAAGAAGCGATTTTTCGTCCCTTTGTCAGTATGATTGTTGCCCACCTTATTGTTGGTTCTCTGCTCCGTTACTATGAGTGGATGGGAATTTCAAATGCTTTCCTCACGAAAATCATTCCTTTAGCTGTCCTCTTTATTGGCATTTTTCTCTTGTTCCGTGGGTTTAAGAAGATAAAATGGAGTGAAATATAGTTAAAAAGCCGTTGCAAAGCGGTTTTTAACAATAATGATATATGATACGATTGATTGTTTTGATATATTATAGTAAAATGGAATAAAAATGCGTAAGGATGTTAAATATGAAGAAGTTGGTTTATGCGAGTCTAGCCTTTTTATCAGTCTTTACTTTGGCGGCTTGTTCTGGTCATAAGAAAGAGACAAAAGTTTCAGAAGCAAAAGTGGAACAAAAACAAGCTAAGTTTGATGAAAAGTTGTTTAAAGAAGCTGGTCTATTGCCGTTTAAAAGTGAAAAACAGCTTGAACTTGGAGAACTGGATTCTAAAAATCGTGCGACGGGTGCTCATATTCAGCTAAAGGATAGTGATGAGCCAACTGAGAAAAGAGATTCAAAATTGACCTATGATCCAGTAGGGTGGCACAACTATAAATTCTTTTACGGAGATGGCCGGGAAGAAGCTTGGTTGATGAGTAGAGGTCATTTAATTGGTTACCAATTTAGCGGTTTGAATGATGAAAAGAGAAATTTAGTTCCTATGACTAACTGGCTCAATGCTGGAAACTATTCTGGAACGGATGAACATAACCAGAGTAGTATACTTTACTATGAAAATCGATTGGATTCATGGCTCGCTAATCATCCAAACTACTATCTTGATTACAAGGTGACGCCAATTTATCAGAAAGATGAGCTGATTCCAAGACAAATTGAGTTGCAATATGTAGGGATTGATGAAAATGGTAAGCTCCTAGAAATTAAGTTGGGTAGCAGTAAGGAAAAGGTGGATAAGTATTCTGTGACGCATGTCATTTTAGATAATGTTTCGGCTAATGCAGAAATTAACTATTTGGACGGCACTGCTAAAAATCTAGTTGAAGATGCTAAGGTAAAAGAAGAAAAAGAAAAGGCTAAGAAGGAAGAAGAGGCAAAAGCTAAGAAAGAGGCGGAAGAAAAAGCAGAAGCTGAGAAGAAGGCGAAAGAAGAGGAAGAAAAGGCTCGTCAAGCAGAACAAGAAAAGGAAGAGAGTCAGGAATCAAACACGCAAGCAGCAAATTCAGGTGGTTATTTCAAAGATTCCAGAGGAAGATGGCATAAACCAAATGGCAAGTATGCCTCTAAGAAAGAAATTAAAGCAGCTGGATTAACTTGGTAATCATGTAAATGATGGAAGAATAGAATAAATCATTGCTAAAAAGCCGTTGCAAAGCGGTTTTTTGTTATAATTAAATGAAGAATGTAGAATTAAAGGAGAATAACATGACTTTCGAAGAAATCCTGCCGGGCTTAAAGGCTAAGAAAAAATATGTACGTACTGGTTGGGGAGGGGCGGAAAACTATGTCCAACTTTTTGATACCATCGAACAAAACGGGATTGCACTTGAAGTGACACCTTATTTCCTAATCAACGTATCTGGAGAAGGGGAAGGTTTTTCCATGTGGAGCCCGACACCTTGTGATGTTTTGGCGACAGATTGGGTAGAAGTGAATGACTAAACGTGTACTCATTACAGGAGTGAGCTCAGGGATTGGTCTGGCTCAAGCTCGCCTCTTTTTAGAGAAGGGTTATCAAGTTTATGGAGTTGACCAAGGTGAAAATCCACTTTTACAGGGTGATTTCCACTTTTTACAGAGAGATTTAACCTTGGACTTGGAGCCTATTTTTGACTGGTGTCCTCAGGTGGATATTTTGTGCAATACTGCTGGAGTTTTGGATGATTACAAATCACTGTTGGAACAGACAGCGCAGGAAATTCAAGAGATTTTTGAAATAAACTACGTGACTCCTGTTGAGTTGACTCGCTATTATTTGACCCAAATGCTGGAAAATAAAAAGGGGATCATTATCAATATGTGCTCTATCGCTTCTAGTCTAGCAGGCGGTGGTGGTCACGCCTATACTTCCTCTAAGCATGCTTTGGCTGGATTTACCAAGCAGTTGGCTCTAGACTATGCTGAAACTGGGATTCAGGTCTTTGGTATCGCTCCAGGAGCAGTCAAGACAGCTATGACCGCTGCCGACTTTGAACCAGGTGGTTTAGCGGACTGGGTGGCTAGTGAAACACCCATCAAACGCTGGATAGAGCCAGAAGAAGTGGCAGAAGTCAGTCTCTTTTTGGCTAGTGGAAAGGCATCTGCCATGCAGGGACAAATTCTGACAATAGATGGTGGCTGGTCTTTGAAGTAGGAGCAATTGGAAGGCAATTCAAGAAATCACAGAAGAAAATGCATCGCCATTAGTCTTGAAGGTTAAGTCTGAATTATTAGGATTTACAGAATTGGACAAGACTTCTTACATGAATTGGAAGGTGAATAGCTATGAAAAATCAACTGGCTCTTAGTGGAGAACAAATTGTTGAAAAAGTTTATCCTCAAGTATTTCACCACATTGGAATGATTCGTGGGGAATATTTGTTGAGAGAGCTCAATCAAAACATACTGTTACCAAGTTGTCAGCAATTTGTAAAAGATTATCTAGAGACTATTTGTTCCTTGTACTCGGATGAAGAGGTCTGGTATCGTTTTTCAGAGTTAACAAATACAGAAGCTAATTGTTTAGAGGGGACTAAAGAGTGCTTTGATGAAAATCATCCCTTGTTTGGATATAGAGGAACTAGGCGTTTACTGGCGTGTCCAGATGAATTTCAGGCTGAAGCACATGTCGTTACAGAAGTTTATCAAACCAGTCCCAATTTGTCTGTTGTTTTTCCTTTTGTGAATGATGCTGTGCAGTTAGAGCAAGCTATTACAGTATTACGTCAGCATGGTTTCACTGGAAAAATTGGTACAATGATTGAATTACCGTCAGCTTATTTTGACCTGGACAGGATATTGGAAACGGGCATTTTAAAGATTGTAGTTGGAATGAATGATTTGACTTCTTTTGTTTTTGCGACTGTGAGAAACAGTCAATGGCATCATATGGAAAGTCCAATTATGTTAGATATGTTAATGCAGATGCAGGATAAAGCAAGGACGAAAAAGATTGACTTTGCTGTGGCAGGTTATCTGAATGCTTCGTTCATACAAAAAATGAATCTGATGGGTATCAAGTGCATTATCCACTATAGTTCTATTCCAGAGATTTTTGATTTAGAGATTGACCATCTAGACCACCTCAAACGTGTAAAAGAAGTGAGTAAAAAATTACAAAGGAGCAACCCATGACACCTCAAGAAATGTGGAATGCCTACAAGCAAATCAACCCCTCTATCGGAGATGAGATAGATGCCTGGGCTTTTGGAGTGGAAGCTGATCTCTTGGCCGACTTGGTTCTAAGAGGCGAAAAGACTGCAACAGCATCAGTCTACGACCTCTACGCACTAGAAGACGCACCCCTTCCACAAAAAGGGACCTTTGATGTCATTTTAGACAGTCAAAATCAGGCTGTCTGCATTGTTGAAATTACAAAGGTTTCTGTTGAACCCTTTCATCAAGTTTCTGCTGACCATGCCTTCAAAGAAGGTGAGGGAGACAAATCTTTAGCATATTGGCGTCAGGTTCATGAGGACTGTTTCTCCGAGTGGCTGAGAGAGGCAGGACTAACTTTTACACCTGACAGCAAGGTAGTTTTAGAAGAATTTCGCAAGGTCTACCCTCTGTAGACAGATAATAGAAGGAAGAAAGTTTTGGAAATTACCGTCCAATCCTTTCTTCTTAGGCAAAACATGATATAATAAGTTTGTTTGAAGAAGAGCTCTAGCTCTTAAACTTAGATAGGAGAAAATTATGCAAGCAGTTGAACATTTTATTAAGCAATTTGTTCCTGAACACTATGATTTATTTTTAGACTTGAGTCGTGAGACCAAGACTTTTTCTGGGAAGGTGACCATCACTGGTCAAGCACAGAGTGACCGTATTTCCCTTCATCAAAAAGACTTGGAAATTGCTTCTGTAGAAGTTGCAGGTCAAGCTCGTCCATTTACAGTTGACCATGACAATGAAGCCCTTCATATCGAATTGGCTGAGGCTGGTCAAGTTGAAGTGGTTCTTGCCTTTTCTGGTAAAATCACAGACAACATGACAGGGATTTACCCTTCATACTATACAGTTGATGGAGTGAAGAAGGAAGTCTTGTCAACTCAGTTCGAGAGCCATTTTGCGCGTGAAGCTTTCCCATGTGTGGATGAACCTGAAGCCAAAGCAACCTTTGACCTCTCTCTTCGTTTTGATCAAGCAGAAGGTGAATTGGCCTTGTCAAATATGCCAGAAATCGATGTTGAAAACCGCAAGGAAACAGGTATCTGGAAGTTCGAGACAACACCTCGCATGTCTTCTTACTTGTTGGCCTTTGTTGCTGGTGATTTACAAGGAGTAACGGCTAAAACTAAAAACGGTACCCTCGTAGGTGTCTACTCAACCAAAGCCCACCCACTATCTAACCTTGATTTCTCACTAGACATCGCTGTTCGCTCTATCGAGTTCTACGAAGATTACTATGGAGTTAAGTACCCAATACCTCAATCTCTCCACATCGCCCTTCCTGACTTCTCATCTGGAGCTATGGAAAACTGGGGTCTTGTGACCTACCGTGAAGTTTACTTGGTTGTCGATGAGAATTCTACATTTGCCAGTCGTCAACAAGTTGCCCTCGTTGTGGCACATGAATTGGCTCACCAATGGTTTGGTAACCTTGTTACTATGAAATGGTGGGATGACCTTTGGCTCAATGAAAGCTTTGCCAACATGATGGAGTACGTCTGTGTGGATGCTATTGAACCAAGCTGGAATATCTTTGAAGATTTCCAAACAGGTGGTGTTCCGTCTGCCTTGAAACGTGATGCGACTGATGGTGTTCAGTCTGTTCACGTTGAAGTCAAACACCCAGATGAAATCAATACGCTCTTTGACGGTGCTATCGTCTATGCTAAAGGAAGCCGTCTCATGCACATGCTTCGTCGTTGGTTAGGAGATGCCGATTTCGCTAGAGGTTTGCACGCTTACTTTGAAAAACACCAATACAGCAACACGATTGGCCGTGACCTTTGGGATGCCCTTGGTCAAGCGTCAGGCCGTGATGTCGCAGCCTTCATGGATTCTTGGTTGGAACAACCTGGTTACCCAGTACTTACTGTTAAAGTTGAAAATGATGTCTTGAAGATTTCACAAAAACAATTCTTCATCGGTGAGCACGAAGATAAGAACCGCCTCTGGGTGGTGCCACTCAACAGCAACTGGAAAGGACTGCCAGATACACTTGAAACTGAAAGTATCGAAATCCCTGGCTACGCAGCTCTTCTTGCTGAAAACAAAACAGCTCTTCGCCTCAATACTGAAAATACAGCCCACTACATTACAGACTATCAAGGAGACTTGCTAGATGCTATTCTTGCTGATCTAGTTGAGCTTGATAACACAAGCAAACTGCAAATCGTCCAAGAACGTCGTCTGCTTGCTGAAGCAGGGCACATTTCTTATGCAGACTTGCTTCCAGTCCTTGATAAACTTGCTAAGGAAGAATCTTACCTTGTCGTTTCAGCTGTTTCTGAAGTCATTTCTGCCCTTGAGCGCTTTATCGATGAAGGAACAGAAGCTGAAAGAGCCTTCAAAGCCTTGGTTGCTAAATTGGCTCGTCATAACTATGACCGTCTTGGTTTTGAAGCTAAAGATGGTGAATCAGATGAGGATGAATTGGTTCGTCAGCTGGCTGTTTCTATGATGATTCGCTCAAATGATGCAGAAGCTAGTCAAGTCGCTAGCCAAATCTTCGCAACACACAAGGAGAAGCTTGCAGGACTCCCAGCAGCAATTCGCTCACAAGTTCTGATCAATGAGATGAAACATCATGAGACCAAAGACTTGTTAGCACTTTATCTTGATACTTATACGCACGCAACAGATGCTGTCTTTAAACGTCAGTTGGCAGCTGCTCTTGCCTATAGTAAAGATGCGGACAATATCCAAACCTTGATTGCTGTTTGGAAGGACAAATTTGTGGTCAAACCACAAGACTTGTCAGCTTGGTATTACCAATTCCTAGCTCATCAAGCAACTCAGGAAATGGCTTGGTCTTGGGCTCGTGAAAACTGGGCTTGGATTAAGGCAGCTCTTGGTGGGGATATGAGCTTTGATAGCTTTGTTATCCTTCCTGCTCACGTATTTAAGACTCAGCAACGCTTGGCGGAATACAAGGAATTCTTTGAGCCACAACTTTCTGATCTTGCTCTTAGCCGTAATATCGGTATGGGAATCAAGGAAATTGCAGCGCGTGTTGACTTGATTAACCGTGAAAAAGCTGCAGTGGAAGCAGTTGTTCTTCAATACGGAACTAAATAATCAAAATAAAACTCAGCTATCTCATGTAAAATGCAGAGAGTTGAGTTTTTTTTAAGGCAAATTTGGTATAATGGTTTTAATAAGGAGGAGTTTCTCATGATAAAAATCTTATTAGTTGAGGATGACCTAGGTCTGTCAAATTCAGTATTTGACTTTTTAGACGATTTTGCGGATGTCATGCAGGTATTTGATGGAGAAGAAGGTCTCTACGAAGCTGAAAGTGGCGTCTATGATTTGATTTTGCTCGATTTGATGTTACCTGAAAAAAATGGTTTCCAAGTCTTGAAAGAATTGCGTGAAAAGGGAATTACAACTCCAGTTCTGATCATGACTGCCAAGGAAAGTTTGGATGATAAGGGACATGGATTTGAACTGGGAGCAGATGATTATCTGACCAAACCTTTCTACCTAGAAGAACTTAAAATGCGGATTCAGGCCCTTCTCAAACGTTCAGGTAAGTTTAATGAAAACACCTTGACTTATGGAAATATTGTGGTTAATCTGTCTACAAATACCGTTAAGGTTGAAGATACTCTTGTCGAATTGCTGGGGAAAGAGTTTGATTTACTAGTTTATTTCCTTCAAAATCAAAATGTTATTTTGCCCAAGACTCAGATTTTTGACCGTCTATGGGGATTTGATAGTGACACAACAATTTCGGTTGTCGAAGTCTATGTTTCAAAAGTCCGTAAGAAATTAAAAGGAACCACTTTTGCAGAAAATTTGCAAACCTTGCGCAGTGTTGGGTATATTTTAAAAGATGTTCAGTAAACTAAAAAAAACATGGTATGCGGATGACTTTAGCTACTTTATCCGCAACTTTGGTGTCTTCACCCTGATTTTCTCTACCATGACTCTGATTATTTTACAGGTCATGCATTCGAGCCTCTATACTTCGGTGGATGATACGCTCCATGGCTTGAGTAAGAATCCTCAGGCAGTTATTCAGCTTGCGGTAAATAGGGCAACAGAAGAGATTAAAGATTTAGAGAATGCCGCTACAGATACTAGTAAGACTGAGATAAAACCCAATGTCAGTTCCAATACGGAGGTTATTCTTTTTGATAAGAATTTTACCCAGCTCCTTTCTGGAAATCGATTTTTGGGCTTGGATAAGATTAAGCTAGAGAAGAAAGAACTAGGCCATATCTATCAAATTCAGGTTTTTAATAGCTATGGACAGGAAGAAATCTATCGCATGATCTTGATGGAAACCAATATCAGTTCGGTTTCAACCAATATCAAGTATGCGGCTGTCTTGATTAATACCAGTCAGTTGGAGCAGGCCAGTCAAAAGCATGAGCAATTGATTGTGGTCGTGATGGCAAGTTTCTGGATTCTGTCTTTGCTTGCCAGTCTCTATCTAGCTAGGGTCAGTGTTCGTCCTCTACTTGAGAGCATGCAGAAGCAACAGTCCTTTGTGGAAAATGCTAGCCATGAGTTACGAACTCCACTTGCTGTTTTGCAAAATCGCTTAGAGACCCTTTTTCGTAAGCCAGAAGCTACCATTATGGATGTGAGCGAAAGCATTGCATCGAGTTTGGAAGAAGTCCGAAATATGCGTTTTTTGACGACAAACTTGTTGAATTTGGCTCGACGAGATGATGGGATTAAGCCGGAACTTGCAGAAGTTCCAACTAGCTTTTTTAACACGACTTTCACTAACTATGAGATGATTGCTTCTGAAAATGACCGTGTCTTCCGTTTTGAAAATCGCATCCATCGAACGATTGTCACAGACCAGCTTCTCTTGAAGCAGTTGATGACTATCCTATTTGATAATGCTGTCAAGTATACTGAAGAGGATGGTGAAATTGATTTTCTTATCTCGGCGACCGATCGCAATCTGTATTTACTGGTTTCTGATAATGGAGTCGGTATTTCGACAGAAGATAAAAAGAAAATTTTTGACCGTTTTTATCGAGTAGACAAGGCTAGAACCCGTCAAAAAGGTGGTTTTGGTTTAGGATTATCCCTAGCTAAGCAAATTGTAGATGCCCTAAAAGGAACCATTACTGTTAAAGATAATAAACCGAAAGGAACAATCTTTGAAGTGAAAATTGCCATCCACACACCATCTAAAAAGAAAAAATAAAAATATCGCTCCAGATGGGGCGATATTTTGGATTTATCTTCTACGTTTTCGTTTGATAATAGATCGTTGAACTTTTAAAACAAGTAAGCTGGATCCGATTGCTGCAGCAAAGGCAAGAGCAGTTGATAATTTTAATGCTAAAAAGATAAAACTAAAGATAGCAATACAGATACAAAAAACAGCGATATTAACAAAAAATAGGATTTCCTTGAGATTGGCATCAGATTGCGCTTCAGGTGTATAATCTTGATAGCGAGGAACTTGATTGTTTAATTCTTCTTGATACTCTACCTCATAGGATTGTAATTTTCTTACGGGCATTATTCTCTCCTTAACAGTACATACCTATTTTATCATTTTTTCAGCAGAGAATTATTACAGAAAGGTTACAATAAGAATAAAGTCCCTTTTCATTTTTAAAGAATAGCTGATTTTGCAGAAATGTGGTATAATTTTTCTTATGGAAAAGATTATTATTACAGCAACTGCTGAAAGTATTGAACAAGTTGAACAACTACTCGAAGCTGGCGTAGACCGTATCTATGTTGGTGAGAAAGATTTTGGCCTTCGTCTGCCAACAACCTTTAGTCATGATCAATTGCGTGAAATCGCTAAGCTGGTTCATGATGCTGGTAAGGAATTGATTGTTGCAGTCAATGCCCTCATGCACCAAGATATGATGGACCGTATCAAGCCTTTCTTAGACTTTTTGGAAGAAATCAAGACAGACTACATTACAATTGGGGATGCAGGTGTCTTTTATGTGGTCAACCGTGATGGTTATTCATTTAAGACTATCTACGATGCCTCAACTATGGTAACTAGCAGTCGGCAGATTAACTTCTGGGGACAAAAGGCTGGCGCATCTGAGGCTGTTTTGGCACGTGAAATTCCATCTGCTGAGCTCTTCAAGATGCCTGAGATTTTGGAAATTCCTGCTGAAGTGTTGGTCTACGGTGCTAGTGTCATCCATCATTCTAAACGTCCGCTCTTGCAAAACTACTATAACTTTACGCATATCGATGATGAAAAGACCCGCAAGCGTGACCTTTTCTTGGCAGAGCCAAGTGACCCAGAGAGCCACTACTCCATCTTTGAAGACAATCATGGAACCCATATCTTTGCCAACAATGACCTTGATTTGATGACCAAATTGTCAGAATTGGTAGAGCATGGCTTTACTCACTGGAAATTAGAAGGACTTTACACTCCGGGACAAAACTTTATTGAGATTGCAAAACTCTTTATCCAAGCGCGTAGCTTGATTCAAGAGGGCAACTTTAGCCATGACCAAGCCTTCTTGCTGGATGAAGAAGTTCGCAAGTTACACCCTAAAAACCGTTTCCTTGATACAGGATTTTATGACTACGATCCTGACATGGTTAAATAAAGTAAATCAATAGTTGAGAGAAGGAAGATGCAAACATTTCTTCTCTCAATTTTTCTTATTTCTTCATCATTTTCAAAAAATAAGTAGGCTAGGATGCTTTGTTTGCTGGGATTTTTAAGAAAAGTAACCTTCTTGTGTTTGAAAATTATCCCATGTTTGCAGGTGCCAAATGGCCCTTTTTTTGGTATAATTTTTTATAATGAAAACGATTGGTAATCGCTATGTTGTGGTGGATTTAGAGGCAACTAGCACAGGTAGTAAGGCTAAAATTATCCAAGTGGGAATTGTTGTGATTGAGGATGGAAAAATCGTCGATCACTATACGACGGATGTCAATCCACATGAACCTTTGGATGCTCATATCAAAGAACTGACAGGATTGACAGACCAACGTCTAGCGCAAGCACCTGATTTTTCGCAAGTTGCAAGAAAAATCTTTGACTTGGTGGAGGATGGGATTTTTGTAGCCCACAATGTTCAGTTTGATGCCAATCTCTTGGCGGAAAATTTATTTTTTGAAGGCTATGAACTAAGAAATCCTCGTGTTGACACGGTCGAATTGGCCCAAGTCTTTTTCCCAGAACTGGAAAAATATAGTTTGCCGATTTTGTGTCGAGAATTAGGAATTCCTCTAAAACACGCCCACACAGCCCTTTCAGATGCCCAAGCTACTGCGGAATTACTTCTTTTTTTACGAGAAAAGATGGCCCAACTTCCTAAAGGTCTTTTGGAACGCTTGCTGGAGATGGCTGACGCTCTCTTATATGAGTCCTACTTGGTTATTGAAGAAATTTATCGCAACCAATCTATTCTGACTTCTTCTGACTTGGTCGAAGTTCAAGGGTTATATTTCAAGAAATCTGAAGCTCCCAATGAGCCACGAAAATTATCTCAGGATTTTTCTAAGAATATTTCTCTGTTGAACCTTGAAGTAAGGGAAGAGCAAGAATGTTTTGCTAAAGAGGTTGGCTTGCTATTGAAGGATGAGCCTGTATCATTAATTCAAGCGCCGACAGGGATTGGGAAAACCTATGGCTATCTCTTACCTGCTTTATCTCAAATAAAAGAGCGTCAAATTGTTCTTAGTGTTCCGACAAAGATTCTTCAAAATCAAATCATGGAAGAAGAAGGTAAACGTCTCAAGGAAGTATTCCATACAGATATTCATTCTTTAAAGGGGCCACAAAATTACCTGAAGTTGGATGCCTTTTATCGTTCCTTGCAGGAAAATGATGAAAATCGCTTATTTAGACGCTTTAAAATGCAACTCTTGGTCTGGTTGACGGAGACAGAAACAGGGGATTTGGATGAAATCGGGCAACTTTATCGTTACCAACATTTTCTAAGAGATCTTCGTCATGATGGGAATTTATCATCCAAGAGCTTATTTGTGACGGAAGATTTTTGGAAACGTAGTCAGGAAAGAGCAGAGACTTGCAAACTTTTAGTGACTAATCATGCCTATCTTGTAACCAGACTTGAAGATAATCCTGAATTTGTCAGCGACCGTTTATTGATTATTGATGAAGTCCAAAAAGTTTTGTTGGCCCTAGAAAATCTGCTTCAACAGACCTACGATATCCAGTCTATTATTGATTTAGTTGATAAGGCTTTAGTAGGAGAAGAAAATAGGATTCAACAACGAATACTAGAAAGTATTCGCTTTGAGTGTCTCTACTTGATAGAACAATTTCAGTCTGGCAAATCTCGAAAAAATATCTTAGATTCTCTGGCCAATCTCAACCAGTATTTTTCAGAATTAGAAGTAGAAGGCTTTGAGGAGTTGGTTCGCTACTTTACAGCTGACCGAGATTACTGGCTTGAAGCAACTGAAACGAGTCAAAAGAAAATCCAGATTTCTTCTACAAAATCAGGCCGAATTCTCCTATCTTCTTTAGTGCCAAATTCATGTCAAGTCTTGGGAGTGTCGGCCACTCTTGAGATTAGTCAGAGGGTTTCTTTGGCAGACCTTTTAGGCTATCCCGAAGCCAAATTTGTCAAGATTGAAGCTCATAAAAAACAGGATCAAGAAGTAGTCTTGGTCAAAGATTTCCCTCTAGTAACAGAAACTTCCATAGAAGTTTACGCCAAAGAGATAGCTGATTTACTGATGGATGTTCAAGATTTCCAACAACCGATTTTGGTTCTCTTTACTGCTAAAGACATGCTTCTAGCAGTATCGGATTTACTTCCAGTTAGCCATCTGGCCCAGTATAAAAATGGCGATGTTCATCAACTGAAGAAACGCTTTGAAAAAGGAGAACAACAAATCCTGCTTGGCGCCGCCAGTTTCTGGGAGGGAGTAGATTTTTCAAGTCATCCTTTTGTGATTCAAGTTGTACCGAGACTTCCTTTCCAAAATCCCCAAGAGCCCTTGACGAAAAAGATCAATCAAGAACTAATTCAAGAAGGGAAAAATGCCTTTTATGATTATCAATTGCCGATGGCTATTATTCGTTTAAAACAGGCTTTGGGAAGAAGTATGAGACGTGAACACCAACGTTCTTTAACCCTCATTCTGGATAGAAGAATTGTCGGAAAACGATACGGCAAGCAAATAGTGACTTCTCTAGCAAAAGAAGCGAGCGTTACAACGATCGCTCAATCTGCAGTTAATGAGACTATTGATAGATTTTTAAGTGAACTTTGATAAATAGTATTGTATGAAAGTATAAGGTTAGTGTATATGAAACGTTCTCTCGACTCTAGAGTCGATTATAGTTTGCTATTGCCAGTATTTTTTCTACTGGTTATTGGCGTGGTGGCTATTTATATAGCTGTTAGTCATGATTATCCAAACAATATTCTGCCCATTTTAGGGCAGCAGGTCGCCTGGATTGCCTTGGGACTTGTGATTGGTTTTATAGTCATGCTCTTTAATACTGAATTTCTTTGGAAAGTGACCCCCTTTCTGTATATTTTAGGATTGGGACTCATGGTCTTGCCAATTGTCTTTTATAATCCAAGCCTAGTTGCATCAACGGGTGCCAAAAACTGGGTATCGGTAAATGGTGTTACCTTGTTCCAGCCATCAGAATTTATGAAGATATCTTATATCCTCATGTTGGCCCGTGTCATTGTGCAATTTACAAAAAAACATAAGGAATGGAGACGCACAGTTCCACTGGACTTTTTGTTAATTTTTTGGATGATTCTCTTTACCATTCCAGTCCTAGTTCTTTTGGCACTTCAAAGTGACTTGGGGACGGCTTTGGTTTTTGTGGCCATTTTCTCAGGAATCGTCTTACTATCAGGGGTTTCTTGGAAAATTATTATTCCAGTATTTGTGACTGCGGTAACAGGAATTGCTGGTTTTCTAGCCATTTTTATCAGCAAGGATGGTCGTGCTTTTCTCCATCAACTGGGGATGCCGACCTACCAAATCAATCGTATCTTGGCTTGGCTTAATCCATTTGACTTTGCCCAAACAACCACTTACCAACAGGCTCAAGGACAAATTGCCATTGGAAGTGGTGGCTTATTTGGTCAAGGTTTTAATGCTTCGAATCTGCTTATTCCAGTTCGTGAGTCGGATATGATTTTCACGGTGATCGCAGAAGATTTTGGCTTTATTGGTTCTGTCCTTGTTATTGCCCTTTACCTCATGCTGATTTACCGTATGTTGAAGATTACTCTCAAATCAAATAACCAGTTCTATACCTATATTTCCACAGGTTTGATTATGATGTTGCTCTTCCACATCTTTGAGAATATAGGTGCTGTGACGGGCTTGCTTCCTTTGACTGGGATTCCTTTGCCTTTTATTTCGCAAGGAGGATCGGCTATTATCAGTAATTTGATTGGTGTTGGCTTGCTTTTATCGATGAGTTACCAGACCAATCTAGCTGAAGAAAAGAGTGGAAAAGTCTCATTCAAGCGGAAAAAGGTTGTATTAAAACGAATCAAATAAGGAGAAATCATGGTTAAAGTAGCCGTTATGTTAGCTCAGGGCTTTGAAGAAATTGAAGCTTTGACAGTTGTAGATGTTTTGCGTCGTGCCAATATCACTTGTGATATGGTAGGATTTGAGGAGCAAGTGACAGGTTCGCACGCAATCCAAGTCAGAGCAGATCGTGTCTTTGATGGTGATTTATCAGACTATGACATGATTGTCCTTCCTGGAGGGATGCCTGGTTCTGCACATTTGCGTGACAATCAGGCCTTGATTCAAGAATTGCAAAGCTTCGAGCAAAAAGGAAAGAAACTAGCAGCCATTTGTGCGGCGCCAATTGCCCTCAATCAAGCAGGGGTATTGAAAAACAAGCAGTACACTTGCTATGATGGTGTTCAAGAGCAAATCCTTGATGGTCAATACGTTAAGGAAACAGTAGTGGTAGATGGTCATTTGACAACCAGTCGAGGTCCCTCGACAGCCCTTGCCTTTGCCTACGAGTTGGTAGAGCAATTAGGAGGAGACGCAGAGAGTTTACGAACAGGAATGCTCTATCGAGATGTTTTTGGTAAAAATCAGTAAAACGGGAGTTAATCTCTCGTTTTTTTATGTGGAAAACTCAGGGAAATCATCGCTTTTTTAACGAAAAAATGGTATAATGAAAGCTATGAAATATCACGATTATATCTGGGATTTAGGTGGAACTTTACTGGATAATTATGAAACTTCAACAGCTGCATTTGTTGAAACATTGGCACTGTATGGTATCACACAAGACCATGACAGTGTCTATGAGGCTTTAAAGGTTTCTACTGATTTTGCGATTGAGACTTTCGCACCCAACTTAGAACATTTTTTAGAAAAGTATAAGGAAAATGAAGCCAGAGAGCTTGAACATCCGATTTTATTTGAAGGAGTTTCTGACTTATTGGAAGACATTTCAAATCAAGGTGGGCATCATTTTCTGGTCTCTCATCGAAATGATCAGGTCTTGGAAATTTTAGAAAAAACCTCTATAGCAGCTTATTTTACGGAAGTAGTGACTTCTAACTCAGGCTTTAAGAGAAAACCAAATCCTGAGTCCATGATTTATTTAAGAGAAAAGTATCAGATCAGCTCTGGTCTTGTCATTGGTGATCGACCGATTGATATTGAAGCAGGGCAAGCTGCTGGACTGGATACCCACTTGTTTACCAGTATCGTGAATTTAAGACAAGTATTAGACATGTAAGAAAAAGGAATAAGATGACAGAAGAAATCAAAAATCTGCAGGCACAGGATTATGATGCCAGTCAAATTCAAGTTTTAGAGGGCCTAGAGGCTGTTCGTATGCGTCCAGGGATGTATATCGGGTCAACCTCAAAAGAAGGTCTTCACCATCTAGTCTGGGAAATTGTTGATAACTCAATCGACGAGGCTTTGGCAGGATTTGCCAGCCATATTCAAGTCTTTATTGAGCCAGATAATTCGATTACTGTTGTCGATGATGGACGTGGGATTCCAGTCGATATTCAGGAAAAAACAGGCCGACCTGCCGTTGAGACTGTCTTTACTGTTCTGCACGCTGGAGGAAAGTTTGGCGGTGGCGGATATAAGGTCTCAGGTGGTCTTCACGGAGTGGGGTCGTCAGTAGTTAACGCACTTTCCACTCAATTAGATGTTCATGTCCACAAAAACGGTAAAATTCATTACCAAGAATACCGTCGTGGTCATGTTGTTGCGGATCTTGAGGTGGTTGGAGACACAGATAGAACTGGAACAACGGTTCACTTCACACCAGACCCAGAAATCTTCACTGAAACAACAACCTTTGATTTCGATAAATTAAATAAACGGATTCAAGAGTTGTCCTTTCTAAATCGTGGTCTTCAAATCTCCATTACAGATAAGCGCCAAGGTTTGGAACAAACCAAGCATTACCATTATGAAGGTGGGATTGCTAGTTACGTTGAATATATCAACGAGAACAAGGATGTGATCTTTGATACACCAATCTACACAGATGGTGAGATGGATGATATCACAGTTGAAGTAGCCATGCAGTACACAACGGGTTACCATGAAAATGTTATGAGTTTCGCCAACAATATTCATACTCATGAAGGTGGAACGCATGAACAAGGTTTCCGTACGGCACTGACTCGTGTTATCAACGATTATGCTCGTAAGAATAAGTTACTGAAAGACAATGAAGACAACCTAACAGGGGAAGATGTCCGTGAAGGATTAACTGCAGTTATCTCAGTTAAACACCCAAATCCACAGTTTGAAGGACAAACTAAGACCAAACTGGGGAATAGCGAAGTGGTCAAGATTACCAATCGCCTCTTCAGTGAAGCCTTCTCCGATTTCCTCATGGAAAATCCACAGATTGCCAAGCGCATCGTGGAAAAAGGAATTTTAGCTGCCAAGGCTCGTGTGGCTGCCAAGCGTGCGCGTGAAGTCACTCGTAAAAAGTCTGGTTTGGAAATTTCCAACCTTCCAGGGAAACTAGCAGACTGTTCTTCTAACAATCCTGCTGAAACAGAACTCTTCATCGTCGAAGGAGACTCAGCTGGTGGATCAGCCAAATCTGGTCGTAACCGTGAGTTTCAGGCTATCCTTCCGATTCGCGGTAAGATTTTGAACGTTGAAAAAGCTAGCATGGATAAGATTCTTGCTAACGAAGAAATTCGTAGTCTTTTCACAGCCATGGGAACAGGATTTGGCGCAGAATTTGATGTTTCGAAAGCTCGTTACCAAAAACTCGTTTTGATGACCGATGCCGATGTCGATGGGGCCCACATTCGTACCCTCCTTTTAACCTTGATTTATCGTTATATGAAACCAATCCTAGAAGCTGGTTATGTTTATATTGCCCAACCACCGATCTATGGTGTCAAGGTTGGAAGCGAGATTAAAGAATACATCCAGCCAGGTGCAGATCAAGAAGTCAAACTCCAAGAAGCTTTAGCTCGTTATAGTGAAGGTCGTACCAAACCGACTATTCAGCGTTATAAGGGTCTAGGTGAAATGGATGATCATCAGTTGTGGGAAACAACCATGGATCCCGAACATCGCTTGATGGCTAGAGTTTCTGTGGATGATGCTGCAGAAGCAGATAAAATCTTTGATATGTTGATGGGGGATCGAGTAGAGCCTCGTCGTGAGTTTATCGAAGAAAATGCTGTCTATAGTACACTTGATGTCTAAAAAATCGGGAGAAGTAGTTCCCTTGGTCTAAAAAATATGATATAATCATTACGATTGTTTCAAGTAAAAAAGGAGTTTAATATGTCTGCTAGCCTAGTAATTTATTTAACAATTGCAGTTGCAGTTTTATTGGTCATTGCCTATGCTATCGCAATCTATGTAAGGAAGCGCAATGAAAGTAAATTAGCAATTTTAGAAGAGAAAAAAGAAGAGCTGTACAATCTTCCAGTTAATGATGAAGTTGAAGCTGTAAAAAATATGCACTTGATTGGACAAAGTCAGGTGACTTTCCGTGAATGGAATCAAAAATGGGTTGACCTATCTCTTAACTCTTTTGCCGATATCGAAAATAATCTTTTCGAGGCAGAAGGTTATAACAACTCATTCCGTTTTTTCAAAGCTAGTCATCAAATTGACCAAATCGAGAGCCAAATTACTTTGATTGAAGAAGATATTGCGGCAATTCGCAATGCATTGGCAGATTTGGAGAAACAAGAGTCTAAAAATAGTGGACGTGTTCTTCATACCTTGGACTTGTTTGAAGAGTTGCAACACCGAGTTGCTGATCATTCTGAAGAATATGGACAAGGTTTGTCTGAAATCGAAAAACAATTGGAAAATATCCAATCAGAGTTTTCTCAGTTTGTAACTTTAAACTCGTCTGGTGACCCAGTAGAAGCTGCTGTGATTTTGGATAATGCTGAAAATCATATCTTGGCTTTGACACATATTGTTGATCGTATACCAGCAGTTGTAACAACATTATCTAAAGAGCTACCTGATCAGCTGGAAGATTTAGAAGATGGCTACCGTAAGCTTTTAGATGCTAATTATCATTTTGCTGAAACGGATATCGAAGCTCGTTTCCAATTGCTTCATGAAGCTCTCAAGAAAAATCATGAGAATATTGCGAAACTAGAATTGGATAATGCCGAGTACGAAAATACTCAAATCCAAGAAGAGATTAATGCACTTTACGATATCTTTACAAGAGAAATTGCGGCACAGAAAGTGGTAGAAGGTTTAGTAGCAACACTTCCTACTTATCTGCAGCACATGAAGGAAAATAATGCTTTATTGATAGAAGATATTGAGCGTTTGAGTAAGAACTATTTACTTTCTGAGTCAGATGCAAGTCATGTTCGTCGTTTACAGGGTGAATTAGAAAACTTTGAGATTGCTATTGTTGAGGCAACTTCAAATCAAGATGAACCAACTCAAGCTTATTCAATTCTTGAAGAAAATCTTGAATCTTTACAGGAAAATCTTAAAGAGATTGAAGATGAACAGATTTCAGTTAGTGAACGTCTTGCACGAATTGAGAAAGATGATATCAATGCACGTCAAAAGGCAAATGTATATGTTAATCGTCTCCATACAATCAAGAGATATATGGAAAAACGGAACCTACCTGGTATTCCACAAACTTTCTTGAAGTTATTCTTTACAGCAAGTAATAATACGGAAGATTTAATGGCTGAATTAGAACAAAAATTGGTCAATATAGAGTCAGTTAACCGTGTTTTGGAAATTGCAACGAATGATATGGAAGCTTTAGAAACGGAAACTTATAATATTGTTCAGTATGCAACCTTGACAGAGCAACTCTTACAATATTCTAACCGTTACCGTTCATTTGATGAACGCATTCAAGAAGCCTTTAATGAAGCTTTGGACATTTTTGAGAAAGAATTTGATTATCACGCTTCATTTGACAAGATTTCTCAAGCATTGGAAGTGGCAGAGCCTGGTGTAACCAACCGTTTTGTTACTTCATATGAAAAAACACGTGAGACAATTCGTTTCTAAAATAATAAAAAGATTTGGTTTTGTGAGAAGCAGAACCAAATCTTTTTTATTATTTGTCTATAAAATCTTGTATGATAAGATCTCAAGATAAAAAATTGGAGACGATTTAAAAAGCAAATCAGAACCTATGTTTGGTCTAGAAGGTTCAATAGCTTTCTAATCTCTCCAAAATTTTATTTGATTGGAATCGAAATCCCAATTAATTTTTCTGAGTAGAGTGTTTTGATATTGGCCTCATCAATAGAGTCCTTATCAATTTTACGTTTCAAGAAAAATTCTTGGATGGCTTCGATTTCGGTTTCGCGAATAGCACGGTGTTTATTTGAGATGAGGATTTCATAGTGAAGCGGAGCTTGGGTAAAAATAACATCTGTATTACCTGCAGAATAAACCTCAACAAGGGTTGCATCTGTACTTTCTAGCTGGCTTTTAACAAGTTGCGAGTGTGAGTTTGTCGTATTGATTAGCTTCATAACATTTCCTCCGATTTTCTAATTCTATTATAGCACTTTTTAAATAAAGTAGCTTGATTTATACTCAATGAAAATCAAAGAGCAAACTAGGAAGCTAGCCGCAGGTTGCTCAAAACACAGTTTTGAGGTTGTAGATAAGACTGACGAAGTCAGTGACTATATCTACGGCAAGGCGAAGCTGACGTGGTTTGAAGAGATTTTCGAAGAGTATTAGTCAATCTTATGCTGTTTTTTCCAAGATTGGATTGCCCATTTATGACTACCACGTTTGAGGTTTTCAATAGCCTTGTCAATAGGGAACCAGGCAATATGATTAAAATCTTCTAGTGGTTTTTGTACTTCTTTGAAGGAAGTCGCTTCATAAAGGTAGGCAGGATTGTAGTAGTAGGTATCACGGTGACGAGAGTAGAAATATTCGTCAGCTTGTCCATAGTAGGTACCAATTTCAGCTGTGAAGCCAAGTTCTTCAATCAATTCACGCTTTAGGGTTTCCTGATGGTTTTCACCTGCTTCAATTTCGCCACCTGGTAAGAACCAAGCGCCATTAGGCGCTTGAACAAGAACAATTTGTTTTTGTTCAGCGTCAGGGATAACTGCATACACTCCATAGCGTGCAACATAGTCTGTATTCGCTTTTTTTTCTCCAAAAGTTGGATTTGCCATTGCATTTTCCTCATTATCTATTATCTTTATTATTATCTTAATGGACAAAGGCCAAGCTGTCAAGAAATTACAGTTATTTTAGTAAAAAGGAGCAGAAAATTTTTATTTTCTACTCCTTATTTATAGGATTTATACTTCTTTTTCAGAAGTTTTCACTTCAGCTTTTTTGGCAGACTTAATTTGAATCTTGCCCTTGCTGGTCATAACTGCCTTGAGGTCTTTTTCGCTTGGGTTTTCAAGGTAGTAGTCAGTGATAGCGTCCTCTATATAGTCTTGAATAGTACGACGAAGTGGGCGTGCTCCCATTTTTGGATCATAACCGAGGTCAACCAATTTTTCCTTGACTTTGTCTGTCACATCGAGATGGATATTGTTGCTAGAGAGGCGCTTATTAACATCAGCTAGCATGAGCTCGACGATTTGAAGGAGATTTTCCTTGCTGAGAGCCTTGAATTCGATAATGCCATCAAAACGGTTCATAAACTCTGGGCTAAAGAAGTTACCGAGTTCACCGAGAACAGAGTTGGTACGCCCTTCGCGAGCTGCACCAAAACCAACGCTGGCTTCAGCTTTACCTGTACCTGCATTTGAAGTCATGATGATGATGGCATCCTTAAAGCTGACGGTACGTCCTTGCCCATCTGTCAAACGACCATCGTCCAAGACCTGGAGGAACATGTGCATAACATCTGGATGGGCTTTCTCTACTTCATCCAAGAGAATAAGAGAGTAGGGATTACGGCGGACTTTTTCAGTTAATTGCCCAGCCTCATCGTAGCCGACATAACCTGGAGGGGCACCGACTAGTTTAGCAACGCTGTGTTTTTCCATGTATTCACTCATATCAAAGCGAATCATGCTGTCAGCAGAACCAAAGAGTTCGATAGCTAGTTGTTTGGAAAGTTCTGTCTTACCGACGCCAGTTGGGCCAACAAAGAGGAAGCTTCCGATGGGGCGATTAGGAGTCCCAAGTCCAACACGATTACGGCGAATAGCTTTGGCAATCTTATCGACAGCATCGTCTTGTCCAATAACATGAGACTTGAGGTCTTCAGCTAGATGGATGAGTTGAGATTGTTCTTTCTCTTTCAAATCACCAACAGGTATGTTTGTTTTCTGCTCGATAATGTGCTCAATTGTTTTCTCACTGATGATAGGAGTATCCTGGTCTGTGACCTTTTTCTTTTGCATTTCCTTATACTTGGCAATCTGATCGCGAAAGTAGGCGGCCTTCTCAAAATCTTCCTCTCGTGTAGCTTGAGATTTGAGATTTTCAGCCTCAATCAAGCGCTGATCAATTACTTTAGGATCTACAAAATTCAAGGTCAAGTTCATCTTAGAGCCCGCTTCATCTAGGAGGTCAATGGCCTTGTCAGGTAAGAAGCGATCTTGGATGTAGCGATTGGAAAGAGTTGCAGCTGCTTCAATTGCAGCATCGGTATATTGAACGTGGTGATAGTCTTCGTATTTCTTTTGAATGCCTTTGAGGATAGTGATTGTTTCTTCCACTGTTGGTTCATCGACTTTAACAGGTTGCATACGGCGTTCTAGGGCAGCATCTTTTTCAATGATGCGGTATTCATTGAGGGTAGTGGCACCGACCAGTTGCAGTTCACCACGAGCAAGGGCTGGCTTGAGGATATTTCCTGCATCCATATTGCCATCGCCTGCAGAACCAGCGCCGACAATTTCATGGATTTCATCGATAAAGAGAATGATGTCCTCACGTTTGCGAATTTCTTCCATGAGTTTTTGCATGCGTTCTTCAAATTGTCCACGGATACCCGTTCCTTGAACCAAGCTAACCACATCCAAACGGATGACTTGTTTGCCTTGGAGTTTATGTGGAACATCGCCATCAACGATTTTCTGAGCTAGACCTTCGACAACGGCAGTTTTTCCGACACCAGGTTCACCGATAAGGACAGGATTATTCTTGGTTCTACGATTGAGAATCTCGATGACACGGATAATCTCATCATCGCGTCCAATAACGGGGTCGATATCTCCACGACGAGCAATCTCAGTTATATTGATACCAAATTCTTCTAGCAGGCCTTTTTCTTGGCTTGGTGGCGGAGTTTGAGCAGATCCACGATTTTGAGAGCCATAACCGCCATTTCCACCATAACCTCCACCTGATTGGGTTGGGGGAGTCGGAGGAGTATTGTTAGAAGGTCTGAAATTGTTTAGGTCATTGAAGAAATCACCAAAGGGATCGAAGTCACGATTGTTTAAATCCGTCATGCCTTTAAAGAGACTGTTGTTAGGGTCTGTTTTGATAATCTTGTAGCAGTTTTGACAGAGGTCAATTTGTTTTTGTTTTCCATTGAGATTGGTGTAAAGATGAATTGTTGAGTCGTTGATTTTACAGTTTTGACAAAGCATACATCTACCTCATTTCTTTCTTTAGCCTGACCTATTTAAAGGTCAAAAATAGTCAAATTTATATACTCTCATTATAACAGGATTGGGGTGTAAAGCAAGTAAAAAGATTGCAGCTTTGAGAAGTTGTTACAATGAAAATTTTTGAGAATTTGAGTTATAAAAAAATCCTATTTGTGAGACAAAAAGGATTTTGGTTAGACATGCAGGGGCAATCCCAGCTTGTTTTAGATTAGTAGAGAAGTTCGTAAATTTCCATTGCAATCAAGTCAATGCTGTCAAAAGTATACGTTTCGCGAGCTTCTACATCACGAAGGGTAAAGATTGAACCGTTTTCTTCGTCGTGGCTGTATGCAACTTCTGCAACAACAACTCCTTCGCGTTCAAAATTACGTTTTAAATTTCCGCCGTCTTTTGCCATTGCTTCAAGGCGGTTGATGATTCTAACCAAATGTGATTCCATTTTGATTCTCCTTCATTTCTTATCGTTACTATTTTACCATAAAGGAGGGCAACTTGCCTAGAAAAAACTAAGATTTCTCGCTAATTCTACTAGCTTAAAGTTTTTTTGAATAAATTGGATAAAAGGTTTGAATTTTAATTCAGTACATGTTATAATCATACAGTATTCTATTTTAGAAAGCAGAGTGACTATGAATTTTTCTTTTTTACCTAAGTATTTACCTTATTTTAACTATGGGGCTGTTGTGACGGTTCTCATTTCTATCTGTGTTGTCTTTTTGGGAACTATTTTGGGTGTTGTCTTGGCTTTTGGGCAACGCTCAAAGTTTAAACCGCTTGTTTGGCTCGCCAACTTGTACATTTGGATTTTCCGTGGGACACCGATGATGGTTCAGATTATGATTGCCTTTGCTCTTATGCATATCAATGCTCCGACTATTCAGGTCGGGATTTTGGGTGTTGATCTTTCTCGCTTGATTCCAGGGATTTTGATTATCTCTATGAACAGTGGTGCTTATGTTTCTGAGACTGTTCGTGCTGGGATTAATGCGGTTCCAAAAGGTCAGCTAGAAGCGGCTTATTCGCTAGGGATTCGTCCTAAAAATGCTATGCGTTATGTGATTTTGCCACAAGCAATCAAAAATATCTTGCCAGCATTGGGGAACGAATTTATTACCATTATCAAGGACAGCTCCCTCTTATCAGCAATTGGGGTCATGGAGTTGTGGAACGGGGCTACAACAGTTTCTACAACAACTTATCTACCTTTGACACCACTTTTATTTGCAGCCTTTTATTACTTGATAATGACTTCTATTTTGACAGTAGCCTTGAAAGCTTTTGAAAAACGTATGGGACAAGGAGATAAGAAATAATGACAGATACCTTGATAAAAATTGAAAATTTACATAAATCCTTTGGAAAGAATGAAGTATTGAAGGGCATCAATCTCGAGATTAAAAGAGGAGAAGTTGTCGTTATCATCGGTCCTTCAGGGAGTGGGAAATCTACCTTGCTTCGCTCTATGAATTTGTTAGAAGAAGCGACCAAAGGGAAGGTTATCTTTGAAGGAGTCGATATTACGGATAAGAAGAATGACCTGTTTGCCATGCGTGAGAAGATGGGCATGGTTTTCCAACAATTTAACCTCTTTCCTAATATGACTGTGATGGAAAATATCACCTTGTCACCTATCAAGACCAAAGGTGAGAGCAAGGCAGTTGCTGAGAAGAGAGCCCAAGAGTTGTTGGAAAAAGTTGGCTTACCAGATAAGGCAGATGCTTACCCACAGAGTTTGTCAGGTGGCCAGCAACAACGAATTGCCATTGCGCGTGGGTTGGCCATGGAACCGGATGTTTTGCTCTTTGATGAGCCAACTTCAGCCTTGGACCCTGAGATGGTTGGAGAAGTTCTGGCTGTTATGCAAGACCTTGCCAAGTCAGGGATGACCATGGTTATCGTAACACATGAGATGGGATTTGCCCGTGAGGTGGCAGATCGTGTCATCTTTATGGCAGACGGTGTGGTTGTTGAAGATGGAACACCAGAACAGATTTTTGAACAAACCCAAGAACAACGAACTAAAGATTTCTTGAGTAAGGTTTTATAATCTATTTTAAAATTTCAAGACAAGATTAGTGAAAAGCTCGACCCGAGCTTTTTCTTATAGTTTGAAACTATAGGATTGCCTAGGAAAGAAGTGTTAGAGGGTACTAGCAGTTTTTGGTATAATGGAAGATAGTTTGAAAGAAAAGAGAAGTGATATGACACAGATTATTGATGGGAAAGCTTTAGCGGCCAAATTGCAGGGGCAGTTGGCTGAAAAGACTGCAAAACTAAAAGAAGAAACAGGTCTAGTGCCTGGTTTGGTAGTGATTTTGGTGGGGGACAATCCTGCCAGCCAAGTCTACGTTCGTAACAAGGAACGTTCTGCCCTTGCTGCAGGATTCCATAGTGAGGTTGTGCGAGTTCCAGAGACCATTACTCAAGAGGAATTGTTGGACTTGATTGCTAAATACAATCAAGATTCAGCTTGGCATGGGATTTTGGTCCAGTTGCCATTACCAAAACATATCGATGAAGAGGCGGTTTTGTTAGCAATTGATCCAGAAAAGGATGTGGATGGTTTCCATCCTCTAAATATGGGACGCCTTTGGTCTGGACATCCAGTTATGATTCCATCAACACCTGCAGGAATTATGGAAATGTTTCATGAATATGGGATTGACTTGGAAGGTAAAAATGCGGTCGTCATCGGTCGTTCCAATATCGTTGGAAAACCCATGGCCCAGCTTCTTTTGGCCAAGAATGCTACAGTGACTTTGACCCACTCACGGACTCATAATCTTGCCAAGGTGGCTGCTAAAGCAGATATTCTGGTTGTTGCAATCGGTCGTGCCAAGTTTGTGACTGCTGACTTTGTCAAACCAGGCGCGGTAGTCATTGACGTTGGGATGAATCGTGATGAAAATGGTAAGCTCTGTGGGGATGTTGATTATGAGGCGGTTGCACCACTTGCTAGTCATATCACACCAGTTCCTGGAGGTGTTGGTCCTATGACCATTACTATGCTGATGGAACAAACTTATCAGGCAGCAGTTCGGACATTGGAAAGAAAATAAGAGAAAATTCGCTGAAGAGAGTGTATTTTCTATAACTATATCTAAAATGGCAGAAATGAATATTAAATTTTAGATATAAGATTACAAAAGGAGGTCTGCGCCTCCTTTTTGTTGTATAATAAATGCGAGAGGAAAAAACGATGAAAGTGATTGATCAAGGTTTACTAGAAAAAGTTATTATTGAACGTTCTCGTACAAGTCATAAAGGAGACTACGGTCGTCTGCTGTTGCTGGGTGGGACCTATCCGTATGGTGGTGCTATTATCATGGCTGCTTTAGCAGCTGTGAAAAGCGGTGCAGGATTGGTGACCGTTGGAACGGATAGGGAAAATATCTCTGCTCTACACAGTCATTTACCTGAGGCTATGGCCTTTGCTCTTCAAGATCAGCAATTGTTAAAGGAGCAGTTGGAGAAGGCAGAAGTTGTTCTACTGGGGCCTGGTTTACGGGACGATGCTTTTGGAGAATACCTAGTCAAACAGGTCTTTGCTAACCTAAGACAAAATCAGATTTTTATTGTAGACGGAGGTGCCTTGACTATTCTTGCCAGAACAAGATTGTCATTTCCTTCGAATCAGCTTATCCTAACTCCCCACCAAAAGGAATGGGAAAAACTGTCTGGTATTGCTATTGAAAAGCAAAACGAAGATGCAACAGCTAGTGCCCTGACTTCTTTCCCTCAAGGAACAATTTTGGTAGAGAAAGGTCCGGCTACTCGTATTTGGCAAGCTGGCCAATCTGATTATTACCAGTTACAGGTTGGCGGTCCCTATCAGGCGACTGGGGGGATGGGAGATACTCTGGCTGGGATGATTGCAGGATTTGCATGCCAGTTTAAGCAAGCTAATCTCTATGAACGTGTGGTAGTAGCGACTCATCTTCATTCAGCTATAGCCCAAGAATTAGCTCAAGAACATTATGTGGTCTTGCCGACGGAAATCAGCTCTTATCTTCCCAAAATTATGAAAAAAATATCTCAAAAAGGCACCTGATAGTTTCAGGCGCCTTTGTATTTTTTAGAAAAATCCTTTAATCTTTCCAACGAGGCCATCTAAACCTTCCGAACCAGAAATCAACTGCTGAGCTTGTGCGAAGTATTCTCCGAGTTGATCTTGATTTTCTGCAACGAATGTTTTTGCAGCTTCAAAATCTTTTGTCTCGATTAGTTCTTTTACTTGATTAAACAAATCTAATGGGTTCATCTTATTTCTCCTTTTCTGTACTTACCTATTTAATCATCTTTATGATAAAAAATCAACTGTTGCTGCTTTTGGATAGAACCTGTTTTTATCTACAAGTTCTCATAACTAATATTCTAACTATCAAAACAAGGTGGACATAAAAATAAAAATGTTCGGTTTTTTTTAGTGTATCCATGAAATAAAAACGGATACATGTTATAATAGAAATAGCTCTCTAATGGAGGTGTTTGAGTGGAAAATCTGAAGAAAATGGCAGGAATTAAGGCTGCTGAGTTTGTCAAGGATGGCATGGTAGTCGGACTTGGAACGGGGTCTACTGCCTATTATTTCGTAGAAGAAATCGGTCGTCGTATCAAGGAAGAAGGCTTGCAGATTACAGCTGTAACGACTTCTAGTGTGACCAGTAAACAGGCTGAAGGCCTTAACATCCCGCTCAAGTCTATTGACCAAGTAGACTTTGTTGATGTGACGGTTGACGGAGCGGATGAAGTAGATAGCCAGTTTAACGGAATCAAAGGCGGTGGTGGTGCCCTTCTCATGGAGAAGGTTGTAGCAACGCCCTCAAAAGAATATATTTGGGTGGTTGATGAAAGCAAACTAGTCGAGAAACTGGGTGCTTTTAAATTGCCAGTAGAAGTGGTTCAGTATGGTGCAGAACAAGTCTTTCGTCGTTTTGAACGAGCTGGCTACAAACCAAGTTTCCGTGAAAAAGACGGTCAACGTTTTGTGACCGATATGCAGAATTTTATTATTGACCTTGCCTTGGATGTCATTGAAGATCCAATTGCTTTCGGACAAGAATTGGACCATGTCGTTGGTGTTGTAGAGCACGGTTTATTCAACCAAATGGTGGATAAGGTCATCGTTGCTGGACGAGATGGGGTTCAGATTTTAACTTCAAGTAAAGGAAAATAGAAGGAGATACACTATGTCAAAATTTAATCGTATTCACTTGGTGGTACTGGATTCTGTAGGAATCGGTGCTGCACCAGATGCCAATAACTTTGTCAATGCAGGGGTTCCAGACGGAGCTTCTGACACACTGGGACACATTTCAAAAACAGTTGGTTTAAATGTGCCAAACATGGCTAAAATCGGTCTAGGAAATATTCCTCGCGAAACTCCTCTTAAGACTGTTCCAGCTGAAAGCAATCCAACAGGTTATGCAACAAAATTGGAAGAAGTATCCCTTGGTAAGGACACCATGACTGGTCACTGGGAAATCATGGGGCTCAACATTACCGAGCCATTCGATACTTTCTGGAACGGATTCCCAGAAGAAATCTTGACAAAAATCGAAGAATTTTCAGGACGTAAGGTCATTCGTGAAGCTAATAAACCTTACTCAGGAACAGCTGTTATCGATGATTTTGGACCACGTCAGATGGAAACTGGAGAGTTGATTATCTATACTTCAGCTGACCCTGTCTTGCAAATTGCTGCCCACGAAGACATTATTCCTTTGGATGAATTGTACCGTATCTGTGAGTACGCTCGTTCAATTACCCTTGAGCGTCCTGCCCTTCTTGGTCGTATCATTGCTCGTCCATATGTTGGTGAACCAGGTAACTTCACTCGTACAGCAAATCGTCGTGACTTGGCCGTTTCTCCATTTGCACCGACTGTTTTGGATAAATTGAATGAGGCTGGTATCGATACTTATGCTGTTGGTAAAATCAACGATATCTTTAACGGTGCTGGTATCAACCATGACATGGGTCACAACAAGTCAAATAACCACGGAATTGATACACTCTTGAAGACTATGGGCCTTGCTGAATTTGAAAAAGGATTCTCATTCACAAACTTGGTTGACTTTGATGCCCTTTACGGCCACCGTCGTAATGCTCATGGTTACCGTGATTGCTTGCATGAGTTTGATGAACGCTTGCCTGAAATTATCGCAGCTATGAGAGAGAATGACCTTCTCTTGATTACTGCGGACCATGGAAATGACCCAACTTACGCAGGAACAGACCACACTCGTGAATATATTCCATTGTTAGCCTACAGCCCTGCCTTTAAAGGAAATGGTGTCATTCCAGTAGGACATTTTGCAGATATCTCAGCGACTATTGCAGATAACTTTGGCGTAGAAACTGCCATGATTGGGGAAAGTTTCTTAGATAAATTGTTATAAGATGACGCGCTATGCTTTGCTGGCGAGAGGCATCAATGTTGGTGGCAAGAATAAGGTCGTCATGGCGGAGCTTCGTCAAGAACTGACAGAGTTGGGTTTGGAGAAGGTTGAGACCTACATCAACAGTGGCAATATTTTCTTTATTTCGACAGCTCCCAAAGCCCGATTGGTTGAAAAGTTAGAGGCTTTCTTTGAAGTCCATTATCCATTTATTCAAAGCTTTTCTTTGCTGAGTCAAGAAGACTATGAAGCAGAAGTGGAGAATCTACCAGCTTGGTGGAATGAAGACTTGGCAAGAAAAGACGTTCTCTTTTATACTGAGGGCTTGGATGTTGCTCAAGTCATCGCTACAGTTGAAAGTTTAAAGTTGAAAGATGAAGTCGTTCATTTTGGAAGACATGGGATTTTCTGGGGGAAATTTTCTGAAGAATCCTACTATGCAACTGCCTATCACAAGCACCTACTCAAGATGTCATTCTATCGCCACATTACCATTCGCAATGCTAAAACTTTTGACAAAATCGGTCAAATGCTAAAAAATAAAAAAGGAGACACACAATGACATTTTTAGATAAAATCAATGAAACAGCTACTTTCCTGAAAGACAAGGGGATTGCAGCCCCTGAGTTCGGTCTAATCCTTGGATCAGGACTTGGAGAATTGGCAGAAGAAATCGAAAATCCAGTTGTAGTAGATTATGCTGATATTCCAAACTGGGGCCGTTCAACAGTAGTCGGTCACGCTGGTAAATTGGTATATGGTGAACTGGCAGGGCGCAAGGTCTTGGCTCTTCAAGGTCGCTTCCATTTCTACGAAGGAAATCCTCTTGAAGTCGTGACTTTCCCAGTTCGTGTGATGAAAGTTCTCGGATGTGAAGGTGTCATTGTAACCAATGCAGCTGGTGGTATTGGTTATGGTCCTGGTACTTTGATGGCTATCTCAGACCATATCAACATGACAGGGCAAAACCCATTGATGGGTGAAAACTTGGATGACTTTGGTCCACGTTTCCCAGATATGTCTAAAGCCTACACTCCAGAATATCGTGCTACTGCCCATGAAGTGGCTAAGAAACTTGGTATCAAGCTTGATGAAGGTGTCTATATCGGTGTAACTGGTCCGACTTATGAAACACCAGCAGAAATTCGTGCCTATAAGACATTGGGAGCAGATGCAGTTGGTATGTCTACTGTTCCTGAAGTTATTGTTGCTGCCCACTCTGGCTTGAAAGTTCTGGGAATTTCATGTATTACTAACTTTGCGGCTGGATTCCAAGAAGAACTCAACCACGAAGAAGTTGTAGAAGTGACCGAACGTGTTAAAGGCGACTTTAAAGGATTGCTTAAAGCGATTCTTGCAGAATTGTAATTAATACTTATCATAGAAAGGTAAAGTAAGGTGTTCTGATTTGAACACGAGTGGAAAACTTTTCTAAAAACTCAGAAGAGAAGAGGAGTTCGGATTTGAATTGGACCCGAGCTGTTCTCTTTTATATCATCAAAATTAAAAAAGAAAGGATGGGTAAACCGTATTTGCTGAACTGAATACGGGCGGAGAACTGTGTAAAAAAGATAAACTGTCTAGCATCTACGATGCGTCGTCAGTTTCCTATTTTTACTTTGTTCTCTGTCGCCCTTTATATCTTAACTATGTCTATCCATATTGCTGCTCAGCAGGGTGAAATTGCTGATAAAATTCTTCTTCCTGGGGATCCTCTTCGTGCCAAGTTTATTGCGGAGAATTTCCTTGAAGATGCTGTTTGTTTTAACGAAGTGCGTAACATGTTTGGCTACACTGGTACTTACAAGGGTCACCGTGTATCTGTCATGGGAACTGGGATGGGGATGCCATCTATTTCGATTTATGCGCGTGAGTTGATTGTTGATTATGGTGTGAAAAAATTGATCCGTGTGGGAACTGCGGGTTCTTTGAATGAAGATGTCCATGTTCGTGAATTGGTTTTGGCGCAGGCAGCTGCAACCAACTCAAACATCGTCCGTAATGACTGGCCACAGTATGATTTCCCACAAATCGCTAGCTTTGACTTGCTAGATAAGGCTTATCATATCGCAAAAGAACTTGGCATGACTACTCACGTGGGAAATGTCTTGTCTTCTGATGTCTTTTATTCAAACTACTTTGAAAAGAACATCGAGCTTGGTAAATGGGGAGTTAAGGCTGTGGAAATGGAAGCAGCAGCGCTTTACTATTTGGCTGCCCAACACCACGTTGATGCGCTAGCTATCATGACCATTTCTGATAGTTTGGTTAATCCAGATGAAGATACAACTGCAGAAGAACGTCAAAATACCTTCACCGATATGATGAAGGTTGGATTGGAAACCTTGATTGCAGATTAATTATAGCCAAAAAGGAAGTCCTTCTTTATGAATTGGAGGACTTCCTTTTCTTATCTAGAAATTGATCTAGCTCTCTTTGATTTCGAAGAATAGTGATTTTATGTGAGTATTCTTGGCAAAGTTTTTGGTAATTCTCTTTCTGAGCCTTAGTTCGCCCATCCCAGAGAATCCATCGAATAAACTCCCAATTAAATTGTTCTTGGCAACCAGCTGCCATACTTTCTCTAACCTTGCCTCGGTATTTTAGATAACGTTTAAAGGCTCGAAAGAGACAAGTCCATGGTGAAAAATTGAGAAAGATGATTTGATCAGCTTCCTGCATTCTTTCTTCGTAATAGCACCAAGAATAATTACCATCGATAACCCAAGCTTCATGCTTTGTGAGAAAGTTTTTCATCTGGGTCAACATCCATTCGCGGTCACTGTCTTGCCAACCAGGTTGAAATTGGAGTGTGTCCATGTGAAGTTTTGGGATGGAGTAGTAGTGAGACAACTTTTCTGCTAGAGTTGACTTACCAGCACCAGAATATCCGATAATTGCGATTTTCATTTTCTACCTTTTCCTATTTGAGGACAAAAAAACAGCCTCTATGGACTGTTTCTTATTTAGCAAGTTTAGCTGAAAGACGAGCTTTGTCGCGACTTGCTTTGTTTTTGTGAATCAAACCTTTAGTTTCTGCTTTATCGATAGCTGAGCTAGCAGCACGGAAAAGTTCGTCAGATGGGTTTGCTTCGAAAGCTTTGATAGCAGTACGCATAGCTGATTTTTGAGCTGAGTTCTTTTCGTTTTGTTTAACGTTCAATTCAGCGCGTTTGATAGCTGATTTAATGTTTGCCAATGTTCTTACCTCCATATTTACTAACTATACCATTATATCTGAAAACTTACGTTTTGACAAGGGGAAATTACTTTTTTAAGTAAATTTCATCGATTTCATGGTTCTTTGTTTTATGCAGAATCACTTCCGCTCGATTTCTGGTTGGTTCAATATAATTTTGTAGATTTGTGAGATTGATACTGGTCCAGACTTGATGGGCAAAGGATTCCACTTCCCCGATCGGCATTTGAGTAAAACGATAGTAGTAGCTATCAGGGTCGTTTTGGGCTAGGCTCAGCATTTTCAAGAAACGATCGAGATACCAACTCTCGATGTCATCCACTGCCGCATCAACATAGATGGAAAAGTCAAAGAAGTCAGTGATATAGAGACGCTCGTTTTGTGGATTTTGAAAGACATTAATCCCCTCAACAATTACAAAGTCAGCAGCTTTGACACTTTGTTTTTCCTCAGGGATGATGTCGTAGACTTCATGAGAGTAGACAGGAATATTCACGTCTTGTCCATTTTTTATGTGGTCCAGGAAGTTGAGAAGAGCTTCCATATCATAGCTTTCAGGAAATCCCTTGCGATTTAAAATCCCTTGTTCAATCAAGGTCTGGTTAGGATAGAGAAAGCCGTCAGTTGTTACCAACTCAACCGTAGCATCTGTAAGTGTACGGGAAAGTAGGATTTGCAGTAGGCGACTTGTAGTGGATTTTCCAACGGCAACACTCCCAGAAACCCCAATGATAAAAGGTTGAGATTTGCTTTCACGTTGGAGGAAAATTCCTTTTGAAAAGGCTAAATCATCCTTTGTACGCTTGTAAATCTGAATCAGATGGGCTAGGGGAAGATAGACATCAGTAACATCCTGTAAACTAATCTGGTCATTAAAACTCTTGATGGATTCTAATTCCTCTTCTGTCAAAGGAGGTGTTGTCTTTCGATGTAAAGATTGCCAAGTATGGCGGCTGATTTTTTCAAAATGTAAAAATTCGTTGGTCATTTGTTTTCCCCTAGATATTTTGTTTATCATACCATAAAAAGCTCAAAAAATAAAGCGGTTTCTTGAATGTGGTCAGTCAATATTATATAATAGATGTAGATAGAGGATGAACAATTTAGTGATGAAGTAGGAACTGGTTTCTCCTGACTTATAAGCTAATAAAGGGGGCTTTGGGAATCACAACTTATAGGAGGTGTGACATGAAAATATTAAAAAGTTATATATTGGAACTCTGTTTTATTTTAAGTTTTGCCTTACCTTTTATAAGAGGAGCCAATGCAGATAATGGTAGACGCTTTGTGGAAACCTATTACGGTTTTACTTTTTTGATGGATCATGCCATTGTAACAGTTGTTTTTATCTGTTCGCTCTTGATTGCTTGGCTACTAAAAAAACGGTGGACGAAATGGCTTGCTGCTAGTAGCTATCTATTTTTGATTTTGTGGATTGCTACAGAAGGGTATCTCTTCCGTATGTCACTAGAAGATTTGGTACGACTTTGGACAAGTTTGAAAATTCTGACACAAACTTATCAGTTGGGCTTTTATCTAAACATCTTATTGGGAATCCTGTTGATAATGAAGCATTTGAAGGTTAAGCAATAGTGATAAAAATGCGACTGATTACAGGTTATAAACTATTTGTTTTATCCTGATTATAATATGTCTAGTCCTACGTGGTTTGTTATTCGTTTATAAAAGTTGAAAGAGATTGAAGAAAATGTCTTCTTGACTAGCTTTCTTCAGTCTTTTTCATTTTGTCATCAATTTGTAAACGATTTACAATTTGAGTCAAATTATGGTAAAATAGTGTCATGAGTAAAATGTATTATGCAGAAAATCCTGACGCTGCTCACGACATTCATGAGTTGAGAGTGGACTTGTTGGGAAAAAAAATGACCTTTTTGACGGATGCGGGTGTTTTTAGCAAGAAAATGGTTGACTTTGGCAGTCAACTTTTGCTCAAGTGTCTAGAGGTCAACCAAGGCGAGACTGTCCTTGATGTAGGCTGTGGTTATGGGCCTTTGGGCTTGTCCTTGACTAAGGCTTATGGAGTTCAGGCGACCATGGTCGATATCAACAATCGTGCTTTGGATTTGGCGCGACAAAATGCTGAACGAAATAAAGTAGAAGCGACGATTTTCCAGTCCAACATCTATGAACAAGTTGAAGGGGAATTTGACCATGTCATTTCCAATCCTCCTATCCGTGCGGGCAAGCAAGTGGTTCATGAAATCATTGAGAAAAGTAAAGATTTCTTGGAAACTGGTGGAGATTTGACCATCGTTATCCAGAAAAAACAAGGGGCTCCAAGTGCCAAGTCCAAGATGGAAGATGTGTTTGGCAATTGTGAAATCGTCAAAAAAGATAAGGGATATTATATCCTTAGAAGTGTGAACGAATGAGAGCAGTTGATCTAATCCAAAAAAAACGAGACGGTCAAGAACTAACTTCGAGTGAAATTGAATGGCTAGTTGAAGGCTATGTGTCAGGAGCTGTTCCTGATTATCAGATGTCTGCTTTTGCTATGGCTGTTTATTTCAAAGGAATGACGACTCGAGAAATCTCTGACCTAACTATGAAAATGGTTCAGACAGGGCAAGAGTTTGATTTATCTGCTATTGATGGGGTTAAGGTTGACAAGCATTCTACGGGTGGTGTTGGTGACAAGGTGACCTTGATTTTGGCTCCCCTTGTTGCTAGCTTTGGTGTGCCTGTAGCCAAAATGAGTGGTCGTGGTCTCGGCCATACTGGTGGAACAATTGATAAATTGGAGTCTATCAAGGGCTATCAAGTAGAACGTAGTCAAGAGGATTTCATTAATCAAGTGCAGGACATTGGAGTATCTGTCATTGGGCAATCAGACCAGCTGGTTAAAGCTGACAAGCTTCTCTACGCTCTCCGTGATGTAACTGCAACTGTTGACACGATTCCTTTGATTGCGAGTTCGGTGATGAGCAAGAAAATCGCGGCAGGAGCGGATGCTATTTTGCTAGACGTGACTGTTGGTGAGGGTGCTTTCATGAAGACGGTTGATGAGGCGCGAGAACTGGCTCAAACCATGGTGGATCTTGGTAAGGCAGTTGGTCGAAAGACGGTAGCAGTCATTACGGATATGAGTCAGCCCTTGGGACGAGCGATTGGAAATCGTCTGGAAATCCTTGAAGCACTGGATATTTTACAAGGACAAGGCCGTCAGGATATTACCCACTTTATCTGTGAATTGGCTCAAATTATGCTTGGTCTGGCAAATGTAAACAAGACAGTTGAGGAAGTTCGCCAACATCTTGAAAATGGACAAGCGCTTGCTAAGTTTGAGGAAATGGTCCAAGCCCAAGGTGGAGACTTAGAAGATCTCTATCGTCCTGTAAATGTAACCCATGTGGTGGAAATCCCTGCTCAGGAAACGGGTGTTATTTCAGCTCTTCCAGCTATGGACTTTGGTCTTTATGCTATGAGACTTGGTGCTGGTCGTGCAGTTAAGTCTGATGACTTGGACTATGAAACTGGAATTGTTTTTGAAAAGAAGGTTGGAGACTCCGTTCAAAAGGGAGAAATTGTTGCAAAAGTATACACAAATGGAAAAAATTCTCCTCAGCTAGTTACAGATTTTCAAAAATATGTTAAAATAAATGATAGGGTGCAAAGTTTACGAGAAATTATAGAAATTATCTCATAAACGACAGGAGAATCCGTATATGAAATTAAATAAATATATCGATCATACGCTTTTGAAGCAAGATGCGACAGGAAAACAAATTGATTGTTTGTTGTCTGAAGCTAGAGAGTATGATTTTGCCAGCGTCTGCGTCAATCCGACATGGGTTGAACATGCTAAAAAAGGACTTGAAGGTACAGATGTCAAGGTCTGTACAGTGGTTGGTTTCCCCTTGGGAGCAACAACTTCAGCCGTGAAAGCATTTGAAACCAAAGAAGCTATCCAAAATGGCGCAGATGAGATTGATATGGTGATCAATGTCGGTGCTCTCAAATCAGGTAATTTAGCCTTGGTTGAATCAGACATCCGTGCTGTTGTAGAAGCAAGTGGTGACAAGTTGGTTAAAGTCATCATTGAAGCTTGCTTATTGACAGACCAAGAAAAAGTTGTGGCCTGTCAATTAGCCCAGAAAACAGGAGCTGACTTTGTCAAAACATCTACTGGCTTTTCAACTGGTGGCGCTACGATAGCAGATGTTAAATTAATGCGTGAAACAGTTGGACCTGATATGGGTGTTAAGGCTGCCGGTGGGGCTCGTTCTTATGCAGATGCTCTTGCCTTTGTCGAAGCAGGTGCGACCCGTATCGGAACGTCAGCTGGTGTAGCCATTTTAAAAGGAGAATTGGCAGATGGCGACTACTGAGTTGATTGAACTAGCAATTGAAACCAGCAAACATGCCTATGTCCCCTATTCTCACTTTCCTATCGGAGCAGTTTTAGTGGCAAAAGACGGAAGTGTTTATACGGGAGTGAATATCGAAAATGCTAGCTATCCTTTGACCAATTGTGGTGAGAGAACAGCCATTTTTAAGGCTATATCTGAAGGACAAAGAGAATTTTCAGAATTGATTGTCTATGGACAGACTGAAAAACCAATCTCACCATGTGGTGCTTGTCGCCAAGTAATGGTCGAATTTTTTGAACAAGATCTAAAAGTGACTTTAGTCGCAAAAGATAAATCGACGGTCGAGATGACGGTCGGGGAATTACTTCCATACTCTTTTACAGACTTAAACTAGTCTGAGTCGCTCTTTGAGTGGCACGGTCCTTGTGGCCAATAAATCCATACTTGCAACATCGTTGCACATCTTATTTAGGAGGTTCAGTAATGAACAAGAAACAATGGCTAGGCCTTGGTCTAGTTGCAGTGGCAGCAGTTGGACTTGCTGCATGTGGTAACCGCTCTTCTCGTAAGGCAGATTCACCTTCTGATGTGAAGACAAAAGCAGCAATCGTCACTGATACTGGTGGTGTTGATGATAAATCATTCAACCAATCAGCTTGGGAAGGTTTGCAGGCTTGGGGTAAAGAACACAATCTTTCAAAAGATAACGGTTTCACTTACTTCCAATCAACAAGTGAAGCTGACTACGCTAACAACTTGCAACAAGCGGCTGGAAGTTACAACCTAATCTTCGGTGTTGGTTTTGCCCTTCACAATGCGGTTGAAGAAGCAGCTAAAGAACATTCTGACTTGAACTATGTCTTGATTGATGATGTGATTAAAGATCAAAAGAATGTTGCGAGCGTAACTTTCGCTGATAATGAGTCAGGTTACCTTGCAGGTGTAGCTGCAGCAAAAACAACTAAAACAAAACAAGTTGGTTTTGTAGGTGGGCAGGAGTCAGAAGTTATCTCTCGTTTTGAAGCAGGATTCAAGGCTGGTGTTGCGTCAGTAGACCCATCTATCAAAGTACAAGTTGACTACGCTGGTTCATTTGGTGATGCTGCTAAAGGTAAAACAATTGCAGCCGCACAATACGCAGCCGGTGCAGATATTGTTTACCAAGTAGCTGGTGGTACAGGTGCTGGTGTCTTTGCAGAAGCAAAATCACTCAACGAAAGCCGTCCTGAAAATGAAAAAGTTTGGGTTATCGGTGTTGACCGTGACCAAGAAGCAGAAGGTAAATACACTTCTAAAGATGGTAAAGAATCAAACTTTGTTCTTGTATCTACTTTGAAACAAGTTGGTACAACTGTAAAAGATATTTCTAACAAGGCAGAAAAAGGTGAATTCCCTGGCGGTCAAGTGATCGTTTACTCATTGAAAGATAAAGGGGTTGACTTGGTAACAACTAACCTTTCTGAAGAAGGTAAAAAAGCTGTCGAAGATGCTAAAGCTAAAATCCTTGATGGAAGCGTAAAAGTTCCTGCAAAATAATGGATGGAAGTTATTTCTTAGGAAGCGGCCATCGGCCGCTTTTTAAGAGTTGAGACAAAGTCATTTTGTCTCAGTAAAGCTTGCTACTAGATAAACTAGCAAGTTTTATTGAAATAAAATAAGACTCTGAAAGGAAGAGCACATGGCACACGAAAATGTCATTGAGATGCGTGATATTACCAAGGTGTTTGGTGAATTTGTTGCCAACGACAAAATCAACCTGCACCTACGAAAAGGTGAAATTCATGCACTTTTAGGAGAAAATGGGGCTGGAAAATCCACGCTCATGAACATGTTAGCAGGGCTTCTTGAACCAACCAGTGGTGAAATTGCGGTCAACGGTCAAGTTGTCAACCTCGACTCACCATCTAAAGCAGCTAGCTTGGGAATTGGAATGGTTCACCAGCACTTTATGTTGGTAGAGGCTTTCACAGTGGCTGAAAACATCATTTTAGGAAGTGAATTGACTAAAAATGGTGTGCTAGATATCGCTGGAGCTAGCAAAGAAATCAAGGCTCTTTCTGAACGTTATGGCTTAGCTGTTGATCCTTCTGCCAAGGTAGCAGATATCTCAGTTGGAGCCCAACAACGTGTAGAAATTTTAAAAACCCTTTATCGGGGGGCTGATATCCTTATCTTTGACGAACCAACGGCTGTTTTGACTCCATCAGAAATTGAGGAGTTAATGGCTATTATGAAAAATCTTGTCAAAGAAGGAAAATCAATTATCTTGATTACCCACAAGTTGGATGAGATTCGTGCAGTTTCTGACCGCGTTACAGTTATCCGTCGTGGGAAATCAATTGAAACCGTCGAAATTGCAGGGGCTACCAATGCTGATTTGGCTGAAATGATGGTGGGACGTTCTGTTTCCTTTAAGACAGAGAAGCAAGCCTCTCAACCAAAAGAAGTGGTCTTGTCAATCAAAGATTTGGTGGTCAATGAAAACCGTGGTGTTCCAGCTGTCAAAAATCTATCCTTGGATGTTCGTGCGGGAGAGATTGTTGGTATTGCGGGGATTGATGGAAATGGTCAGTCTGAACTGATTCAAGCAATCACAGGTCTTCGCAAGGTTGAATCTGGTAGCATTGAGCTAAAAGGAGATTCAATTGTAGGCTTGCACCCACGTCAGATTACAGAGTTGAGTGTTGGGCACGTTCCAGAAGACCGTCACCGTGATGGCTTGATCTTGGAAATGATGATTTCTGAGAATATTGCCCTTCAAACCTACTACAAAGAACCACATAGTAAAAATGGAATTTTGAACTATTCAAATATTACTTCTTATGCTAAAAAGCTAATGGAAGAGTTTGATGTTCGTGCTGCTAGTGAATTTGTACCTGCAGCTGCACTCTCAGGAGGAAATCAACAAAAAGCAATTATTGCTCGTGAAATTGATCGAGATCCTGAACTCCTTATCGTTAGCCAGCCAACTCGTGGGTTGGATGTCGGTGCCATTGAATATATCCACAAACGCTTGATTGAAGAGCGTGATAATGGTAAGGCTGTCCTTGTTGTCAGCTTTGAACTAGATGAGATTTTAAACGTCTCAGACCGTATTGCCGTTATCCACGATGGTAAGATTCAAGGTATTGTGTCACCAGAAACAACCAATAAACAAGAACTTGGTGTCTTGATGGCTGGTGGAAACTTGGGAAAGGAGAAGAGTGATGTCTAAAAAATTACAACAAATTTCGGTTCCCTTGATTTCTGTCTTCCTAGGAATTTTGCTCGGGGCCATTGTCATGTGGATCTTCGGTTATGATGCTATTTGGGGCTACGAAGAATTATTTTATACAGCCTTTGGTAGTCTGCGTGGGATTGGAGAAATCTTCCGTGCTATGGGACCTTTGGTCTTGATTGCTCTTGGTTTTGCCGTTGCCAGTCGAGCAGGTTTCTTTAACGTTGGACTTCCTGGTCAGGCTTTGGCAGGTTGGATTCTCAGTGGTTGGTTTGCCTTGTCGCATCCAGATATGCCACGTCCCTTGATGATTCTAGCGACTATCGTGATTGCCTTGATTGCTGGTGGAATTGTCGGTGCCATTCCAGGTATTCTTAGAGCTTATCTAGGGACATCAGAGGTTATCGTAACTATCATGATGAACTACATCGTCTTGTATGTAGGAAATGCCTTTATCCATGCCTTTCCTAAAGACTTCATGCAAAGTACAGATTCGACGATTCGTGTTGGGGCTAACGCAACCTACCAGACACCTTGGTTGGCTGAGTTGACTGGTAACTCGCGGATGAATATCGGTATTTTCTTTGCTCTTATTGCCGTTGCAGTCATTTGGTTCATGCTCAAGAAAACAACCCTTGGTTTTGAAATTCGTGCGGTTGGTCTTAATCCTCACGCATCAGAATACGCTGGTATTTCTGCAAAACGTACCATTATCCTCTCAATGATTATCTCAGGTGCTTTGGCTGGTCTTGGTGGAGCTGTTGAAGGTCTGGGAACCTTCCAGAACGTCTATGTTCAAGGTGCGTCCTTGGCTGTCGGATTTAACGGGATGGCAGTTAGCCTGCTTGCAGCAAACTCACCAATTGGTATTCTCTTTGCAGCCTTCCTATTTGGTGTTCTCCAAGTTGGAGCTCCTGGTATGAATGCGGCGCAGGTACCATCTGAGCTTGTCAGCATTGTAACAGCGTCTATTATCTTCTTTGTCAGTGTTCATTATCTTATCGAACGCTTTGTCAAACCGAAAAAACAAGTTAAAGGAGGTAAGTAAAGATGTCTATTACAACCTTGCTCACCCTCTTGGTGTCTTCTATGCTAATTTACTCAGCGCCCCTCATCTTTACAAGTATCGGTGGTGTTTTCTCTGAACGTGGTGGTGTGGTAAACGTCGGCCTTGAAGGAATTATGGTTATGGGAGCCTTCTCTGGAGTCGTCTTTAACCTTGAATTTGCAGAACAATTTGGAGCAGCAACTCCATGGCTATCCTTGCTTGTAGCAGGATTTGTTGGTGGTCTCTTCTCTATCATCCACGCAGCAGCAACGGTTCATTTCCGTGCAGACCATGTTGTCAGCGGTACTGTCTTGAACTTGATGGCGCCTGCCTTGGCTGTTTTCTTAGTGAAAGTACTTTATAATAAGGGACAAACAGATAACTTAAGTCAGACTTTCGGACGCTTTGACTTCCCAGTCTTAGCTAATATCCCAGTGATTGGTGATATCTTCTTCAAATCTACAAGTCTGCTAGGTTATATCGCGATTGCCTTCTCATTCCTTGCTTGGTTTATCCTCTTCAAGACTCGCTTTGGTCTTCGTCTCCGCTCTGTAGGTGAACATCCTCAAGCAGCGGACACATTGGGAATCAATGTCTACAAGATGAGATATCTAGGAGTTATCATTTCAGGTTTCTTGGGTGGAATTGGGGGAGCGATTTATGCTCAATCCATCTCAGTTAACTTCTCAGTGACAACTATTGTTGGACCTGGATTTATCGCCCTTGCTGCGATGATTTTTGGAAAATGGAATCCAATCGGAGCCATGCTATCTAGTCTCTTCTTTGGGCTTTCACAAAGTTTAGCTGTTATTGGTTCTCAATTACCTTTCCTACAAGGAGTACCTGCGGTTTATCTTCAAATCGCACCTTATGTTTTGACTATTTTGGTCTTGGCAGCCTTCTTTGGAAAAGCAGTTGCACCAAAAGCAGATGGTATCAACTATATCAAATCAAAATAAGCATACAAAAAAACGTCAGTTCAAAACTGGCGTTTTATTTTTTAGGATTTTGATGGGTTAAGTTCAGTCCCCAAGGGACAAGATTTTCAGTTTTATTTTGGATACGTGTGATATTATCCTTATGACGAATGATAATCAAACTAGCAAGAGCTAGGATAATGGCGATGAAGAGAAGGTCATAGTTACTCAGAATAAAACCCAAAAGTGGAAAGAGTAGAACTCCGATGACGGCTGCGATAGATGCTGTGACACTAGATAGTGAAATCATACTGCCTAGATAGAGGGTTCCAAAGAAGACAACCGCAAGGTAGAGACAGAAGACAGGAGCAAATCCGAAAATCACACCTGCACTGGTTGCGACAGCCTTGCCACCCTTAAATCCTGCAAAGATAGGAAAGGTATGTCCAATAACAGCCAAAAGTCCAAAGATAAGAGGTGAAACACCTTGCAGATGAAACATAATCGGAAGTAGCGTTGCTAGAGTCCCTTTGAAAAAGTCAATCACAAAGGTTGCCATACCCGCTTTCTTGCCTAAAATGCGGAAGGTATTGGTTGTTCCTGTATTACCAGAACCATGTTCGCGCAGATTGATTTGAAAGAATACTTGTCCAATCCAGAGACCAGACGGAATCGAACCCAGCAGATAGGCTAGGATTAATAAAACTATTGTAATCATACTCCTATTATATCATGAATTGGGAAAGAAAGGCAGAGAATCTCTGCTGAAATTGTCACACCGGAGAAAGAAAAATTTTGCAAAATCCTTGGAAAACCTGTAGAATAGTAAAGATGAACGAATAGGAGGTTCCTTGTGTCAAAAAAGGAAATCAATATTAACAATTATAATGATGACGCCATTCAGGTGCTAGAAGGGTTGGATGCGGTCCGTAAACGTCCAGGGATGTATATCGGATCGACTGATGGAGCAGGTCTCCATCACCTAGTCTGGGAAATTGTTGACAATGCAGTCGATGAAGCCTTGTCTGGATTTGGTGACCGTATTGATGTGACCATTAATAAAGACGGCAGTTTAACGGTTCAAGACCATGGTCGTGGGATGCCGACTGGAATGCACGCTATGGGAATCCCAACGGTTGAAGTAATCTTTACCATTCTTCATGCCGGAGGAAAATTCGGTCAAGGTGGTTATAAGACATCTGGTGGTCTCCACGGGGTTGGTTCTTCTGTTGTAAATGCTCTATCTAGTTGGCTGGAGGTTGAAATCACCCGTGATGGTGCAATCTACAAGCAACGTTTTGAAAATGGTGGAAAACCTGTCACGACCTTGAAGAAAATCGGTACAGCACCTAAGTCTAAGACAGGTACCAAGGTTACCTTCATGCCGGATGCGACTATCTTTTCTACAACAGACTTTAAGTACAATACCATCTCAGAGCGTCTTAATGAGTCAGCCTTTCTTTTAAAAAATGTGACCTTGTCTTTGACGGACAAGCGAACAGATGAAGCGATTGAGTTTCATTATGAAAACGGGGTGCAGGACTTTGTGTCCTATCTGAACGAAGACAAGGAAACCTTGACACCTGTTTTGTACTTTGAGGGGGAAGATAATGGTTTCCAAGTAGAAGTAGCTCTCCAATACAATGATGGATTTTCAGATAACATCTTGTCCTTTGTCAATAACGTTCGTACTAAAGATGGTGGAACGCATGAAACAGGACTCAAGTCTGCTATTACTAAGGTTATGAATGACTATGCGCGTAAGACAGGTCTTCTCAAGGAAAAAGATAAAAACCTTGAAGGTTCCGACTATCGTGAGGGACTAGCGGCCGTTCTTTCTATCCTTGTTCCTGAAGAACATTTGCAGTTTGAAGGACAAACCAAGGATAAGCTAGGAAGCCCTCTTGCCCGTCCAGTTGTGGATGGAATTGTGGCTGATAAGTTGACTTTCTTCCTCATGGAAAATGGGGAATTAGCTTCCAATCTTATCCGCAAGGCTATCAAGGCTCGTGATGCTCGCGAGGCGGCCCGTAAAGCGCGTGATGAAAGCCGAAATGGCAAGAAAAATAAGAAAGACAAGGGCTTGCTTTCTGGTAAGTTAACCCCAGCCCAGTCTAAAAATCCTGCTAAGAATGAACTCTATCTAGTTGAGGGGGACTCTGCCGGCGGTTCTGCCAAGCAAGGTCGTGACCGCAAGTTCCAAGCTATCTTGCCTCTTCGAGGTAAGGTTATCAATACAGCCAAGGCTAAGATGGCGGATATTCTCAAAAATGAAGAAATCAATACCATGATTTATACCATCGGTGCAGGTGTGGGTGCAGACTTCTCTATTGAAGATGCCAACTATGACAAGATCATTATCATGACCGATGCAGATACCGACGGTGCCCACATTCAAACACTTCTCTTAACCTTCTTTTACCGCTACATGCGTCCGCTAGTTGAGGCGGGACATGTCTATATTGCCCTTCCACCTCTTTACAAGATGTCAAAAGGGAAAGGCAAGAAAGAAGAAGTGGCCTATGCTTGGACGGATGGAGAACTAGAAGAACTCCGCAAGCAGTTTGGTAAAGGAGCAACACTCCAACGCTACAAAGGTCTTGGTGAGATGAATGCGGACCAGCTCTGGGAAACAACCATGAACCCAGAAACACGTACTCTTATCCGTGTTACAATCGAAGACTTAGCACGTGCTGAACGCCGCGTCAATGTCCTCATGGGAGACAAGGTCGAACCACGCCGTAAGTGGATTGAAGATAATGTCAAGTTTACGCTGGAAGAAGCGACGGTGTTTTAAGTCGGTCTTTAACGAATGGGTATTAACATGAGAACTGAAACAGAAATGCTCGATGTGATTTTAAAAACAGCCAAAACTTTACAAGTCAAAGCTGTCGCTATGTCTGGTTCGCGAGCTTGTCCAAAAGCTCCAAAAGATGAATTTCAAGACTATGATGTAGTCTATATTGTGGATGATTTGGATAATCTGACGAGTGACCTTTTTTGGTTGGCCTATTTCGGGAAACGCATTATCGAGCAAGAAGTTAGTCTTGGTAATCGTCGTCTCTATCTTATGCTTTTTGAAGATGGCAATCGTATCGATTTGACTCTTTGCCCTAAAGAATACATTCAAGAATGGGTGGACAGTGAAGCAGGATTCACTGTTTTAGAAGATGAGAAGGGCTTGTTTGAGTCATATTCTCCCAGTCCAAAGCGTTTCTGGATACATCCAGCTACTGAGACAGATTTTAAAAATTCCTGCAATGAATTTTGGTGGGTTTCCGCCTATGTAGTCAAGGGAATTTGTCGCCATCAAGTCATCTATGCGGCGGATCATCTCTATGGTATTTGTCAACAAGAACTCTTGAAAGTCTTAGCTTGGCAAGTAGCAAGTTATAAGGGAACAGTAGACGTCGGCAAGAATTATAAGTATCTTTTTAACTATTTACCCACTGAGAAAGAAAATGAATTCTCAGATTTGCTTGATTTTTCAAGTATAGATAAAATCACTGAGTCTTTATTTGCTACGATGGAACTTTTTCACCAAGAAGCTCAATCCATTGCTAACAAGATGGACTTTGACTATGATAAAGAAATCGCTGAGAGAATGATTCAGTATGCTGAGGATAGACTTCTAAATCGCTGACTAATTTAAAAGATTAAATTACAGAAAGGATAGTTTGGTTGTTTATAGTAACTGAACACCTTTTCTATAAAAAACTACTCTACATTCTTTGAAAGGAGTTGAACACGCCCTGAATGCTGTGTGAAAAAGATGAATTTTCTTGTGAGCATGCTTACTTCAAGAATTTTCTATTTTCACTTGGCATTTTACGGGCTCTGTATCCTATATGAGTAACATTCAAAACATGTCCTTAGAGGACATTATGGGAGAGCGCTTTGGTCGCTACTCCAAGTACATTATTCAAGACCGGGCTTTACCAGATATTCGTGATGGATTGAAGCCGGTTCAGCGCCGTATTCTTTATTCGATGAATAAGGATGGCAATACCTTTGACAAGAGCTACCGTAAATCGGCTAAGTCAGTCGGGAATATCATGGGGAATTTCCACCCACACGGGGATTCTTCTATCTATGATGCCATGGTTCGTATGTCACAGGACTGGAAAAATCGTGAGATTTTGGTTGAAATGCACGGTAATAACGGTTCTATGGACGGAGATCCACCTGCGGCCATGCGTTATACCGAGGCTCGTTTGTCTGAGATTGCAGGCTACCTTCTTCAGGATATCGAGAAAAAGACAGTTCCTTTTGCTTGGAACTTTGACGATACCGAGAAAGAACCAACTGTTTTGCCAGCAGCCTTTCCAAACCTCTTGGTCAATGGTTCGACTGGGATTTCGGCTGGTTATGCCACAGACATTCCTCCCCATAATTTGGCTGAGGTTATTGATGCTGCTGTTTATATGATTGACCATCCAACGGCAAAAGTTGACAAACTCATGGAATTCTTGCCTGGGCCAGACTTTCCTACAGGGGCGATTATCCAGGGACGTGATGAAATCAAGAAGGCCTATGAAACTGGTAAGGGGCGCGTGGTCGTTCGTTCTAAGACGGAAATTGAAAAGCTAAAAGGTGGTAAGGAACAAATCGTTATCACTGAGATTCCTTATGAAATCAACAAGGCCAATCTGGTCAAGAAAATCGATGATGTTCGTGTCAATAACAAGGTGGCAGGTATTGCTGAGGTTCGTGATGAGTCTGACCGTGACGGTCTTCGTATCGCTATTGAGCTCAAGAAAGATGCTAATACAGAGCTCGTTCTTAATTATCTCTTTAAATACACTGACCTACAAATCAACTATAACTTTAACATGGTGGCGATTGACAATTTCACGCCTCGTCAGGTTGGGATTGTCCCAATCTTGTCTAGCTATATCGCCCACCGTCGTGAAGTAATTTTGGCTCGTTCACGCTTTGACAAGGAAAAGGCTGAGAAACGTCTCCATATTGTCGAAGGTTTGATTCGCGTGATTTCAATTTTGGACGAAGTTATTGCCCTTATTCGTGCTTCTGAGAATAAGGCTGACGCCAAGGAAAACCTCAAGGTCAGCTATGATTTTACAGAAGAGCAGGCTGAGGCCATCGTTACCTTGCAACTTTACCGTTTGACCAATACAGACGTGGTTGTCTTGCAGGAAGAAGAAGCTGAACTTCGTGAAAAGATTGCCATGCTTGCGGCGATTATCGGTGATGAACGAACTATGTACAATCTTATGAAGAAAGAACTTCGTGAGGTCAAGAAGAAATTTGCGACACCACGTTTGAGTTCTTTAGAAGACACTGCGAAAGCAATTGAGATTGATACAGCTAGTCTTATTGCTGAGGAAGATACCTACGTCAGCGTGACCAAGGCAGGTTACATCAAGCGTACCAGTCCACGTTCCTTTGCGGCTTCCACCTTGGAAGAAATTGGCAAACGTGATGACGATCGTTTGATTTTTGTTCAAGCTGCCAAGACAACTCAACACCTCTTGATGTTCACAAGTCTCGGAAATGTCATCTACAGACCAATCCATGAATTAGCAGATATTCGTTGGAAGGACATCGGAGAGCATCTGAGCCAGACCATTACAAACTTTGAAACCAACGAAGAAATCCTTTATGTGGAAGTAGTGGATCAGTTTGATGATGCGATAACTTACTTTACTGCGACTCGTCTCGGTCAAATCAAGCGTGTAGAACGAAAAGAATTCACTCCGTGGCGGACCTACAAGTCTAAGTCTGTCAAGTATGCTAAGCTCAAAGACGAGACAGACCAGATTGTAGCAGTAGCTCCGATTAAACTGGATGATGTTCTTTTGATTAGTCAAAACGGTTACGCCCTTCGTTTCAATATCGAAGAGGTTCCGGTTGTTGGTGCCAAGGCGGCAGGGGTCAAGGCTATGAATCTGAAAGAAGATGATGTCCTCCAATCGGCCTTTATCTGTAACACCTCATCCTTCTACCTCTTGACTCAGCGTGGAAGCTTAAAACGTGTTTCTATCGACGAAATTCCAGCAACCAGCCGTGCCAAACGAGGACTACAAGTCTTGCGTGAGTTGAAAAACAAACCACATCGAGTCTTCTTGGCTGGAGCAGTTTCAGAGCAAGGTTTCGTTGGTGATCTCTTTAGTACAGAAGTAGAAGAAAACGATCAAATTCTGCTTGTCCAATCCAATAAAGGAACAATCTATGAAAGCCGATTGCAAGACTTGAATCTGTCAGAACGAACCAGCAATGGTAGTTTCATCTCTGACACGATTTCAGATGAAGAAGTTTTTGACGCTTATCTTAAAGAGATATTTACAGAAGCCAAATAAGTGAAATGAAGAATCAGTTCTAAGAGCTGGTTCTTTTTATTGAAGAAATTTTCTGAAAATTACAAAATATACTTGCTATTTTAGAAAAATAGTGTAGAATAAAAGAAATAAGTTTTTAGAATAAGGAGTGGAATATGACAGTAACGATTGATTGGGAAAACCTTGGTTTCTCCTATATGAAATTACCTTATCGCTATATTGCTCATTTTAAAAATGGACAATGGAATCAAGGAGAGCTTACAGAGGATGCAACTTTGCATATTTCAGAGTCTTCTCCAAGTCTTCACTATGGCCAACAAGCATTTGAAGGTTTGAAAGCTTATCGTACTAAGGATGGTAGTGTTCAACTTTTCCGTCCTGACGAAAATGCTAAACGCCTGCAACGTACTTGTGATCGTCTCTTGATGCCACAAGTTCCGACAGACATGTTTGTAGAAGCTTGTAAGGCAGTTGTCCGTGCCAATGAAGAATACGTACCACCATATGGAACAGGTGGAACCCTTTATCTTCGTCCACTTTTGATTGGTGTTGGAGATATTATCGGGGTAAAACCAGCGGAGGAGTACATTTTTACTATCTTTGCTATGCCGGTTGGAAATTACTTTAAGGGTGGCTTGGTTCCAACCAACTTCTTGATTCAGGATGAATACGACCGTGCAGCCCCAAATGGTACAGGTGCGGCTAAGGTTGGTGGGAACTATGCTGCCAGTCTCTTGCCAGGGAAATTGGCCAAATCACGTCATTTCTCAGATGTTATCTACCTAGACCCTTCAACTCATACAAAGATTGAAGAAGTCGGTTCAGCTAATTTCTTTGGAATTACAGCTGACAATGAATTTGTAACACCATTGAGTCCATCTATCTTGCCATCTATTACTAAGTATTCTTTGCTTTATTTGGCAGAACACCGCTTGGGCTTGACTCCTATTGAGGGTGATGTTCCAATTGATAACCTGGATCGTTTTGTAGAGGCAGGTGCTTGTGGTACAGCAGCAGTTATTTCGCCAATTGGTGGAATTCAACACGGTGATGATTTCCATGTATTCTATAGTGAAACAGAAGTTGGCCCTGTGACTCGTAAACTCTATGATGAATTGACAGGTATTCAGTTTGGTGATATTGAAGCGCCAGAAGGTTGGATTGTAAAAGTAGATTAAAATAAACAAAAGGAGATTTTTGATGAAATCGAAAAAGTGGCTCTTAACAGCAGGAGTGGTCCTGAGTACAACAGCTCTTTTAGTGGCTTGTGGAAAAGCTGATAAAGAAGCAGATGCACCAACAACATTTTCATATGTCTATGCAGTAGATCCAGCATCTTTGGACTATAGTATAGCGACTCGTACATCTACAACAGATGTCATCGGGAACGTGGTTGATGGCTTGATGGAAAACGACCAATACGGAAATGTTATTCCTTCCTTGGCTGAAGATTGGTCTGTGTCCAAAGATGGTCTGACTTATACCTATAAACTTCGTAAAGGAGTTAAATGGTACACTTCTGAAGGTGAAGAATATGCAGAAGTAACAGCCCATGACTTTGTGACAGGATTGAAACACGTAGCTGACGGTAAGTCAGACGGTGTCTCTCTCATTCAAAATTCAATCAAGGGCTTGGATGCCTACATGACTGGTGAAACCAACGATTTCTCTACAGTTGGTGTCAAGGCCTTGGATGATTACACAGTCGAATATACCCTAAACAAACCAGAAAGTTTCTGGAACTCTAAAGTAACAACAGCAACGATGTTGCCTGTAAATGAAGAGTTTTTGAAGGCATCAGGTAAAGATTATGGAGCGGTTACTCCAGCAGGGATTCTCTACAATGGTCCTTATATCTTGAAGACCTTGACTTCTAAATCGTTGATCGAATACGAGAAAAATCCAAACTACTGGGATAAAGAAAAGGTAAAAATCGAGAAGATCAAATTGACTTACTATGATGGTTCAGATCAGGAATCGTTGATTCGTAGCTTCTCTTCAGGTGCCTATACGACAGCTCGTCTCTTCCCAAGTAGCTCAAACTTTGCTTCAACTTTGGAACAATACGGAGATAAAATTACTTATAGCCCACAGGACTCAAGTAGTTATTACTTCACTTTTAACGTAAATCGTCAGTCATACAATAAAACTGCGAAAACGAGTGAAGAGCAAAAGACTTCTACTAAAGAAGCTATGCTGAATAAGGACTTCCGTCAGGCTATCAACTTTGCCTTCAACCGCCATTCTTATGCTGCCCAGCTAAATGGTGAAGACGGTGCGGACAAGATTATTCGTAACAGTCTCGTTCCTGATAACTTTGTACAAGCAGGTGGTAAGAACTTTGGACAAATCGCCCAAGCAGAGTTGGTGAACTATGGTGACCAATGGAAAGGTGTTGAGCTAGTTGATGGCAAGGATTCTATCTACAACCCTGACAAGGCTAAAGCAGCCTTTGAAAAAGCTAAGAAAGACTTGGAATCTAAAGGGGTAACCTTCCCAATTCACTTGGATGTCCCAGTTGAACAAACAGATACCATCGCCGTTCAACAAAGCAACTCTTTCAAACAGTCTATCGAATCAACTCTTGGTGCTGAAAATGTTGTCATAGATGTTCTTCAAATGACAGATAATGAAAAGGAAACTATCACTTCTCAAGCGCGTGTTCCTTCTCAAAAAGACTATGATTTGAACAGTACAGGATGGGCTCCAAGTTATCAAGACCCAGCCTCTTACTTGAATATCATGGATCCTAAATCAGGCTCTGCCATGAAACACCTTGGTATCACTAAAGGGAAAGATAAGGATGTTGTAGCGAAACTTGGTTTGGACCAATATAAGAAATTATTGGATGATGCAGATTCAGAAACTACAAATCTTGAAGAACGCTATGAAAAATATGCCAAGGCTCAAGCTTGGTTGACAGATAGTTCATTATTGATGCCAACAGCCTCATCTGGTGGTTCCCCAGTTGTAAGTAATGTCGTGCCATTCTCAAAACCATACTCACAAGTTGGTATTAAGGGTGACCCGTATATCTTTAAAGGGATGAAATTGCAAAAAGATATCGTTACAACCAAAGAATATGAAGAAGCACTGAAAAAATGGCAAAAAGAAAAATTGGAATCAAACGGTAAGTACCAAAAAGAACTAGAAAAACACATTAAATAAAGCAGAAAAACTCTATATCAGACTTGGAATGATATAGAGTTTTTTCTTGCTAGTTTTAGGATTTTCTTGTAAAATAGAAAAAGTGAAGAGAGGTATGAAATGAGTAAGAAAGATAAAAAAATCGAAATTCAAGTAGCAGATGCCAAAATCAATGTTGGTAAAGATAGTTTTGAAGGTTATACATTGACTATCGGTAAAAAAGTTATCGGAGAAATTGCCGAATTAGACGGACAATTTGCCATCATAAAGAATGGGAATGTCGATAGTTTTTATAAAAAATTGGAAAAAGCTGTGGAAATTTTGATTGAAAATTATAATTTAGCAAAATAAGTCTTGTTTTTTTGAAATTTTCATGATATAATAGTCCATGTTGATTGTAGGAGAGATAGCGAAGAGGCTAAACGCGGCGGACTGTAAATCCGCTCCTTCGGGTTCGGGGGTTCGAATCCCTCTCTCTCCATTTCATCAATGGGGTATAGCCAAGCGGTAAGGCAAGGGACTTTGACTCCCTCATGCGTTGGTTCGAATCCAGCTACCCCAGTTCTTAGGTAATGATCAAGATAAAAAGCAAAATATCTTAGGGTATTTTATTTTTATAATTGAAAGACGTGAACGATATGAACATGTCCTTGCGGGTGCTTAGGAAAAAAATTATAAGTATGTCAAGTTTAAGAAAAAACTTGATTGTTGGAGGATTTTTTAGATGAACGAATTTGAAGATTTGCTAAATAGCGTTAGCCAAGTTGAGACTGGTGATGTTGTTAGTGCTGAAGTATTGACAGTTGATGCGACTCAAGCTAACGTTGCAATCTCTGGAACTGGTGTTGAAGGTGTCTTGACTCTTCGCGAATTGACAAACGATCGCGATGCAGATATCAATGACTTTGTTAAAGTAGGAGAAGTATTGGATGTTCTTGTACTTCGTCAAGTAGTTGGTAAAGATACTGATACAGTTACATACCTTGTATCTAAAAAACGCCTTGAAGCTCGCAAAGCATGGGATAAACTTGTTGGTCGCGAAGAAGAAGTTGTTACTGTTAAAGGAACTCGTGCCGTTAAAGGTGGACTTTCAGTAGAATTTGAAGGTGTTCGTGGATTCATCCCAGCTTCAATGTTGGATACTCGTTTCGTACGTAACACTGAGCGTTTTGTAGGTCAAGAATTTGATGCTAAAATCAAAGAAGTTGACGCTAAAGAAAACCGCTTCATCCTTTCACGTCGTGAAGTTGTTGAAGCAGCTACAGCAGCAGCTCGCGCTGAAGTATTCGGTAAATTGGCTGTTGGTGATGTTGTAACTGGTAAAGTTGCACGTATCACAAGCTTCGGTGCTTTCATCGACCTTGGTGGTGTTGACGGATTGGTTCACTTGACTGAATTGTCACATGAACGTAACGTTTCACCAAAATCAGTTGTAACTGTTGGTGAAGAAATTGAAGTGAAAATCCTTGATCTTAACGAAGAAGAAGGACGTGTGTCACTTTCACTTAAAGCAACAACACCTGGACCATGGGATGGCGTTGAGCAAAAATTGGCTAAAGGTGATGTAGTAGAAGGAACAGTTAAACGTTTGACTGACTTCGGTGCATTTGTTGAAGTATTGCCAGGTATCGATGGACTTGTTCACGTATCACAAATTTCACACAAACGTATTGAAAATCCAAAAGAAGCTCTTAAAGTTGGTCAAGAAGTTCAAGTTAAAGTTCTTGAAGTTAACGCAGATGCAGAGCGCGTATCACTTTCTATCAAAGCTCTTGAAGAGCGTCCAGCTCAAGAAGAAGGACAAAAAGAAGAAAAACGTGCTGCTCGTCCACGTCGTCCAAAACGTCAAGAAAAACGTGATTTCGAACTTCCAGAAACACAAACAGGATTCTCAATGGCTGACTTGTTCGGTGATATCGAACTTTAATTAAATTGAAAATTCACAAAATCCTTTGTTTTCTAAACAAGGGATTTTTCTTTTGTCTGTAAGTCTTTTTTGATATAATAGTTCTATGTTAGAATCAGAAAAACAATCACGTTATCAAATGTTAAATGAAGAGCTCTCTTTTTTATTGGATGGTGAAACCAATGTTTTGGCTAATCTTTCAAATGCTAGTGCTCTTCTAAAATCACGCTTTCCTAATACTGTATTTGCAGGCTTTTATTTGTTCGATGGAAAGGAATTGGTTTTGGGTCCCTTCCAAGGAGGTGTTTCCTGCATCCGTATTGCACTTGGGAAAGGTGTTTGTGGTGAGGCAGCTCATTTTCAGGAAACTGTTCTGGTTGGTGACGTAACAACTTATCCCAACTATATTTCTTGTGATAGTCGAGCTAAAAGTGAAATTGTTGTGCCGATGATGAAGAATGATCAATTACTTGGGGTTCTGGATCTGGATTCTTCAGAGATTGATGATTATGATGCTATGGATCGAGATTATTTGGAACAATTTGTCGCTATTTTGCTTGAAAAGACAGAATGGGACTTTACAATGTTTGGGGAGAAAGCCTAATGTATCAAGCACTTTATCGAAAATATAGAAGTCAAAACTTCTCTCAGTTGGTTGGTCAAGAAGTTGTGGCTAAGACTCTTAAACAAGCGGTGGAGCAAGAGAAAATAAGTCACGCTTATCTTTTTTCTGGTCCTCGTGGAACGGGAAAAACCAGTGTGGCTAAGATCTTTGCAAAGGCTATGAACTGTCCTAATCAAGTGGGTGGTGAACCATGTAATAACTGTTATATTTGTCAAGCAGTGACGGACGGTAGTTTAGAAGATGTCATTGAAATGGATGCAGCCTCTAATAATGGGGTTGATGAAATTCGTGAAATCCGTGATAAATCAACCTACGCCCCTAGCCTTGCCCGCTACAAGGTCTATATCATAGACGAGGTTCACATGCTGTCTACAGGGGCTTTTAATGCTCTTCTAAAGACGCTGGAAGAGCCAACACAGAATGTGGTCTTTATTTTAGCTACTACTGAATTGCACAAGATTCCTGCCACTATTCTATCCCGTGTCCAACGTTTTGAGTTTAAATCAATTAAGACACAAGATATTAAGGAACATATCCACTATATCTTAGAAAAAGAAAATATTAGTTCTGAACCAGAGGCTGTGGAAATCATTGCCAGACGAGCTGAAGGTGGGATGCGAGACGCCTTGTCTATTTTGGATCAAGCCCTGAGTTTGACACAGGGAAATGAGCTGACGACGGCCATTTCTGAAGAAATTACAGGAACCATTAGTCTGTCTGCCTTGGATGATTATGTGGCTGCCTTATCTCAACAGGATGTTCCCAAGGCTTTGTCTTGCTTAAATCTTCTCTTTGAGAATGGTAAGAGCATGACTCGTTTTGTGACCGACCTTTTGCACTATTTAAGAGACTTGTTAATTGTTCAAACAGGGGGAGAAAATACTCACCATAGCCCAGTCTTTGTGGAAAATTTGGGACTTCCTCAAGAAAATCTGTTTGAAATGATTCGCTTAGCGACAGTCAGTTTGGCAGATATTAAGTCTAGTTTGCAGCCTAAGATTTATGCTGAGATGATGACTATTCGTTTAGCGGAAATCAAGCCTGAGCCAGCTCTTTCAGGGGCGGTTGAACATGAAATTTCTGCGCTGAGACAGGAAGTTGCCCGTCTCAAACATGAACTCGCAAATGTGGGCACTGTACCAAAATCAACTAGTCCAGTACCTCCTCGTCCAGCAGCAGGCAAAACAGTCTATCGTGTGGATCGGAATAAAGTTCAATCTATCTTACAAGAGGCTGTCGAAAATCCTGATTTAGCACGTCAAAATCTGATTCGTTTGCAGAATGCTTGGGGAGAGGTAATTGAAAGTCTAGGAGGCCCTGATAAGGCTTTGCTAGTTGGTTCTCAACCGGTTGCGGCCAATGAACACCATGCCATTCTTGCTTTTGAGTCTAACTTTAATGCTGGTCAAACCATGAAACGGGACAATCTCAACACCATGTTTGGCAATATCCTCAGTCAGGCAGCAGGTTTTTCACCTGAGATTTTAGCCATTTCCATGGAGGAATGGAAAGAAGTTCGTGCAGCCTTTTCAGCCAAAGCTAAACCTTCTCAAACTGAAAAAGAAGCAGAAGAAAGTCTGATTCCGGAAGGATTTGAATTTTTGGCTGATAAAGTGAAGGTAGAGGAAGACTAAAGAAAGATTTCATGATACAATAAGTTTATGGATAGACAACAATTTATTATCATAGCACTGTTTACAGCTGCTGAGACCTATTTTTTCAATGAAGCCTGGATGACTGGTCGCTATATTATGGCAGCCTTTTGGGCCATTTTACTCTTTAGAAATTTTCGAGTGAGTTACTTGATGGGTAAAATAGTAGATGTCATTGACCAGCACTTGAAAGGAAAAGACTAGTCCTCAGCTTCTAGACAAAATCAAAGCCTTTTAGGCTTTTTTTTGTTATACTATAAAAGTATATTTATTGACCTTTTACCGTATTTTCTAGGGAAATCAAGTTTGTTTCCAGTAAGTACTGTAAAGGTCTTGAAAAAGAAAGGAACTATCATGTCAGTATTAGAGATCAAAGATCTTCACGTTGAGATTGAAGGAAAAGAAATTTTAAAAGGGGTTAACCTGACCCTTAAAACAGGAGAAATTGCTGCTATCATGGGACCAAATGGTACTGGTAAATCAACTCTTTCAGCCGCTATCATGGGAAATCCAAACTATGAAGTAACCAAAGGTGAAGTCTTGTTTGATGGCGTAAACATCCTTGAGTTGGAAGTGGACGAGCGTGCGCGTATGGGACTTTTCCTTGCAATGCAATACCCATCAGAAATTCCTGGAATTACCAATGCTGAGTTTCTTCGTGCAGCCATGAATGCTGGTAAAGAAGATGATGAGAAGATCTCAGTTCGTGAGTTTATCACTAAGTTGGACGAGAAAATGGAATTGCTCAACATGAAAGAAGAAATGGCAGAGCGTTACCTCAATGAAGGTTTCTCTGGTGGTGAGAAAAAACGTAATGAAATTCTTCAGCTTTTGATGTTGGAACCAACTTTTGCCCTTTTGGATGAGATTGACTCTGGTCTTGATATTGACGCCCTTAAAGTTGTATCTAAAGGTGTGAATGCCATGCGTGGTGAAGGCTTCGGTGCTATGATTATCACTCACTACCAACGTCTTTTGAACTACATCACACCAGACGTGGTACACGTGATGATGGAAGGTCGTGTCGTCCTTTCTGGTGGTCCAGAATTGGCTGCGCGTTTGGAACGTGAAGGATACGCAAAATTAGCTGAAGAACTTGGCTACGACTACAAGGAAGAATTGTAATTTCCTCGTATCTTTTAGGAGAAGTAAATGACTAAAGAAACTATTAAACTTTTTTCAGAAATGCACGCTGAACCAAGCTGGTTGGCTGACCTCCGTCAAAAAGCTTTTGATAAGATTGAGAGTTTAGAATTACCAGTTATTGAGCGTGTAAAATTTCACCGTTGGAATCTTGGTGATGGTACCATCACAGAAAGTGAACCCTCAGCAAATGTTCCTGATTTCACTGCTTTAGATAATCACTTGAAGTTGGTGCAGGTAGGAACTCAAACTGTTTTCGAACAAATTCCAGTGGAGTTGGCTGAACAAGGAGTTGTCTTTACAGACTTCCACTCAGCTTTAGAAGAAATTCCAGAACTCGTAGAAGAATTTTTCATGTCATCAGTGAAATACGATGATGATAAGTTGGCAGCATACCATACAGCATACTTTAACAGTGGTGCTGTTCTCTACATTCCAGATAACGTAGAAATCACAGAACCAATTGAAGGTATTTTCTACCAAGACAGCGATAGCGATGTGCCATTTAACAAGCATATCCTCATTATCGCTGGTAAGAATAGTAAGATTAGCTACCTTGAGCGTCTGGAGTCACGTGGAGAAGGTAGTGCTAAGGCAACTGCCAATATCACAGTAGAAGTGATTGCTCGTTCAGGCGCGCAAGTGAAGTTTGCGGCCATTGACCGTCTTGGTGAGAATGTCACTGCTTACATTAGCCGCCGAGGTAAATTAGGTAACGATGCAAGTATTGACTGGGCTATCGGTGTCATGAACGAAGGAAATGTTGTTGCAGACTTTGATAGTGATTTGATTGGAAATGGTAGCCATGCAGACCTTAAGGTTGTTGCTCTTTCAAGTGGTCGTCAGGTACAAGGAATTGATACTCGAGTGACTAACTATGGTTGCAACTCTATCGGTAATATCCTTCAACATGGAGTTATCCTTGAAAAAGCAACCTTGACCTTCAACGGTATTGGCCACATCATCAAGGGTGCCAAAGGAGCAGACGCTCAACAAGAAAGCCGTGTTCTCATGCTTTCTGACCAGGCGCGTTCAGATGCTAACCCAATTCTTTTGATTGATGAAAATGATGTCACTGCAGGACACGCAGCTTCAATCGGTCAAGTAGACCCTGAAGACATGTACTACCTCATGAGTCGTGGTTTGGATAAAGCGACTGCGGAACGCTTGGTTGTACGTGGTTTCCTTGGATCCGTTATCGTTGAGATCCCTGTCAAGGAAGTTCGTGATGAAATGATTGCGACGATCGAAGAAAAATTGTCAAAACGCTAAGGGGAAGCCTATGTTAGATGTAGAAGCGATTCGCAAGGATTTTCCGATTTTAGACCAGATTGTCAATGACGAACCTCTGGTTTATTTGGACAACGCTGCGACGACACAAAAACCACTAGCTGTTCTAGAAGCCATTAATCGCTATTATAAGCAGGATAATGCCAATGTCCACCGCGGTGTTCATACCTTGGCGGAGCGAGCGACAGCATCTTATGAAGCTGCTCGTGAAACCATTCGTAAGTTCATCAACGCAGGGTCGACAAAGGAAGTCCTCTTTACCAGAGGAACGACAACCAGTCTCAACTGTGTAGCGCGCTTTGCTGAGGAAGTCCTAACAGCGGGGGACCAAGTTTTGATTTCAGTCATGGAACATCATTCCAATATCATTCCTTGGCAGGAAGCTTGCCGAAAGACTGGGGCAGAGCTTGTTTATGTCTATCTCAAAGATGGAGCTCTGGATATGGATGACTTGCGTTCTAAATTGACTGACAAAGTTAAATTTGTTTCACTAGCTCACGCATCAAACGTTCTTGGAGTGGTTAATCCTATCAAAGAAATTACGCAAATGGCTCATGAAGTTGGAGCTATTATGGTGGTGGATGGTGCTCAGTCTACACCACATATGAAGATTGATGTCCAGGATTTGGATGTGGACTTCTTCGCCTTTTCAGGTCACAAGATGGCTGGTCCAACTGGTATCGGTGTTCTTTATGGCAAAGAAAAGTATCTGGAACAAATGTCACCAGTTGAGTTTGGTGGCGAGATGATTGATTTCGTTTATGAACAATCTGCTAGTTGGAAGGAATTGCCTTGGAAATTTGAGGCTGGAACTCCCAATATGGCAGGTGCGATTGGACTTGCTGCTGCAGTAGATTATCTTGAAAGGATTGGCATGGCAGCCATAGAAGCTCATGAACAGGAATTGATCGCATACGTCTATCCAAAGTTACAGGCAATTGAAGGATTGACCATTTACGGTTCGCAAGATTTGGCTCAACGTTCAGGTGTCATTGCCTTTAACTTAGGGGATCTTCATCCTCATGACCTAGCTACAGCACTTGATTATGAAGGAGTGGCTGTTCGCGCTGGTCATCATTGCGCCCAACCTTTGCTCCAGTATTTGGACGTTCCAGCAACAGCTCGTGCAAGTTTTTATATCTATAATACCAAGGCGGATTGCGACAAACTGGTCGATGCCTTACAAAAGACAAAGGAGTTTTTCAATGGCACTTTCTAAACTAGATAGCCTTTATATGGCAGTGGTAGCGGACCATTCGAAAAATCCTCATCACCAAGGAAGGCTAGAAGATGCTGAGCAAATCAGTCTTAATAATCCAACCTGTGGTGATGTCATTAATCTCTCTGTCAAGTTTGATGCAGATGATCGTTTGGAAGATATCGCTTTTCTAAACTCTGGTTGTACGATTTCAACTGCCTCTGCTAGTATGATGACAGATGCAGTCTTAGGAAAGACCAAGCAAGAAATCTTAGAGCTTGCAACCATCTTTTCTGAAATGGTTCAAGGTCAAAAGGATGAGCGTCAAGATCAACTTGGAGATGCAGCTTTCTTATCTGGAGTTGCCAAGTTTCCTCAACGAATCAAATGCGCAACCCTAGCTTGGAACGCCCTTAAAAAAACAATTGAAGACCAATAAAACAAATAAGACAAGCTTTCTTTGTCTTATAAATCACTAGAAAAAAAGAATGAAAGAAAGGATATTATGGCTGAAGAAAGAGTAGAACCAAAACCAATTGATCTTGGTGAATATAAATTTGG
>CAJNBW010000006.1 GCA_905221105.1 bacterium
ACAAGGATATCGCCTTCTTTAACCTCAGCACCGATACGGATAATCCCCATTTCGTCAAGGTCTTTAAGGGCATCTTCTCCAACGTTTGGAATTTCACGAGTAATTTCTTCAGGCCCAAGCTTTGTATCGCGCGTTTCTGATTCGTATTCTTCAAGGTGAACAGATGTATAGACATCGTCTTTCACCAAGCGTTCGCTCATGATAACGGCATCCTCGAAGTTGTAACCTTCCCAAGTCATGTAGGCAACGATTGGGTTTTGTCCAAGCGCCATTTCTCCATTTTCCATAGAAGGTCCGTCAGCGATGAAATCGCCTTTTTCAACGACATCGCCAACTTTTACGAGAGTACGTTGGTTATAGGCAGTACCTGAGTTTGAACGACGGAATTTTTGGATGTGGTAAACATCTAGCGAACCATCTTCACGGCGTACTTCTACCTTATCAGCATCTGCGTAAGTAACTTTACCATCATACTGAGCAATCACAGCCGCTCCAGAATCGTGGGCTGCTTGGTACTCCATACCAGTACCAACGTAAGGTGCTTTAGGATTAATCAATGGCACAGCCTGACGTTGCATGTTGGCACCCATGAGGGCACGGTTGGAGTCATCGTTTTCCAAGAAAGGAATACATGCTGTCGCAACGGCAACTACCTGTTTTGGTGATACGTCCATGTAGTCAACAACATTAGCTGGATACTCTTGGTTGACCCCTTGGTGGCGTCCCATGACAACTTTCTCAGCAAATGTTCCATCTTCATTAAGACGTGAGTTGGCCTGTGCTACAGTAAATTCATCTTCTTCATCGGCTGTCAACCAAACGATTTCGTTCGTAACAACACCTGTTTCACGGTCAACTTTACGGTATGGTGTTTGAACAAAACCATACTTGTTCAAGTGTCCGTAAGATGACAAGTTATTGATCAAACCGATGTTAGGTCCTTCAGGTGTCTCGATTGGACACATACGGCCATAGTGAGTGTAGTGCACGTCACGTACTTCATATCCAGCACGATCACGTGTCAAACCACCAGGTCCTAAGGCTGACAAACGGCGTTTGTGAGACAACTCAGAAAGCGGGTTGTGTTGGTCCATGAACTGTGACAACTGTGAAGAACCAAAGAATTCTTTAACCGCAGCTGTTACAGGACGGATGTTAATAATTTGTTGTGGTGTCAAGACTTCGTTGTCCTGAACAGACATACGTTCACGGACATTACGTTCCATACGAGAAAGTCCAAGACGTACTTGGTTAGCAAGCAATTCCCCAACCGCACGGATACGACGGTTTCCAAGGTGGTCGATATCATCTACACGGCCAAGTCCCTCAGCCAAGTTGAGGAAGTAGCTCATCTCAGCAAGGATATCTGCAGGAGTAACGATACGAACCTTGTCATCTGGGTTAGCATTACCAATGATGGTTACAACACGATCTGGATCCGTTGGTGCAACAACCTTGAATTTTTGAAGAACAACAGGCTCAGTCACAACGGCTGCATCATTTGGAATGTAGACAATCTTGTTCAAGTCGCCATCCAAATGGCTTTCAATGCTTTCAATCACGCTACGAGTCATGATTGTTCCAGCTTCTACCAAGATTTCTCCTGTTTCAGGATCTACCAATGGTTCCGCAATGGTTTGGTTGAGCAAACGTGTTTTAACATTGAGTTTTTTATTGATCTTGTAACGACCAACTGCTGCTAGGTCATAGCGACGTGGGTCAAAGAAGCGAGCCACAAGCAAGCTACGTGAGCTTTCAGCAGTCTTAGGTTCACCTGGACGAAGGCGTTCGTAAATTTCTTTCAAGGCTTCGTCTGTACGAGAGTCCATTGGGTTCTTGTGGATATCTTTTTCAACAGTGTTGCGAACCAATTCGCTATCACCAAAGATATCAAAGATTTCATCATCACCTGAGAAACCAAGGGCACGAACTAAGGTCGTAAATGGAATCTTACGAGTACGGTCGATACGAGTGTAGGCGATGTCTTTTGAGTCGCTTTCAAGTTCCAACCAAGCTCCACGGTTAGGGATAACAGTTGAACCATAGCCCACTTTACCGTTTTTATCAACTTTGTCGTTAAAGTAAACACCTGGTGAGCGGACCAACTGAGATACGATAATACGTTCACCACCATTGATGATGAAAGTGCCCATTTCTGTCATGATTGGGAAATCACCAAAGAAAACTTCTTGGGTCTTAATTTCGCCTGTCTCTTTATTAATCAAGCGGAAAGTTACAAAAATTGGTGCTGAGTAGCTAGCATCGTGAATACGAGCTTCTTCTAGCGTATATTTTGGTTCCTTGATTTCATATCCAACAAATTCCAACTCCATTGTGTCTGTGAAGTTTGAAATTGGCAATACATCTTCAAATACTTCCTTCAGACCGTGGTCTAGGAATGCTTTGAATGAATCAGTTTGAATTTCAATCAAATTTGGTAAGTCAAGAACTTCTTTGATTCTTGAAAAACTACGACGGGTACGATGTTTCCCGTATTGAACGTCATGTCCTGCCAAGATGATTCTCCTTTGTAAATAAGTTCCAAGCCTTGTCAATCAGGCTTTTCTAATCGTCATATGGTTTTAAAAACCCCTATCACCGTGTCCCTTGGGCGAATTTTCAGAATCTTTAAGTCTTTGTTACAAATGCTCAAAATCCTGAAAAAAAGCACAAAAAGAGCAGCTAAATCTGACTTTTTCAGAAGATTTAACTGCTGTGAGCCTTGTCTGGACAATATTTCAGACAAAACCTACGACAAATGATTACTCATATTATACCCTATTTAGCTAGATTTTTCAAGGGATTCTGTAGATTTTTGGTAAATTTTTTCCTATAAAAATTGAATTCAACTATTGCTTTACGATGTTCATTTTCAGCCTAATTACCCAAAAAGAATATAGCAAATTACGGTTATCCTATTTTATCTTAGCCCATTTTTCTTGACTTTACTTGGTTTTTCTTTTAATATATATGTATAAATATATAAGGGGGTTTATTATGGATATTTTGCTTTCTGAAACAGAACTGAATTTGCTAATGTTACTGGAAGAACTAACCAAACACCAGGATTGGATACAAGATTCATCTTTGTCAGAAAATCTGAATCTGTCAGCAGAAGAATTGCAAGAACACCTTTTTAAACTTGAGCAATTATTTCCTAACCTCCTTATTCGATCAACAAAAGAAGGTATTCAGTTGCGGTTTGAAGACCGAAACGCTTTAGACCCTAAAATTGCTATCTTTGAACAATCCCCAACTTATTCTTTTTTGAACCAACTTTTTTTCAAAGGGGGACAATCACTTGACCAAATATGTCAGGCACTTTCAGCTAATCCAGAGCAGATTAAGGAAATCATCAGTCGTCTAAATATCCTCCTTCCTCAACACTATAATATCAGCATCCAACCTTCCCTTTTGAACATGATGGGGACAGAAGAAGATATTCGCGCCTTTTATCTGGACTACTTTAGCCAAAGTTACAGCTTTCTTGATTGGCCCTTCTCTTCTATTTCTGAAGAGTGTCTGACTGACTTGATTCAGTTATTTTTGAACGCCCAACAAGTTTCACTCAACCTCAACAGTCTACGGCAGATTAAATATACCCTAGCTATCAATCTGGAGCGTTTTAAGAGGAAACACTTTATTGAAAATCCCACTCCCCTTTTAACCAGCCACTACAGCTCCCTCATGCAAATTCCGCAGTTTGTACAAGAGATCAAAAAGCTGGCTAAAAAACTCCATTTTGAACCTACAAAGGAAACACTGGAGCAGCTATTTTCAACCCCAGTAAAGTCTCCTCAAATCACAAACAAGCCTAGTAATGGAGCTTTAGGAGACATTCATCAGATTCAAAAATCCTACCGTTTATTGAGTCAAATCTTAGAAGAGTTAGCTAAAGAATTTCACCTACAGATTGAAAATCGCGAAGAATTGATTTGGCTCCTCCACTACACTGCCCAATCTGATTTCCTCCACCCACTTAGCAACAAATCTCTTGAAAAGCAAAAGTCTCTGCTTTTAACCAATTACCAAAAAGAATTTCCTAAACTATTGGACGCAAGTCAAAGGAAGTTTCAGGCTTATCTAGCTGAAATTGGTTTAGAAAGTCACCCGAGTAAACTACAAGAGCTAGTTTATGCCTTTTCTATCCAAGGACAACGCATTTTAGTCCAATTACTTCAAAAACTTCCCAAAATTCGTGTTTTGGTCATTAGTCATCTAGATAGTGAGCACGCACAAAACCTAATTGACACCCTTTCCCACTACGGTAACAATCTCTATCTATTTGACCCTTGGGAAAAATCCAGTATCTCTTCCTCGATTTTCAATCAAATTCCGCACGATATTGTGATCACCACCTTCCCTGTTTCTAACTGTCCGAAACCCATTATTTGTAGTCGGAATCTTTCTACTGCAGAACTATTTCACCACCTCCACCTTTTGGGTTCACAAATTCATAAAGAAAGACTAGCTTAGTCGTAACAGAAAACCTGTTGCGATTTTTCTTTTAGTTCAATTTCAAGAAAACGCTTGCATATTGTTTTACTACATGCTATACTGATATAGAAATTTATTGATTGGAGAATCATTATGAGAAAAACACCAGCTCAAACTGAGAAAAAAATGGTTTACAGCATCCGTTCCCTCAAAAATGGAACTGGTTCTGTCCTTATCGGAGCAAGTCTTGTCCTACTTGCCATGGCTACACCAACTATCTCAGCCAACGAAAATACACCAACCACTAACGCAAGTAATAGTGAAACTACTACTGCCCTTACTCAACCTCTTACTGATGCAACAAACATCGCTGGCAAGAACGAAAGCGATTTTTCTTCAACTGACAATGCAAACGCTTCCCTAGAGAAAAAAGAAGAAAAACCTGCAACAGAGCCAACAACTCCTGCTGCAAGCCCAACTGATCCAGCACCACAAACTGGGCAAGATCGTTCAAGTGAGCCGACTACTTCTACTAGTCCATCAACGACTGAAACTAAGGCAGAAGAGTCCATCGAAGACAACTACTTCCGTATCCACGTCAAAAAACTTCCTGAAGAAAACAAGGATGCTCAAGGACTATGGACTTGGGACGATGTTGAAAAACCTTCTGAAAACTGGCCTAACGGAGCCCTGTCCTTTAAGGATGCCAAAAAAGATGACTACGGCTACTACCTAGATGTCAAATTAAAGGGAGAACAAGCCAAGAAAATTAGTTTCCTCATCAACAATACAGCTGGAAAAAATCTGACCGGCGATAAATCGGTAGAAAAACTGGCACCAAAGATGAATGAGGCTTGGTTGGACCAAGATCACAAGGTTTTCTCTTACGAGCCACAACCTGCAGGAACTGTTCGCGTCAACTACTACCGTACAGATGGCAACTATGACAAGAAATCTCTCTGGTACTGGGGAGATGTGAAAAATCCAAGTAGCGCTCAATGGCCTGACGGAACAGACTTTACGGCTACAGGCAAATATGGTCGCTATATCGATATTCCTCTTAAGGATGCCGCTAAAGAATTTGGATTTTTGTTACTAGATGAGAGCAAAAAAGGAGACGACGTGAAAATCCGTAAAGAAGATTACAAATTTACAGATTTGAAAAATCATAGCCAAATTTTCCTAAAAGACGATGACGAATCGATTTACACAAATCCATACTATGTCCATGATATCCGTATGACAGGTGCTCAACACGTAGGAACTTCTAGCATTGAAAGTAGTTTTTCAACACTGGTCGGTGCCAAAAAAGAAGATATTCTCAAGCACTCCAACATCACTAATCACCTAGGAAACAAAGTAACTATCACAGATGTTGCAATCGATGAAGCTGGTAAGAAAGTGACTTACAGCGGAGATTTCTCTGACACAAAACATCCATATACTGTTAGCTACAATTCCGACCAATTCACTACCAAAACAAGCTGGCGCCTTAAAGATGAAACATACAGCTATGATGGCAAACTTGGAGCTGACCTAAAAGAAGAAGGAAAACAGGTTGATTTGACCCTTTGGTCACCAAGTGCTGATAAGGTTTCTGTTGTTGTCTACGACAAAAATGACCCTGAAAAAGTGGTCGGAACTGTCGCTCTTGAAAAAGGGGAAAGAGGAACTTGGAAACAAACTCTAGATAGCACAAACAAACTAGGAATCACAGATTTCACTGGATACTATTATCAATACCAAATCGAGCGTCAGGGTAAAACTGTTCTTGCACTCGATCCTTACGCTAAATCTCTCGCTGCTTGGAATAGTGACGATGCTAAGATCGATGATGCCCATAAAGTGGCTAAAGCTGCCTTTGTAGATCCAGCCAAACTAGGACCTCAAGACTTGACTTATGGTAAAATTCATAACTTCAAGACTCGTGAAGATGCCGTAATCTATGAAGCTCATGTGCGTGACTTCACTTCAGATCCTGCCATTGCAAAAGACTTGACCAAACCATTTGGTACTTTTGAAGCCTTTATCGAAAAACTAGACTATCTCAAAGACTTGGGTGTAACCCACATCCAGCTCCTTCCAGTCTTGTCTTACTACTTTGTCAATGAATTGAAAAATCATGAACGCTTGTCTGACTATGCTTCAAGCAACAGCAACTACAACTGGGGTTATGACCCTCAAAACTACTTCTCCTTGACTGGTATGTACTCAAGCGATCCTAAGAATCCAGAGAAACGAATCGCAGAATTTAAAAACCTCATCAACGAAATCCACAAACGTGGCATGGGAGCTATCCTAGATGTCGTTTATAACCACACAGCCAAAGTCGATATCTTTGAAGACCTAGAGCCAAATTACTACCACTTTATGGATGCTGATGGCACACCTCGAACTAGCTTTGGTGGTGGACGTTTGGGGACAACTCACCATATGACCAAACGTCTCCTAGTTGACTCTATCAAATATCTGGTTGATACTTACAAAGTGGATGGATTCCGCTTCGATATGATGGGAGACCATGATGCGGCTTCTATCGAAGAAGCTTACAAGGCTGCACGCGCCCTCAATCCAAATCTTATCATGCTTGGTGAAGGTTGGAGAACCTATGCTGGTGATGAAAATATGCCTACTAGAGCTGCTGACCAAGATTGGATGAAACATACCGATACTGTCGCAGTCTTCTCAGACGACATCCGTAACAACCTTAAATCAGGATATCCAAACGAAGGTCAACCTGCCTTTATCACAGGTGGCAAGCGTGATGTCAACACCATCTTCAAAAATCTGATTGCTCAACCAACCAACTTTGAAGCTGACAGCCCTGGAGATGTCATCCAATACATCGCAGCCCATGATAACTTGACCCTCTTTGACATCATCGCCCAGTCTATCAAAAAAGACCCAAGCAAAGCTGAGAACTATGCTGAAATCCATCGTCGTTTACGACTTGGAAACCTCATGGTCTTGACAGCTCAAGGAACTCCATTTATCCACTCTGGTCAGGAATACGGACGTACAAAACAATTCCGTGACCCAGCCTACAAGACTCCAGTCGCAGAGGATAAGGTTCCAAACAAATCTCACTTGTTGCGTGATAAGGACGGCAATCCATTCGACTATCCTTACTTCATCCATGACTCTTACGACTCTAGCGATGCCATCAACAAGTTTGACTGGACTAAGGCTACAGATGGCAAAGCTTATCCTGAAAATGTCAAGAGTCGTGACTATATGAAAGGTTTGATTGCCCTTCGTCAATCTACAGATGCCTTCCGACTTAAGAGTCTTCAAGATATCAAAGACCGTGTCCACCTCATCACTGTCCCAGGCCAAAATGGTGTGGAAAAAGAAGATGTAGTGATTGGCTACCAAATCACTGCTCCAAATGGAGATATCTACGCAGTCTTTGTCAATGCGGACGAAAAAGCTCGCGAATTTAACTTAGGAACCGCCTTTGCCCACCTCAGAAATGCTGAAGTTTTAGCAGATGAAAACCAAGCAGGACCAGTCGGAATTGCCAACCCTCAAGGGCTGGAATGGACTGAAAAAGGCTTGAAATTAAATGCCCTTACAGCTACTGTTCTTAGAATCTCTCAAGGCGGTGCCATCGTTGCCCCAGCTGTGGAAGAAAAACCAGCATTTGATCTTTCTAGCTTAAAACAAGAGCACGGTCAAGACAATGTTCCAAACCGAGTCGTCAAACCGGAACATCAAGAATCAGCTCCAGAAGCTAGACCTGATTCTACTAAACCAAATGCAAAAGTAGCGGATGCAGATCATAAACCTAGCCAAGCTACAACTGATTCACAAGCTGAAAAACCACATAAGGACAATAATAGTCAATCACTTCCATCTACATCTACACAAACTATTGTCACTTCCTATACCCCAACTTATACAAATAAAAAACCAGAAACTCCAAATCAGACAACTAAAACTAGTTGGAAACAAGAAAATGGCATCTGGTATTTCTATAAAGCAGACGGTTCTCTAGCTACTGGTTGGGTCAAAGATGGAGATACTTGGTATTATCTAAAAGATGATGGCTCTATGGTAACTGGTTGGGTCAAAGATGGCAATGTTTGGTACTTCCTAAATAGTAACGGCTCTATGTCAACTGGATGGGTCAAAGATGGAGATACTTGGTACTATCTAGATCCATCAGGAGCTATGAAAGAAAATCAATGGTTTGAAGTTTCTGGCAAATGGTACTATGTTGATTCATCAGGTAAACTTGCCGTTAATACAAGAGTTGAAGGCTATTTGGTCAATGAAAACGGTGAATGGGTTAGCTAAAATTGCTACTATATAACCTTTGCATAGCTAGATATAACTAATCTAAATACAGGAAGCTCAACGAGCACAAACTCCTGTTTGCAGGAATCAGCCTCCTTGCGCTCCTAGGTCTCGGGTTCTTGCTAAAAAAACAAAAAAGAAAACTAAACTAGCCCTCCTATAGAACAATCCCCCAAGTCTTGACGCTCGGGGGATTGATTTTTGTACAATATTTATCGTCATAATAAACTTGGGTAGTTTTTTTAGATTATTCTACCGTTACTGACTTAGCAAGGTTACGTGGTTTGTCCACATCAAGGCCACGGTGGAGTGTTGCAAAGTAAGCGACTAATTGCGTTGGTACGACCATTGAAATTGGTGAGAGGTAAGGGTGTACAGTCGTAAGGACGATATCGTCTGTCTCTTTAGCAACATTTTCTTCTGCGATAGTGAGAACCTTGGCACCACGGGCTGCGACCTCTTGGATATTTCCACGAGTGTGGTTGGCAAGGACTGGATCTGACAAGAGGGCCAAGACAGGAGTTCCTTCTTCAATCAAGGCAATCGTTCCGTGCTTGAGTTCTCCTGCCGCAAAGCCTTCACACTGAATGTAAGAAATCTCTTTGAGTTTGAGACTTGCTTCCATGGCTACGTAGTAATCTTGACCACGTCCGATGTAAAAGGCGTTTCGTGTTGTTTCAAGAAGCTCACGAACCTTAGCTTCAATGGTTTCTTTCTCTGAAAGAGTTGATTCGATAGACTGAGCTACGATTGACAACTCATGAACCAGGTCAAAGGCTTGCGCTTTGGCATTGCCATTTGCTTCTCCAACTGCTTTTGCCAGGAAGGCAAGGGCTGCGATTTGTGCTGTATAGGCTTTAGTTGATGCCACGGCAATTTCAGGACCCGCGTGAAGAAGCATAGTATGGTTAGCTTCACGTGACAGAGTTGATCCTGGCACATTTGTAACTGTCAAACTTGGAATACCCATTTCATTGGCCTTAACCAAAACCTGACGGCTATCTGCTGTTTCACCAGACTGACTGATAAAGATGAAGAGTGGTTTCTTGCTGAGAAGTGGCATACCGTAGCCCCACTCAGATGAGATTCCAAGTTCAACTGGAGTATCCGTCAATTCTTCCAGCATCTTCTTAGAAGCAAATCCTGCGTGGTAAGATGTTCCAGCTGCAAGGATGTAGATGCGGTCTACATCTTGAACAGCCTTAATGATAGCAGGATCAACCACTACTTGACCAGCCTCATCTGTGTAGGCTTGGATGAGTTTACGCATAACAGTTGGTTGCTCATCAATTTCCTTGAGCATGTAGTAAGGATAGGTTCCCTTACCGATATCTGACAAGTCAAGTTCTGCAGTATAGCTAGCACGTTCACGACTGTTGCCATCATAGTCTTGAACTTCGACACTATTCGCTTTGACGATTACCAACTCTTGGTCATGAATTTCCATGTATTGGTTGGTCTCACGAATCATAGCCATAGCATCTGAGCAGACCATATTATAGCCTTCCCCAAGACCAATCAAAAGTGGTGATTTATTCTTAGCTACGTAGATGACTTCAGGATCTTGTGAGTCAACCAAAGCGAAGGCATAAGAACCACGGATGATGTGAAGAGCTTTTTTGAAGGCTTCAAGAACTGACAAACCATCTTCTTCTGCAAATTTCCCAATCAAGTGAACAGCGATTTCTGTATCTGTTTGCCCCTTGAAGTGGTGACCTGAAAGGTATTCTTCCTTGATTTCAAGGTAGTTCTCAATCACCCCGTTGTGCACCAAGACAAAACGTTCAGTCTCAGAGCGGTGTGGGTGAGCATTGTCCTCAGTTGGTTTCCCGTGAGTTGCCCAACGAGTATGTCCGATACCAGTTGTTCCCTCCACACCAGCTGTCTTGGCAGACAATTCTGCGATACGACCAACAGCCTTAACTAGATGATTTTCAGCACCACCTAGGACAAAAATCCCCGCAGAATCATAACCACGGTATTCAAGCTTTTCAAGCCCTTGAATTAAAATATCAGTTGCATTTGTGTTTCCAACAACACCAACAATTCCACACATAGTATATACGACACAGGCAAGCTGTGCTTTCTCCTTAAAATTGGTATAGTCTGATTTCCCTTTTATAGAACCAGCAAAAACAGTATATACTTGTTTCTTTCACTTGTCAAGAGTAAAAATTGGTATAGTTCAAATTAACTTTTTTGTAACCAAAAAACTCTGACCAATTAGGATGATCAGTCAGAGTCCTTTTTTAAAATCCATTATTATCGCTTAATTCCTTGAACCAGTGCCCTGATTTCTTCAGACGACGTTCTTGCGTTTCCAAGTCTAATTCGACCAAGCCATAGCGATTTTTATAGCTGTTGAGCCATGACCAGCAATCGATAAAGGTCCAGATTAAGTATCCTTTACAGTTGGCTCCATCTTCAATAGCACGGTGAAGTTCACGAAGATGACCTTTTACAAAGTCAATACGGTAATCATCTTGAATCATTCCATCTTGACGGAATTTTTCTTCCCCTTCAACACCCATACCATTCTCAGTCAACATCCACTCGATATTGCCATAATTTTCCTTGATATTTTGGGCGATGTCATAAATCCCTTGCTCATAAATCTCCCAGCCACGATGAGGATTGATTTTACGTCCAGGCATCACATAAGGCTCGTAAAAATGTTCTGGTAAGAGTGGACTCTCTGGATACTTCGCAAATCGAGGCGCCATAACACGCAAAGGTTGATAGTAGTTGACACCAAGGAAGTCCACCGTATTATCACGAATGAGATCCAACTCCTCCTCTGTAGCATCAGGCAAGAGACCATACTCATGTAAGATTTCTACCAACTCCTGTGGATAAGTCCCCAAAACGGACGGATCTAAGAAAGATTGAGCTTGAAAAAGATCCGCAATACGAGCAGCCTTGACATCAGCAGGATGCTGGCTACGTGGATAAGCTGGTGTCAAGTTGAGGACAATCCCAATCTTGGAATCTGGCAAAAGTTCATGACAAACCTTAACCGCACGACTGCTGGCCAATTGTGTATGATAAGCTACTTTAACGGCTGCCTCTGCATCTACCTTATGTGGATAATGGGCATCGTAAAAATAGCCAAATTCTACTGGAACGATGGGCTCGTTAAAGGTAATCCATTGATCCACTAAATCTCCATAAGTCTCAAAACAAAAACGAGCATAGTCTTCATAGGCTGAGACAGTCGCCTTATTTTCCCAACCATCACCATCCTCTTGAAGGGCAAAAGGCAGATCAAAATGATAAAGATTGACTAAAAGACGAATCCCCTTAGCCTTAATAGCCTCAAAGACCTTACGATAAAAATCCACACCTTGAGAATTGACTTTTCCACGCCCTTGTGGAAAAATCCGTGACCACTGAATAGAAGTCCGAAAGGCTGTGTGACCAGTTTCTACCAGTAGCTCAATATCCTGTTCCCAATTTTCATAAAAGGTTGATGTCTTATCTGGACCAATCCCATTATAGTAACGATTTGGCTCTACTTGGTACCAATAATCCCAGAGATTATCTCCCTTACCGTCACCAGCTATACGTCCTTCTGTTTGTGGTCCAGAAGTAGAGGATCCCCAGACAAAATCCTTTGGAAATCTTAGCATACATTTACCTCTTTATCTACTCATTTTTCCCATTATACAGAAAAAACAAGGTAAAAACTAGTTACATTTTTTCCTTGTTTTTCTTCTGATTATAGTTTTTATTTCTTGCTGAGAATTTCAAGCGTTTCAAGCAAGTTATCTGCATGAACTTCGATGGTGTCACCAGTCGCTTTAATCTTCACTTCTACGATTCCATCGGCTGCTTTCTTCCCAACAGTGATACGGATTGGCAATCCAATCAAGTCGCTGTCGCTAAATTTGACTCCGACACGTTCGTTACGGTCGTCTGTCAAGACTTCGTAACCTGCTCCCATCAAACTTGCTTCAAGTTTTTCTGTCAAGGCTTGCGCTTCTTCGTCCTTGACATTGACAGTGATCAAGTGAACATCAAATGGCGCCAATTCTTTAGGGAAGTTGATTCCCCAAGCGTAACGGTATTCACCTTTTGGCGTTTTGTTAACAAAGAGGCGAGCGTGTTGCTCCATCACTGCTGAAAGGAGACGACTGACACCGATACCGTAACAGCCCATGATAATTGGCACAGCACGGCCATTTTCATCCAAAACATCTGCTCCCATGCTTGCTGAATAGCGAGTGCCGAGTTTGAAGATGTGACCAATTTCGATACCACGCGCAAAGTTAAGAACACCTTGTCCGTCTGGAGAAATTTCCCCCTCACGAACTTCACGGATATCCACATATTCTGCAGTAAAATCACGACCTGGGTTCACACCAGTCAAGTGGTAGCCATCTTCGTTAGCACCAACAACTGCATTGCGAACATCTTGCACCTTACGGTCTGCAATGATTTTAACATTCTCTGGCAAACCAACTGGGCCAAGTGAACCAAATCCTGCTTGAACAACACTTGCGACTTCTTCTTCGCTAGCAACGTCAAAGAAATCTGCTCCCAAATGGTTTTTCAACTTGACTTCGTTGAGCTGGTCATTTCCAACTAGAAGGGCTGCAACAAGCTCACCATCCGCCATGTAGAAGAGGGTTTTAATCGTTTGTTCTTCTGGGACGTTTAAGAAGGCTGCCACTTCATCAATTGATTTAACATCTGGCGTTGCAACACGAGTTACTTCTTCTTCAGCGACAACACGGTTGCTTGGTTTGTACTCGTTTGTTGCCATTTCTAAGTTAGCTGCATAGCTAGATTCACTTGAGTAAGCAATCGTATCTTCACCAGAAACCATCCATTTAAGCAATTCTGCCTTGATTTCTTCTTGCACTTCTGCAGGAATTTCGTCAAATGAGGCAACTGACTTGTCTAAGACAACCCAGCGGTCAAGGTCTGTACGAGCAGGTGTGATTGCCATAAATTCTTGGCTGTCCTTACCACCCATGGCTCCACCGTCACCGATGATAGCCTTGAAATCTAAACCACTACGAGTGAAAATACGCTCATAGGCAGCCTTGTACTCATCATAAACACTGTCCAAACTATCATAGTTAGCGTGGAAGCTGTAAGCATCTTTCATGATGAACTCACGTGTACGAAGAAGTCCATTACGTGGGCGTTTTTCATCACGATACTTAGGCTGGATTTGATAAAGGTTGAGTGGCAATTGCTTGTAAGACTTAACAGAATCACGAACAATAGCTGTAAAGGTTTCTTCGTGAGTTGGACCTAGGATGAAGTCTGATTTTTCACGGTTTTTTAGTTTGTAAAGGTCTTCACCATAAGTTTCATAACGACCTGATTCGCGCCACAACTCTGCACTGAGAAGGGCAGGAGCCAACATCTCAACGGCACCAATCTTATCAAACTCTTGGCGCATGATGTTTTTGGCTTTTTCAATCACACGGTTGGCAAGTGGTAGGTAAGAATAAACACCTGCAGATACTTGGCGAACATAACCAGCTCGTAACATAAGAGCATGGCTGATAACTTGAGCATCGCTTGGCATTTCGCGAAGCGTTGGGATAGGCATTTTACTTTGTTTCATAATATTCCTCGATTATCTAAAAAAGAGTCGCATAATGTCATTCCAGGTCACAGCAATCATCAAGACAACCATGATGACCACTCCGGCCAAGGTGACATAGGTTTCAATTTCTTGTTTCAATGGTTTGCGGCGGATGGCTTCTAGGATATTGAGCACAATCTTACCACCATCCAGAGCTGGAATCGGAATAAGATTAAAAATCCCGATATTGATGGAAATCATTGCCAAGAAGTACAAGACATTTTCAATTCCATTTTTAGCAGCATCACTACTTGCCTTAAAGATGGCAACAGGTCCACCTAGCTTGTTCAAATCCGGTTGGAAAATCAGATTTTTCAGAGCTGAGAGAATTCGGAGAGCTGAGTCAGCAGCGGTTGTGAAACCACCCACAAACATGGATAGAAAGTCCGACTTAATTCCCGGTTGTACACCTAGAAGGTAACGTCCTTGATTTTCTTCAGGAGTGACAGTGACTTGTTTTTCACTGCCCTTTTCAGAAATAGTCACATCCAAGGTCGGCGCCGTCTTATCTTTGGTTTCTGCTTCCACAGCCTGGATCAAACTTTCCCAGTTGCTAATCTCATGTGAGCCAATCTTGGTAATCTGAGCCGTTTCTGGCACTCCTACCTTGGCCAAAGAACCTTGGGGCATGACATGAAACTGGTTTGTCTCAACATCTCTGACTCCACCCTGCATAAAGATTAAAATCCAAAAAACAACGACACCTAAGATAAAGTTGTTCATAGGACCTGCAAAGTTGGTAATCAGTTTGCCCCAGATAGTTGCATTTTGATATTGAACATCTAAAGGTGCAATCCGAACCTCAGTGCCATCTGCTTCCACAACCGTTGCATCGTGATCCACTGCAAATGTTTTTTCTTCTTCTAGAACCAAGCCCTTGATAAAGAGCTTATCTTCAAAGTCAAACTGGGTCACCTGCATAGGAAGGGCCGTTTGATCTAATTTTTTACCTGAAAGATTGATGCGTTTAACTTTCCCATCGTCAGTAAGGGTCAAACTAACAGGAGTTCCTATCTTGATTTCAGTTGTATCATCACCCCAACCGGCCATACGAACATAGCCACCCAGAGGCAAGATCCGAATGGTATAGGCCGTCCCGTCCTTGCCAATATGAGCAAAAATTTTGGGGCCCATACCAATGGCAAATTCACGCACTAGAATCCCTGATTTCTTGGCAAAGTAGAAGTGTCCGAACTCGTGCACCACCACAATAATCCCGAAAACCAGAATAAAGGTTAAAATTCCGAGCATAGTATTTCCTCCGTCTTTTGATTAAAAGAGTCCAAATAAGTGCATGATTGGAAATACAAGTAGCATACTATCGAAACGATCCAAAACACCACCATGTCCAGGGATAAATTTCCCAGAATCCTTAACACCAAAGTGACGCTTAATCGAACTTTCTAGTAAATCGCCAAATTGTCCAGCCACACTAAAGAAAATAGCAAAGACTGACATCTTGTAAATTCCATACGGAAGAGCAACTGTACTGTCAAACATCATAAAGATGATGGTTACTAAAATAGCACCTAAAATACCACCCAAGGTACCCTCAAAGGTTTTATTAGGAGAAACCGTTGGAGCTAATTTTCGTTTACCATAGTTCATCCCAACAAGATAGGCACCACTGTCTGTCGCCCAGACGATACACAAGGCCAATAGAGCCTTATCTAAACCTGCAACGCGAGCATCTAGTAAAGCATTAAATCCAAAGCCTACATAGAAACTCATAGCAAGAGGGAAAACAGCATCCTCAATCGTATAGGACTTGCTAAAAACAGTCGTTCCTAACATGATTGAAATCAACACACTATAAGCAACCACATTCCCATCAACTGGCAAAAAAGTCAGGTAATTCTCCAAGGGAATGGTCAAGGCAAAGGTTGCAAAGAGGGTTAAGAGGCCCTCCATAGTCATGGTCTCTAGACCTCTCATCTTCAAAAGTTCATGCATGGCTAGCATGGCTATGATTCCAATTGCTATCTGAAGCAAAAGTCCCCCAATCATCAAAATCGGTAGGAAAATAGCCAGTGCAACCCCTGCAAATAACGTTCTTTTCTGTAAATCCTGTGTCATATTTCCTCCTAAACTCCTCCAAATCGGCGATGACGACGATTGTAGGCAAGAATGGCTTCCTGCAAGGCTACTTCGTCAAAATCAGGCCATAAGGTATCCGTAAAATAGAGCTCACTATAGGCTCCCTGCCATGGAAGGAAATTACTCAAACGCAATTCTCCACTAGTACGGATAATCAAGTCTGGATCTCGTACATCCTTAGGCAAATGCTGGGTGAAGAGATAGTTGCCAATCAATTCCTCTGTGATGTCACCTGGGTTGATTTTGGCATCTAACACATCCTGGGAAATCAACTTAAGCGCCTGCGTAATCTCAGCACGTCCACCATAGTTAAGAGCAAAGTTAAGAATCAAACCTGTATTGTTCTTAGTCAATTCCTCAGCCTTGGTTAAAGCTTCAAAGGTTTGCTTAGGCAGGCGGTCCGTCTCCCCAATCATTTGAATCTTAACATTATTCGCATGCAGTTCAGGGACATAATTGTCATAAAACTCTACTGGCAAGTTCATGATAAACTTGACTTCCTGATCTGGACGGGTCCAGTTTTCTGTAGAAAAAGCATAAACCGTAATAACCTTAACACCCAGTTTATTGGCTGCCTTGGTCACAGTTTGCAATGCTTCCATACCCGCCTTGTGTCCAAAGACTCGCGGTTGCATACGTTTTTTAGCCCAACGGCCATTCCCATCCATGATGATGCCGATATGAGCAGGAACCTGGGTCGGAACTTCTACTTCCACAGCCTTATCTTTCTTAAAAAATCCAAACATGATCTTATTCCTATTCAAAAATCTATCGTTTCATTATACCATATTTCCCTATTTTCTTCTATCACTAAGCTATTTATTCTCAGTCACCAAGCTCAGTTTTCAAAAAAATAAGCCGCCTGATTGGGCGACTCTATTTTTTATAGGGAGATTATTATGAAAAAGTTTTAGGAGTTTAAGTTAAGGTCTTCTTAACTTATGTACTTAGTATACACTTCCTAGCTTAAAGTTTCCTTAAGTATTTTTAAAAATCAAATTTTTCCATTTCTCCTGCCAATTTTTCTTGGACAGCCGTGTTTGATAGAGATCCATTCGGTCTTGATTCTCTAAAAAATGAGGAGTTGGACGAACTTGAAAATTCAAAATATCCTCGAGTCCATAAGGAGTAAAAAGTTCCAAAGCGGAGTCTTCATTCAAGCGAAGCCCAACTGCCGTACACCGTTCTGGATACTTACTCATAGCATCACAAGAGCTGCTATAGGGAGCAGTGTGTGAACTGTGCTGGTGCATATAGACCTGATTTTTCAATTCCCACTGGTACTGAGAAAAATCCGCTCTCAACTTGTTCTCTATAGCCAGCGTTTCTTCATAACTCACATCTGGGTCAAAGAAAATGACATCAACATCTGTTTCACAGTCAAAAGGTGATTTGTCTGACAAGAGATTCCAGATGAAATTTCGTACCGAACCTGCTGCCAACCACGAGTCTTTTAAACCAAGGTCTCGGATGATCGTCAGAATGGTCATCATATCCTGATTTTCTCTAAAAGCATCTAGAATTTCTTGCTCATTTTTCATTATATTCATACCCTAAATGTTCATATGCCTTGGCCGTTGCCACCCGTCCAGAACGTGTTCGCATGATAAACCCTTTCTGGATTAGGTAAGGCTCATACATGTCTTCCACCGTCTCACGCTCCTCTGCTATGTTAACAGAAAGAGTTCCTAACCCGACAGGGCCACCACCGTACATCTCAATCATAGTCCGAAGGATTCTTTGGTCCACATAGTCCAAACCTTCATGGTCAACATCCAGCATAGTTAATGCCTTATCGGTAATAAGATCATCTATAACCCCATTTCCCATAATCTGGGCAAAATCGCGCACGCGCTTGAGGAGACGATTGGCAATACGAGGGGTCCCACGGCTACGTAGGGCTAACTCAGATGCTGCCTCATGAGTGATTTCCATCTCAAAAATATCGGCCGTCCGCTCGACAATTTCTGTTAAGTCAGCATGGGCATAGTATTCCATATGACCTGTAATCCCAAAACGTGCCCGTAGAGGATTGGAAAGCATACCAGCCCGAGTCGTCGCACCAATCAAAGTGAAAGGTGGCAACTCCAAATGAACACTGCGACTGCCTTCACCAGCACCAATCATGATGTCAATGTAGAAGTCCTCCATCGCACTATAAAGCACCTCTTCCACCGACATGGGCAAGCGATGAATCTCGTCAATAAAGAGGACATCCCCAGGCTCTAAGTCATTCAAAATCGCTACCAAATCTCCGGCTTTTTCAATGACAGGCCCAGACGTCTGCTTGAGATTAACTCCCAGTTCATTGGCAATAACAAAGGCCATGGTCGTCTTCCCCAAACCTGGAGGCCCGAAAAGGAGGACATGATCCAGCGCTTCATCCCGCATTTTAGCGGCTTCGATAAAGATTTGAAGCTGGTCCTTAACCTTATCCTGCCCAATATATTCACGTAAATACTGAGGACGGAGCGTGCGTTCTACTAACTCCTCGTCCCCCATTATCTCATTGTCTAAAATTCTACTCATGGCTCTATTATATCAAAAATCCAGCTCGCAAACAAAAAAGCCACCCGATTGGGTGACTCCTAAGTTTAGCATGTATGTGGTATAATATTTTACGACACTGCTACACCGCCTACGAAAGGAGGTGAGATAGCCCATGATGGAATTAGTACTCAAAACTATCATCGGACCAATTGTGGTCGGTGTTGTTCTTCGATTAGTCGATAAATGGCTAAACAAGGACAAATAGTGTCAAAAAAAGACCTCAAGCTTATTTGGTCGTGAGCTTGGGGTCTTTTCTAGCCTATGATATAGAACTAGTACTCAATTCCTTTCTATTATCCCATAGTTCACAAATTTTGTCAAAGGTTTATACCCTCATCTACTCAGCTTCTCAAGCTTTAACCCATATCCAATAATTAAGCGAAAAATATCGAAAAATTATTTTTAGGAAACTCCCCAAAAGCCTGAAATAGAGCCAAAAAACTCCACCTAATTGGGTGGAGTTAAGGGAGATTATTATGAAAAAGAAAAGTTTAGGATTTTATTAAATAAAGTTAGGAGGTCTTTACTTAATAACTATATGATACAAGACGAAGCTTAAAACTAGCTTAACTTTTCTCAAATTCTACCATTTTTCAAAAAATTTCTATTACCATCACCTCGCCCCACAAAAAAAGTCACCTGATTGGGTGACTTCATTAGGAGATTATGATGAAAAAAAGTTTTAGGATTTCATTAAATAAAGTTAGGAGGTCTTTATTTAATGACTATATGATACTAGACCAGCCTTAAACTTTGCTTAAGAAAAAACAAGTTTTGTTATTTTTCTCGATTCATCCAAGTCATTCTTATACAGTACCTCTTAAAATTCTCTCAAGCTCTTGTACTGTCGTCCATTTTTATCAAAATTTTCAGGAGCCAACCATGCTTCCAATCGAGCTTTGACTTGGGGCCAGTCCTTATCAATCATAGACAACCAATCCGTATCCCTCGTACGCCCCTTATAAACAACTGCCTGACGGAAGGTTCCTTCATAGACAAATCCCAAACGCTCCGCAGCTCGTCTGGATGGTAGATTAAGAGAATCACATTTCCATTCGTAGCGACGATAGTTAAGCTCCTCAAAAACATAGCGAGCTAGGAGATACTGAGCTTCAGTTCCTATCCGTGTGCCCCTTAGCTCTGGAGAAAAAGTGACAGCTCCCACTTCTATCACTCGGTTATTCTGGTCAATGCGCATGAGAGAAAATGTTCCCAAAGCCTTACCAGTTGCCTTATCTACAATCGCATAGTAGAAGCGATCCTTACGAGCCAACATCTGATTTAAAAGGCTAACCAGCTCCTCCATATCTGCCACTGACTCCTGAAAGAGGTAGGTCCACATCTCTCGAGGAGTATCTGGACCATAAACAGCTAATAAATCCTCCGCATGCTTTTCCACCGAAAGAGCCTCTATCCGAGCATAACGCCCTTCTAAGAGATCAATAGCAGGCAATTCACCATGTGTGTAACCTTCCATTGACTCCCCAATCATTTGACTATATTCATTTACTGGCATAACTTTCTCCTTGTTTCGCTTTTCAAACTTTATAGTTGCCCATAGTATATCATACTTTCATAAGAAGATTCAAAAAATCCTCCAGATTCTACTCTGAAGGATTCCTATCTTATTTCACAACGATATTAACGAGTTTGTTAGGCACACTAATCACTTTCACGATTTCCTTACCGTCAATCTCTGCTTTGACTTTTTCATCCGCTAGAGCAATTTCTTGCAATTCTTCGCGTGAGAGGTCTTTAGCGACCATGAGTTTGGCACGGACTTTTCCTTTGATTTGGACGACGATTTCGATTTCGTCTTCAACCAATTTGCTTTCATCCCATGTTGGCCAAGCCACGTAAGAGATTGATTCACCTGTTGCTACAACAACTTGCCAGAGTTCTTCTGCCAAGTGAGGTGCAAATGGTGCGATTAATTGGATGAAGCCTTTGGCATAGTCCACATAGAGTTTGTCTTCCTTATTGGCAGCGTTAACAAAGACCATAAGTTGGGCAATGGCTGTGTTGAATTTCATAGACTCGATTTGCTCAGTGACAGATTTGACTGTTTCATTGTAGACCTTGTCGAGAGCGCCATTATTTTCCGCAACGATTTCTTTACTTGTAATCAAACGGTAAACACGGTCAAGGAATTTACGACTTCCTTCCAGACCTTCTTCTGACCAAGCGATAGAAGCATCGAGTGGCCCCATAAACATTTCATAGACACGAAGAGTATCGGCACCGTATTGTTCCACCACATCGTCTGGGTTGACAACGTTCTTGAGGGATTTAGACATCTTGGCTGGCGCTTGCTCCAACTCTTCTCCTGTTTCCACATGGAAGAAGGAACCATCACGTTTTTCAACCTTATCAGTTGCCACAAGAGCCCCACGGTGGTCACGGTAGCTAGTTCCCAAAATCATCCCTTGGTTAAAGAGTTTTTGGAATGGTTCCTTAGTTGGAACGACACCGAGGTCATAGAGGAATTTGTGCCAGAAACGAGCGTAAAGCAAGTGAAGAACAGCATGCTCTGCACCACCCACGTAGATATCTACTGGCAACCATTGTTTGAGAAGGTCCTCATCAGCCAATTTCTCAGTATTGTGCGGGTCAATATAGCGGAGGTAGTACCAGCTTGAACCAGCCCACTGTGGCATAGTGTTTGTTTCACGACGACCCTTGGCACCATCTTCACGAGTCACTTCAAGCCAGTCTGTCAAGTTAGCTAGTGGACTTTCACCAGTACCTGAAGGGCGGATGTCCTTGGTTACAGGCAAGACAAGTGGCAATTCATTTTCAGGGACAGCTGTTGAAGTTCCATCTTCCCAATGAATGATTGGAATTGGCTCACCCCAGTAACGTTGACGACTAAAGAGCCAGTCGCGGAGACGGTAGGTCACCTTCTCCTGACCACAGCCTTTTTCTTCCAACCAAGCCACAATCTTAGCAATTGCGTCTTCTTTGTTCAATCCATCTAGGAAGTCAGAGTTGATATGAAGTCCATCTTCTGTGTAGGCAGCTTCTGCTACGTTTCCACCTTCAAGTACTTCTACGATTGGAAGGTCAAATTGTTTAGCAAATTCCCAGTCACGTTGGTCATGGGCAGGCACGGCCATGACAGCACCTGTTCCATAGCTAGCAAGAACATAGTCCGCAATCCAGATTGGAATTTCCTTGCCATTGACAGGGTTGATGGCATAAGCACCAGTCCAAACTCCTGTTTTTTCTTTGGCAAGGTCAGTACGAGCCAAGTCAGACTTGAGGCTGGCTTGGTGTTTGTAGGCTGCTACTGCCTCTGCTTGCTCTGGGCTTGTGATAGCGTCAACCAAGTCATGCTCAGGAGCCAAGACAGTGAAAGTCGCACCGAAAAGGGTGTCCGGACGAGTGGTAAAGACTGTGAATTCCTTGTCTGTTCCCTTAACTTTGAATGTTACATTGGCACCAGTTGATTTACCAATCCAGTTGCGTTGCATGTCCTTAATAGACTCTGGCCAATCCAACTCATCTAAGTCATTAAGCAAGCGCTCTGCATAGGCCGTGATTTTAAGCATCCATTGACGCATTGGTTTGCGGACAACTGGATAGCCTCCACGCTCAGAAGTTCCATCAGGAAGAACCTCTTCGTTGGCGATGGCAGTTCCCAATTCTTCCACCCAGTTTACTGGCACTTCCGCTTCATAGGCCAAGCCCTTTTCGTAAAGCTTGGTGAAGATCCATTGCGTCCACTTGTAGTAGTTTGGATCTGTTGTATTGACTTCACGATCCCAGTCGTAAGAGAATCCAAGCGCATTGATTTGACGTTTGAAGTTGGCAATGTTCTCAGCTGTAAATTCTGCTGGGTCATTACCAGTATCCATAGCATATTGCTCAGCAGGCAAACCAAAAGCATCCCAGCCCATTGGGTGAAGAACATTGTAGCCTTGCGCACGTTTGTAACGGCTGAGAATATCTGTTGCGGTATAACCTTCTGGGTGTCCTACGTGTAGACCCGCTCCAGACGGATAAGGGAACATATCGAGAGCATAAAACTTCGGTTTTGAGGCATCTGTTCCTGTCTTAAATGTATGATGTTCTGCCCAGTAGCCTTGCCACTTAGGCTCAATTTCTTTATGATTGTAAAAACTCATGGTCTCTCTCCAATTTTGTGATGTTACTATTATACCATTTTTGAGTGAATTTGAAAGACGAGAAATGTTCTTTTGGGCTTGGATGCCAAGAAAGACTGAATCGTAAATCCAGCTTATGTAGCAGTATAAAAAATTAGCCCTCATTTGGAGCTAACTTCTATCAATTATTTGTTTCTTGTATTTTCTTCCCCTAGCGTCTTTAACTCATATTTCTCGTTTTAGATTTCTTTAAGGTTTTTATTATATCCTGTAGAACTCTACATTTTAAAAACATTAACAATCTAGGTAGAGAAAACGTTCGTAAAAAAGGAGATTCTTATGAAAAAACTACTATTCTTTCTCTCTTGTGGATGGATATTTCTTACTTTATCAGGATGTTCTTCAGCTATAGAAGCGGAGACTAACACTGAAAAAGGTTCAGATAACACTTTGGTTGTCTACTCACCTAACCCTGAAGACCTTATCGAAAAAACAATCCCAGCCTTCGAAGAAAAATATGGTGTTAAGGTTGACTTAGTACAAGCCAGTACTGGTGAATTGTTCAAAAAAGCTGAGGCTGAAAAAGAATCCCCTGTAGCCGATGTCATTTTCGGAGGCTCCTACGCCCTCTTCTCTTCTAACGAAAATCTTTTTGAACCTTATATTTCTCAAGAGAACGACCAGATAATCCCTGAATATCAAAATAAAACCGGATTCTACACTCCTTATACACTGGATGTCAGTGTCATCATTGCCAATTCAGCTCTTACAAAAGATATTAAAATTGAAGGCTACAATGATCTACTCAATCCTAAATTAAAAGGAAAAATCGCGACTGCTGATCCTAGTAATGCTTCTAGCGCCTTTGCTCAACTAACAAACATGCTTATAGATCAAGGTGGATACGAAAATGAACAAGCTTGGAACTATGTGAAAAATCTATTTACCCTAGTAGATGGAAAGATTGCATCTAGTTCTTCAAATGTTTACAAAGCTGTCGCCGATGGAGAAATGGCTGTAGGGCTCACCTATGAAGATCCTGCCTTAAAACTTCTAAATGACGGAGTTGATGTAAAAGTCGTTTATCCAAAAGAAGGAACCGTCTTTTTACCTGGTAACGCGGCTATCGTCAAAAACGCCAAACACATGGAAAACGCCAAGAAATTTATTGACTTCCTCCTTTCTCAAGAAGTACAAGATAAGTTAGGAACTGAAACAACAATCAGACCCATTCGTAAAAATGCTAAAACCAATAAAAATATGAAGGCTATGACAGAAATCAATATTGCCACTGAAGATTCCGATTATGTCATTAAAAACAAATCCGCCATTCTTAAAAAGTACAATGATATTTTTACAGATATCCAATCTAAACAGTAAAAGAGGTTCACTATGAGTGAGATCAAAATTATTAACGCCAAAAAAATCTACCATGATGTCCCTGTTATTGATAATTTAAATATTACAATTCCCAAAGGAAGTCTCTTTACCATCCTTGGCCCTTCAGGATGTGGGAAAACGACTCTTCTTCGTATGATTGCAGGTTTCAACAGTATCGAAGGCGGAGAATTTTACTTCGATGATACAAAAATCAATAATATGGAACCCAGCAAACGCAATATCGGGATGGTGTTCCAAAACTACGCTATTTTCCCACATTTGACTGTCCGAGATAATGTCGCTTTTGGTCTCAAGCAAAAGAAGGTTCCAAAAGAAGAATTGGTCCAACAGACCAACAAGTATCTTGAACTCATGCAAATTGCTCAATATGCGGATCGAAAGCCCGATAAACTCAGTGGTGGACAACAACAACGTGTCGCCTTGGCACGCGCCTTAGCGGTTAATCCAAGTGTTCTCCTCATGGACGAGCCACTTAGTAACCTAGATGCCAAACTTCGCTTGGATATGCGTCAAGCCATTCGAGAAATCCAACACGAAGTGGGAATTACAACCGTTTATGTAACCCACGACCAAGAAGAAGCCATGGCTATTTCAGATCAAATTGCTGTTATGAAAGATGGGGTAATCCAACAAATCGGCCGACCAAAAGAACTCTATCATAAACCAGCCAATGAGTTTGTGGCCACCTTTATCGGACGCACAAATATTATCCCTGCCAATCTCGAAAAACGGAGCAACGGCGCTTATATCGTCTTTTCAGATGGCTATGCCCTTCGAATGCCAGCCCTTGATCAGGCTGAGGAACAAGCTATTCATGTAAGCATTCGTCCTGAAGAGTTTATCAAAGATGAATCTGGAGATATTGAAGGAACTATTAGCGATAGCGTCTATCTTGGACTGAATACTGAATATTTCATCGAGACAGGCTTTGCCTCAAAAATTCAAGTTAGCGAAGAATCAACTTTTGAAGAAGATCTACAAAAAGGCGATCGTATTCGTCTACGAATCAATACTCAAAAATTAAACGTCTTTTCTGCAGATGGTTCTCAAAACCTGATAAAAGGAGTCAACCATGGAACGTAAAAAACTAAATATTTGGACAGCCTCCTCTTTCTTCATCTTTCTTACCTATCTTGTCTTTCTCGTTTATCCTATCGTTACTGTGCTCAAGCAAGCACTCATACATGAAGGACAATTCTCACTAGCTAATTTTGTCACTTTCTTTAGTAAAGCCTACTACTCTGAGACACTCGTCAATAGTTTCAAGGTTTCCATTACCGCTACTGTCACTTCCTTGGTTGTAGGAACCTTATTAGCTTACCTCTTTTCCATGTATGATTTCAAGGGAAAGAAATTTCTACAAATATTAATTATCATTGCTTCCATGTCAGCTCCTTTCGTAGGAGCCTACTCCTGGATTCTCTTGCTGGGACGAAATGGGGTCATTACTAAATTCCTGACAAATACCCTTCATCTTCCAGCTATCGATATTTATGGATTCAAAGGAATTGTACTTGTCTTTACACTACAATTATTCCCACTGGTATTTCTATACGTTGCTGGGACAATGAAAAGTATTGACAATTCTCTACTTGAAGCCGCTGAAAGCATGGGTTCCTTCGGATTTAAGCGTATCGTAACGGTTGTTTTACCTCTCTTAGTTCCAACCTTACTAGCAGCTGCCCTGCTTGTATTTATGAGAGCATTCTCAGACTTTGGAACACCGATGTTAATTGGTGAAGGATATCGGACTTTCCCGGTCTTGATTTATACACAATTTATTAGCGAGGTTGGAGGAAATTCTGCTTTTGCATCTGCTTTAGCAATTATGGCGATTATCATTGCCTTGGCAATTTTCCTTATCCAAAAATACATTTCAAATCGCTACAGTTTCAGTATGAATTCGCTCCATCCAATTGAGCCTAAAAAAACTACAAAAGGAAAAATGGTTGCCATTTATGCAACAGTCTACGGAATTATCTTGTTCTCTGTTCTACCTCAAGTCTACTTGATTTATACTTCTTTCCTAAAAACATCAGGTATGGTATTTGTCAAAGGTTATTCTCTAAACAGTTACAAGGTAGCTTTCAATCGTATGGGATCTGCTATTTTCAATACCATTCGTATCCCTTTGATTGCCTTAGTTCTAGTTGTTTTATTTGCAACATTTATCTCCTACCTAGCCGTTAGAAAACGGAATTTGTTTACAAACTTAATTGACAGCCTCAGTATGGTTCCTTATATTGTACCAGGAACCGTTCTAGGGATTGCCTTCATTTCTTCCTTCAATACTGGTCTATTTGGAAGTGGATTTCTTATGATTACAGGGACAGCTTTCATCTTGATTATGTCCCTATCTGTCAGAAGATTACCTTATACTATTCGCTCATCTGTTGCTAGCTTGCAACAAATAGCACCAAGTATTGAAGAAGCCGCTGAGAGTTTAGGAAGTAGCCGTCTCAATACCTTTGCCAAGATTACAACTCCAATGATGCTATCTGGTATTATCTCTGGAGCCATCCTATCTTGGGTCACAATGATTTCAGAACTCTCTACTTCTATCCTCCTCTACAATGTCAAAACAAGAACAATGACTGTAGCCATTTATACAGAGGTTCTCAGAGGAAATTACGGTGTAGCCGCAGCCTTGTCAACTATCCTGACTGTTCTAACAGTAGGTTCCTTGCTCTTGTTTATGAAAATCTCTAAAAGCAATAGCATTACACTTTAGTTTTCCCCATCAAAAACAGCCGAAAAGATTACCCTCGGCTGTTTTTTCTTATCTTGATATTCCTATCAAATCCCTAGTTCATAGCAAGCAAGTCTAGACTGATTAAATACAGGCTTCCTCCATCTTCTCCCGTCCTAGTTCTCGGTAACTACGATCGCCGACAACTTCAACGCTAAACTGGCCGTCCTCATATTCAAGAATTGTCACGCTACCATTATCGAGACCATGCGGATGCATGCCATTAATCAGATAAACAATGGTTCCAATGGTCATTCCGTGGCTGACAACGAGAGCATTGCCCCCACCTTGCTCTTCCATTTCTTTGGCAATCGCTTCAAAGCCTTCCTTGATTCGGCCACTGAGTTTTTCCCAGCCTTCAGCCCAACCAGCTGTATCAACCTCCACCAAGCCCTCAGCCAGTTCAGCATAAGACAATTGGTGAACGTGATCCACATTAAAGATACGAGGAATAATACCCATGAAAAGATCACCATCGTAGGCTCCGTCAAAGCTACCAAAACACCACTCTCTGATACGCTTGTCCATGCGATAAGGGATTTTCCCCTGCAAGCCAAGCTCGTCAAGGATAATTCCCATGGTCTGAATGGTGCGACCAGAATCACTGGAATAAGCGCGCTCAAACTGTAGACCAGATTCTCGCAAACCGATTCCTAATTCTTGAATCCCTCGCTCACCTTCAGCTGTTAAGGGAGTATCACTCCAACCTTGCGCGCGACCAATCGTGTTAAACATGGTCTTGCCATGACGTACCAAATACAATCGTACTTTTACCATTTTCCGTCCTCCGTTTGCTTCTATTATATCATGGATGATAAAACAAAAGCCACCCATACAGGCGACTTTTGCAGGAGATTATTATGAAAAAGTTTAGGAGTTCTATTAAATAAAGATATTAGATGAAAATCAAATTCAAACTAAATCAGTGTTATCTGTTTCAAATAATATTAGGAGGTCTTTATTTAATGATTATAGTATACACACCTAACCTTAAATAGAACTTAAAATTTCTCCTATTTTCTTAATTTTTAAAACTATGAATTGGTGCGGGGATTTGTCCACCGCGAGAGATGAAATCAACAGACGAAGCTCCATTGACCTTCATAACAGGTGCAGTTCCTAATAGGCCACCAAACTCAATCATATCGCCTTCTTTTCCTTTTGGAATGATACGAACAGCTGTTGTCTTCATGTTAATAACACCAATTGCAGCTTCATCCGCAATCATGGCCGCAATGGTTTCAGCAGGCGTATCTTCTGGGATGGCAATCATATCCAATCCAACAGAACAGATAGCTGTCATGGCTTCTAGTTTTTCCAAATTAAGAGAGCCATTTTGCACTGCAGCAATCATTCCCTCATCCTCAGAAACAGGGATAAAGGCACCAGACAAACCTCCGACTTGGTTGCAGGCCATCACTCCACCCTTCTTAACTTGGTCATTCAAGAGAGCCAAGGCAGCCGTCGTTCCATGCGTACCAACTGTCTCTAGCCCCATTTCCTCAAGGACACGTGCTACAGAATCTCCAACCGCAGGAGTTGGCGCCAAACTTAAGTCAACAATACCAAACTCCACACCCAGTCTCTCACTAGCCATCTGACCAACCAATTGACCGATACGAGTGATCTTGAAGGCAGTCTTCTTGACCGTTTCTGCTACTACATCAAAGCTCTCTCCACGAACTTTTTCCAAGGCACGCTTGACCACACCAGGACCAGAAACCCCGACATTGATGATAACATCTGCTTCCCCAACACCGTGGAAAGCACCTGCCATAAACGGATTGTCCTCAACAGCATTAGCAAATACAACCAACTTAGCTGCACCCATATCAGATAAATTAGCCGTTTCCTTGATAATACGTCCCATATCTGCCACAGCCGTCATATTAATACCAGACTTGGTTGAACCGATATTGACTGACGAGCAGACCTTGTCCGTTTCTGCCAAAGCCCGAGGAATAGAATTGATGAGAATCTCATCTCCCTTTTGATAACCCTTTTGTACCAAGGCAGAGAAACCACCGATAAAGTCCACACCGATTTCTTTCGCAGCCTTATCAAGCGCTTTTGCAAGAACCACATAGTCTGTCGCATCTGTCGCTGCTCCAATCAGAGAAATAGGAGTCACCGATACACGCTTATTAACGATAGGAATTCCCAACTCAGCTGCAATTTCGTCACCAACAGCCACTAAATTAGCTGCCTTGGTCGTAATCTTTTGATAAATTTTCTCCGCAGCACGATTGATATCTGGATCGATACAGTCCAAAAGGGAAATCCCCATGGTAATGGTTCTGATATCGAAGTTTTGCTCCTCAATCATGGCGATGGTTTCAGTAACTTGTCTAATATCCATGTGCACCTCCTAGATATTATACATAGCTTCGAAAATCGCTGCACTCTGAATATTGATTTTCACATTCAAAGTTTCCCCAAAAGTTTCAAACTCATTTCGTAGATAAGTGAAATCCTGCTTTTCATCACTAGAGACGACAGCCATCATCGTGAAATATTCATCCAAGACAGTTTGAGAAATATCATCAATGTTCAAACCCAATTCTGCAATTTTACCAGAAACACCTGCAACAATTCCAGATTTATCTTTACCAACAACAGTTATAATCGCTTTCATAAGCAAACTCCAATTCTTCTTAAAATAAGAAACCTGAACATTAAACAGGATTCTTTTCAAATAGTATAGCATAATTCTAACGAAAATACTCAAAAACGCCTGCTTACGAAGTTGTTCTTAAGCAAAAAACAATTTCGTAAACAAGCGTCTACTATCCCAACTTATGATGAGTGTTCCCGCTAGGACCGAAATCCTAGCGGTAGACCAGAGCTAGACTAAGAGCACAAGACTCCATCATCATAACACTCAACAAAATTGATGATTTTATACTAGTTCGATGATCGCCATTGGCGCTGCATCACCACGACGTGGTTCAGTTTTAAGGATACGAGTGTATCCACCGTTACGTTCAGCATAACGAGGTGCGATTTCTGAGAACAATTTTTGAAGTGCTGTAGTAGAAGTGTACTTGTCAGTTGCTTCATCATAGTTTTCAGATGCGATTTCATTACGTACGAAAGCAGCTGCTTGACGACGTGCATGCAAATCACCACGTTTACCTAGAGTAATCATTTTTTCAACAGTTTTACGGATTTCTTTAGCACGAGCTTCAGTTGTCACGATTGATTCGTTGATCAAAAGGTCAGTTGTCAAATCGCGAAGCATTGCTTTACGTTGTGAGCTAGTGCGTCCTAGTTTACGGTAAGCCATTTATTCCTCCTTTATTTATCTTTTAATCCAAGACCCAAATCAATAAGTTTGAATTTCACTTCTTCTAAACTCTTGCGTCCAAGATTTCGTACTTTCATCATCTCTGCTTCAGATTTTTCTGTCAAATCATGCACAGTATTGATACCGGCACGTTTCAAACAGTTGTATGAACGCACAGACAAGTCCAGTTCCTCAATCGTACGATCCAAAATACGGTCGTCAGATTCAGTATCAGCTTCTTTCATCACTTCAGTTGACTTAGCAATCTCAGTAAGATTTGTAAACAAATCAAGATGTTCTGTCAAAATACGTGCTGAAAGCCCTAAAGCATCTTCTGGAATAATTGTTCCATTTGTCAAGATTTCAAGGGTTAGTTTGTCAAAACCATCGTTGCTACCTACACGAGCAGGTTCAACTTGATAGTTGACTTTGGTAACTGGTGTATAAATAGAATCTACAGCAAGTGTCCCAACTGGTGCATTATCCTTTTTATTTTCATCTGCAGGTACATATCCACGACCACTGTTAACAGTCATAGTCGCTTTTAGAGAAGAACCTTCACCGATTGTAAAGAGATAATGATCTGGATTTACAATTTCAATATCGCTATCTGTCAAAATGTCACCAGCTGTTACTTCAGCAGGACCTTCAACATCTAGTTCGATGATTTTTTCGTCTTCAACGTACGATTTCACTGCAATTCCTTTAATGTTCAGAATGATTTGCATCACGTCTTCACGAACACCTGGAACTGTGTCAAACTCATGTAACACACCATCAATATTGATAGATGTCACAGCTGCTCCTGGTAAAGAAGCTAGAAGTACACGACGAAGAGAGTTACCAAGAGTTGTACCGTAGCCACGTTCAAGTGGTTCGATTACAAACTTGCCATAATCTTTATTTTCATCAATTTTTGTTATATTTGGTTTTTCAAACTCGATCATTTAGTTACTCCCTCTTAAACGAAAAGCAGTGTAATGCGATGATTATACACGGCGACGTTTTGGAGGACGAGCACCATTGTGTGGCACTGGAGTCACATCACGAATTGCTGTTACTTCAAGACCAGCGGCAGCAAGCGCACGAATAGCTGACTCACGACCAGAACCTGGACCTTTTACAGTAACTTCAACTGATTTAAGACCGTGTTCTTGTGCAGATTTAGCAGCAGCTTCAGAAGCCATTTGAGCAGCGAATGGTGTAGATTTACGAGAACCTTTGAAACCAAGAGCACCAGCTGATGACCAAGCAATTGCATTACCATGCACATCAGTAATCATAACAATAGTGTTATTAAATGTAGCGTGAATATGAGCAATACCAGATTCGATATTCTTTTTCACACGACGTTTACGTGTTGGTTTAGCCAAGACTTTTACCTCCTATATTATTTTTTCTTACCAGCAATCGCAACAGCTTTACCTTTACGAGTGCGAGCGTTGTTTTTAGTGTTTTGTCCACGGACAGGAAGTCCACGACGGTGACGGATACCACGGTATGAACCGATTTCCATCAAACGTTTGATGTTCAAGTTTACTTCACGACGAAGGTCACCTTCAACTTTGATTGCATCCACTTCACGACGGATAGCATCTTCTTGATCTGATGTAAGATCACGTACACGAACATCTTCTGAGATTCCAGCAGCAGCCAAAATTTTCTTAGATGTTGCAAGTCCGATACCATAAACATAAGTCAATGAGATTACTACGCGTTTGTCATTTGGAATGTCAACTCCAGCAATACGAGCCATGTTTTCTCCTTTCTATCTTATCCTTGACGTTGTTTGTGTTTTGGATTTGCTGGGCAAATTACCATAACACGACCATTACGACGAATAACTTTACAGTATTCGCAAATTGGTTTGACCGATGGTCTTACTTTCATTTCTTATCCCTCCAAGTTTTTCGATTATTTAAAGCGGTAAGTGATACGTCCACGTGTCAAGTCATATGGACTCATTTCGACAGTAACACGATCTCCCGCTAAAATACGAATATAGTTTTTACGAATTTTACCAGAAACTGTTGCTAAAATCTGATGTCCATTTTCAAGTTCAACCGTAAACATTGCATTCGGCATTGTATCAACTACTTTGCCTTCAACTTCAATCACATCGTCTTTTGCCACGCAAAAGCACCTCCATAAATTTCGATTCGATGCCTCTAGACACAGAGACAACAATTATAAGTCAGACTATTTCAGTATAACATTTGTAGCGGATTTTTGCAAGTGTGAAAAACGCTTTATTTCAAATTTGTCAATACTTTTTCGATATCTGAGAAGACATCATTGATATCTTGATTACCTTCGATGTCATGAACCAAACCTTTGGCACGGTAGTGAGCAATGATTGGTTCTCCTTGAGCAATATTAACATCCAAACGACGTTTTACTGTCTCAGGCTTATCATCTTCACGTTGGTAGTAATCTTCTTCTTTATAGTCAACTGGTGGGTTAAAGACCTTGTGGAAAGTTTCTCCAGTTACGCGGTGGATAATACGACCACTCAAACGTTCCAAGAGGCTATCTGGATTCACTTCAATGTTGATGACACCTTCTAGTTCAATGCCAAGTTCAGCCAATGTTTTGTCCAAGGCATGAGCTTGTTCGATTGTACGTGGGTAACCATCCAACAAGAATCCTGTTTCTTTAATATCATCTTGTGAAAGACGTTCTTTTACGATTCCATTTGTAACTTCATCAGGAACCAATTCACCCTTGTCAATGTATGACTTAGCAAGAACACCCATTTCAGTTTGATTTGCCATAGCAGCGCGGAACATATCACCTGTTGAGATATGTGCAACATGGAATTGTTCTACAATTTTTGCTGCTTGAGTTCCCTTACCTGCACCAGGTAAGCCCATAATCAAAAGATTCATGATTTGATCTCCTTATTTTATTTTTAAATAGAAGCAAAAAGTCTTTTCACTCCTATTTAAAAACAAAATAGAAGAGGGGAGATCAAACTCTTACAAATGTTAGAGTTTAAACCTCCACTCCCTCAGTATTTACTGATTCAGTAAATACTTTTATTCTGTTCTGTCCATGAAACCAACATACTTACGTTTCAATAGGTAACCTTCCAATTGTTTGATTCCTTCAATACCTGTAGAGATAATGATCAAAAGACTGGTTCCTCCAAAAGCAACTGCTTCTGAAAGTCCAAAGAAATCTTTTGCTACAATCGGTAAAATAGAAATCACACCAAGGAAGAGGGAACCAACAGTTGCAAGACGACGAAGAAGTTTAGACATATATTCTTCTGTACCTTTACCAGGACGAACTCCGTGGATATAGGCACCGCTCTTTTGTAGGTTCTCTGCTGCTTTTTCAGGATTAATCTGTACAAACGTGTAGAAGAATGTAAAGAGAATAATCAACAAAGCATACATGGCAATACCAGTTGGTGAAGTTGTTGCCAACAATTCTTGTGCTGTTCTTACCCAAGCCCAATCATGGCCTGTAGCGCTCAAAAACTGAAGAATAGCCGCAGGCGCTGCAGTAATCGAACTTGCAAAGATAACAGGGATAACTCCAGCAGGGTTTACCTTCAATGGAAGATAAGAGCTAGATGGAGCGCCTTGTGCAACCTTAGTATATTGGATTGGAATTTTGTATTCTGCTTGTTGAACATAAGTTGTAAAGTAAATGATCAACAATACAGTAATAATCAAAATGATTACGAAAATGATAGATGAGTTGATACGACTACTTGGAACGTTTACAAAGTAGTCTACATAGATGCCCTGAATCATCTCTGGAATTGAAGCAACAATCCCTGCAAAGATAATCATAGAAACACCATTTCCGTATCCCTTATCTGTAATTTGCTCTCCCAACCACGTCACAATCATACTACCAGCTGTTAAGATGATACCAATCATGATAAAGACTTGTGGAGTAAGAGCCGTTTTCAACAATTGAGCTCCAGCCAAAGTATTAAAACCAGCCGTAATCCCGATAGATTGCACAAAGGCTAGACCAAGAGCAATATAACGAGTAGCTTGATTCAATTTTCTTCGACCTACTTCCCCTTGTTTCCCCCACTCTACAAACTTCGGTAAAATATCCATTTGTAAGAGTTGGACCACGATAGAAGCCGTGATGTAAGGACTTACACCAAGTGCAAAAACTGAGAAGTTTTTCATGGCATTCCCTGACACCAAGCTCAACATGTTTAAGAAGGATAATCCACTTAAAGCATTCAAGCTATTGGCATTCACACCAGGAACTGTAATACTAGTCCCGATACGAAAGACCAAAACAATAAAAATTGTAAATAAAATTTTTGATCGAACCTGCTTGACTTTAAGTGCTTCTCTTAATAATTTAAAAAACATAGGTCACCTCTCTTAGATGACTTCTACTGAACCACCTTTAGCAGTGATAGCTTCTTCAGCTGATTTAGAGAATTTAGCTGCTTTCACAGTCAATTTCTTAGTCAACTCACCGTTACCAAGAATTTTAACACCTGATTTTTCAGCTTTAACAATTCCTGCTTCGATAAGAACAACTGGAGTAACTTCAGCACCATCTTCAAAGACGTTCAATTGGTCAAGGTTCACAATTGCGTATTCTTTAGCGTTGATGTTAGTGAATCCACGTTTTGGAAGACGACGGAACAATGGAGTTTGTCCACCTTCAAAACCAAGGCGAACTCCGCCACCGCTACGAGCTTTTTGACCTTTTTGACCACGACCAGATGTTTTACCGTTACCTGATGAAGTACCACGACCAACGCGGTTACGTACTTTACGAGAACCTTCTGCAGGTTTCAATTCATGAAGTTTCATTTTTATTTTCTCCTCTTTTGTAAAATGCTAGCGCCGATAAGGGAGAAAAGGTTGTCTCCCCCATCAACTCGCCTATACGACGTCATCATAGATGACTATATCTAGTTTTAGGGGATGGTATACTGCACATCCCCTAAAGATTCATTAGTTTACTTCTTCAACTGTTACCAAGTGAGATACTGCTGTGATCATACCACGGATAGCAGCGTTGTCTTCTTTAATAACAGAGCTGTTCAATTTGCCAAGTCCAAGTGCTACAACAGTTTTACGTTGTGATGGAATGCGTCCGATTGGAGACTTAGTCAAAGTAATTTTAATTTGAGCCATTTTATCCCCTTTCTTATGCCAAATCAGAAACTGAAATACCACGAAGGGCAGCAACTTCTTCAGCGCGTTTCAATTGTTTCAAACCTTCAACAGTTGCACGAACAATGTTGATTGGAGTGTTAGAACCAAGTGATTTAGATGTAATATCTGCCACACCTGCCAATTCCACAACGGCACGAACTGCACCACCAGCGGCAACTCCAGAACCTTCTACAGCAGGTTTCAACAATACTTTAGCTCCACCGAATTCTGAAAGAACTTCGTGTGGGATTGTTGTTCCAACCATAGGAACTTCGATCAAGTTTTTCTTAGCATCGTCTACTGCTTTACGGATTGCTTCTGGAACTTCTTGAGCTTTACCAGTACCAAATCCTACGCGACCGTTGTGGTCACCAACAACAACAAGAGCTGCGAAACGAAGACGACGTCCACCTTTAACAACTTTTGTAACACGGTTGACAGCAACTACGCGTTCTTCTAATTCAACTGCATTGTCTTTAAATGCCATTTTCTAGTGTCCTCCTATTAGAATTTCAATCCGTTTTCACGAGCTGCATCAGCCAAAGCTTTCACACGTCCGTGATATAGATATCCACCGCGGTCGAACACCACTTCTGAAATACCTTTAGCGTTTGCACGTTCTGCAACGAGTTTACCGACAGCAACGGCTTGTTCAGTTTTAGTTCCTTTTGAAACTTCTTTGTCAAGAGTTGAAGCACTTGCGAGCGTTACACCCGCTACGTCATCAATCACTTGAGCGTAGATGCCTGTATTAGAACGGAATACGTTCAAACGTGGGCGATCAGCAGTTCCAGAGAGTTTTCCGCGAACGCGACGGTGGCGTTTTTGGCGGAGTTTGTTTTTATCTGGTTTTGAAATCACAGTTTTCACCTCTTTAGTTTTAAATCGTGTGCTATGCACAAAGTTGGAAAATAGGTTGGTGGTTGATAATCAACCACTCAACATTATTTACCTGTTTTACCTTCTTTACGGCGAACGAATTCACCAACGTAACGGATACCTTTACCTTTATATGGCTCTGGTGAACGAAGGCTACGTACGTAAGCAGCTGTTTGACCAACTACTTCTTTTGAAATTCCGCTAACAACGATTGTTGTTGGATTTGGAAGTTCAAAAGTAATTCCTTCTGGAGCTTCAACTTCGTCTGGATGAGATTTACCAACAGCCAAAACAAGTTTAGATCCTTGAAGTTGTGCACGGTAACCAACCCCACGCATTTCAAGTTCTTTCTTGAATCCTTCTGATACACCAACAACCATGTTGTTCAAAAGGGCACGAGTAGTTCCGTGGATAGTTTTCATTTCTTTTGAATCGTTTGGACGGTGAAGAGTTACTTCAGTACCTTCCACACGGATTTCAATATCTTTTGAGAACTCACGAGTAAGTTCTCCTTTAGGTCCTTTTACAGTTACAACGTTGTCATTGTTAGTGATTTCAACACCAGCAGGCAACACGATAACTTTATTACCAATACGTGACATGTTTATTTTCTCCTGTTAAATTGTCAGGCCAGAACGGCCAGTTTTCACGGGGTTAAAGATACTTATTGAGTTCAATAGCTAAATTGAACACGCTCTAAGAACTGTGCAAAATAGATAAGTTGGCTTGTTTGTAAACAAACTTCTCCAACTTCCTAATTTTGCTTTGTTCTTTACGAGCTTTGTATCTTGATTTTACCAAACGTAAGCGATAACTTCTCCACCAACATTCTTTTGGCGTGCTTCTTTATCAGTAAGCAAGCCTTCAGAAGTTGAAAGGATAGCAATTCCAAGTCCGTTAAGAACTTTTGGAAGGTCTTCACGTTTTTTGTAGACACGAAGTCCTGGTTTAGAAACACGTTTCAAGTTAGTGATAACTTTTTCACCGTTTGGTCCGTATTTAAGGAATACACGGATGATGCCTTGTTTGTCATCTTCGATGATTTCAACGTTTTTTACAAAACCTTCGCGTTTAAGGATTTCAGCAATCCCTTTTTTGATGTTTGATGCAGGTACTTCAAGTACTTCGTGTTTAGCTTGGTTAGCGTTACGAATACGAGTTAGGAAGTCTGCGATTGGGTCAGTCATAACCATTTTGTTTTTCTCCTCTTACTAGTAGTTTGCAAGTTGCACTTGCTAGTTAATGATTGAGCTGGGCTCAGATAGTATTGACACATTCAAATGAGATAACTCTTATTTGAACACGAGCTACAACCTGTGCAAAAAAGATAAATTTGTTTTGGAGCATCGCTCCTTCACCAAATTTCCTATTTTTGCTGTGGTTGTCACGCTCTTTGTATCATGATATTACCAAGATGCTTTTGTTACACCAGGGATTTGTCCTTTGTAAGCTAATTCACGGAAGCAAACACGGCAAAGTTTAAATTTGCGGTAAACTGAATGTGGACGACCACATTTTTCACAACGAGTATAAGCTTGAGTAGAGAACTTCGCTGGACGTTTGTTCTTAGCAATCATTGATTTTTTAGCCATTAGATTTACCTCCTATATTATTTTGCAAAAGGCATTCCAAGGCCTGTAAGCAATGCACGTGACTCTTCGTCAGTGTTAGCAGTTGTTACGATAACGATGTCAAGACCACGAGTTTTGTCAACGTCATCGAAGTTGATTTCTGGGAAGATCAATTGTTCTTTCACACCAAGTGTGTAGTTTCCGCGTCCATCAAATGATTTTGTTGGAACACCGTGGAAGTCACGTACACGTGGAAGTGAAACTGAAACCAATTTATCCAAGAATTCGTACATACGTTCACCACGAAGGGTAACTTTTGCACCGATCGCAACACCTTCACGAAGACGGAAGCCGGCGATTGATTTTTTAGCTTTAGTGATAAGTGGTTTTTGACCTGAGATAAGTGCCAATTCTTCAGCAGCTTTTTCAAGGCTTTTAGCGTTTGATACAGCTTCACCAACACCCATGTTCAAAACGATCTTATCTACTTTAGGCACAGCCATCACTGATGAGTAGTTGAATTGTTCTGTCAAAGCAGGAACTACTTCATTAAGATATTTTTCTTTTAAACGATTTGCCATTATACTTCTCCTTTCCTTCGTGATTAATCAAGCACTTCGCCTGATTTTTTGTTGTAGCGAACTTTTTTACCGTCTACAAATTTGTAACCAACACGACCAGCTACACCATTTTTGTCCAATACTTGAACGTTTGATACGTGGATAGCTGCTTCTTTCTCGATGATCCCACCTTGAGGAAGCTCGTTAGTTGGACGTTGGTGTTTCTTAACGATGTTAACACCTTCAACGATAACTTTGTTTACTTTTGGAAGGGCAGTAAGGACAACAGCTTCTGTTCCCTTATCTTTACCAGCGATTACGCGAACTTTGTCGCCTTTTTTTACAAACATTAGGTTTCTCCTTGATTTTTCTTACGCCCATAAGGGCACCCTAGCTTAAAGCTAGGGGACTAGTTTGTTTCTAAAAATTAAAGTACTTCTGGAGCAAGTGACACGATCTTCATGAAGCCACCTTCACGCAATTCACGTGCAACTGGGCCAAAGATACGTGTTCCGCGAGGAGTTTTGTCTTCACGGATGATAACTGCTGCGTTTTCGTCAAATTTGATGTATGAACCATCAGCACGACGAGCACCTGATTTAGTACGAACGATAACTGCTTTAACAACGTCACCTTTTTTAACCGCACCACCAGGAGTAGCTTGTTTTACAGATGCCACGATAACATCACCGATGTTTGCAAATTTACGTCCTGAACCACCAAGAACTTTGATAGTCAAGATTTCGCGAGCACCGCTGTTGTCTGCGACTTTCAAACGAGTTTCTGTTTGAATCATTTCAGTTTTCTCCTTTCAGGTTTGATTAGATGATGACCGCTTCTTCAACAACTTCTACAAGACGGAAACGTTTTGTAGCTGAAAGCGGGCGAGTTTCCATGATACGTACGATATCGCCTTCTTTGGCAACATTGTTTTCATCATGAGCTTTGTATTTTTTAGAGTAGTTAATACGTTTACCATAGACTGGGTGGTTACGTTTTGTTTCAACTACAACTGTGATTGTCTTGTCCATTTTGTCAGATACAACACGTCCAACAAGAACTTTACGATTATTGCGTTCCATTGAAATTTCTCCTTCCCTAGTCTATTATTTCGCTTCAGATTGAACTGTTTTGATACGAGCGATTTGTTTTTTAACTTCTTTCAAGCGAGCTGTTTGTTCCAATTGACCAGTAGCAGCTTGGAAACGAAGTTCAAACAATTCTTTTTTCAATTCGTTTTCGCGCTTCGCGAGTTCTTCTTGAGAAAGACCACGAAGTTCTTTAACAAATTCTTTTACTTCATTAAGTTTCATGCCTTCTCCTTATTCTGCTTCACGTTTTACGAATTTACATTTAACTGGCAATTTGTGGCTAGCAAGACGAAGCGCTTCGCGTGCAATCTCTTCAGATACACCAGCGATTTCAAACATCACTTTACCACGTTTAACTGGTGCTACCCAACCTTCAGGTGCCCCTTTACCAGATCCCATACGCACACCGATAGCTTTAGCAGTGTATGATTTGTGCGGGAAGATTTTAATCCAAACTTTACCACCACGTTTCATGTAACGAGTCATGGCGATACGAGCAGCTTCGATTTGGCGGTTAGTGATCCAGTGGCTAGTTGTAGCTTGAAGACCGTATTCACCGAATGCTACTTCTTTTCCACCTTTTGCTTCACCGCGCATTTTTCCACGGAATTCACGACGGTGTTTAACACGTTTAGGTACTAACATTGGTTATTTACCTCCTTTAGTGTTTTTGCGAGCTGGAAGAACTTCACCACGGTAGATCCATACTTTAACACCAAGTTTACCGTATGTAGTATCTGCTTCTTCCCAAGCGTAATCGATATCTGCACGAAGTGTGTGAAGTGGAACAGTTCCTTCAGAGTATCCTTCAGCACGGGCGATATCTGCACCGTTCAAACGACCTGATACTTGAGTTTTGATTCCTTTAGCTCCAGCACGCATTGCACGTTGGATTGCTTGTTTTTGTGCACGACGGAAAGCAACACGTTGCTCCAATTGACGAGCAATTCCTTCACCTACAAGGTGAGCATCCAAATCAGGTTGTTTGATTTCGATGATGTTGATGTGTACTTGTTTTCCAGTCAATTTGTTAAGTTTTGCACGGAGTGCATCAACGTTAGCACCACCTTTACCGATAACCATACCTGGTTTAGCAGTGTGAAGTGAAACGTTAACTTTGTTTACTGCGCGTTCGATTTCGATAGTTGAAACTGCTGCGTCAGCAAGTTCTTTTTGAACGAATTTACGGATTGCAAGATCTTCATGAAGGTAATCCGCGTATTCTTTTTCAGCATACCATTTGGCATCCCAATCACGGATGATGCCGACACGCATACCAATTGGATGTACTTTTTGACCCACGATTTTACCTCCTTATTTTTCTGCAACAGCTACAGTGATGTGAGCTGTACGTTTGTTGATTGGTGAAGCTGAACCTTTCGCACGTGGACGGAAACGTTTCATAGTTGGTCCTTCGTTTGCGAATGCTTCAGATACTACCAAGTTAGCTTTATCCAAACCAAAGTTGTTTTCAGCGTTAGCTACAGCTGAGTTCAAAACTTTCAAGATGATTTCAGCAGCTTTGTTTGGAGTGAATGTCAAGATTGCGATTGCATCGGCTACGCTTTTACCACGGATGTTATCAAGAACAAGACGTGATTTACGAGGTGAAACACGTACTGTACGAGCCATTGCTTTAGCTGAAGTAATTTCTGCCATTTATGTTCTCCTTATTTTCTACGTGTTTTCTTGTCGTCTGCAGCGTGACCTTTGTAAGTACGAGTTGGTGCAAATTCACCAAGTTTGTGACCTACCATGTCTTCTTGGATGTAAACAGGTACGTGTTTACGTCCGTCATAAACTGCAATAGTGTAACCAATGAAACTTGGGAAGATCGTTGAACGACGTGACCAAGTTTTAATAACTTTTTTCTTTTCGTCGTTAGCTTGAGCTTCAACTTTTTTCATCAAATGCTCATCGACGAAAGGTCCTTTTTTAAGACTGCGTCCCATTTTTATATTTTCTCCTTTAAATGTTGTACCACAGCGGCTTGCGCTCACATGGAGCGCTACCGAGCTGGCGGATTTACTAGTTGCTTAAGCGACTAGTTTAATATTATTTCTCGTTGCGACGACGAACGATAAGTTTGTCAGATTTCGCTTTCTTGTTACGAGTTTTAAGACCAAGAGCAGGTTTGCCCCATGGAGTAGATGGTGCTTTACGACCAACTGGTGCTTTACCTTCACCACCACCGTGTGGGTGATCGTTAGGGTTCATTACAGAACCACGAACTGTTGGGCGGATACCTTTCCAACGGCTACGTCCTGCTTTACCAAGGTTTACAAGTCCATGTTGTTCGTTTCCGACAACACCAACTGTAGCACGGCAAGTTCCAAGAATCATACGAACTTCACCTGATTGAAGACGAACAAGTACGTATTTACCTTCAGAACCCAATACTTGAGCAGATGCTCCAGCAGCACGTACCAATTCACCACCACGACCTGGTTTCAACTCGATGTTGTGGATCAAAGTACCAACTGGGATGTTAGCAAGTGGAAGAGCGTTTCCGACTTTGATATCTGCTTCTGGACCTGAAACGATACGTTGACCTACTTCAAGACCTTTTGGAGCGATGATGTATGCTTTCACACCGTTAGTGTAGTGTACAAGAGCGATGTTTGCAGAACGGTTTGGATCGTACTCGATAGTTTTAACAACTGCTTCAACGTTGTCTTTGTTACGTTTGAAGTCAACCAAACGGTAGAAACGTTTGTGTCCACCACCTTGGTGACGAACAGTGATACGACCGTTGTTGTTACGACCAGCCTTGCTCTTCAATGCAACAAGCAATGATTTTTCAGGAGTGCTTGTTGTGATTTCAGCGAAATCCAAAGAAGTCATATTACGGCGACCGTTTGTTGTTGGTTTATAAACACGAATTCCCACGATATTTCCTCCTTAGATTATTCAGCTTCAGCAGCAAACAACTCGATTGCTTTTGAATCAGCTGTAAGTGTGATGATAGCTTTTTTAGTTTTGTTAGTAAAACCAGTGTAACGTCCAACACGTTTAGCTTTTGGTTTTACGTTGATTGTGTTAACATTGGCAACTTTAACACCTTCGAAAGCAGCTTCAACAGCTTGCTTGATCAAAAGTTTGTGTGCACGAGTGTCAACTTCAAATACATATTTACCTGCTTCAAGTTGAGCCATTGAGCTTTCAGTGATTACAGGTTTTTTGATAACATCATACAAATTCATTATGCAAGAACCTCCTCGATTTTAGAGATAGCTGCTTGTGTGACAAGAAGTTTGTCGCTATTTGCGATGTCAAGAACACTTGCAGTTGTAGCAGTTGCAACTTTCACGTTTGGAAGGTTACGAGCTGAAAGAGCTGCGAATTCATTTCCTTCTTCAAGGATAACAAGAACTTTAGAATCGATGCTCAATGCTGCAAGAACTTTTGCAAATTCAGCAGTTTTTGGAGCTGTAAATGAAAGAGCGTCTACAGCTACGAATTTGTTTTCAGCAACTTTTTCAGAGTAAACTGATTTAAGAGCTAGGCGACGAACTTTTTGTGGAAGTTTGTAGCCGTATGAACGTGGAGTTGGTCCGAAGACAACACCACCACCACGCCATTGTGGTGAGCGGATAGAACCTTGACGAGCACGTCCAGTTCCTTTTTGACGCCATGGTTTGCGTCCACCACCTGATACTGCAGAGCGGTTTTTAACAGCGTGTGTTCCTTGACGAAGGCTTGCGCGTTGGCTGATGATCACATCAAACACAACTGATTCATTTGGTTCGATACCAAATACTGCATCGTTAAGAACAACTTGGCCAGCTTCTTTACCAGTTTGGTCAAATAATGTTACGTTTGCCATTGTGACTGATTTCCCCTTTCTTTATTATTTACCAGCTTTAACTGCTGATTTGATAGTGATAAGAGATTTCTTAGCACCTGGTACGTTACCTTTGATAAGGATAACGTTCTTTTCTGGAACAACTTGTACAACTTCAAGGTTTTGAATTGTTACACGATCGCCACCCATACGTCCTGCAAGGTTTTTACCTTTGAATACGCGGTTAGGTGCAACAGGTCCCATAGAACCTGGACGACGGTGGTAACGAGAACCGTGAGCCATTGGTCCACGTGATTGTCCGTGGCGTTTGATAACACCTTGGAAACCTTTACCTTTAGAAGTACCCGTTACGTCAACAACGTCTCCAGCTGCGAATGTTTCAACTGTGATTTCAGCACCAACTTCCAAGCCTTCAACGTTTTTGAATTCACGAATGAAGCGCTTAGGAGCCGTGTTAGCTTTCGCTACATGTCCTTTAGCAGGTTTGTTGCTCAATACTTCGCGTTTATCATCGAAACCAACTTGGATAGCGTTGTATCCGTCTGTTTCAACAGTTTTAACTTGAAGAACAACGTTTGGAGTTGCTTCAATAACTGTTACAGGGATCAATTCGCCAGCTTCAGTGAAGATTTGAGTCATTCCCACTTTTTTCCCTAAGATTCCTTTTGTCATGAGAAAATAGTTCCTTTTCTATATTTTTTTATTCAAAAAGTTTTTAACGAGCGTTTTTTATGCTCAAGGTATCAAGCTTTAAATTAAAGTTTGATTTCTACGTTTACACCACTTGGAAGATCCAATTTCATCAATGCATCAACTGTTTTTTGAGTTGGGTTAACGATATCGATCAAACGTTTGTGTGTACGCATTTCAAATTGTTCGCGAGAGTCTTTGTATTTGTGAGTCGCACGAATAATTGTGTAGAGGCTACGTTCAGTTGGAAGTGGGATTGGACCCGCAACTTGTGCACCTGTACGAGTAGCTGATTCTACGATTTTTGCAGCCGCTGTGTCAAGCGTACGGTGTTCGTAAGCTTTCAAACGGATACGGATTTTTTTGTTTGCCATCTTTTTCTCCTTTTCGTCTATTTAAGATAATAGGCTAGCTCCACAAGAAAACCGACGCGGTGTTGCGTGGCAATGCAACCGAGCGTGTCGCAACCTCTTGCATCAAAGCTAAAGCTGTAATTTACAGCACCATAATAGAATAACACAAAGCCCCTGCGATTGCAAGGGATTTGTTGCTGTTTTTTAAAATTTTTAACATGAAAATGTTTTCTTTTTTGACAGGTCATTTATTTAAGTATTTTATGGAAGAAAGTTACTCTCTCTTCACCTGTTCATAGCTTTCTTTTCCGTCATTGAGCTTGTCCCAAATCACTACTTGCCCACTTTTGAGAGATTTTTGCACATCGATAATTCGTTGATTTGACGAACCTCGAAACTGGAGCATGAGATTGCGCTTAGTTCGGTCATACCGTCCATCGACAAGGATGTCAATCAGTGATAAGAGTTCCAGTTTATCCGGAGTTTCCAGCATCATTTCTTCCCAAGTGTAGCCCGTCCAGGACCAGATATCTTTGTCTGGCAATTCCTTTCGGATGCGTTTAACGAGCGACAAGAGAATACCCGTATTGAGAAAGGGCTCCCCTCCCAGCAAGGTCAAGCCTTGAACATAAGGTTGAGAAAGATCTGCCATGATTTGTTCTTCTAATTCTGCTGTATAGGGAATGCCAGCATTAAAAGACCAAGTCGCAACATTATAACATCCCTCACAATGAAACATGCAACCTGATACATAGAGAGAGTTGCGCACTCCTTCTCCATCTACAAAGTTAAAGGCCTTGTAGTCAATGATACGCCCTTGACTAAGCTCCTCGCTTTTCCATTCTTGTGGTTTTGGATTATTCATTCGCTACCTCTATCCAATAACGCTCAACTCCATTACAAACATCTTCAAGAATCCCTCCATTTGCTAGAATGACTGCTCTGCTAGCAGGATTATTCACGCTACAGGTCACAAGAGCTTTCTTGATGTTCTTTTCCTTAGCAACTTGCAAGCCCTGACGGAGAGTTTCCTTAGCATAACCTTTGCCTCTTTCAGACGGTCGGATGGAGTATCCAATGTGGCCAGCATAATTCAGTAAACCCTCATTCAGTCTCAATCGCAGATTCAAAAATCCTAGAGCACGACCTACATCATCAAATGATACAAATTGAATAGAAGGAACACGATTTTCAGGTAGCCCTATTCCCATTTCTTTATTACGGTTACCTTCTAGCCACTCCTCGTAAGAAAAATCCTCAACATCCCAAAATCCTCCATCATGGACTGATTGGGTCTGCTCAAACTCTGCCATCATGTCTAAAACAGCTTCTCTATCTACTATTGTCGGTCTGCGCAGTTCCATCCTTACCTCCCACTATGAGAAAAGCGAGAGCTGACTCTCACTTTTATTTTTTCTTATTCTTGTTTAAAAATTGTTCTCTGAGGTTGAGCAAGCGTTCTTTCTTACCAGCTCCACCTTTAGAGTGTTTCTCGTGATAACGGGTCACTTGTGCGCGCCCTTTATCATCTAATTGATATTTTCCCATTTCATTTCTTTCTAATTTGTTACTTGATGGCCAGCTATTTTAATCGTTGAGCCATTCATGTGTTTGACACGCGCAGCAATTTCCTTGTGACGGCCGTTAACCATAGGTCTTGCTTGAGGATTGCCCAGATAACCACACGTACGTTTGACCACATCTACGGTTTTAGGGTCACTATTTCCACAGTTTGGACAAGCAAATCCTCTCTCAGTTGGTTCAAAATCCCCTTCAAAGTCACACTTGTAGCAACGGTCAATCGGAGTATTGGTGCCTAGATAGCCCACGCGGTCATAGGCATAGTCCCAAACAGCTTCCAAGGCTTTAGGATTTTGTTGAAGAACCGGATACTCACAATAATGAATGAAACCACCTGACGCACCTGCTTCTGGATAGACTTTCTCAAAGTCCAATTTTTCAAACGGGGTTGGATTTTTACGAACATCGTAGTGGAAAGAATTGGTGTAGTATTCCTTGTCTGTGATGTCAGGAATAGAGCCAAACTTCTCTGTATCTAGTCGGCAGAAACGGTCTGTCAAACTTTCAGACGGTGTTGAATAAATTGAGAAATGGTAACCATATTGGTCTGACCACTCTTCTACACGGCGTTTCATATCACGAATGATATCCAGCGTGAATTCTTTGGCGTCTGGATTGTGTTCCCAGCTATTTCCAAAGAAGACAGTAGCCACTTCGTATAAACCGATGTAACCTAGCGAAACGGTTGCCCGACGATTCTTAAAGAGCTGGTCAACACTTTCTTCTTTACCTAGACGATGCCCAAAAGCACCGTACTGGTAGAGGATAGGAGCATTTGCTGGCGTCGCCTCTTTAGTACGTTCGACACGGTAAACCAGAGCATCTTCAGCGATATTCATACGCTCGTTGAAGATTTCCCAGAACTTATTCATATCACCTTCAGATTCGAGGGCGATACGAGGCAGATTAACCGTCACAACACCTAGATTCATCCGACCTGAATTGACTTCTACACCATTCTCATCCTTCCATCCTTGAAGGAAAGAACGACAACCCATAGGTACTTTGAAAGAACCAGTCAAGTCAACAATCTTATCATAAGACAAAACGTCTGGGTACATCCGTTTGGTTGCACACTCTAGGGCCAACTGCTTGATATCGTAGTTGGGAGTCCCTTCTTCCAAGTTGAGGCCTCTTTTTAGTGTAAAGATAAGTTTAGGGAAGATAGCTGTGCGGTGTTCTGAACCAAGTCCCTTGATTCGGATGGTCAAGATAGCTTTTTGAATTTCTCGTTCAAAACGACTAGTTCCTAGACCAAAACCTAATGAAGTAAAGGGCGTTTGGCCATTTGAAGTGAAGAGAGTATTGATTTCATACTCAAGAGATTGCATGGCATCATAGATGTCTTTTTGCGTTTTCTTCCAGGCATAATCTTCCCGTTTTTCAGGCAAAACCCATTCTTCCGCATCTTTGAGATGTTTTTGGTAATTCTTCTCTGCGTACGGCGCCAAAACTTCATCGATACGGTCAGCTGAACAGCCACCGTACTGGCTAGAAGCAACATTGGCGATGATTTGGGAAATCTGAGCTGTCGCAGTCTGAATAGACTTGGGACTCTCTACCTCTGCATTCCCAATCTTAAAACCATTTTCCAACATACCCTTGAAATCAATCAAACAGCAGTTGGTCATAGGGGTATAGGGACTGTAGTCCAAATCATGATAGTGGATATCCCCCTTTTGGTGGGCATTGGCTACGTGCTTAGGGAGCATTTGCAGTCCGATTGACTTCCCAACAATCCCTGCTGTCAAATCACGCTGGGTGTTGAAGACATCGCTGTCTTTATTGGCATTTTCATTGACGACCGCTTGATCTTTATTGAGAAGTTTATGGATACTAAAGTTGATATCCGTCGCTTTTGAGCGCTCAAAATCCCTTTGTGTCCGATAAGTAATATACTCCTCAGCTAGCGCATATTCTTTGGCTTCAAGGAGTTCATGTTCTACGATATTTTGGATTTCATAAATCTTAACTCCCTGCGGAAAACGACTATGAATTTCTGTGACAATTCGCTCGGTCAGAGCATTCAGGCGCTTTTCAACCAAGGGTGTCACATCCATAACCTTGTCAGCCGCCTTGTGGAGAGCCTTATCAATCTTGTCCACATCAAATACAACACGTCTCCCATCTCGTTTTTCAACGAAAAGGGTTGGTAAAGTTGTGATTTTTTCTTCTAGTGCAATCATATACTTGCTCTTTTCTAAACTGGTGTTAAATTCTTTCTATTCAGTATTATACCACTCTAAAAAGAAAAATCAATATCTTGTGGTAAAAATCAGATATTTTTTAAAAATCCACAAGATATTGATTTTATTATTTGATTTTATAGACTTTAAACTCTGAGTAATCAGTCTTTACTTGTTGGTAATTTTCTTTCAAGAGTGTTTCCGCCTCTGACCAGACTGCTACCTTATCATTTACCACAATCAACTTGGGTTGTTTTTCTTTCAAGTCATTGAGTAGCTTATTACGATTTTTCTCAGTTGCTGTATAGTGCAACGGGGACAAAATAGCCGATGGCGACAAGCGCTCACTCTTACGATAAAGAGTTGCGGTATCATCCCATGCATAGATAGCTTCTTCCGTACTTGTTTCCTCTTTCACCAAATCAGCAAGATGATCACGTTCTTGATAAGGTACTGGATAAAGGACAAATCTCATCAAAAAAGGAACAGCTAAAAGGTATAACAAAGTTAAAATTGGTAGGTAAAGATTCCCCTTAGTATAGCGATGCCAGAGACTAACAGGCTCTTCTCTGCGTCTTCTTCTAACGCTACGACCACTCTGTCGCCCCTTAATATTAGACACTAAAAGCAGAAGAAAGACAGGGAAAATGAGCATCAAACGGGATGCATGTAGGGGATCCTGTGTAAAGAAAATCACTACCAAACCTAAAATTAGGAACAAACTCGCAGGCACTGAGATGACATATAGTTTAGAGGATTTAGATTGAAAGAGACCTAAAAAGACAAAAACCAAAACTCCCATGCCAAGAGCCAACAACCCGTAAAACAAAACATTTTCTAACAATACCGAAACTGAAATCAAACGAATGGAATGAATTGGATACAAAATTCCACTAATCGCATCCTCAAAACTTCCTGTTGCAACACTATAGTAGGCAGTTGGATAAAAGACCAGTGAAAAACCTAAAGCCACTGCAAGAAACTGATAAAATCCATGTGCAAAGCGTCTATGCCCAAGGTTAAAGACCAACAAGCCTAAACTCACTACAGCAATAAACAGGAGCGATGACAAGGGAGCAAAGAAAAATCCTCCTGCCAAAGCCAGCCCAATCCGTACAAATCCCTTGTCATGGCTTGGATTGCTTAGGTAAGCCGCAACTAAACTAAAGGCCGCGAATAAGAAGGGAAGCGCTAAAAGAGTCGCATAACCTCCACCAAACGCAAGACCTGTAACTAGCATGTAAAAAATAGTCACCACTTGTCCAGCTTGGTCTCCTTGCTCTGTCAAGGTGTCCGCCGATCGAAAGAGGAAAAATCCTCCTGCTACCAAGGCTAACCACTCAAAAATGGCAAAGAAAAATCCGCCCTGAGTCACGTAAGTCAACAAATAATAAAGCAAGCCTTGACTTCCATAATAGTCGCTGTAAATTTTCCCTGTCTGATGAAGCGCCCAACCTGTATAAAAATCTTGCACTTCTTGTGCACTCATTAAATCGAGTAATAGCGGTACTCCTAGAGTTATTCCTGTTACAAGCGTACTCCACAGTAAAATTTTTACCAAAGGAAGACGACTTGATTCACGATGATGCGATTCTTGTTCGATTTGGTATTCTAGAGGCTCACGATTCTCCTGATGAACTTCTTCTACTCTACCATACACACTCATATCGTTTCTCCTATTCAATTTATCTGTCTTAGTATATCAAAAAGTCCTAGGATTGTCAGCTTGCGATGGCTGTTTGAGTGATTTTTTGCATAGTTTCACAAAGGTTTCAATTTCCCGAAATCGGTGTAAATGTGTCTGTTTAAATGTCGTGATATAGTTTAATTCTTTCTGAGTCAGCATCTTTCCTCCTACATCTTCTTATTCGTAAAAGGCAAGAAAAAGAGGACTGGTTTGTGTCCTCAGTCCTCGATTTCTTATAAGATAGGGGCGAATAACTGGGCAATTTCCTTAATCAATTTCTGATACCAGCTATTTTTTATCGTATGAGGGAAAATTTCTTGCGATGCTGAAAAAATCTCTTGAAAATCTTTTTGAATCTCAGTGATTGATTCTGTTTTATATAGCAAGACTGCATTTTCATAGTGGTGAAGCAAACTTCTATAATCTAAGTTAATGGTCCCAACTGCAGCAAAGTCCTTATCCACTAGGATTTGTTTACTGTGGATAAAGCCTGGACTATACTCAAAAATCCTTACTCCCGCCGACAACAAATCCGAATAGGCCCCTCTTGTTATGAGCTGGATTAATTTCTTATCTGGAATGAAAGGGGTCACGATGCGGACATCAACACCCCTCATGGCCGCATTTTTAATACTCTCTGTTAAATCATAGTCAATAATCAAATAGGGGGTTGTGATATAGACTGAATCGGTAGCCTGATTAATCAAACTTTGATAGACTTTTTTCCCTACCTGGGTACGGAAGATGGGCTTGGGTCCGCTACCGTAAGGAATGCAGAGCCCTTGGCCAGAACAAGGCTGATTTTCCAAGTGATACTGGTCAAAATCGCTGATTTCCCCACGATTGATGTACCAAGTCATCAAAAAGAGACGGGTGAGAGCCTTGACACCAGGGCCATCTAAGCGAATCCCACTGTCCTTCCAGTAGCCAAAACGTTCTATATGGTTGATGTACTCATCAGCTAAGTTAATACCTCCTGTATAGGCTACCTGACCATCTATGACCAGGATTTTACGATGGTCCCGATTGTTGTAAGCCACCGTCAAACGAGGAATCACCTTGTTAAATTTATGGGCTTCAATGCCTCGACTACGAAGCTGAATAGTGTAGTCTCCAGGCAAAGTCGCCATACAGCCGATATCATCATAGAGCATCTTGACCTCTACACCCTGAGCTGCCTTTTGCTCTAGTATATCTAATATGCTATTCCACATCAGACCTTCTTCGACAATATAGTACTCTAGAAAGATAAATTTCTCAGCTTTCTTGAGGTCTTCCAACATATGTTGCCACATGCTTTCACCCGAAGAAAAGAATTGTGAGTCTGTTCGATCATAGACGTCGGCATTGCTATCCATACTTAACAAAGATTTGATAACTCCATAAGCCGCCTTATCATCTTCCTTCAATTTCTGGCGGAGAGCTTTACTGTTATCCTCCCGAAAATGCATAGAACCAAGTTTGTCCAACTGCTTGATTTCTTTTTTGGACAATCGCCTTTCACCAAACATCAGATAGAGCAAGGGGCCAATGATAGGAACAAAAGTTACCACTAACCACATCACCTTGCTTTCAGGTGCCATGGAACGATTGACAATAGCAACAATGGTCGCCATACTCATAAAGATTAAGAGAATGACCCATAGAATAGGAGCCATACGCCCTAAATAAAGAAAGAGACCAAAAACAAGACACAGTTCAAGCAGCATAATCGAAAGACTAAAGCCATACTTGGACATCAATAATTGAAATTTTCTATATTTCATATCCCCTCCTTGATAGTTTAAATGCTAAAAACAAGTAATTGATACTAGTATAACTCAGGTATTCGACAGAAGGCAAGTATTTATGGTCATTTTCTGAGTAATCATAAAAGAGACCGAAAATTCCAGTCTCTTTCTAGTTTATTTTGATAAAACGATGCGATCAGACGCTTCTCTATCCATATCGTCGATAATCATCTGATTGCCGTTGATTGCATAAATCTTGGCATCATCACCAATAATCATACGTTGATTGGCTGGATCGAAGCTGACCTGTTTGATTTCTTGTTCCCCATCAATTTCTACCTGAGTCCAGGTGCCAGTTGTTCCAGTTACCACTAAAGTGATACGGTCTCCTTCGTCCTGACCAGTATAAGTTCCATCAATATTAGTTGGTTGAGCCGTAACTGTGTTTTGTGAAGAACTTGTTGCTGCCTGGTTTGTATTTTCTGTAGAAGATGAAGCAGCTTGTGATTGTTGAGTTTGTTGTGTTTGCGGTTGAGCTGCTGGTTGTTGAACCTGCTGCGCTCTTTGTGAACAAGCTACTAAGAGACTAAGACTTGCTAAAGAAGCAAGAGAAAGTGTGAATGTTTTTAATTTCATGATGAATTTCCTTTCTGCTACCAAGGTAGAGAATGTTTCTTCTAACTGGTAGTTTCCCTAGTATAACAAGTTCAAAAAAGGAGGTCAATTTATCTGCTCATGGGTCAGTATGTGGCTCCGTACTTCTGAGATAAAATAGAGAGAGCCTGTAACGAACAACAAGTCCTGAACGTCGGATCTTGCTTCAAAATTGCTAATAAATTCTCGATAAGAAGGAATTATATCGTAACCTGTTACATCTGTCTCATCCAAAGAACCTTGATAGTCAAAGCCGGTCACCTTGAGTTCCACCTGAGGCAATTTTTCAGTCAGATAACCCAACATACCTTGATAATCTTTACGTTTCAAAGCTCCAAATAGGATTTGAGGACGATGTCCTTCCTGCTCTTTTTCTTTGATAAACTCAACCAAGCGAGTCAAGGCAGGGAGGTTATGGGCACCGTCCAAGTATATCTGTGGACGGATTCGCTCCAAGCGACCAGCCCAATGGGTCTGCTTCAAAGCCTGTCTTACAGCTTGTTCATCAACAACTTCCTTTCCTTCTCCCATAAAAAGAAGAAATGCTTGCAACGCCAAGGCCGAATTCTCCTGCTGATAAGCTCCTTCTAAACCTATTTTCAGCTGCGAAAGATTAGCCAAAGAGCTTGAAAAATCACCATTCAGCATTGAGAAATCCTGATCTGACTGATAAAGGTCAACAGCTAAAGATTCAGCTTTTTCCTGACAAACAAGCCTAGCTTCTGGGGGCAATTGGGCAATTACTGCCTTTTTACCAGCCTTGAAAATACCAGCTTTCTGCTCTGCGATTGCTTCTAGACTATCGCCCAAGGTCTCCTGGTGGTCAAGCCCAATGGAGGTGATGACAGCAATCTCTCCAGTTACCACATTGGTCGTGTCAAGTAAGCCACCAATTCCCACTTCTAGTAAAACCAAATCCACCTCTTGCTCCCTAAAGTAGAGAAAAGCAATCAAGGTCAGCAATTCAAAAAAAGATAACTGGTCATGGGTTTGCAAAAGCGTCTTTTCCATCTCCTTGACCTGCTCAGCTAAGCGGATAAAGTCTACATCAGCTATTGGCTGCCCATTAATGCAGATTCGGTCATTGATGGAGACGATATGAGGGGAGGTAAAGGTCGCAACTTTTTTGCCATGCCCCATAAATAATTCCCTCATAAAAGCAATGGTAGAACCTTTTCCATTAGTACCTGTTACATGGATAATAGGATAAGACTTCTCAGGATTCCCTAACAAATCCACCGCTTGCTGCATTCGGCCCAAACCTGATCGAAAATTCAAACCAATCCGACTATGAAGCCATTCTTCTACTTCAAACATATACATCTCCTTGACAAAAGTCTAATCAATTATCTAGCAAAATTCCGTAGATAACAAAAATGAGGTCAGGATTTTCGTCCCAACCTCTTACCTGGTTAGCTAATAACTTGCTCCTATGAATGTTAATCTGAGGTAAAACGTCCCCCAGATGTTCCAACTCTTCCAATTTCTAGGAGTTGGGGTGATACAGTCTCCCAGACTGTATCACTCCTCCATAAAACTGTTGAAGACTTCTTCAATCATGTTCCACTCGTCTTCTGAGTCTTCTGGAATTGGTTGCAATTCGCCTTCTGTTCCATCCTCGTTTTCGATGAATGAGTAAGCTTGGATTTCAACTTGTCCGTCTTCGTCTTCTTCTGCGTTAACTGGCACTAGAAGAACATAGTTTTTACCAAATTCTTCTTTTCCATCAATCGTCAAAAGGATTTCAAACAAGGTTTCATTTCCTTGCTCATCTACTAGTGTAATTAATTCACGTTCTTCGTGGTCGTGGTTATGATCGTGTGACATAGCCTCTCCTTTATATTAAAATTTTCTATCTAAATAATTTTGTAAAATCAGCTGAGCTGCTAACTTATCAATGACTTTCTTGCGCTTATTGCGACTGATATCTGCTTGTTCAATCAACATGCGTTCAGCGGCAACTGTTGTCAAGCGTTCATCTTGATAGTCTACTGGTAAACCAAAAAGCTCTTCTAGCTTTGCTCCGTATGCTTGACTAGCTTCCACGCGCGGTCCGCTTGTATTGTTCATGTTTTTAGGTAAGCCCACTACAAATCGTTCCACCTTGTAAGTATCAACCAACTCCTTAACACGGTCAAAACCAAATTGGCCTTGTTCCTCATTGATTTGGATGATTTCAAGTCCTTGAGCTGTAAAACCGAGTGGATCGCTAATAGCCACCCCTACCGTTTTTGAACCGACGTCCAATCCCATAATTCTCATAGGTTATAGATCGACTCCTTGTCCTTTAAGGTAGTAGCGAACCAATTCCTCAACGATTTCATCACGCTCATACTTACGGATTTGATTTCGTGCATTATTATAACGAGGAACGTAGGCAGGGTCTCCACTCAATACGTAACCTACGATTTGGTTAATTGGGTTGTAGCCCTTATCGTTCAACGAAGCATAGACATCAGTCAAAGTTTCGCTAATTTCTTTTTTATTGGAATCGTCCAATTTAAAACGTACTGTTTCTTCAGTAAATCCCATTCTAACACCCTCTTTCCTTAGAATAGTACCATTATAGCATAATTCCTTACCTTCTACAAATCAGGCAGTCTATTTATTTGGATTTTCTATTGTTCTGTCGCACCATTTGCCAATCTATCTGAAATATATTTGCTTGGTTCATTTTTCAAAAGATTTTCTAAGCCAATATTTTTTAGATATTCCAACTGAGAAGCCTTTTTGACGTCCAAAACTTGAAAATCAAAACTAGTCGTTGTTTGAAGTTCTGTTGCACTCAATAGTTTAGTTTCAAGCTTAAATCCTGCTAATTTACGAGCTTCAATGATAGACTCATCCTTCTCCTCTGCCTCGAGAAGAGCTTTTTGAGTTTCTTCCACACCATGTTGATCAATATAGGTCTTCAACTCATCTGAGACTGGACGCTTTTGTTGAATGGTTAAGTTCAAAAAAGTCTTGTCTTTATAAGTAATAGTTTGGGTTTGCTGGCTGCCATCATCTGACTTGGGCAAGACCAAAGTCTTGGTTACAACTGTATTCTTCTCAGCATTTTCAATAACTGGCAATGCCGACTGAAGCGTATCCTTTTCTGTTTTTGTAGCTGGTCCAGTTTCTTTTTTCTGTCCGCAACCAACCATGACAAAAAGGAAAGCTAGACTAACAAGAACTATTTTTTTCATTTCTTTCTTCTTTCTTTTTGAGATTAAAATAGAATAAGACTGGGAATTGCTCCCAGCCTTGATGTTTATAGAGCTGCACGCAAACGTGCTTCTGCATTTTCTACATTACGGACAGAGCGTGGTAGGAAGGCACGAATATCATCTTCCTTATAGCCAACTTGCAGGCGTTTTTCATCTACAAGGATTGGGCTCTTTAAAATTCTCGGTGTTTCCATAATCAGATTGAGGACTTCGTTGACACTCAAATCTTCAATATCCACTCCAAGGGCTTTGGCATAGCGATTTTTAGATGAAACGATGCTGGCTATTCCGTTATCTGTTTTGGTTAGAATATCCAGTAATTCTTCTCTCGTAATTCCTTCTTTACCAAGGTTTTGTTCTTTATAACTTAACTGGTGGGCATTGAGCCAGGTTTTTGCTTTTTTACAGCTAGTACAACTTGAGACTGTATAAATTTTAATCATGTACCTACCCCTTTCGCTACATGTTACTATCAGTTTAGTCTATTATACCATAAAAAACATCCGACTTGCGACCTATTTTTAAATTTTTTTGACTTTTTTCGTCATTTTCGTACTTTTTTCTTGACAAAATGAAATTTACAGCCATTCTTTATATTTCTTGATATAGATTTTTTTCACAATTGTCACGCTAATCATATACAAAATAATGATGAAAAGTAAAAAGATGAAATAAATCGGTTTTAAAGGAGTTAGATGAAGAAGACTTGCGAGTGGACTGTAGGGAAGGAAGGTCACAAAGGCTGCAGCCAATAAGGTTGTCACAAGGACTAGCCAAGCTGGACGACTTTGTAAAAAGGGAATTTTAGCTGAACGCAACATATGGATAACCATGGTTTGAGACCACATAGACTCGATAAACCAACCTGTCTGGAACAAGACAATAAAGCTTACGGCCGACTCTGCTCCATGAACATAGGCATGACCTGTCGTCATGGGTACAATGATAAAGTAGAGGAAGATAAAGGTCAAAATATCAAAGACAGATGAGATTGGACCCATCCAAACCATAAATCGAGTAATGGATTTTGCTTCCCATGTATGCGGATTTCTCAAAAAATCTTTGTCCACCTTGTCAAAAGGCAAGGCAATACAAGACAAATCATAGACTAGATTTAGGATAATCAAATGGACTGGTGCCATTGGTAAAAAGGGTAAAAAGATTCCAGAGACCAATAGGGATAAGATATTTCCAAAATTAGAACTCACTGTCATTTTGATATATTTGGTCATATTGGCATAGACCTTACGCCCTTCAACCAGTCCTTTTTCAAGCACCATGAGATCCTTATCAAGTAGGATAACATCAGCTGTTTCTTTAGCAATATCTACTGCTGTATCAACAGAAATCCCCACATCTGCTACTTTCATAGAAGGGGCATCATTGATTCCATCTCCCATATAGCCAACAGCATGACCATTAGCCTTAAATTGCAAAATAATCCGTGCTTTTTGGTCAGGAGAAAGTTTGGCAAAGACTGTTACCTCCTCTACGGCTTGGGCCAATTCTTGATCACTCATCTGATCAATTTCAGACCCCAACAGCATCTGATTGATATCTAAACCAACCTTTTCACAGACTGCTTGGGTAACTTTTTCGTTGTCTCCCGTCAAAATCTTTGTTTGAACCCCATGTTCTAACAGAGCCTTAATTGCTGGTGCTGCAGATGGTTTTGGTGGATCTAGAAAGGCTAAATAACCAGTTAGAATCATATCCCCTTCATCATCAACTGTATAGGCATGACCTTCCCTCAAACCTGACTTATAAGCCACTCCCAAGACACGCAAACCTTGTTGATTGAGTTGTCTGACTTCTGCTAATATTTCCTCTCTAATAGCATCTGTCAAGGGAGTAATCACTCCTTGGTATTCCGCATGACTGGAAATCGTCAACATCTCCTCTAGGGCACCCTTGGTTACCAAACTAACAACTTCGTGTTCATCCTTAACGATAACACTCATCCGTCTACGTTCAAAATCAAAGGGCAATTCATCTATTTTTTGAAAAGTTTGAGCCAGATTTTGCAAGAGGGCGTGTTCTTTTGCTTCCTTTTCAGTCCGTTTAATGATGGCTCTGTCCATCAAATTTTTCAAGCCAGTTTGAAAGTAGGAATTGAGATAAGCTCGTCTCAAGACGGTCAAATCCATGCGTCCGTGGATGTCCAATGGATATTCTAGGACAATTTCGTCTTGAGTTAGAGTTCCTGTCTTATCTGTACACAAGATATCAATCGCCCCTAAGTCCTGTATGGCATTGAGTTTCTTGATAACCACTTTTTCCTTTGCCATGATAATGGAGCCTTTTGCTAGGCTAGCGGTAATAATCATAGGAAGCATCTCAGGTGTCAATCCAACACCAACACTCAAAGCAAATACACCAGCTTCCAACCAGTCTCCATCTGTTAAACCATTAGACAAGAAAACGATGGGCACCATGACCAACATCAAGCGAATCAAGAGCCAAGAGATACTGTTCATCTCTCGTTCAAACGAAGTGGGCTCGTCATAGGTGTTCAGAGTCTGCTCAATGGCCCCCATCATGGTATCATCACCAACCGCCAAAACCACGGCCTTGGCACTACCAGACAAGACATTGGTTCCCATAAAAGCCAAGGATGCGGCTTCGAGAAGACTATCAGATTGTTGAACTGTTGCCTTGGTCAAGGCCAATTTTTCAACAGAATCACTTTCGCCTGTCAAGCCAGACTGTTGGACAAAGAAATCGCGCGACTTAAATAAAAGAAGATCTGCTGGAATCATATCTCCAGCGCTTAATTTAACCACGTCCCCCACTACCAAGTCATCGATAGGTACTTCTTGAATTTCTCCTTGACGAATGACAGTCGCTGTGTTGACAATCATTTTTGAAAGATTGGTGGCTGCCTTATCACTGCGGAGTTCTTGGACAAAGCGAATGCCTCCAGAAATGAGGACTAGGACAACGATGATAATGGAAGTCGTCGGATCTTCTTGACCTGGTTTTGCCAACCAGACATTGGTCACTAAGGAAATCACGGCGATAACCAGCAAGATGATTGTAAAAGGATTGATAATCGATTCGTAAATCTTTTTGAGAATACTGTCTTCTTGGCCTTTGGTAATGGTGTTTTCGCCATAGAGGTTACGATTTTGTTCGACCTGTTCCTCTGTCAAACCGTTTAAACTGGTATGATAAAAAGTTAGACTCTCGTCTAAAGGAACTTGAATAGCTGTTGCTAATCTTTCTTTTGTAGTTTTCATTGGTTTCTCCTATCTGTATGAATGATGTGTTTCATACACAGAGACCAATCACTTTATAAGGGCAGAACGACACAAATCAGCGATTGGCTGTGTATGTGCGGTTCCGGATGGTCGTCAATTTGCATCGTCTGTCTCCTTTCTTTGTTTTAAAACAGTAGAAAATCCCACCATAAAATGGCAGGATTAAAAAACTAAATATCTGTTTTTTCGTTCAAGCTTTAACTCCATAGGGCAATGTAATGAGCTTAGTCTTGGCCTTCGCGACCAGAACTGTTGACCAACGAGTAGTGTCTCCACTGCTTTGCGGTAGTCATCCGTATCCCTATGGTAGCCTCACCTACCGTCTTCTTTTTCAGTATAAACCTTTAAAATTTAAAAGTCAATCATTTGAGTTGTTTGACTCTTAAATAACTATCAACTCTTTTGGAGCAAGGGTCAATAATTCACAACCTGTCTCTGTAATCAGGATATCATCCTCGATACGAACACCATATTTGCCTTCGATATAGATACCTGGCTCGTCTGTCAAGGCCATACCTGCCTTAATAGTTTCTGTAGAAGTCTGGCTAAAGTATGGTTCCTCATGGATATCCAGTCCAATACCGTGTCCGATACCGTGGGTAAAGTAGTCGCCATAGCCTGCCTCAATGATAATATCACGAGGGATTTTGTCAAAGTCACGGAAACCTAAGCCAGCCTTAGCCTGGTCAATCAAGGCTTGGTTGGCTTTCAAAACCGTATTGTAAATCTCTGCCTGCTCGTCGCTAACATGTCCCAGATAGATAGTCCGTGTCATATCACTGACATAGTGGTCATAAAGGCAACCGAAGTCCATGGTAATGGCTTCTCCTAGCTCAACTGGTTTGTGCATAGGATGAGCATGAGGTTTGGAAGAATTGATACCGCTAGCTAGGATCGTATCAAAAGACAAGCCAGATGCTCCCAACTCACGCATACGGAAGTCAAGGAAGTTGGCAATCTCAATTTCAGTCTTTCCTGGCTTGATAAAGTCAAGCGCATCGCGGAAAGCTTGGTCTGAGATAGAACAAGCCTTGCGAATAGCTGCAATCTCCGCCTCATCCTTAATCATACGAAGGCCTTCAACAAACTGAGTTTGTGGAAGCAAGTCAATTCCTTCAAAGGCTGCCTGCATACGGTGGTAATAAGAGACCGAAATCTCATCCTCAAAACCGATTCGAGACAAGCCCATGTCCTTAACAATCCCTGCAATGACAGCCAATTCATCTCGGTCAGCCACAATCTCAAAACCACTAGTTTCTTGCTTAGCCGCGATGATATAGCGAGAGTCTGTCACCAAGACCTGACGGTCACGGCTGATAAAAACTGTTCCGTTCGAACCCCAAAAACCAGTCAAATAATAGACGTTTTTAAGGTTATTGATGATGATGCCATCTAGTTCTTTTTCTTGCATTTTAGCTAGAAATACTTGTACACGTTTATTCATGATGTAACTTTCCTTTCAAATAATGTCCTGTGTAGCTGGCTTCATTGGCCGCTACTTCTTCTGGAGTTCCTGTTGCGATGATGGTTCCACCACCGACACCGCCCTCAGGACCCAAGTCAATAATGTGGTCTGCAGTCTTAATAACATCCAGATTGTGCTCGATAACAAGGACTGTATTGCCATCGTCTACAAAGCGAGCTAAAACCTTAAGCAAGCGAGCGATATCCTCGGTATGAAGACCTGTCGTCGGCTCATCGAGAATGTAGAATGATTTTCCTGTCGAGCGTTTGTGGAGTTCACTAGCCAACTTCATACGCTGGGCTTCTCCCCCAGAAAGGGTGGTAGCTGGTTGACCTAGCGTCACATAGCCCAGTCCCACATCCTTGATAGTCTGAAGTTTGCGTTGAATTTTCGGAATGTGTTGGAAAAATTCTACCGCATCGTTGACCGTCATATCCAAGACCTGCGAGATATTCTTTTCCTTGTAGTGAACTTCAAGGGTTTCACTGTTATAGCGGGTTCCGTGGCAAACTTCACAAGCCACATAAACATCTGGCAAGAAGTGCATCTCGATCTTGATAATCCCGTCACCTGAGCAAGCTTCACAGCGACCACCCTTGACGTTGAAACTGAAACGACCCTTCTTGTAACCTCGAATCTTGGCTTCGTTTGTCTGGGCAAAGAGGTCACGTATATCGTCAAAAACTCCCGTATAGGTAGCAGGGTTAGACCTTGGCGTTCGTCCGATAGGGCTCTGGTCAATGTCAATCAAGCGGTCTACATGCTCAATCCCTGTAATAGTCCTAAATTTACCAGGTTTGTCTGAATTGCGGTTGAGCTTCTGGGCAATAGCTTTTTTGAGGATGCTGTTGATTAAGGTCGATTTCCCTGAACCTGACACACCTGTCACCGCGATGAATTTTCCTAGTGGGAAACGAGCGGTAATATTTTGCAAGTTATTCTCACGCGCACCTGTCACCTCTATAAAGCGACCATTTCCAGTACGGCGCTCTTCGGGTACTGGAATGGCACGTTTGCCTGACAAGTACTGTCCTGTGATAGACTTGCTGTTGCGAGCCACCTGCTTGGGCGTACCTGCCGCAACAATCTCCCCACCAAAAACACCGGCACCGGGACCAACGTCAATCAGGTAATCCGCCTCACGCATAGTATCTTCGTCGTGTTCCACTACGATGAGAGTATTCCCCAAATCACGCATCTTTTTCAGACTGGCAATCAGGCGGTCATTATCCCTCTGGTGGAGCCCAATCGACGGCTCATCCAGGATATAGAGGACTCCAGATAAGTTAGAACCAATCTGGGTCGCCAAGCGAATACGCTGACTCTCCCCACCTGAAAGGGTTCCTGCCGAACGTGACAGAGTCAGATAGTTGAGGCCTACGTTATTGAGGAAGGTCAAGCGATCCTTGATTTCCTTGAGAATGGGACGAGCAATGATGGCTTCATTTTCAGACAAGGTCAGCTGGCTCACCAACTCCAAGTGGTCTGCGATAGACAGGTCTGAAATTTCTCCGATATGCGGCCCTTGCTCGCCACCCACACGGACAGACAAGGCCTGGTCATTGAGACGATAGCCGTGACAGGTTCCGCAAGTCAGCTCATTCATGTAGAGACGCATCTGGGTACGAGTATAATCACTATTGGTTTCATGGTAACGACGCTTGATATTATTGACAACTCCCTCAAAAGGAATGTCAATATCGCGCACACCGCCAAATTCATTTTCATAGTGGAAATGGAATTCCTTGCCATCTGAGCCGTAGAGAATCAAGTTCTTATCTTCTTCTGACAAGTCCTCAAAAGGCTTATCCATGTCCACTCCAAAAGCTGTCATGGCTTGTTCCAGCATGTTTGGATAGTAGTTAGATGAGATAGGATTCCAAGGGGCCAAGGCTCCCTCACGTAGTGTTTTGCTGGCATCTGGCACTACCAAATCAGTATCCACCTCTAGCTTAATACCCAAACCATCACACTCACTACAAGAACCAAAAGGAGCATTGAAAGAGAAGAGACGAGGCTCTAACTCTGGTACAGTAAAACCACAAACCGGGCAGGCATAATGCTCAGAGAAGAGCAACTCAGAATCGTCCATGGTGTCGATAATGATATAACCTTCTGCGATACGAAGGGCTGCCTCAATGGAATCAAAGAGACGGCTACGAATACCCTCCTTGATGACAATACGGTCAACCACTACATCAATATTGTGTTGCTTACTCTTAGACAACTCTGGCACTTCGGTCACATCATACACTTCCCCATCCACACGGACACGAACATACCCATCTTTCTGAACCTTCTCGATAACACTCTTATGTTGGCCTTTTTTCTTGCGGATGACAGGGGCCAAGATCTGCAAGCGTTGGCGTTCTGGCAATTCCAAAACCTTATCCACGATTTGCTCCACAGAAGAGGCCTTGATAGCTCCATGTCCGTTGATACAGTAAGGCGTCCCCACACGCGCGTAGAGGAGACGCAGATAGTCATTGATTTCAGTCGTGGTTCCCACGGTCGAACGAGGATTTTTGCTAGTCGTTTTTTGGTCGATGGAAATAGCCGGGCTGAGACCATCAATAGCATCTACATCTGGTTTCTCCATATTTCCCAAGAACTGGCGAGCGTAGGCTGACAAACTCTCCACATAGCGACGTTGTCCCTCCGCATAGAGGGTATCAAAGGCCAGACTGGATTTCCCCGAACCTGACAAACCTGTCACGACAACCAACTTGTCTCGCGGAATTTCCACATCAATATTTTTTAAATTATGGGCACGCGCCCCATGAATGACAATTTTATCTTGCATCTTTGTTCTTTCTAGTCCATTATCGCTTACCATTATACCAAAAAAAGTGAGATTCTATTACCCAAAAGGCTGAATTTATAGTATAATAGTACGGTGTGAAAAAATCTGAAAAATGAGAAAGGATAAGGGATATGAAACAAGTTTTTCTCTCTACAACAACTGAATTTAAAGAGATCGATACGCTTGAACCGGGTACTTGGATCAATCTCGTTAATCCAACTCAAAATGAATCACTCGAAATCGCTAATGCCTTCGATATCGATATTGCCGACCTTCGTGCACCGCTCGATGCGGAAGAAATGTCTCGTATTACCATTGAAGACGAGTACACCCTGATTATCGTAGACGTGCCGGTCACAGAAGAAAGAAATAACCGCACCTACTACGTAACCATCCCGCTTGGTATTATCATCACCGAGGAAACCATTATCACTACGTGTTTGGAACCATTACCGGTCCTTGATGTCTTTATCAACCGTCGCTTGCGTAATTTCTACACCTTCATGCGTTCGCGTTTTATCTTCCAGATTCTTTATCGCAATGCAGAGCTTTACCTAACAGCCCTTCGTTCGATTGACCGCAAGAGTGAACAGATCGAAAGTCAACTGCATCAATCAACTCGTAATGAAGAATTGATTGAGCTCATGGAATTGGAAAAAACCATCGTCTATTTCAAGGCCTCCCTCAAAACAAATGAGCGCGTGATTAAGAAATTGACCAGCTCAACCAGCAATATCAAGAAATACCTTGAGGACGAAGACCTGCTTGAAGATACCCTGATTGAAACCCAACAGGCCATCGAGATGGCAGACATTTACGGAAATGTCTTGCACTCTATGACGGAGACCTTTGCCTCTATCATTTCCAACAACCAGAACAACATCATGAAAACCTTGGCCCTTGTGACCATCGTCATGTCCATCCCAACCATGGTCTTTTCTGCCTACGGGATGAACTTTAAGGATAATGAAATTCCCCTAAACGGCGAGCCAAATGCCTTCTGGTTAATCGTCTTTATCGCCTTTGCTATGAGTGTCTCGCTCACTCTCTATCTCATCCATAAAAAATGGTTCTAAGAGGAGTTCCTATGTCTCAGATTGATCTACAAAAATTAACAAAGAAAAACCAAGAGTTTGTCCACATCGCTACCCAACAATTCATCAAAGATGGGAAAACAGACGCTGAAATCAAAGCTATTTTTGAGGAAGTTATTCCCCAAATCCTTGAAGAGCAAGCCAAAGGTACGACTGCTCGTTCCCTTTACGGCGCACCAACCCATTGGGCTCATAGTTTCACTATCAAGGAACAATATGAAAAAGAGCATCCAAAAGAAAATGATGATCCAAAACTGATGATTATGGACTCAGCCCTTTTCATCACTAGCCTCTTTGCCCTCGTCAGCGCCCTCACAACCTTCTTCTCAGCAGATCAAGCTATCGGTTACGGTTTGATTACCCTCCTATTAGTTGGACTGGTTGGTGGATTTGCCTTCTACTTGATGTACTACTTTGTTTACCAATACTATGGACCAGATATGGACCGCAGTCAACGTCCACCTTTCTGGAAATCTGTACTGGTTATCCTAGCTTCTATGTTCCTTTGGTTACTTGTTTTCTTTGCAACAAGCTTCCTACCAGCTAGCCTTAATCCCGTACTTGCTCCATTGCCACTAGCTATTATCGGAGCAGTCCTCCTAGCCCTTCGCTTCTATCTCAAGAAACGCTTGAATATCCGCAGCGCAAGTGCAGGACCAACACGTTATTAAGAGAATGATAAAAGCAACTGCAGGTGCGGTTGCTTTTTTACTGTTTTCTTAATTTAAAAGCATTCTTCTGACATCCCACATAGCTTTCTCTTATCTTTTGTGATAAAATAGGTTCAATTTATTTCTAGGAGGATGAGATATGGTTTCTACTATTGGTATTGTTAGTTTGTCTAGTGGCATTCTCGGAGAGAATTTTGTCAAACACGAAGTGGACTTGGGTGTCCAACGTCTCAAGGCTCTGGGACTCAATCCTATCTTTTTACCCCATTCGTTAAAAGGCTTAGACTTTATCAAGGACCACCCCGAAGCGCGTGCGAAAGATTTGATGCAAGCCTTTTCGGACGATAGCATCGACATGATCCTATGTGCCATCGGTGGGGATGATACCTATCGTTTGTTGCCCTACCTTTTTGAAAATGAGCAACTAGAAAAAGTTATCAAACAAAAGATTTTTCTTGGCTTCTCAGATACAACCATGAACCATCTCATGTTGCATAAACTAGGAATCAAGACTTTTTATGGTCAATCCTTTTTAGCAGACATTTGTGAATTAGACAAAGAAATGCTAGCCTATAGCCTTCACTACTTTAAAGAATTGATTGAGACTGGAAGAATCTCAGAAATCCGCCCTAGTGACGTTTGGTATGAGGAACGAACTGACTTCAGTCCCAAGGCTCTAGGAACACCTCGTATCAATCATACAAATACTGGTTTTGACTTGTTACAAGGAAATGCCCAGTTCGAGGGAGAAATCCTCGGTGGTTGCCTCGAATCTCTCTACGATATCTTTAACAACTCTCGATACGCAGATAGCACGGACCTCTGCCAAAAGTACAAACTTTTCCCTGACTTGTCAGAATGGGAAGGAAAAATCCTCTTGCTAGAAACAAGCGAAGAAAAGCCTGAGCCGGAAGACTTCAAAAAGATGTTGCGGACTTTAAAGGACACTGGCATATTCTCGGTCATCAGTGGACTCTTGGTAGGAAAACCTATGGATGAAACTTTCTATGACGACTATAAAGAGGTACTATTGGATATTATTGACAGCAATATCCCGATTGTCTATAATTTGAATGTCGGCCACGCAACTCCAAGAGCCATTATACCCTTTGGGGTCCATGCTCATGTAGATGCACAGGAACAAGTCATTTGCTTTGACTATAACAAATAAAGCTGGGAAGAATTTCTCAGCTTTTTTCTATATTCTCAGATATGCTAGTTACCTGTACTCACTAATAACCGCTTTTCCACGCACAATCATTCTCATGGTCATCAACCAAGCCTGCTGCTTGTAGAAAAGACAAGATGGTGACTGGGCCTGTGAACTTGAAACCTCGTTTTTTGAGTTCTTTGGCTAATTTCTCAGACAAAGTTGTTTTAGCAGGTGCTAGGTGATAGTCAGGAACATCATTGATGATGGTTTTTCCCTCAACAAAAGACCAGAGATAAGTGTCAAAAGAGCCATACTCTTCCTGTAGTCGTAAAAATGCTTGGGCGTTAGTCCGAGTAGCAAAAATTTTGGCACTATTCCGAATGATGGCTGGATTCTCCAACAAGGCTTCCAACTCGGTGTCGGTCATGTCTGCCACCGCTTGAATTTGATAGCCATGAAAGGCTTGACGGAAAGCTTGGCGTTTGTTGAGCACCGTTTCCCAAGACAGGCCTGCCTGATAGGTTTCCATGCACAACAACTCGAACAGTGCTTGGTCGTCATGGAGGGGTTGGCCCCACTCCTCATCATGATAGGCGATATAAAGCGGATTGGTCATCTTGACCCACGAACAACGTTTTGTCATGCTCTGCTCCTATTTGACTAACATTTTAAGGGCTGACTTGATATAGTTCTCAGCTGTATCTGTCGTTCCTTCAAAGAATTTCTTGATTTTCTTAAGCTCGGTCGCCTTGTAGCCCAGTGCCAGCATGGCTTCCATAGCTTCTTCCAATTCTTGGTTTTCAGCGCTTGCTTGTACTGCGGCCTTAGCAGGAAGGTCATCTCCTGCAACTACTACCTTACCTTCCAAGTCCAGCACCATCTGCTGGGCTGTTTTCTTGCCAATTTTAGGAAACTTGGTCAAGTAGGTGATGTTCTTGGTTTCGATGGCTTGAACCAGACCAGCATTGTCATCGGCAGCAATAATAGCAAGAGCTGACACAGGACCGATCCCAGAAACCGAAATCAGACTGAGAAAGAGTTTTTTCTCATCTTCTGAGCGAAATCCATAAAGTAGATGCGCATCCTCACGCACGACCTGATGCACATAAATTTGAGCTTCTTGATTGACTTGTCCTGAGTAGGCATAGGGATTGGCCACATGCAAAATATAACCGATACCGTTGACTTCAAGAACAATGTATTTAGCAGTGATTTTAGTAATGATTCCTTTTAAATATTCGTACATAGTTTTCCTTTTATAATCAATGAAAATCAAAAGCAAACTAGAAAGCTAGCCGCAGGTTGCTCAAAGCACAGCTTTGGGGTTGCAGATAGAGCTGACCTGATTTGAAGAGATTTTCAAAGAGTATTCGTTTAATATTTCCCCAACTCACGGAGGCTGGTATGATTTTCCTGAATGCGTCGGAACATCTTTTCCATATCTGACTTGGTAAAATGCACCAAAACAGGACGTCCGTGAGGACAGTTATAGGGATTGTCACATTGAGAAAGCTGATAGAGGAGTTGTCTAGCTGAATGGTCATCAATACGATGGTTTGCCTTAATGGACCGCTTGCAGGACATCATGATAGCCAGCTCTGCTCGGTATTTCTTGATAGAAACCTCCTTGGTCAAGAGGAGCATGTCGCACATTTCATAGATTCCTGACTCAATCTCCTCCTCTGCCATCCAAATAGGATGTTCACGTAGGATAAATTGATTTTCTCCGTACTCTGCTAGAAAGACACCCACTTCCTCCAAAAGAGGCATTCTTTCCTTGAGACGAAGGGCATCATCCGCTGGAAATTCAAAGATGTAGGGCACTAGGAGTTGCTGCTGACTCTGGTCAACATCGCCAATGCTTTCACGATATTCCTCATACTTGACCCGTTCCTGAGCCGCGTGCTGGTCTATGATGTAGAGTCCATCTCGCCCCTGGGCAAAGAGATAAGTCCCGTGCATTTGTCCGAAAAATTCCAACTCTGGGAAACTTGAAGATTCTTCTCGCTCCAGCTTGTCATAAGCCTTATCGAGACTAGCCAAATCTAACTCTGGATGGTCTAGTTGATCATAGTTAGCTGGCTTTCTCTCTGCAAAATGCAGTTTAGCTGGCTTGGTCAATTGGTCCAAGGTTTCCTTGGCAAATAAAGTCAAATCCTGCCCTTCCTCAGTCAATTCTACCTGATAATCAGCCACCTCAGCTTGACTAGGTCTTGTCGACTCAGTTTTCTCATAGTAGAGCGTATTTTCTTTGAGTGGGAGAATAGTTTGCTCCACCTTCTCACGATTGCGCACAGTCGATTTGGCAAGATTTTCCAAGGCATCTGGTATCAAGGTTTGTTCCTTGAGACTGTTTGCAATAGCTTCTGAAACCAGCGTCATCAGTTCTTTTTCCTTAGAAATCCGCACCTCTTGCTTAGTTGGATGCACATTGACATCCGCTAGATAAGGGTCAATATGGATATGAATGACAGCCAGTGGAAAACGGCCCACCATAAGCTTGCTTCCATAACCGTCAAGAATAGCACGATTAAGCAGGAAGTTCTTGATATAACGGCCATTGATGAAGAGGCTGATATAGTTGCGATTAGCCCGAGTCAACTCAGGCAGAGACACAAAACCTGAAATTTCGAAATCAAGGTCAGAGTTCTCAATTTCAATCATCTTCTTGGCACTCGCCAAACCATAAATCCCTGCGATGGCTTGACGCAGTTGACCAGTCCCTGCTGTCCGCGTCATTTCCTTGCCATCACTAATCAAGCTGAAAGAAATCTCAGGATGGGCCAAGCCCAGACGGTTGACAATATCAATGATATGAGACAGCTCCGCTTGCTGGCTCTTCATATACTTGAGGCGGGCAGGCGTGTTGAAAAAGAGGTCCTCCACACAAACCTTGGTTCCCACAGGACTAGTCGCTGGGATGACTTCTTCGACTTCACCTCCACGCGCGACTAACTTAGTCCCATGACTTGCACCATCCACCGCCGTCAAAAGAGTCAGAACACTAACAGAAGCGATAGAAGGCAAGGCTTCACCACGAAAACCAAGCGTCCGAATTCGAAAGAGGTCTGCCTGATTTTTTATTTTACTGGTCGCATGACGACGCAGGGCCAATTCCACCTCATCGTGGGCAATTCCATGACCATTATCTGTGATTTGAATCTTCTTGAGACCAGCTTCCTCAATCTCAATGATAATCTGGCTAGAGCCAGCATCAATGGCATTTTCTACCAACTCTTTAACCACGCTGGCAGGACGTTCGATGACCTCTCCTGCCGCGATCTGGTTTGCCAACACCTCTGGCAATTCAATAATATGAGACATTTTTCAGCCCCTTTCTGTATCTGTTTTCCTAGAAATTGATTAGTGCTATTATACCATATTTCAGATAGGACAGAAAAGCTCCACCACATAGGATACAAGTCCCTCCACATAGACAACGTCCCTTGCAAGGGGTTAAAAAATAGTGTTTAATAAAGGTGTACAAGAAGTGATCACAATTTTGTATGAAAGACAAGGAGAGAAAACTATGAAAGTAGAACTACAGATTAGTGAGACTTACAAGGAAGAAAAACTGATTGTCCAAGCACCTCAGCCAACATATAAAGTCCAGAAAGTCATCGAGTTCGCAGAAAATCTTGACCAAAAAGAAAAAATCAAAGGGAAAATCGATGATCAGGTCTATCTAGTTGAGATTGGCAAGATTCAGCGCTTCTATATCGAGAATCGGAAGGTTCTAGCAGAAACCGCGAGTCAGACCTACACCATTGATTTGCGACTCTATCAAGTTCTTGAACTCTTGCCAAGCAATTTTATCCAAATTTCCCAATCAGAAATCATCAATATCGACTCCATCTCTCACCTCAAGCTCACCCCCAACGGTCTGGTAGAAATCTTTCTAAAAAACGAAAGCTTCACCTATTCTTCACGCCGTTACCTAAAAACCATCAAGGAGAAATTAGAACTATGAAAAAACAAGTATTTCACGACGCAGCTGCTGGTGTCCTCATCGGCCTCATCCTCTCTATCCTCTTTTCACTCATTTATGCACCAAGTACTTATGCACCACTAAATCCCTACTCTCTCATCGGCCAAGCGATGATTCAACATCAGGTTCACGGTGCCCTGGTCTTGCTCTACTGCACACTTATCTGGGCAGCTATAGGTATGCTCTTCAACTTTGGCAACCGCTTATTCAGCCGTGACTGGAGCATGCTTCGTGCCACTCTGACTCATTTCTTCCTCATGCTAGTAGGCTTTGTCCCACTAGCAACCCTGGCAGGTTGGTTCCCCTTCCACTGGATCTTCTATCTCCAGCTCATTATCGAGTTTGCGATTGTCTACCTCATCATTTGGGCTGTTCTCTATAAAAGAGAGGCTAAAAAAGTAGATCACATCAATCAACTCTTGGAGCATAGAAAGTAAAAGTTCTGATAAAACTGCTTGGAATAATAAAAAAGCCAAGCCTAAGCTCAACTTTCCAACTCATACAAATCCGCAATAATTGCAGCCACATGCTTGATATCTCCCAGCATGCCTCGCATTTCAAAGTCAGCCAATACAGGGAAACCAAAACGTTGACTGTATTGCTTGGCTGTCAAGCAATATTGGTTATTAAAGTTACGATTTCCTGAACCAACTACGCCAAAACACTTACTAGCATTGTCGCCATAGGCGATAAAATCCCCAACGGGTGTCGTCAAAATCTCGACATCTCCGTTATCAACGCCATTCCCACCTTCTAGGTAGGTCGGCAAAAAAGCAACATAAGGATTATCCATCTCATAGAAATCGTGGCCTTCCTTGACCAAATCCTTGATATGAATCTTTTGAACTTCAATCCCCTCATACTGGGACAAGAGATAGTCTTTCAGGCGGGTCACAAAACTCTCAGTATTCCCACTCAGACTGATATAAACTAAAGAAATTGTCTTCATATGTACCTCCATGATTTTATTTTTAATCGAAAAAGAACTACCAAGATTGTATCTTGATAGTTCTTTTTTGTCAATACTTAAGCAAGTTCTTCTGTTTCCTCTTCTTCTGCCAAGGCTTTCTGCTGACGCCACATCTTGTAGAAGACAAGAGCCAGGAAGAGAACATTGATGACGATAGAGAAAATGCTAGCGGCTTGTGAAATAACACTTATCCCTAAACGCATGGTCTCATCGTGAACTAACTGCACAGCGTCTTGTAAACCAACATAGCCATAAATCGAACCAATAATGGCTAGCAAAACATAGCCGACATAAGTGTAGTTTGCATATTGCAAATTCTTACGAACAAGGAACACAATCGCTACTGCAACTAAAATAGCAGATAGCACAATCAAGGCCATATTAAAAATAGAATGAGTTGATTCTGCTACTGCATAGGTGTAATTGACGTTGTCGTCTAATTGCTGGGCACTAAGTCCCGCAACATGTGACTGCCTAACACGAAGGACTTCTTCGCTAGGCAAGGGACTCAACATTCCAAACAGAGACGTAGCTGAAATAAGGGCAGACAAGATTAGCAAGACCCATAGATAAATCGGTTTCTTTTTCATGATAGAACCTCCTAATATTATTATTGATATTATAGCACTTTTTGTAAAGGGATACAAATCTTATAGTATCGTTTCTACCTGTTTTCGGTAGGCTTTGGGCGATTTTCCGCACAATTTTCGGAACACTTTATAGAAATATCCAACGTTACTGTAGCCAACAGCATAACAGATGTCTTCGATACTGTCACTGGTTGAAAGTAAGAGCTGTTGGGCAGCCTTAATGCGTTGTTTGTTTAGTAACTCTGCGAAGGTCGAATTGGTTTCTCGCTTAATCAACTGACCCAGATAGACAGGATTGATAAAGAGATCCTTACTGATATCCTTGAGAGAGAGTTCTTTCTGATAATCACGCCCAATCACTTCCAGCACACTGACCACATTTTCATTCATACGATATTGCCCAAAGAAGCGAGTCAGAGTTTCCTTGATATAAGGAACCAATTCATCGAAGGATTGAATAGCATGAATAGTTTTGACAATGTCCGTCATATCATCAGCTTTGAGATGTTCAAACAAGTGAAAGACATCCATGACAAACTGGATAAAAAGCTGTTTAGTAATCGGAACACGGGGTGTATTTTCAAGAACTACCTTCTCCAAGAGATTCAACTCTTCCACGATTTGATTTAGATTCCCCTGAATAATAACCCTATAAATCGGTTCATAGTAGACAAAGAGGCTCTCCGACTGCTGTAGATTTACAGAGCCGTAAAAGAGGGCTTTCTCAGCATTCAGCTTCCAGCGTTCAAAGTGTTCTTGATAAGGGGCTTCAAAGGGAGTAACGACTAAACCATCTAGGGGTTGGTCAGAAATGAAAATCTGCCAGTCTTGACCCAAGACATAGTAAGGAATGGTGAAGGAACCTTGTTTTTCCTTGGATAGGCCTATCCACCAGTTCTCCTTACCTCCTAAATAACTAACAAATCCAGCCTCATCTAAATCTTGACTAAGAGTCTGACTTTTCTTTCCTCTCTCGCCGAGCTGACCTGCAATCTTCTCCAGCAGACTACCCAACTCTACCTTATCTACTGGCTTAACCAGATAGTCCACAACACTAAGGTTCATGGCTCTTTTTACGTAATCAAACTCCTGATAACCCGAGAGCAAGATATAGGCAGCATCTGGTAATATCTCTTTCATTTCCTTAATCATCTCAAGTCCTGTTTTGTCGGGCATATTGACATCGGAAATGACCACATCTACTGGATTTTCCTGAACGTATTCTAGGGCTTCATCGGCATGGCTGGCTGTTGCAACGACCTCCATATCCCACTTATCAAAGGGAATCAAACGCTTCAGACCTTCTGTCACCATGTACTCATCATCTACTAATAATACTTTATACATTTTCTCCCTTTCTACTCATCTTGAATTGTAATACGATACTGAACACCTGCTTGCTCTGCAGACTCTACACTAATGGCATAGCGATCCCCAAAATAGAGCACAAAACGCTCGTGTACATTGACAATCCCGATAGACTGCCTTTGGGCACTGTAGCTAGCTTGGTGTTCAAAATGTCTCTGACTTAGTTTTTCTCGGAGATTTGTCAGTTTTTCAGCCGACATTCCACGGCCGTTATCAACCACTAAAATTTCCACAAAACCATCCTGTTTGAGAGCCTTGATGCTAATCACATTATCTGTCCGTCTGTGGTCAACACCATGCGCGAAATAATTTTCTACCAGCGGTTGTAAGGTAAATTTAGGAATCTTCATATTCTCTAACTCTGGGTCTATCTTGAAACCATAAGCAATGGATTTAGGATAGCGAACCATGCAGAGATAGCTGTATTTACGGCAAAATTCTAATTCCTGTTTGAGAAGAGTTTCTCTTTCGCCAGAAATATTGTTCCGCAAGAGACTACTGAACTCATAAATGATATCTGCCAACTCATCTTGACTCTGCATAACTGCATACATGCGCAAAAATTCCAGCGTATTATACATAAAATGAGGATTGATTTGAGCTTGTAGGGCTCGCATATTGGCATCTTTTTGACTAAGCTCTAGCTGGTAAATATCATGGATATTCTTTTCCAAACGATCCAACATATCATTGGTCGTCTCTGCGATTAGGAGCAATTCCTGGTCCTTTTCAAGCGTATCGATGCGGAGACCTTCCTCCCCTTGAGCAATGACCTGAATAGAATCCACCAAATCCACTACCTGCTTTTGATAATTGGCAAAGGTCTGCCTCAAAGTCAGATAGAGAATAACTATAAAGAGAAGGCTCAAGCCCACAATCAAAGCAGAGCTGGTCACTGTTCCTTGCAAAACAAAGTTTTTAGGAACTGCTACCTGAACCTGATAACCATGAGAGGTAAAACCGACAAACCAGTTCTCATGCTCCCTATTGACTCTCTCGCCAATATGAAAAATCTCCGTGTCAAAAGGTGAAGTCACGGTAACAGCCATCGGGATATGACCTCGAGTATTGTCAATGGCATGATATAAAACTTCTGGATCCAAGGAGATGTAAATCACTCCTATAGATTGGTCCGTTGCTGGGTCCAGAACAGGAATCCCAAAACTATTGGCCTCCGGTTTAAAAGCCTCAGCTGGCAAGACATGCCCACTTCTTTTATCCCTTGTTGACACATAAACTTCTTTAAAGTCCTGCAAGACGATTGCAACACCCGTTACATAGTCATTTTGGACATAAAGATCATCAATATTTTCATACAGAGAAATAGAAGTTGACGAAGCTGCTTGATGCTCTAACAGCCAATAAAAATACTCAGAAGTGGATAGGCTAAAGTACTTATAAACCCCTTGTATACGATCTTGATTGGCTACTAAATCTTGTGCTAGTTGAGCTGACTCCCGATAATAATACTCCACCTCTTCGACTGTTCGAGTAGTTACACGCTGGGCTACTCTCTGAGCTTCCTTTTCCCGTGAATCCCAGTCAGCGTAAGAGAGTAAGATTGCAAAACTCGCAATAATAATGATCATAACTGAACTGTAGGTTCGCAGAAGCGTATGTAGCCAAAACTGCTTCATCCTACTTTGTCGCCAATTTTTCATGGATACTTTCATAGACCGGTTCCAACATATCACTGATAAAGAAATGCCACATCCCAATTCCTACAAAGAAGAGAAGAGCAGGCATATAGTAACCAATTGCCACAAGTAGCACAGTTCCAAGGAGAACCTTGGCCACAGCTGCTAGACTCATAAAAATGCCAATCAAGGATAGTTTGAGACTATTACGATAGGACAAATCAAAATAAACTTGTAATTTCAAAGATACTGTATAAGCCAAAAAGAGCAGGGCAACTACTAAAACATTCAAAAATGTCGCAATCAAATGAACAATAGTCTGATGAGGTAATTGCACCAAGAGATACAAGCCATAGACCAAAACTAAATCCACTCCTAAAAAGCTATAGAAAATCAGGTTGCTTGAGACAAAATTTTGCTTGTACAGAGACCAAGCCTCCTTCAAACTGTATTCCCGAAAGCTATAACCATGTTCTGCATACAAGCTCATCAAGGTGGTACTAGCCGGCGCTAGACCAAGAATAATCCCTCCTGCCAATGTTAATAGCCAAAAGAAGGCTGTCGCAATCATCCCTAAAAAGAAACGATTAAAGACAAAGTCTAAAAATCTCCCCATAATATCCCCCTAAAAATAACTATGAAACCATTATATCATATTTCAAGCGTTTTCAAAAACTTCTAGTATCCATTTACAATCCCACCAAACCGTGGTACAATGAGAATTGTGAAAAAATTATCAGGAGACAATTCATGAAGAAATCTATCTTAACTACACTGCTTTTTGCAGTTCTTTACTTCCTCTGCATGGGGATTGGTGTCCTTTTGGGAAATCTCTTTGACCAAACTGGAAACATGTTTTATGCACCTGCCTTTACTGCCCTTGTCGGCGGCAGCACCTATATGATTCTAATCGCAAAAGTTCCGCGCTTTGGAGCCATTACCACTATCGGCCTTGTCATTTCCCTCTTTTTCTTGGGAACTAAACACGGTGCCGGCGCCTTTCTTCCTGGAATTATCTGTGGCCTCCTAGCAGATGCAGTAGCTAGCCTAGGAAAATACAAGGACCAAACAAAGAATTTCCTTTCTTTCATTCTCTTTGCCTTTAGCTCAACAGGACCAATCTTGCTTATGTGGATTGCACCCAAAGCCTATATGGCTACCCTCCTAGCAAGAGGAAAATCCCAAGAATATATCGACCGTATCATGGTCGCGCCAAATCCTGGAACCATCCTTTTATTTATCGCAAGTGTAGTCATCGGAGCCCTAGTGGGTGCCTTGATTGGACAAGCCTTGAGTAAAAAATTTGCACAGAAAATCTAGCCACTAAAAAAGAGCCAGACGGCTCTTTTTTATTTATGGCTCAAGACTTAGTCAAGAAATCTCCCAAGAATTGGATTGTAAAGATAATCAAAATGATAATGATGGTTGCCAAGATGGTCACATCGTGATTATAGCGGTTAAATCCATAGGCGATGGCTACGTTACCAATACCACCAGCACCAACCGCACCGGCCATAGCTGTTTCACCAACAAGGGAAATCAAGGTCACAGTCGTCACACGAATCAAATCTGGAAGACCTTCTAGTAAGCTTGAGCTTTCTAGGTTAAAATTTTTTACCTGAAAAACTTCCTTTTTCTAGGGATAAAATCAACCCTATCACACTCACTACCAAAAACACCCACCAACAAAGCCTGATATCTTGTAAAGCTAAGAAGGAAAATACAGACATTCCCAAGGGTAATGTTAGAGAAAAAATCATACTCAAGAGATTATTACTTCTAGCTAATACATCCGCGCTCAAATTAGACAGTAACAGAGTATCTAATTTAGGCATTGATTTCGACATCAAATACATGACAAAGGCTAAGCAGGCAACACCTACTAGAGGAGAGAACTCTAAAATATTAGCAGTAGCAAGCAAGACAAACAGAATTGCATTGAGCGATAACAAGCTTGAAAAAGACCATTTCCCAAAATAATCATGGGGAGTTAAGCTACCAAGAATAGCTCCTCCCAAGCTAACACATTCAATTAAAAATAGGGCTTGAGCATAGCTGAGATGATAGATAGTATGGTCTAATAAGTAAAAGTGATAAATACCTCCAACAGCTCCTCCCAAAGTATTCATTACCAAAATAACAAGGATAATTTTAAGCAATGATTTACTTTCTCTCTGTCTAAAGATAGCATCCATGTCCGCATAGATTACCTTAACTTGTTGAAGTAAACTAATCGACTTATCCTCTACACTTACAGACAAATGAGTCAATTCTCTTCTATTTTTGAACAAAATGAGAGAAGATAGTAAAAAGAAACCAGCATTCACAATCGCAACAAAAGAAAAATTTTGATGACTGGTTGTGAGTAGCCACACTCCTAAGGCTTGACCTCCTAGATTTGATAAATAGGAAACAAACTGAGTAAAGGAATAAGCTTCATAGAGCTTATCTTCTGAAATATTATGCTGAATAATCGGCATACGCAGGCCTGCTGTATAATCTGATAAAACATCTGAACAGATATTAACCATACAGATAAAAGCAAACGTTACGAAGTTCTGGTCATGAATCACACTAGCAATCAAAAGAAATAGTAGACTTTGCACACAACCAACCCAGATAATTGTCCCTGCTTTATTCCGAGTATGATCAGCCTTCATCCCAACATAAAAAGTAAATAGGAAAGGTAAAATCGTAATCATATTCGCCATAAATACAGCTACACTCTTAAAGGATAGACTCGCAGCATAAACGATAAATACCAGATTATAAATATAAGCTCCACTTGAGCTCAAAAACCTTGATAAGGTAAGTATTCTAAATAAATGGTGGTTTAAGAATAGTTTCATAAGAGGCCTTTCTCCATATTTCAAAGAGTATTCTATTGAATCCAGTCTAACAAAAAAAGCGGGACTCCCCACTTTTTTGTAATATATTTTTTCTGAAAATGGAAACTCTAGCTCCTGGAAACTACTAATTATCAATCCACCTACAAGCCCATTTATTTTTCGTCAATCGATGTAATGAGAATATATTACAAATCTTCATTTGAAAGCTGATTTGCAAAATAGTTTTCATAGTATCTTGCACCATCTACATACTCTAAATCTTGTAAGATTGTAATGCCTCTCTGGATTTTTTCAAGACCCTTATTTTTTACATTAAAAATAGTATCATAATACCCTTTCGCAATCATATAAATGATTTTAAGATAGGCTTCAGATTCTGGCAATTCTCGTTTTTCAATCTGAAAAACAAAATAGTCTGCTTTTAATTTATCCTTTTCCTCTATCGCTTTAAAGAGTCCATTAATCAAAATGGTATCAATGCCGATTTTGTTACTAGGTAAAGAACCTAATAAATCTGTCTTTTGTAACATCTCCCTAGAGTATTTAAAATAGAGGGGCAGAGGGAACAAAGTAGAAATCGTTGAAAATAATTCCAATTCATAATTTCCCCAGATATCAATAGTAAAAAAATAGTCATAGAGAAAAGTCAGTTCTTCATCCGTTGCCCTTATTTCTGAATCAAAAAACACGAGAAGACTTTTGATACGAATCATTTGTAAAAGATAGCTCTTTTCATCACTTAATCTATACTTTTGAGTCGTCTCTTCATACAAGGAATGGAGAGAATCAATCCCTTCTCTGTCATATAGATCCCAGAGATTTTCCTGAAAAGCCAAAACCTGTTTCTGAGAAAAACCACGTACCAAGTACATAAATTCATTCAAATCAGAGTGGATGTTATCTAAGGCAGTAATCAATTTCATAGATGATAAGTCTGCTTCTCCACGCTCAAATTTGCTCAGCATGGAATAAGTAAACTCTCCTCCTGTCGCCCCCTGTAGGGATACATTCCGACTCTTTCTTAATTCTTTAAAAACTTCTCCCAGATTTTGCATATTGACTCCCCACAATTCTTAACTCTCTAACTCATAAAAGTAACGACTGATAGTAGCTAGTACAGAGAATTTTAAGTCTTGACTATACCTCAAACTCCTATGAATGATGTATATATTGCCTTGCACTTTTTATTTATGACTCAATTTCTTAGTCAAGAAGTCTCCCAAGAATTGGATCGCAAAGATAATCAAAATGATAATGATGGTTGCCAAGATAGTCACATCGTGATTATAGCGGTTAAATCCATAAGCGATGGCTACGTTACCGATACCACCTGCTCCAACCGCACCGGCCATGGCTGTTTCACCAACAAGGGAAATCAAGGTCACAGTCGTCACACGAATCAAATCTGGAAGACCTTCTGATAGATAAACACCCACGATGTCCCAGAAAGTCGCTCCGCTCGCTTGAGCCGCCTCAATGACACCGCCATCCAGTTCAGCCAAGACAACCTGAACCTGACGGGCAAAGAAGGCAAAGACCGCAAAAGATAGGGGTACGATAGCCGCATTTGGTCCGATACTTGTTCCTACGATTAGATGAGAGAAGGGTGACAAGACTGCCAAGAGAATAATAAATGGCACCGCACGGAAGATTGACGTGATCTTGTCTAAAATCCAGAAGACGACCTTATTTTCCAAGACACCACCCGGCGCTGTCAAGACAAGGAAGAGACCTGCTACTAGCCCCAAGAACCCTCCGATGATGAAGGAAAGAACTGTCATATAAAGGGTTAGGTAGATGGCTGTTCCCCAGCCTGCTTGACCAGCCCAGCCCATTTTATAGACATTTGGTAAATAGGTTTGAATCAATGATTCCATCTTACTGTCCTCCCTTCAATACTTTTAGCTGTACGCCTGCTTGACGAATGGCTTCTTGGGCACCTGCTAGTGCTGCTTTTTCACCTGACAAGACCACCACCAATTCTCCAACAGGAGTGCCATCGAGGATTTCGATATTCCCATAGAGGATATTGGCCGTTACTTGGTAACGCTTGTACAATTCATTCAAAAGCGGCTCGTCTGTTGAAGCACCTGCATACTTGAGTTGCACCAAAAGACTGTTTTCAGACAAGTGTTCCACGATTTCTTGCTTCTCAATCTTGACCATGGCTTCGTCAATGCCTGTAGCTGTTGAGATAAAGTCCTGGGTCAAAGGTTGTTTAGGGTCTGAGAAGATTTCAAGGACACTGCCCTCCTCAATCAAATGACCATCCTGCATAACTGCCACACGGTTGGCTATGTCTTTGACAATTTGCATTTCATGCGTAATCAAGACAACAGTCAAGCCTAATTTTTGGTTCAAATCTTGTAACAAGGCCAAAATTTGCTTGGTTGTCTTCGGATCAAGGGCAGAAGTTGACTCGTCTGAAATCAAGATTTTTGGATCATTTGCCAAGGCACGCGCAATGGCCACACGCTGTTTTTGCCCTCCAGATAATTGTGAAGGGTAGTTTTCAGCACGGTCTGCCAAACCAACCAAGTCCAACAACTTAGCTACTTTAGCCTTCTTTTCTTCCTTGCTGAGCCCAGAGTGTTTGAGGGCAAAGGCTACATTCTCCTCTGCTGTCTTTTGGCTCATCAGGTTAAAGTGCTGGAAAATCATTCCAATATCCTGACGTTTACGACGTAACTGCTCGGCCGTCAAGGTGACCTTACTATCAAAAATCACATCGTCGTCAATGGTAATTTTCCCTGCAGATGGTTTTTGCAAGAGGTTAATCACCCGTACAAGGGTTGATTTCCCTGCTCCAGAATATCCAACAATTCCGTAGATATCCCCTTCTTGGATGTGAATAGTCACATCCTTGACTGCTGTGATGGTTCTCTTCTTTTGATGAAAAGTCACATCGATCTGATCTAACTTGATAATATCTCTACTCATAGCTTCTAATCAGCTCCTCTACTAATTCAATATGGGTGTAATAATCGGCGATTCGCACATTTTCATCTCCACCGTGGTCTCGGCTGTTGGCATTTCCTAGACCGAAGGCCACCATAGGCACCTCTAGGGCATCAAAGACCGTATGCATAGGCCCTGTCCCAGCTGTCGTCGGCAAGACTGAGACGCCCTGTGGATAGAATTTCTTGGCCAACTCGATGACGTTGAGAATGGCTGGCGCGCTCATATCGCTTCGATAGCTCATCTCTCCTAAGGTATAGTATAATTCTACCTTATCAAAGCCATTTTTGTCTAGCTGTTTCCGAATTTTTTCCAGAACATCATGCGGTTCTAAGCCAGGAACCAAACGAACTTCTAACTTGGCACTAGCTTCTGCTGGCAAAATCGTTTTGACTCCTTGTCCTTGGTAACCTGACTGAATTCCTTCGATATTAAGGGCTGGCTCAAAAAAGAAACGTTTTAGAAAGGCTGCGCGGTCCTCTTGTAATAGAGGCAATTCCAAACCATAAATCTGGCTGATTTCCCCTGGATTTCGTTGGGCATAGGTATCCACCAAGGCCAATTCCCGTTCATTTGGCTCCTGTACTTCTTCGTACAAACCTTCAACCAAGATACGGCCATCTGCAGCTCGAAGAGACTGTAAGGCTTGAAGAAGATACCACGGAGCTGATTCCACAACCCCACCATAACTAGAGTGGATATCCACATCAGCACTTTTTACCTTGGCATCAAAGGTCACAATACCCTTGTTTCCACCAGAAATTTCTAGCTGTTCCAAGGCATTCTTGGTCCCTTGTTCCCAGACCAACAAATCTGCGCCACGGAGTTTATCCGCATGCTTTTCTAGATACTTATCTAGGTCTGTCGAAGCAGATTCCTCCGCTCCCTCCATGATAAAACTGATATTGACAGGTAGGTCATCGTGGTGCTGCATATACTTTCTCAAAGCACTCAAACGAGCTGTGATATGGCCCTTGTCATCGTCAACCCCACGCCCATACATGAAGCCATTGCGGACTGAAAGAGTAAAAGGATCCTCTGTCCACACCTGATCCCCATCTGCTGGAACAGTGTCATAGTGGTTATAGAAAATCAAGGTCTTGGCATCTGGACGCGAACTCTTGAAATGCGCCATGACAAAGGGCGCCGTATAAGTCTCATCAATCTCCACTTCAGCCCCAACACGTTTGAAAATCTCGCCCAGATAATTTGCGACTTCCTTAAGTCCAACCTGCTGGGCAAAGACTGACTTCTTAGAAATCAAGGTACGCAAAACCTCAAAATAATGCTGGGCTACATGATCCTTTTCAAATTTTTCAATCTGTTCTTGTTCACTAGGAAAAACCATATTCTCTCTACCTTTCTATGAACTACTCTTCCTGACAATCCATGCTCTATACAAAAGCAAGAGGTGGAATTTTCTCTCCCACCTCCCTGTTTCTTATTACCAAACTGGTTGATCCAAACCGTCTGATGTTTCTTCGATAACTTTTTTCACTTCATCTGTATGGTAAGCTGCAACAACTTTCTTGATAGCATCAGCTTTTGGTGATGATTCCCAATCTTTTTTCGCAACGATGATGTTGTACCATTGTTTTGAATTTTCATCAGCTTGTTCTTTGAAAAGTGCTTTCTTGTAGTCCAATTTTGCTTCTGTAACAAAGGTATTGTTTACAACGGCAGCGTCAACTGATGACAATGAACGAGCTGTTTGGCTAGCGTCCAATTCAGTGATTTTCAAGTTCTTTGGATTTTCTTTGATGTTAGCAACTGTTGCAAGAGCAGTTCCTGAAACGTCCAATTTAATCAAGCCAGCTGATTGAAGCAAGTAAAGCGCACGGCTTTCGTTTGTAGCATCGTTCGGTACAGCGATTTCTCCGTTTGCTGGGATGTCTTCTACTTTAGTGTACTTGTTGTCACTTCCATTCAAACCTGAGTAAAGGCGGATTGGAGAGATGTAAGTATCTGCAATCGCTACAAGGTCTTTCCCATTTTCTTTGTTCCAGTTGTTCAAGAAGTTGTAGTGTTGGAAAGCGTTCAAGTCTACTTCGCCATCAGCAGTTGCCTTGTTTGGTTGTGAGTAGTCTGTGAACTCTGTAAATTCCAAAGTGATACCGTCTTTTTTAACCAATTCTTGGATTTTGTCCCAACGTTTTTCTTCAGAACCGCTACGGTTAACAGTTGCGATTTTGATAGTTGTTGCATTGTCTGCTTTCTTTTCTGAGTTTCCGCAAGCTGCAAGAGCAAAACCTGCGACTGTAGCAAGAGCTGCTACACCAAGCCATTTTTTAATTTTCATGATTCTTTCTCCTTAAAAATAATACCGTACTAGTATCTCACAATTTGTTTGATTTCACAAATTGTTATTAGATAGTCAGATATATAGTTTAAAACTATATCTTTAAAAATTGAGAAATCATCCACCTTATTCAGAATGGATGATTTCAAGAAATTATTTAATATCAGCTTCTGCTGGTAGGTAAGTGTCTCCGAAGAATTGTTTAGACAATTTTTCAAGAGTTCCGTCTTTGTAGAGTTCTTGGATACGTTTGTCTACAAATGTTTTCAATTCATCTTGACCTTTAGCAAGAAGTGGGTAAACGTAAGGTTGTTGGTCACTTGGAAGTTCGATAACTTTCAAGTTGTCCAAACCTTGGTTCTTGATAACTGTTTCAACACCGATTTTATCAAAAATCTTGTAGTCAAATTGGCCATCGCTCAAGCGTCCCATGATTTGTTGGAAGTCTGCTTTAGTATAGTTAAGGACAGTTGGATTGTCTGAGTGTTGTTTGTTATAGTCTTCTAACTGTTTAGCAGATGTTGTCCCTTGAACAACTTCTGTTGATTTTCCACCGATATCATCAAGTGATTTGATGCTAGAGTCGTCTTTCTTCACTACAAGAACGTTAGGGTTTTTAGCAGTTGGAGCTGCATAAAGGTATTTTTCAGCACGTTCTTTAGTGTAGCTGATGTTGTTAACGGCCATTTGGTAACGGTCAGCGTCAAGTCCTGCAAAGACTCCTGACCACTCTGTCTTCTCAAACTTGACATCATACTTGTCAGAGTCTTTAAAGATAGCGCGAACCACTTCAATTTCGTAACCAGTCAATTCGCCATTTTCTTCATAGTTGAATGGTTTTGGTGAAGCATTGGTTGCAACGATAATTTCTTTCTTGCTAGTTGCTTCTCCTTCTTTCTTAGCACCACCTGAGCAAGCTGCTAGTACACCTGCAGCAACAAGTCCTAGGGCAGCAAGAGATGAGTATTTAACGATTTTTTTCATGTCATTTCCTCCAAAATAGAATACCTTATAATCTTAACAGAAAAAGACCATTTGCGCCATTATATGATATCTATCTCTGTGATAGGTTTTCTTTATGACTGATTTATACTCAATGAAAATCAAAGAGCAAACTAGAAAGCTAGCCGCAGGCTGTACTTGAGTACGGCAAGGTGAAGCTGACGTGGTTTGAATTTGATTTTCGAAGAGTATTAAAAGACCAAACGTAAAACTGCAATCAAGACCACTCCAAAGAGAACTGTGCCGACTAGATTACGGTAGCGAAAGGCTACCCAAGCTGTTGGAAAGACTGCTAAGAAGTCCAGCCATTTGATTTGAGGAAGGCTGCCAACCTTGCCTGTCACTACGCTTGAAAGAATCAAGGCAAAGATAATAGAAACGGGCAAGAACTTCAAAAAACGCTCAACGATTGCAGGCAAACCCTTATACTTGACCAAGATGAAGGGAATCATACGGGGAATCCAAGTCACCAAGCCAGAGAAAATAACTGCTAATAAAAGATACTTACTGACCATCTAAAATCACCCCCATGCTACAACCAAGTAGCGTCGCAAACAGAACAGCTAGCGACTGAGACACCACTGTCAAGAGTAAAAAGAAGGACACCGCAACAACTGCTAGGATAATGAGCAGATTGCGGACAGGAATCCGTCTTTGCATAATCTGGAATTGCGAAGCAAAAATTCCGATAAACATCCCAACCAAAGCAAAGTCTAGCCCAAAGATTTCTGGATTTGGTAGCAGACCACCCAGAGCCGTTCCGACCACTGTTCCCACAAACCAAGCCACATAGCTGTTGAGATTGTTGCCATGCATCCACATCGGATTGACCTTGTCTGTATGGGCTAATTCGCCCATCAACACGCCATAGGTCTCATCTGTCAAGAGGCTAGACATACCGATATTTTGCCAGAGACTGGTATGACGGAAATAGGTTGACGCATGCAAGCTCAGCAAAAAGAGACGCAGATTAATCAAAAAGACCGTCATAGCAATAGCTGCCACGGGCGCCTGAACCGCAATCAAGGCCAACATGGCAAACTGGGCACTCCCAGCATAAACAAAGAGGCTCATCAAGCCCATCTCAACAGGTGTCACATAGGGCGCACCAATAATTCCACAGGCAAGGCCAATACTGACATAACCAAGGGCCGTTGGCATGGCTGCCTGCGCCCCCTCCCAAAATCCTTTTTCTTTCATCTTTCTCCTCGTATTGTCTTAATAATACTCAATGAAAATCAAAGAGCAAACTAGAAAGCTAGCCGCAGGTTGCTCAAAACATTGTTTTGAGGTTGCAGATAGAAGCTGACGCGGTTTGAAGAGATTTTCGAAGAGTATAAGTAGGCTGAAAAGGCTCCAGCCATAGCATGGACTATTATAACACATTCAGGAAAGAGAAAAAAGTCTGGTGATTTTGACCATCATAAAAAGACTGGCAATCCAGTCTCAAACATATATTATACAAATTCTCCGCTAAACACTTTCACGGATATTCAGGAGCATGAAAAAGGCAACTAGAAGAAATAGCAATAAAACAAAGCTAACTGCCAAAGTTCCAAAGCTAGTAGCAATGGTTACCAAAGCTATTGTAAATAAGCTAGGTAAAACAACCGTAATAGCACCGATAGAGGATTGAACTGCTCCCATTGACTCCTCAGGTATTTGTTTAAAAATGAGTTCCTGTAATCGAGGAGAGAGAATACCTGCGAAAAAGGCATCCAAGGTACTAAAGATGAGAATCCAGTCAAAACGAACTGTGGCAAATCCTACTAGAAGAAGCAACTGGGTAACAAGTGAGGCATAGAGAGCTGTTTTTATAGAAATCGTATTTTTCAGATAGCCACTTACAAGGCTTCCGACAATCAGGGCTGACAGTTCAAAAGTGGATAGCAAAGCAAGAGATTGACCTGTTTGTAAATTCAAAAAGGGCTGATTCCTCAAAAATAGAGTAGAGACAGGAACTGTAACATTTATCACTGCTTGACTAATAGATATAATAAACAAAACCAAGAGCACCTGATTCATATTCCATATTAATTTCAATGATTGGAGCAAATGCTGACCAAAGGATTTTACAGAGAGTCCTTCTTGATAGCTAATCGTTTTTTCTACTTTCAAGAGATTATTTTTTATGAAGAGGATACCTAAAAATGCGATTAAAAAGGTAAGAGCGTTCAGCAAGGAAATAAACTGGATGGATAGAATACCTAATAAGACTCCTCCTAAAATATTACTGATTGTTTTCACCAAACTAACAGTTGACTGTTTAAATCCAATAGCTTCTGCCAGATGATCTTGCCCAATAATTCTAATGAAAATCGGAGTGAGCATGGCGCCTGAAAAATAACTCAATGTGTCAGACAAGAGGTTAATCAGACAAATAAAGGTTACTAGCAACAAGGAAAAAGACTGCCCTGAAAGCGATAGGGACACTATAGAGTAAAGCAAAAATTTTGTAAAACTAATGACTGTGTATTTCAAGACACGATGATGTTGAAAATCCGCCAAAACTCCCAGAAAGATTTGTAGAACTTGGGGAAGGGTTTCTGAAATCGTGATGAGTAAAATCGCCAAAGGGGCAAAAGAGGCATCTGCCACATAATTCAAAAAAGCCAGATAAAAAATCGTATCCCCAACCGTTGAAATCCACTGGTTGATAGTTAATTGCCTAAAATCTCTATTTTGAAGAAATACTTTCATCACAACTCCTTTTAAGTTCAAATGGGAATCTTTCCCCAAGGATAGACCGCGATACTACTAACAACCAAAATTACAATAACATCAAAAGCTGACCAATACCATTGTAGACTATATGCAGTCCAATAGGCCAATAAATTGACTTTGTCATTCTAAATAAGAATGCAAATATAAGACCTCCACCCATATAGAAGACAAAGTCTGTCAAGACCCAACCATGACTACTAATGTGCAAGATTCCAAATAATATAGCTGATCCGAGTACATCCAGTCCCCATTTCTTCCCTTTTTCCAGAGCAGTCATCACTAATCCACGATAAATCATGTCTTCAAAAATGGGACCTGCAATCACAGGATAAAAAAAATACATCAAAAATGCCGTAGCTCCTGTAAAAGTAGGAGCAGCATGTTGATAAGAAATTTCATTTCGAGTAGGTGGGAAAAGAAAAAAGGTGACGAAATTCCAAACAACAAAAGCAAGCAGAGCTAGGAAGGAATAGAAAAGATAGGATCCTTTAAACTTTCTACTGTTGATTTGTTGCCATTTTCCCGACCAAATCATAATAATAAAAGCAAATAGAACCACAAGAAAATGCAACATCATATCCGACAGATAATAGGCAAAGTCAGATAGACCAAGAGCAAAGTCGCTAGATAAAACCAGACCACTGAACTTCTGGTCAGCAATAACTAGTAGAGCAGCTATAATAAAGTAGTAGCGTGAGATTATCTTTTTCATCCTATTTTCTCCTATATTACGAAATAAAGAAAGCCCTAACCCAAACAAAGGCAAGGGCTTTAAATATCAATGACGACGATTAACAGTGGAAGAATCATGGTTAAAATATTTCTTCCAGAAATTAGTGATTGACCAAGGTGCTCCTAAGCCTACTCCAATTCCACCGCCTGGGTTAACCACAGTGTTGCCTCCTCTAACATCTTGCAACTCATCTTCTGTCAATTCCATCGTTTCTGCAAATTGTAAATTTAACATCTTTTACACTCCTTCAATTATCTTCATTTATAAACCACTTCTGCGACCTAGGATTTGCTTCAAGTACTTTACAAAAACACTATAACACGAAAATTGGCGTATTTTAGAAAATCGCATATTTGATATTTTTTCTTATAGAAATTTCAGATTTGCGATTTTGGTAGATTTGATTATTTCCCTGGTATAATAAAGTTATTACTAAATGAGGAGGGAAGTAATATGAAGAAACAAGTTTTAACATTATTGACGATCGTTACTGATATTATTATCTTTTTCCCATTTCTAATTAATCGATAAGCTCTTTATATTGCTGCAAACGCAATTCAAAAAGGGCAGTCAATTGTGGATTTTCTAATACCTGCAGAGATTGGATAAAGTGTTCAATCTCTTTTTGATTGCTTCCTTTAGTTTGAAGAAAAATCTGCATTTTCTTTAAAAACTGCCACAATACTTTTTCAAAAACATCGTATGGACGGAGCATGCGCTCCAGCTCAGCCTCAAAAATTGGAATATAAGAAAATAGCTTGCGCTCCATAAGTTCTGAGATGATATTAAGATAACCACTTTTCATATACCATCGATTGTGTACTAACTCTTTAAATTCCTTGGATTTTTCGAGTAAGGAGGTTGATAAAAAGATCAGATCTTGATTGCTCAAGAAGGGCATAGTATTGCAAAAAAGATAGAGTTCAAACCAGGTCCAAGACTCAATAGCATAGAGGTAGGTGGTCAAAAATTCGCTATCCTCCTCTGTTAGCGGGTAGCTTTTATCTAAGGAATGGAGTGCATTTTTAATCACAATGGCATTCAAACGACGATAGGTCTCTGCCATCTGTTCTTGCTTGATTTTCTCCAACAGTTGCTCTAAGCCAGCTATATCTTGATGGGCAAAGCGATCCACAACCCTTCTACCAATTCGCATATGTGGAGATTCTTGATAGTTGTTGAGCTTGTGCCCAAACTCATCAAAGGTCACATTTATACCTTGGATAGCTAGAATCAACTTATCTGCAGACAGCATAGACTGCCCTAGTTCGAACTTGGATAGCTGAGAAGCTGTTAGTCCAGCACAAGCCACATCTGACTGCTTGAGCTTTCTAGCCAAGCGCAATTCCTTGTAAAATTCTCCCAATTCCATTCTCTCAATCATCTCACCACCTCCTACTTTTTACATATTATATCATCATTTTTATAATTTTGTCAAAATATTCTGACACCTTAGTAAGTGAAAAAGCCAGCCTTAAGCTGACTCCTTATTCCATGGTATCAAAAGCGAGGCTTGGTTTGGCATTGAGGTCCAAGTCTGCAAAGTTTTCTTTGTTCCACTCGCTAACGCTAGCATAGGCAATCATTCCTGCATTGTCTCCGCAGAGGCGTAGGGGTGGGATGATAACCTTGACATCTGTGATTTCGGCTGCTAGGCGTTCTCTGAGACCTTTATTGGCTGCCACGCCACCAGCCACAACTAGGGTTTTAACAGGATATTTCTCCAGGGCTTTCTTGGTTTTTGCCATGAGAATATCCATGACTGCTGCTTGAAAGGACGCACACAAGTCCTCTGTTGACAAGCTCTCTCCCTTTTGCTCGGCATTGTGGTGAAGGTTGATAAAGGCAGATTTCAAACCTGAGAAGGAGAACTCTAGATTATCTTCTTTAATCATGGCACGTGGGAAGTCATACACATCCTGTCCCTGATGAGCTAGCTCATCAATCTCACGACCTGCAGGATAGGTCAAACCCATGACACGGCCGACCTTGTCATAGGCCTCACCAACCGCATCATCTCGCGTTTCCCCAACAATCTTATAATCTCCTGCCTCAGAAACATAGACCAACTCTGTGTGCCCACCACTTACTAAAAGTGCTAACAAGGGGAACTCTAAAGGCTCCACGCTCTGAGCTGCCATGAGGTGGCCAGCCATGTGGTTAACGGGAATCAACGGAAGTCCATGTGCCCAAGCAAAGGCCTTGGCAGCTGACAAACCAACTAGTAAGGCTCCAACCAAGCCCGGTCCATAGGTGACCGCGACAGCCGTTACGTCCTCTTCGGTAATTCCTGCTTCTGCTAGCGCCTCCTCTATACAGGCTGTAATGACCTCGACATGGTGACGACTGGCTACTTCAGGCACTACGCCCCCAAAACGTTTGTGACTCTCAATTTGACTAGCAATGACATTGGACAAGAGCTCATCGTCGTTTTTCAGTACGGCAACACTGGTCTCATCACAGGATGTCTCAAATGCTAAAATATATCTATCCTTCATCTATTTCTCTCTTCATGATGATGGCGTCCTCTACTGGGTCATGGTAGTAGGCCTTTCGCTCAGCGATTACTGCCATCTTTTCTTTCTTGTAAAATGCTTGCGCTCGGTGATTCGACTTTCTAACTTCGAGGAAAATCTCCTTATCTGTCGGCAATTGAGCAAACAAGGCTGATGCAATTCCCTGACCCTGATAGGTTTGCTTGACAGCGATTTGCAGGACTTCTGCTTCAAAAAGATTCTCCTGAACAGCTAAAAATCCAATCACTTCTTCCCTATCATAAGCCAGAGCATACCAAGTCTGGTCTTGGACCAGATCTGCTTGGATTTGTTCCAGCGTCCAAGGGCTAACCAAGTAAACAGCTGCCATGACAGCATAGATGGCTTGAGCCAGATCAGGTTGCTGTTGGATTCGTTTTATTTCTATCATAGGCGTTTAATGTAAGACTCGCCAGACTCAGTGTGGTTCTTGAGCCAGTTTTCCTCTGCCTCGACTCGTTTGAGGTAATTCGGAACAAAGTCATGTAAGGAGTCTGTTTCCTTGTCCCAAGCCAAAAGAGCAAGATTAGCTGCGTTAGGCAAGGTTTCTTTGAAATTAGTCCTTGGCAAATGTTCTTGAATCTGCTCCACAAAGGGGCCAACTTCTCCAACAAAGGTTACCTGACTAGCACCCTTGATTAACTCAATCACTCGCTCAAATGGCAGGTGCGCTTCTGGCATGACAGGCTGAGCATTTTCATAAAACCCTGCATAAACATTGTTGCGACGCGCATCCATCAAAGGAACGAACAAGCCTTCTTGCTGGTATGGCACCAGAGCCAAGAGGCTAGACATACCAACTAACTCGATGTTCAGAGTGTGAGCTAAGGTCTTGGCAGTTGCTACCGCAATTCGCAAACCTGTGTAGCTACCCGGCCCTTCAGCCACCACGATTCGGTCTAAATCCTTGGGCGTCCAGTCCAAACTTGCCATCAAAAAATCGATGGCAGGCATAAGGGTAATACTGTGATTTTTCTTGATATTAATCGTCGTCTCGGCAAGAACCTGCTTGTCCTCTAAAATAGCCAGAGAAAGAGCCTTGCTGGACGTATCAAAAGCTAATACTTTCATAACACATTCCTATCTTTTTGTCTGCTTACTATTATACTACAAAAGCTAGCACATGGGAATTTTCTTTATCCCCAAACAAAAATGCCCCAACATAAGCAGGGCATCTAAGCATTTAATCCAAAGTAAAATACAAACCAAACGACATAGGTTACAAGGAGGAGAAAAAGCGAGTAGAGAGTCACAAAACTAATCTTCCATAAGAACTTGGTTTGTCGTTGTTCCAGTTTTGTAAACAGAAGATTCCCTCCATAAACGCAAGCAACAAAAACAATAAAAGCTACCAATCGAGCTCCGATAGCAAAAGCAAATAAGTTATACATAGGGCAACCTCCTTGACTTAAAATCTATATGGAATTATGACAAGCGATAAATTTCACTTCCATTGTCAATATAGCACATTTTCTTTGTTTTTGCAAGCGCTTACTAAAGGAATCGTCCCATGACTTTCTCGTTTCTGTCTTTTACTAATTTTTCATTTTGTGGTATAATTGAAATAATTGTAACGAATCAAGGTCAATCTAGACACAAAATGGAATGAAATCAAGCAAATCTATGCTAAAAGTTTGGAATAAGCTGACCTGTAAATAGAAAGGAACTATATGATTTACAAAGTTTTTTATCAAGAAACAAAAGAACGTAGCCCACGTCGTGAAACAACACGCGCACTTTACCTAGACATCGATGCCAGCTCAGAACTTGAGGGTCGTATCGCTGCTCGCCAACTTGTCGAAGAAAATCGCCCAGAGTACAATATCGAGTATATCGAACTCTTGTCTGACAAATTGCTAGATTACGAAAAAGAAACTGGCGCCTTCGAAATCACGGAGTTCTAATATGGCCTATACTCTTAAACCTGAAGAAGTCGGCGTTTTTGCCATCGGTGGTCTGGGAGAAATCGGGAAAAACACTTACGGAATTGAATACCAAGACGAGATTATCATCGTCGATGCTGGGATTAAATTCCCAGAAGATGACTTGCTTGGTATCGACTACGTCATTCCTGACTACTCTTACATCGTGGACAATATAGACCGCGTCAAGGCTGTTCTGATTACACACGGACACGAGGACCACATCGGTGGGATTCCTTTCCTGCTCAAGCAAGCAAATGTCCCTATCTATGCTGGACCACTTGCCTTGGCTTTGATCCGTGGAAAACTCGAAGAACACGGCCTCTTGCGCAACGCCAAACTTTACGAAATCAACCACAATACTGAGTTGACCTTTAAAAATCTTAAGGCAACTTTCTTTAGAACCACTCACTCTATTCCAGAGCCTTTGGGGATTGTCATTCATACTCCTCAAGGGAAAATCGTTTGTACGGGTGACTTTAAGTTCGACTTTACTCCAGTTGGAGAACCTGCAGACTTGCACCGTATGGCAGCCCTTGGGGAAGAAGGCGTGCTCTGTCTTCTCTCGGACTCAACAAATGCGGAAGTACCAACCTTTACCAATTCTGAAAAAGTCGTTGGCCAGTCCATCATGAAGATTATCCAAGGCATCGAAGGACGTATCATCTTTGCATCCTTTGCCTCAAATATCTTCCGTCTCCAGCAAGCAACAGAAGCTGCTGTTAAGACTGGACGCAAGATTGCAGTCTTTGGTCGTTCTATGGAAAAGGCCATTGTCAACGGAATCGAGCTTGGTTACATCAAAGCTCCTAAGGGAACCTTTATCGAGCCAAATGAAATCAAAGATTACCCTGCAGGCGAGGTTCTGATCCTCTGTACAGGTAGTCAGGGTGAGCCGATGGCAGCCCTCTCTCGTATCGCCAACGGAACCCACCGTCAGGTGCAACTCCAACCAGGTGATACCGTTATCTTCTCTTCAAGTCCAATCCCTGGAAATACCACTAGCGTCAACAAGTTGATTAACATCATTTCTGAAGCTGGTGTCGAAGTTATCCACGGTAAGGTTAACAATATCCATACATCTGGACACGGTGGTCAGCAAGAGCAAAAACTCATGCTCCGCTTGATTAAGCCAAAATACTTCATGCCTGTCCACGGTGAATACCGCATGCAAAAAGTCCACGCTGGACTAGCGGTGGATACTGGTGTCGAGAAGGATAATATCTTTATCATGAGCAATGGTGATGTGCTTGCCCTTACTGCTGACTCAGCTCGTATAGCAGGTCATTTCAACGCCCAAGACATCTATGTCGATGGAAATCGTATCGGTGAAATCGGCGCTGCTGTCCTAAAAGACCGTCGTGATCTATCTGAAGACGGTGTCGTTCTGGCAGTCGCAACTGTTGACTTCAAATCGCAGATGATTCTGTCTGGTCCAGATATCCTCAGCCGAGGCTTTGTCTACATGAGAGAGTCTGGTGATTTGATTCGCCAAAGCCAACGCATCCTCTTCAATGCAATTCGTATCGCACTGAAAAATAAGGACGCCAGCGTGCAATCTGTCAATGGTGCCATTGTCAACGCCATTCGACCATTCCTCTATGAAAATACAGAACGTGAACCGATCATCATCCCGATGATCCTCACACCAGATGAAGAATAATACTCTTCGAAAATCAAATTCAAACCACGTCAGCTTCGCCTTGCCGTATATATGTTACTGACTTCGTCAGTTCTATCTACAACCTCAAAGCAGTGCTTTGAGCAACCTACGGCTAGCTTCCTAGTTTGCTCTTTGATTTTCATTGAGTACAAGTCAACAAAACAGCCCCGTCTTCGGAGCTGTTTTTCTCTATGCTTTCTTTTCTTGATTTTTAGAAATACTACGATTTTTACCTTCAAGATACACCATCAAAATAGAAATATCTGCTGGGTTTACTCCAGAAATACGGCTGGCTTGGCCGATGGTTTCTGGATTGATGAGTTTGAACTTCTGACGGGCTTCGGTTGCGATAGAATCAATGTCATCCCAGTCGATATTGGCTGGAATGCGTTTTTCTTCCATGCGTTTCATCTTAGCAACCTGGTCCATGGCTTTGGAAATATAGCCTTCGTACTTGATTTCTGTTTCAATCAATTCGATAATCTTGTCATCTAAGTCCTCAGCAGCTGGCCCGATGAAGGCCACCACATCTTGGTAAGAAACTTCTGGACGGCGAAGGAATTCCTTGGCGGTCACCGCATCTGTCAACGGCTTGAAGCCCATCTCCTCAACCTTGGCATTGGTCTCCTTGACTGGCTTGAGTTTGATGCTATCTAGGCGCTTCATCTCATTGTCAAATTGATTTTTCTTGATTTCAAAGCGATCCCAACGTTCATCGTCCACAAGACCAATCTCGCGTCCCATCTCCGTCAAACGCATATCAGCATTGTCATGACGGAGGATGAGACGGTACTCAGCACGACTAGTCAATAGACGGTAGGGTTCAATGGTTCCCTTGGTCACTAAATCGTCAATCATGACCCCAATATAACCGTCACTACGCTTCAAAATCAACTCAGGCTTGCCTTGGATTTTCAGAGCCGCATTGATACCAGCGATAATCCCTTGGCCAGCAGCTTCTTCGTAACCTGACGTTCCATTTGTCTGACCAGCAGTGAAAAGTCCAGAGATTTTCTTGGTTTCCAAAGTCGCACGCAACTGATGTGGCAAGACCATGTCGTACTCAATGGCATAACCTGTTCGCATCATCTCAGCATTTTCCAATCCTTTGATAGAATGAACCAAGTCACGTTGGACATCCTCAGGCAGACTGGTTGAAAGACCTTGGACATAGACTTCCTCTGTATTGCGCCCTTCTGGCTCAAGGAAGAGTTGGTGGCGTTCCTTGTCCGCAAAGCGCACAATCTTGTCCTCAATCGACGGACAGTAACGAGGCCCTACTCCCTTGACCACACCTGTAAACATAGGCGCACGGTGGAGGTTGTTTTGGATAATCTCATGACTGGTACCGTTGGTGTAGGTCAACCAGCATGGCACCTGATCCTTGACATAATCCTCATCTCGTGAAGTGTATGAGAAATGATTAGGCGCTTCGTCTCCTGGCTGAATCTCGGTCACATCGTAGTTGATTGAAGAAGCCTTGACACGTGGAGGGGTTCCTGTCTTGAAACGACCGATTTCGAGGCCCAGTTCCTTGAGATTATCAGCAAGGTTAATAGAAGCCAAGCTGTGGTTAGGACCTGATGAGTACTTGAGGTCTCCGATGATAATTTCCCCACGGAGAGCTGTTCCTGTCGTCACGATAACAGCCTTAGCAGCATATTCTTGATGAGTCGCTGTACGAACACCGACAACCTTGCCATCTTCCACCAAAATCTCATCAATCATGGTTTGACGAAGGATCAAATTTTCTTGATTTTCAACTGTCTTGCGCATTTCCTTAGAGTAAAGCTCCTTGTCAGCCTGCGCACGAAGGGCACGAACGGCTGGACCCTTCCCCGTGTTGAGCATCTTCATCTGGATGTAAGTCTTGTCAATGGTTTTGGCCATCTCGCCACCAAGTGCATCAACTTCACGCACGACGATCCCCTTGGCAGAACCACCGATAGAGGGATTACATGGCATGAAAGCCAGCATTTCAATATTGATAGTCGCAAGCAAGACCTTACAACCCATACGGCTGGCTGCTAGGGATGCTTCTACCCCAGCGTGTCCCGCACCAATTACAATAATATCGTATTCTTCTGTAAAATTATAAGTCATGTTTCTCTCCTATTCCTCAAGATGAATGTGTCTTAGTTGGCCGTCCCAATCTGGTAGGGCTGTTTTCAAAAAGGCTGGAACTAGCTGGATATTCTGGAGCTGATCCAAGTCAATCCACTCACAGGGTTGCCTTTTCTCATCTTCCTTCATGGTCAAAGGCGCCTCCTCAAGCAAGTTCACCAGATAATGAAACTCGATATTGTGATAGGAAATACCGTCCTGTTCAAAATGATTTTCAACCACGAAAGCTAGCTGTCCAGCTTGAGCTCGGACACCTAACTCTTCCCTCACTTCACGGGCTACCGCGTCTTCCGTGCTTTCATTGACTTGAATCGCACCGCCAATAGTGTAATACTTGTCCTTGTCTTTGGTGACTAGAAGCTTGCGGTTTTGGACAATCAAGGCTGTCGCCCGAACGCCAAAAACCGTATTTCCCACTTTTGTCCGAAAGTCTTGTTGAGTCATTTTTGTCCTTTCCTCTAAACGACACAAAAACAGTCAAAACTCCAAAGAAGTGCAGGACAAAAAAGCCTGCAACATCCATGAGCTTTGACCATCATTTCTATTGCTTTTATTATTGTAGCAAATTGAGAAAATTTGTCAATCTAAATGTACTGACAAACTTGTCCATCTCGATAAGCATTGTCAATCAAGCCACCACCTAGACACTCTTCGCCATCGTAAAAGACAACTGCCTGTCCTGGTGTAATCGCACGTTGCGGTTCCGCAAAGATGACCTCTGCCTTGTCTCCTTTGACATGTACAGTCACCTTAGAATCAGGCTGACGGTAGCGGAATTTGGCTGTGCATTCTAGCGTAAATTCCTCTGGCATGGCACGAGTAAAGTGGACCTGACTGGCCTCAAGGCTAGTTGACATGAGCGAATCATGGTAGAAGCCTTGTCCTACATAGAGAATATTCTTGCTTAGGTCTTTTCCGACAACGAACCAAGGGGCATTGTCACCGCCGTGTTGACCCCCGATACCGAGACCACCACGCTGACCAATCGTATAGTACATCAGGCCGGCATGCTCGCCCATATCGCGACCATCCACAGTCATCATGCGACCAGGCTGAGCTGGCAGATAGTTGCTGAGAAAGTTTTTAAAGTTCTTTTCTCCGATAAAGCAAATCCCTGTCGAGTCTTTCTTCTTGGCAGTCGCAAGTCCTGCTTCTTCTGCTAGTCTGCGAACTTCAGGCTTTTCCAAATGTCCCAATGGGAACATGGTTTTTTGAAGTTGTTCTTGCGAAAGCTGGCTAAGGAAATAGGTCTGATCCTTGCCATTGTCCACGCCACGAAGCATGTGAACAGTGCCATCCTCATCACGCGCTACACGGGCATAGTGCCCAGTCGCTACATAGTCTGCCCCCAAGGTCATGGCATAGTCCAAAAAGGCCTTGAACTTGATTTCCTTGTTGCACATGACATCTGGATTTGGCGTACGCCCTGCACGGTATTCCGCTAGGAAATACTCAAAAACGCGATCCCAGTACTCTTTTTCAAAGTTGACAGAGTAGTAAGGAATGCCAATCTGGTCTGCTACCGCAGCCACATCCTTGTAATCTTCGGTCGCCGTACAAACACCATTTTCATCTGTGTCATCCCAGTTCTTCATGAAGATACCGATCACATCGTAGCCCTGCTCCTTGAGCAAGAGAGCCGTCACCGACGAATCAACACCACCACTCATCCCCACGACAACACGTGTTTTAGAGTTATCACTCATGGTAAGTCTCCCATCTATTCGTTTATTCACGATTGAAGGTCGTGTGTGCTTCAACGATTGAAGGTCGCTTGAGCAGTATTCATTATAACATGCTTGGTTAGAGAAGACAAGAAAGAGGCTGATAATCTGCCAAGCTCTGATATTCTCTTTCACTAACTACCTTTTATAATTTAAGTCAAGTTAGAAGATTTTTGACCACATAGCTACATCCCGTTTCACAATTCAATGATACGATGACATTGTTGGGCTACATAAGCATCGTGGGTCACAATAATGACTGTTTTCCCCTCTCGATTCATCTCTAAGAGAAACTTCAAGACCAAATCTCTATTTTCAGGGTCCAGCGAACCTGTCGGTTCATCTGCTAAAATCAGCTGGCTGGGTTTTAAGATGGCTCTAGCAACTGCAATTCGTTGTTGTTCGCCACCAGACAACTCGGAAACCTTTTGATGCAAAGTAGCTGACAAACCTACTCTCTCTAAAATCTCTTCCACCTTTTTGAGCTTGTCTTTCTTGGACAATTTCACATATTTCAGTGCCAGCATAAGATTGTACTCGACCGTTTCATCATCAATCAGGGCAAAATTTTGAAACAGATAAGAGATATGTTCACGGATTATTGTTTGCGACTTAGCAGAATTGACCGCTAGATTTGTCTGACCAAAAATCTCATACCGTCCACTATATTCACCATCTATCAAACCTAATAAATTTAACAAGGTCGACTTCCCACTACCACTCTTACCAACAATGGCAACCAAATCCCCCTGATCAATCCTGAGAGACAAGTGATCCAAAATCACTTTTCCTCCAATGGCTTTGGTAATATTTTCCAACTCAATCATAAGATGCCCCCTTTCAATAACTCTACTAGACTTCTTTTCTCCATCCTAGAAGCCAAGCCTAGCACAAATAGTATATCCAAACATGTAAAGCCTGCAAACAGCAGGAGTGGCAAGAGCGCATGGGCAAAGAAAATCAAGACTAGAAGAGGGAGACTATAGCCCAGCAAGAGCAAAACGAGGAGAGGACGGTAGCGATCGACCAGTTTCCACCCCATAAACTTCTTGGTAATGATATCCCTGCGCTTCAACAAGAAAGTAGTAACGAGTAAAAAGTAGGAAATCATCATGCTAAGGAGACCAAACAAAGCAAAGAGTATATTAAGATTTCGAACTGCATCTCGATAAGAATCCACTTTCTCTTGTTGAATGGCTTGAATCGATGAAAATTTTAAATAGCTACCATCAGATAAGCTATCGACTAACTCTGTAATCACTTTTTGATTTTGTTCTGTATTTTCAATTTTCATCGGGTTGTTTAAACCTGTCGTTGACAAACGAGTCTTTTCTTCCCACATCATGTCTTGATCATTTACTAGACTAATGATTGGATTGTGGAGATTTTCCTTTCGCTCATTGTTATAAGGGAAGAAAGACCAATCTCCTTCATAGTAGGCAATTTCTACATCCATATCTTCTATTGTTTGCTTTTGCTGATCTTCATACCTCAGAGAAAGATAGGCGATGGATTTTCCCAAGAACTGATTCTTGCCTTCTTGTCCTTTGTCACTGACTGGCAACAAGATCACCTTTTTAGTGCCAACATCGGGTAGTTTAAAGCCCTTACTCTCTAAAAATTGACGGTTTGTATAGTAAACATCTACCTTATCAGGCAGTTGGTACTGCTGTACCTGTTCAGCTTTGATGACTGGTTTGATAGGAAGACTCGCACTTCGCACATAGTTTACTTGTGTTTGTGCTAGCAAGTCTCGATAAAATTGGTAGAAATAATCTGTAGATTTCCCTGACCCTGCTAGCTCTTCTTGCCACAGGTTATCATTGAGTTTGAAGGTTTCTAAGGTCAGGTAATTCCCTTGGCTTACCCACTGTTGCTGATAAGCAAGTTCTTTGTTTTCTTGTTCTAAACTTCTGCCCACCCCAATCAGTAAGGCCGTCAGTAAAATAGTTGTCCCTATTTTCATCACATAATTGAAGATAAGACCAAGTTTGACAGATGAAAAACCTTTCAACATGGAACTGACTGTCATTTTCTGAATCATCAGGTAGGTCAGCCAACTGATGAACAAATACAACTGTAAAAGTAGAAATTGGGATAAGAGTAAACTTGGAAACAGAAGTTTTGGCCTGTAATCCAACACTAAAAATAGTCCCAAGTCAATGATAAGACTTCCACCCAAGAGAAGATAAAAATTAGTCTTTACAAAACCAGCTAAAATTGCCCTACTTTGAAAACCAAGTAACTTTTGAACCCCCACTCGTTTCATCTCCATCATCGGCTGATAAACTGTCATTAAAATCACAAGCAAGATTGCCAAGATAAAGATAATGATAGATAGTAACAAAGCTTGATTTAGCACTCCAACCTGACTTCGGTAAGTGGGTTCTAATAAAATCGTCTTATCTATCTGGAAAAAATCACTCCACTTTTGTAGAATGGTATCGCGATCTATCTCTTTGCTGGAGGTAATCATGTAGCGCCCATTTACAGTATGGGATTTATCCTCAATATAGGATCGGAAGGTCTGGAGTCGAATGAGTTTCACCTTTAAAAAGGTGGGAATGGTTCCTAGATTATTGGGAAGGTCCTGGTTACTGTAGACTCCCTTTTCATTCTTTGAAAAATCAAGAGAAGTCAGACCGAACTCCTGATAGGGGAAGGTTTCCTTATCAAAAACACCAGCCTTGACGGCCTCATCGCCATTATCTACTTTGATAATAGAGACCTTGTCTTGACTTGCAACCTCTTCAAAAAACTGGAGAATAGTTTCTGTAGGTTTAGTGACATCTTTCAAGTACAAGTCAAACGAATAAACTGTCTTACCCATCTCCTGAATCCGCACTATTTCTCGTGTAACATTTACATTCAGGACAAAAAACGTAGTACACAGCAAGAGCAGGAGCATACAGAGATGACTGATTTTTTTCATAGAGATACCTCCCGTGAAGAGACGAAACTAGCAAAAACTAACTTCTAAATAAAACCACACAGTGATTTCAGTCTTGAATACAATCAAGTTGAAAGGAATACCGTGTGGTTTTTGAATGTTTGAACATTCAGAGATTCGTTTTTTAGATAATTGTCAATCAGAATGTCCTTTTATCTGTCAATAATCCGAGAAAATCTTGTCGTTTCAAGTCTGAGAAATGTTTGGTTGAAAGACTTCCCTTTTGAAGTCCATCATCTCTAACCTGCAAATAATAGCTATGTTGGCTTGTTTTAATTGTCAAAAAATCGCCAAATATAAAAACTCTTTTCCAGTTGCGAATCTCAAATTCTTTCATCTCTGATTTTGGAATGCGGATAAGTCCTTGTCGCAAATCACGATGGTGCTCACTTGTGAAAGTCATCCCATTCCCAAGATTTCTTATCAGTAGTTCATCTGGAGTCACCATCACCAGCGCTATTTTAGTTAAGAAAATTTCAACTGTTGGTGGTAAAATCGCCAAATTAAACCAGGGATGTAGGTAGCGATAGGCTAAGAAATAATGAGGCTCCTCACCCAATCCTAGTTGTTTATATAATGTCTTAACCTCACTGTCTAATCTCGCTTCAAAAGACACATCCGAATGCTCTTCTTCCTTCTTCTGATTAAAATAACGCATCCAGACTAGGAAACCGATAAAGACTATAATAAATATTCCTGATAAGAGATATTTTAAATTGTAGTTCATCACTTAACCTCCTGATTCACTACTCCGCCTAAAGCAGAGGCCTATTTATTTTGAAAATAGTTCCATAACAATTTTAAATAAGATGGGTGTCATTAAAACTAGGATAATTCCTATCACAAATATCATGACTACTCTAAAAAACTCCTTATTTTTTAACATTTTAGCACCCCTTTTCTAGCGACATCATAGTACTCGTTAACCCCGTCTTAAAATTACACCAAGCTTATTTTAGTTTTCTTTTCTACTTTTTATATTACTATGATACAATATTTTTAATAGGATTTTATTATTTGTTAACTTTTTTCACAAAAAGGAGAAAACCCATGCGCTACGATTTTGGAAATGTTTATAAAGAAATACGTGAGTCAAAAGGTTTGACCCAAGAAGAGGTCTGTGGAAATGTTCTCTCAAGAACCAGCCTATCAAAGATTGAAAGTGGTAAGGCAACTCCTAAATATGAAAATATGGAGTTTCTTCTCCGTCAAATCAATATGAGTTTTGAAGAGTTTGACTATATTTGCCATCTCTACCACCCAAGTGAACGATCAACTATCATGCAGACTTTTCTAAAAATGGCTTCTATTAGTGGTACGAGCGACTTAAGTAAATTACTCAAAAAATGTCAACATTATCTAAAAACACATCATGATTTCCCCATCCAGCAGTTACAAGATATGCTCGAAATCGTTATCTACATCCGTGAAAATGGGATAGAAAAATTGTCAAGTAAGGTTGACAACATTGTAAATAGATTATGGGATAAGATTGAGAAACAAGATACTTGGTATGAGAGCGACCTCAAAGTCCTTAATACCATTCTCTTTGCTTTTCCTATAGAGTATATTCATCAGATTACCGGAAAAATTCTCGAACGACTAGAGGTTTATAAACACTATAGTTCTATCTTTCAGCTTCGTATGATGTTACTTCTGAATCTCTCAACTCTTTATCTTTACAATGGTGATAAGTTGCTTTGCAAACAGCTTTGCTACACTCTCTTAGAGGAGGCAAAAGCAAGCAAACAGTATGATACACTTGCGTTTGCCTATATTCGTATCGGCATTTGTGCTAATGATGCTCAGTTAATAGAGAATGGACTCTCCTTAGCTAAACTAGTAGAAGATGAACACTTACTAACAGAGCTAGAGCGTGAAGTTAACATCTTTGTAAACAAAAAAGAAAGCCATTGAGACTTCCTTTTCTATATTTTCTTAATACCAGCCGTTGTTAAGCCAGAAGTTTTTAGCGGCTGTCCATGAACCGTAACGTCCTGCAACGTAGGCATCTGCTACACGTTCTTGGTTTTCAGCTGAGTAGTCACCGTTCAAGTATGAATCTGTCAATTGGTAGCGTCCGATGTAACGCCCGTTTGTAGCTGTGTAGCTACCGCCTGATTCTTTTTGTGCGATCCATTCTTTAGCTTCTGCTTCAGATCCGCTTACAGTTGTAGCAACTGTTTCTTCTGCTACTGGCGCGCTTGCTGCTGGAATTTCTTCCTCTACCTCTGTAGTTTCTGCCACTGTAGCTGAAACAGCTTCGTCTTGGGCAGCTGGAGCTTCATAAGTCGTTGAAGCTGGTGCTACTGGCGCTGCTGGACCGTCGATAACCAACTCTTGACCAACATAAATCATATGGATGTTGTCAATGTGGTTGTTTTCTGCCAATTTCTCAACTGTTGTGTTGTGAGTTTCAGCGATTTCTGAAAGTGTATCACCTTCTTTAACAGTGTAAGTTGATGATTCTTGAGCAGCTACAAATGATGGAGCAAATACTGCAAACAAGGCAGCTACTCCTGCAAGAGTTGTTTTAATCTTTTTAGTTGTTGATTTCATATTCGAAAATTCTCCTTCTTTCTATAGTTCTATCATACCCTTTAAATATTACTGTTTCTTAACACTTTTATGTAGAAATATTACAAAATTATTTTTTATTTCCCTAAATAAGCTATTTTTTGTTACAAAAGATGCTTTTTTATGCTATTTGTAGTGTAAAAAGGTTTTCATCCACAATTAAAGCCAAGACCTTCATTCTTTGATATAATAGAGATAAGAATTTTTATAAGGGGAAACTGATGAAATCACTTCGTTTTCAATCTGTCTTTGATATCATCGGACCAGTTATGATTGGCCCATCTAGTAGCCATACCGCTGGTGCTGTTCGTATTGGGAAGATTGTCTCTTCCATTTTTGATGATACTCCGACAGAAGTCGAATTCCAACTATTTAACTCATTTGCCAAGACCTATCGTGGTCACGGGACAGACCTAGCCCTTGTTGCTGGTATTTTGGGCATGGATACAGATGATCCTGAAATTCCAAACAGTTTGGAGATTGCCCACAAGCGTGGGATCAAGATTGTCTGGACTATTCAGAAAGACAGCAATGCTCCTCACCCAAACACCACTAAAATTACCGTCAAAAATGCCCACAAGACTATCAGCGTGACTGGTATTTCTATCGGTGGAGGAAATATTCAGGTCACCGAACTCAATGGCTTTGCCGTCTCTCTCAATATGAATACACCGACTATCATTATCGTTCATCAAGATATTCCAGGTATGATTGCCCTCGTAACAGAGGCACTTTCACGCTATGGTATCAATATCGCCCAGATGAATGTTACTCGTGAAAAAGCTGGTGAAAAAGCTATTATGATTATCGAAGTTGACAGTCGCAACTGTGATGAGGCCATCGAAGAAATTCGAAAAATCCCTCATCTCCACAATGTCAATTTCTTTAAATAGGAGGAAGCATGTTTTATTCTATCAAAGAATTGGTCGAGCAGGCAGAACTGGACTTTCAAGGAAATGTCGCAGAACTCATGATTACAACAGAGTTTGAATTGACCGGTCGCGAACGTGAAGAAGTCCTCCTTCTCATGGAACGCAATCTGGAAGTCATGAAAGCCTCTGTCCAACTCGGTCTCAATGAAAATAAATCTCGTAGTGGCCTGACAGGTGGAGATGCTGCCAAATTGGACCACTATATCAAAAACGGAAAAACTCTATCAGATTACACGGTTCTGTCTGCTGCCCGAAATGCCATCGCAGTCAATGAACACAATGCCAAAATGGGCTTGGTCTGTGCTACTCCGACTGCTGGAAGTGCTGGCTGTCTGCCCTCAGTTCTAACTGCTGCAATTGAAAAATTAGACCTCAGCCACGAGCAACAGCTGGATTTCCTCTTTGCTGCTGGTGCCTTTGGACTAGTCATCGCAAACAATGCCTCTATCTCAGGCGCTGAGGGTGGCTGTCAGGCCGAAGTCGGCTCTGCCTCTGCTATGAGTGCTGCTGCCTTGACTCTAGCTGCTGGTGGAACACCTTATCAGGCCAGTCAAGCCATTGCCTTTGTCATTAAAAATATGCTGGGCCTCATCTGTGATCCTGTTGCCGGCTTGGTCGAAGTTCCCTGTGTCAAACGCAATGCCATGGGAGCTAGCTTTGCCTTTATCGCAGCAGACATGGCCTTGGCAGGCATCGAATCTAAAATCCCTGTGGATGAAGTTATCGATGCCATGTACCAAGTAGGAGCAAGCATGCCAACTGCCTTTCGTGAAACAGCTGAAGGTGGACTCGCTGCTACCCCAACTGGTCGCCGCCTCCAAAAAGAAATTTTCGGAGAATAAGCTTATCAAATAGGAGAAATCATGACCTCTATCTCAGCTATCTTTTTCGATCTGGATGGAACCCTCGTTGACAGTTCTATTGGGATTCACAATGCCTTTACCCATACTTTTAAGGAGCTCGGGGTGCCTAGTCCTGATGCCAAAACGATTCGTGGTTTTATGGGGCCGCCTCTTGAAAGTAGTTTTGCGACCTGCCTTCCCAAAGACCAAATTTCTGAGGCTGTCCAGATATACCGTTCTTACTACAAGGCAAAAGGCATACATGAAGCTCAACTCTTTCCTCAGATTGTAGAATTACTTCAAGAACTATCCAAGAATTACCCTCTCTACATCACCACGACAAAGAATACACCTACTGCTCAAGACATGACTAAGAACTTGGGAATCTATCATTTCTTTGATGGCATTTATGGTTCCAGCCCTGAAGCACCACATAAGGCAGATGTCATTCGCCAAGCCTTGCAGACACATCAACTAGCACCAGAACAAGCCATCATCATCGGAGATACCAAGTTTGATATGCTAGGAGCTCAAGAAACAGGCATTCAGAAATTGGCCGTCACTTGGGGATTTGGGGAGCAAGCAGATCTACTAAACTATCAGCCTGATTATATCGCCCACAAACCCATAGAAGTTTTGGAGTATTTTCAATAACATAGACTGGGCAACAACTCTATTTCAGAAGAAAATGGAGCAATACTCAATGAAAATAAAAGAGCAAACTAGGAAAGTAGCCGCAGACTGCTCAAAACACCGTTTTGAGGTTGTAGATAGAACTGACGAAGTCAGTAACATCTATACGGCAAGGCGACGTTGACGTGGTTTGAAGAGATTTTCGAAGAGTATAAGTCTCTACATAACAAAACGCATATTACCAAGGTTCATTCAGACCTGATAATATGCGTTTTTCTGATTTTAAAGATTTTTTATTCAACGTGGGTTGTTTGATTAGCAAAGGCGATAATAGCTTGTTTCAACTCATCTCCACTGAGAGTGCGGAACTCTTCAATCTTTTGATCGATGGCTTCTAGAGGCATGACATTCACCTTACCAACGAAAATCTTATCCATAACCTGATTATCAACCAATTCAGTTGACACCAAGAGTTCCTCATAGAGTTTTTCACCTGGACGGATTCCAACTTCAACGATTGGAATTTCACTTTCGGTGTGTCCACTTAGAAGGACCATTTTCTTGGCCAAGTCATAAATCTTGACTGGTTTCCCCATATCAAGGATAAAGACTTCTCCATCCTTGGCATAAGCACCAGCATGGATAACCAAACGGCTAGCTTCTGGAATGGTCATAAAGTAACGGGTCATACGGAAGTCTGTCACCGTTACAGGCCCACCTTCAGCAATCTGACGTTCAAAAACTGGAATAACACTACCACGGCTACCGAGAACATTCCCAAAACGGACTGCACAGTAGGTCGATTGGCTACGTTGGTTAAAGCCAGTGACAATCAACTCAGCCACGCGCTTGGTTGCTCCCATAACATTGGGTGGATTGACGGCCTTATCTGTCGAAATCATAACCATCTTAGGTACTTTGGCTTCATCAACAGCCCTAGCAACATTGTAGGTTCCACGAATATTGTTCTTGAAGGCTTCTTTTGGATTGCGCTCCATCATCGGAACGTGCTTGTGAGCCGCCGCATGATAAACAATAGCAGGCTTATACTGCTCAAAGACTTGCAAGAGACGGTCATAGTCTTGAATATCGGCAATCACTGGTACATAATCAATCCCTTGGAACTTGCGAATCAATTCATGATACACAAGGTAGATTGAATTTTCCCCATGACCGAGCAAGACAACACGTTCAGGGTTGAAGCGGCTAACTTGCCGACAGATTTCAGAACCGATTGAACCACCAGCACCTGTGACTAAAATTGTCTTACCTGTCAGTTCTGCGCCCAGACGCGATTCATCAAGACGAATTTCCTGACGGCCCAAAAGATCTGTGATATCAATCTTCTGGAAGCCTCCACCTGCTTGATGAAGTCCTTGAACAACAGTTTCAACCTTAGGCATCTTGTAACATTTGACACCCAGCTTATTACACATCTGCAGGATACGTTCATATTCTGACGGGTCAAGCGACGGAATCGCAACGATAACACGCTCGATTTGATGGCGTTTGGCTAATTCAGGTAGATTGTCGTAAGAGCCCAAAACAGGGATACCACCGAGTTTTTGACCCTTTTTCTTAGCATCCTTATCCAAAATACCAACAAGTTCCAAATCACTGGTTGGGTGTTGGTAGCTGTTCATAAAGAGAGCTCCACCATCACCAGCACCAATCAAGAAGGTACGACGATGTTCCCCATCACCACTGCCTTTTTTGCGTTTAGAGTAGATTAACTGCCAAGTAATCCGTGGCAATAAAATCAAGAAGGTACTCAACAAGATAAAGAGAATGATGAAACGGATTGAAAAGAGTGGCAAGAAGGCATAGCAGATTCCATAAGACAAAACACTGCTAGCAGTCACACCAAAAAAGATTTTCATAAAGTCCGTAATCTTGCTGTAACGGCTGATACTAGCGTTCAACCCCCAAAATCCAATCATCAATTGATAGAGCAGGAAGGCCAAACTCGTATAAATAATGTAGTCAACAGGTGCTGGATTAATCAATCCGTAAAATAAAATATAGGATACAATGATGGAAACCACCATACTGAAAATATCAAATATGCCCCAGAAGACCTGTTTTTGTTGTTTATTTAAAATTTCCACCAGATCAATGACATAATCTGTGAGTTTTTTATTCATAGAAATTTACTCCTCCTTAAAAGAGCTGGATGATTATACTCAATGAAAATCAAAGAGCAAACTAGGAAACTAGCCGCAGGCTGCTCAAAACACTGTTTTGAGGTTGTGAATAAGACTGACAAAGTCAGGAACATATATCTACGGCAAGGCGACGTTGACGCGGTTTGAAGAGATTTTCGAAGAGTATTATATTGTTATTATAACACTTTTTCTCCAGTTTACGATTTGCTACAATCTTTTAATTGCTTTTTCGTAACAGTTTCATAAAAATAAACTGTCGGACAAATCCTGGACAAAGAGCAACAACCATCTGAATGGCAACACTCTTGGCATATTCCATGTAAGAAATTTGCCCTCTCTTCAGCATTCGTTGACGAGCCTGACGATAAAGTTTGAGGTAGCGCAGTCCCCCACGACGCTCAAACATTCCTGCTCCGACACGAACCCTACACAAGATTTGATCGAGGTTTCCAGTCTTAGCTCCTGCAGCAATCATATTGAGCCAGAGGAGGTCATCCTCCATATAAAGCCCATCCTCATAGTTGCCTGCCTTGAGAACCATATCCTTCTTGAACATGACAGTCATGTGGTTAAATGCACTTCTCATTCTTTGATAAGCTACAATCTCTGCATGTTGAGTCGGAACACGACGATAAGAAACGATCTCATCAGGATTGTCAATAAATTCTGCAATATGTCCACCTAATAGGTCCAGATTGTCCTTCTCCATTAGCTGAACCTGTTTCTCAAAACGGTCTGGAACAGCTATATCATCTGTATCCATACGAGCGATGATATCGTACTGACACTGCAAAACACCCTGTCGAAGAGCCAGACCCAAACCTTGATTCTGCTCAAGAGGGCAGCGTTTCACTGGAATTTCAGACTGGGCTTCCACCTGGTCTAACACCTGATAGAGCTCAGGTGTCAAAGGCCCATCCTCAACCAGAACCAACTCGCTCGGTTTCAGGGTCTGATTTTGAACACTCTCAATAGCATCCTTTAAAAATGTCGGATTTTCCTTGATATAGACCGACATCAATACGCTGATTTTTTGCTTTTCAGACACAGTTTTTCTCCAATGTATAGATTTCCTTCCACTATTTTATCATAATTTTCAAGACTTTCCCATTTTTATCTTGAAAGCCAGAAACCTTACTTGACATTATAGTGAAAAAGCCTTAAAATAAGCTGTTATTAAAATCAGTTAGAAGAGGTATTATATGAAAAAGCAATCACTTTTTTTTGTTCCAGGTATTATCCTGATTGGTGTTTCCTTGCGGACTCCTTTTACTGTTTTACCCATTATTTTGGGAGATATTTCGCAAGGTCTGGGAGTAGAAGTCAGTTCACTTGGTGTTTTGACCAGCCTTCCCCTCCTCATGTTTACTCTCTTCTCACTATTTTCTACCCGACTGGCTCAGAAAATCGGCTTGGAGCATCTCTTCACCTATAGCCTTTTCTTCTTGACTATAGGCTCTCTCATTCGACTAATCAATCTCCCCCTCCTCTATCTAGGAACCTTGATGGTTGGAGCAAGTATCGCAGTCATCAACGTTCTGCTTCCTAGTCTTATCCAAGCTAATCAGCCAAAGAAAATTGGTTTTCTGACCACCTTATATGTAACGTCTATGGGGATTGCGACGGCTCTGGCTTCCTATCTAGCTGTGCCCATTACACAAGCCAGTTCTTGGAAAGGACTTATCATCCTCCTCACCCTACTCTGTCTAGCAACTTTTTTGGTCTGGCTGCCAAATCACCGCTATAATCACAGACTGGCTCCACAAACCAAACAGAAAAGCAAAACAAAGGTCATGCGTAATAAACAGGTCTGGGCAGTTATTGTCTTTGCAGGTTTTCAATCCTTGCTCTTTTACACTGCTATGACCTGGCTACCCACCATGTCTATCCATGCAGGCCTATCCAGTCACGAAGCTGGCTTGCTGACATCTATCTTCTCTCTGATTAGTATTCCTTTTTCAATGACTATCCCAAGCCTGACAACCAGTTTATCTACTCGCAACCGTCAGCTCATGCTTACTCTAGTTTCACTAGCTGGTGTGGTCGGCATTTCCATGCTCTTCTTCCCAGTCAATAGTTTCATTTACTGGCTTGCCATCCATCTCCTCATCGGAACCGCAACCAGCGCCCTCTTCCCTTATCTCATGGTCAACTTTTCACTCAAGACAAGCGCTCCTGAAAAGACAGCCCAATTGTCTGGTCTATCTCAAACAGGAGGCTATATCCTAGCAGCCTTTGGACCGACTCTCTTTGGTTACAGTTTTGACCTTTTCCACTCTTGGGTACCAGCTGTAGCTGCCCTCTTGCTCGTCGATATCCTGATGACTGTGGCCCTCTTTACAGTGGACAGAGCTGATAAAATCCTTTAAACTTCTAGTTTTAGCTAGAAGTTTTTTATATATAAAAATTTTACACATTTCTCTTGACAGGGCTTTCTTTTAGATGTACAATGTATGTGTAGAAAAATTATATATAAAAATCTTACACATTAGAAAAGGAGGTTTCCCATGTACTTTCCAACATCCTCTGCCTTGATTGAATTTCTCATCTTGGCCGTACTGGAAAAAGGGGATTCTTATGGTTATGAGATTAGCCAAACCATTAAGCTTATCGCTAATATCAAAGAATCTACACTCTATCCCATTCTCAAAAAATTGGAAGGCAATAGCTTTCTGACAACCTATTCTAGAGAGTTCCAAGGTCGCATGCGCAAATACTACTCCTTGACAAACGGTGGTATAGAGCAGCTCTTGACCCTAAAAGATGAATGGACACTCTACACAGACACTATCAATGGCATCATAGAAGGGAGTATCCGCCATGACAAGAACTGAATACCTGACTCAGCTAGAACTTTATCTCAAAAAACTGCCTCAGGCTGACCAAATTGAAGCCATGGACTATTTCAGGGAACTCTTTGACGATGCTGGAGTCGAAGGAGAGGAAGAACTCATCGCTAGCTTAGGAACTCCTAAGGAAGCAGCTCACGAAGTGCTCTCTAATCTTCTCGATAAAAAAATCAATGAAGCACCCGCTCAAAAGAATAACCGACAAATTTTGCATATCGCCTTGTTAGCTCTCCTTGCAGCACCCATCGGTATTCCTCTGGGAATCGCCATCCTCGTGTCCCTGTTCGCAATCCTTGTGGCAGCCTTGACTGTCATTCTAGTTTTCTTTGCGGTTTCCATACTTGGTATCATCGGCGGATTCCTATTTTTAGTTGAAAGTTTCACTGTCTTAGTCCAAGCTAAATCAGCCTTTATCTTGATTTTTGGTGCTGGTTTACTGGCTATCGGTGCTTCTTCACTAGTCTTACTAGGTATTTCCTATGTAGCCCGCTTCTTCGGCCTACTCATTGTTCGCTTGGTGCAATTTGTTCTCAAAAAAGGAAAGAGAGGTGATCAGCATGCGTAAATTGACAAAAGGATTTCTCATTTTTGGTGTGGTGACTACCGTTATCGGCTTTATCCTGCTCTTTGTAGGTATCCAATCTGACGGAATTAAGAGCCTACTTGCCATGTCCAAGGAGCCTGTCTATGATAGTCGGATGGAAGAGTTGACCTTTGGCAAGGAAGTCGAAAACCTAGAGATTACTCTCCATCAACACGCACTGACCATCACAGACTCTTTCGATGATCAAATCCACATTTCTTACCATCCATCTCTTTCTGCTCACCATGATCTTATCACAAATCAGAACGATAAAACGCTGAGCCTCACTGATAAGAAACTGTCTGAAACTCCATTTCTCTCTTCTGGAATTGGCGGGATTCTCCATATCGCAAGCAGCTACTCTCGTCGTTTTGAAGAAGTTATTCTCCAATTGCCAAAAGGGAGAACTCTAAAAGGAATCAACATCTCAGCAAATCGCGGTCAAACCAGTATCACCAATGCCAGCCTTGAAAATGCGACCCTCAATACCAATAATGGCTATCTCCTCCGAATTGAAGGAAGTCGTATCAAAAACAGTAAACTCACAACCCCTAATATCATTAATATCTTTGATACAGACCTTACAGATAGTCAGCTAGAGTCAACAGAACATCACTTCCACGCTGAAAATATCCAAGTCCATGGTAGGGTTGAACTGACTGCCAAATATTATCTCAGAATCATCCTAGACCAGAAAGAGAGCCAACGAATTAACTGGGACATCTCAAGCAACTATGGTTCTATCCACCAATTCACAAGAGAAAAGCCTGAATCAAGAGGCACGGAATTAAGCAACCCTTACAAAACTGAAAAAACCGATGTCAAGGATCAACTCATTGCTAGATCTGATGATGATATTGAACTAATATCCACACCAAGCAGACGTTGACAAAAACGCTTACATCTGCTACTATGGAAGCATATTTATCTAACTAAAAAGGAGGTTCTACCATGAAACAAGAATGGTTTGAAAGTAATGATTTTGTAAAAACAACAAGTAAGAACAAGCCTGATGAACAAGTCCAAGATGTTGCAGACAAGGCTGAAGAAACGATAGCCGATCTCGATACACCAATTGAAAAAAATACTCAGTTAGAGGAGGAAGTCTCTCAAGCTGCAGTCGAACTAGAAAACCAGCAAGAAGAGAAAATTGAAGCTCCTGAAGACAGTGAAGCGAGAACAGAAATAGAAGAAAAGAAAGCATCCGATTCTACTGAAGAAGAGCAAGACCTTTCTAAAGAAACAGAAAAAGTCACTATAGCTGAAGAGAGCCAAGAAGTTCTTCCTCAGCAAAAACCAACCACGAAAGAGCCACTTCTTCTCAGTAAATCCTTAGAAAGTCCTTATATCCCCGACCAAGCTCCAAAATCTACGGATAAATGGAAAGAGCAAGTGCTTGATTTTTGGTCTTGGCTAGTGGAGGCTCTCAAATCTCCTACAAGCCAGCTTGAAACAAGTAGCACACACAGTTACACAGCCTTTCTCTTACTCATTCTGTTTTCTTCATCTTCCTTTTTCTTTAGTATCTATCACATCAAACAAGCCTACTATGGACATATAGCAACTATCAACAGCCACTTCCCTGAGCAACTAGCTCCTTTAACTCTCTTTTCTATCATCTCTATCCTAGTAGCAACAACACTCTTCTTCTTTTCATTCCTCTTGGGTAGTTTCGTAGTGAGACGATTTATCTACCAAGAAAAGGACTGGACGCTAGAAAAGGTTGTCCAACAATATAGTCAACTCTTGGCAATTCCAATCTTCCTCACTGCTATTGCTAGTTTCTTTGCCTTCTTTGACAGCCTGCGATTCACAGCCCTCTTGTGTGTGATTAGCATTGGAATCATTCTGCTTGCTAGCCTCCATATCATTACAAGACCAAGTCAAGCAAGTGAAACCGACTCCTTCTATCAATTATTCTTATCTGTCCTTGTGAACGGAGTCATTATCCTCCTCTTCTTTGTGGCTGAAGTGGCACTGATTGGAGATTATCTCCGTATCTTGGCCTTTCTTTAAAATTTATACTCTTCGAAAATCAAATTCAAACCGCGTCAACGTCGCCTTGCCGTACTCAAGTACAGCCTGCGGCTAGTTTCCTAGTTTGCTCTTTGATTTTCATTGAGTAGCAATCCTGTCTTTCATGGCAGGATTTTTCTATGCCAAAAAGCAAGTCGATTGACCTGCTTCTGATTTACTCTTCTTGTGCTAATGCTTTAAAATCTTTTTCTAAGATGGGTTGGATTTCTAATTGATTGGCGTCTAGTTGGTGGTAAGATGCTGATGGTAGTGACTCTAGGAATTTTGCATAGTCCAAGCGGGCAATGGCTTCATAGTCTTCTGGTTTAGAGCCGTCTCCTGTGATTTGAACCAAGTCAATCTCCCACTGAACTTCCTTATCCAGCAATTGCTCAATATAGGCTGCAGGGACAAATGGTTCTCTCGGTAAAACAGTCTTGACTCCTTGCGCCAGATGGTAAACGCCATGCACTTGCCCCTCTCCATCCTGATAGAAGGAAACTCTTGCAAAATAGGCATCTGTCTCTTGAACAGCACGTACACGCGCTTCAAATTGAGCCAAGCCATCTTCCTCTAAAAAGTTTTTCAAGTCTTCATGACTAAAGAAAACAGGATTAAAAATTCCTTGGCAAATTGTAAAACGAGCCGCAGTGTCTGCAATATGAGTTTGAATACTTGCTTGGAAATAAGCTTCAAAGTCAAAACCATCTAGCCCCTCAATCTCAGTTCCTGTGTAAGCAAGCAGGGCATCTAAAAATGCTTTGATAATCCGCCAGTCTGTCTTTGTGAGTAGGTCAGGAAGATCGACACGATAAGCCTTTGGACCATCATCATAACTAACTTTAAAGAGAAATTGTGATTGCCCTACTATCGCACACTCGATATACTCGAGACGGTTAAGAGGCTGACGGAGATAGACAGCATCATAGCTATGTGACTCCAAACCATCTACCAAAGCCAAGATGGACTTGGCAGTCAAAATTTCCTGTTCTCCTAAAATGCTCTGTTTATTTGGAATAAAAAATGTTTTCGCCATAACTGAACTCCTTTTGAAATCGTTTACATATAGTATACCTTATTTTTCTGAAAGATACAAAAACAAACTTTATACTCTTCGAAAATCAAATTCAAACCGCGTCAGCTTCGCCTTGCCGTACTCAAGTACAGCCTGCGGCTAGCTTCCTAGTTTGCTCTTTGATTTTCATTGAGTATTAGATTTGTGAGTACAAAGCATAGAAAAACAGCCCCTGAGGACTGTTTAATCTTATACAGTAGCTACTTGATCCAAGCTTTCACCGATAGCGGTTAGGCGCTCGATAACTTCTGCTTGTGTCAATTCATTTTCTGAAACATAGCGGTTACGTGGGTGAACACGGCATTCGTGTGAGCAGCCACGAAGGTACTTGTCTTCATTTTCTTCTGATGTCAAGATACGACGGTTACAGAATGGATTTCCACAGTTTACATAACGTTCACATGGTGTTCCATCAAACCAGTCTTTCCCTACGATGGTTGGGTTGACATGGTTAACATCAACTGCGATGCGCTCGTCAAAGACGTACATTTTCCCATCCCAAAGCTCACCTTGGACTTCTGGGTCTTTACCGTAAGTTGCGATTCCTCCGTGCAATTGGCCGACATCTTTGTAGCCTTCACGGACCATCCAGCCTGAGAATTTCTCACAGCGAACTCCACCTGTACAGTAAACCACGACACGCTTATCCATGAATTTTTCCTTGTTGTCACGGACCCATTGTGGCAACTCACGGAAGTTGCGGATGTCTGGGCGGATAGCCCCACGGAAGTGCCCTAGGTCGTACTCATAATCATTACGTGTGTCAAGGACAACTGTATCTTCGTCAAGAAGGGCTTCTTTGAACTCTTTTGGAGACAAGTAAGCACCTGTTGTTTCAAGCGGGTTGATATCGTTGTCAAAGTCATTGTCTTCCAAACCAAGGTGGACAATTTCTTTCTTGTAGCGAACAAACATCTTCTTGAAGGCTTGTTCATTTTCTTCGTCAATCTTGAACCAGAGGTCTTCCATACCTGGGAGGCTGTGAACGTAGTCCATGTATTTTTGAGTTGTTTCGTAATCACCTGAAACTGTTCCGTTAATTCCTTCGTCAGCGACTAGGATACGGCCTTTAAGGCCGATTGATTTACAGAAAGCCAAGTGGTCAGCAGCAAATTGCTCTGCATTTTCAATTGGAGTATAAAGGTAGTAAAGTAAGACACGAATATCTTTTGCCATAAGATTTGTTCTCTTTTCTATTCTTAAATTTTCAGAATTTTTCATCTAACTATACTAGTATACCTGCTTGAGAAAACGAATGCAATTTATTTGACTGGAAATTGTAGAAAGGGATTTATCCCTGCATTTCATTAGTAACCATAGCGAATCGACGACAATTCTCTCAATTTTTTGATCTGCTCAGCTTGACTTTTTGACAAACTCAGCTTATTGTTAATCAACACACGTGAGATGTCAACGTTCATTTGGCTCAGAATAAACGGAGTAGAGGTCCCATCACCCTTTAATCGTCTTTTATAACTCACTAACTGATTTTTCAAAGGAGCAAGTTGAGGCGTATCCTTTATATCTTCCAATAGATGATTTATGATCGTCAGGGCTTCACAACGTCTTTCGCTTCCTCCAGCGAACCATTTTAATGGTGTCATACTCATTTTCCTCCTGAAATTCGCGTATTAATTGAAAAACTATAATTCCTAACTCGCCTGCTAATATTTTACCCAAATACCCTGTGTAAAAAAGTCAGCAAAAATGGTAATGTTGCGAAAATATTATTGATCACATGCACCGCATAGGAAGGATAAATGCTCTTGGTATAGCGGGTCAAACTAGCAAAGATGATGCCAGATGTTGCAAAGACGAAGATATCTAACAAACTAGGCAGGCTTGAAAAATGAGGAAGAGCAAATAAAATGGAAGGAAGAAGCAAATCAAGGCCAAATCGCGAATATTTAAAGAAAGCATGTTGCAACAAACCCCTATAGATCAATTCTTCCATCAGTGGAGTCAGAAAAAACAGGGTTACATAGATACCTAGCTCAGCAAAGTTGGTCCCACTATAACCGATCAATACGGCCCAACCTTCAGCAGTTGACTGAACATGTTTAGCTGTCTGAACGTTAAAAGAAATCTGGAGCACTACCACTAATACTATCAAAATCGAATACCAAAGCCATTTTTTTCTTGGAATGCGAAAGAGATAACCATGGCCTGTCTTAACCAGAAACCAAATCATGACTCCACTAAATAGCAAACTCAAGATATTTTGAATCCAGACGAAATTGCCAATCTGGGAAGAAAATTGCCAATAATTTTGGACAATAAGCGTCAGCTGAGAAAGGCCAAATACGAAAAATAGATAAGAGAAAACTGCACTTATTTTGAATAGAAGTTGATACTTTTTCATATGAACTCTCCTTTGTAAACTCGAGACATCTCTAATATAAGCCATATTTGCCTAAATCCTTACTCCAAATCCTAAATAGTGCTTAAGATTTCCTGAATGGTTAAATAGGGATAAGAGAAAACATGGATATCCATGCTATCGTTTCAAAAAATCACTGCCTCCCCCAGATAAGCCTGAGGAAAACAGTGATTCAGTTTTTAGGAATTAAGAATGAATACACGAAATCAATTGATCTTATGATTTTTTGTTTTTCAAGAATTCATCGTATTGTTTTTGCATTTCGTTCAATACTTTATCGTAGGCACCTTCAGATTTCAATTTTTCCATCAATTCTGGAATAGCTTTATCTGGGTCTACAGTACCAGTGTTGATAGCTGTATCGAATTGTTGCATTGTGTTAGAGATTGCTGAGATTTCAGATTTCACATTGTCAGTGTTAAAGATGAATCCAAGTGCTGGAGATTCTTTAGCTTCAGCCAATTGTTTCTTAGAGTCTGCGATTTGTTGGTCTGTAACGTTTTCGTTGATGTAAAGGATCCAGTTGTTACCAGTGTTCCATCCACCCATGTGAGTGTTTCCTTTGTATCCATCAAGAACGCGAACACGGTTTTCTTTACCTTCAATTTTTTCCCAGTTCTTGCCTTCTGGACCGTAAACAAGACCGTTCAAGAGTTCTGGGTTAGTGTTCAAGAGGTTCAACACTTCCATTGATTTTTCTTTGTTCTTAGAGTTGTTTGAGATAACAAAGTTAGCAACTTGTGTTGTTTGGTTTTTCTTAATGAAGTTAGTGATTGGTTTGATTTGGATATCTTTGTTCGCAACACGTGAAAGCAAGCTGTTACCATAGTCAGCTGGTCCTACTGTTTCTTCACGAACGAACCAAGTATCTTGTTGAAGGTCAAATGAAGTATCGCTTGTTGCTACGTCTTTTGGAATGTAGCCAGCTTCATAGAATTTGTGAAGAGTCTTCAAGTGTTCTTTGAAACGAGGTACTTCGTAACGGTTGACGATCTTAGTAGTGTCTCCTTCAAGGTCGATAACGAATGGAAGTCCATTTGGAACTGGATAGTCAAAGTTATCAGATGGGATGAAGTTCTTAGTAACCGCAAATGGCACTACATCTGGAGCTTTTTCTTTGATTTGTTTCAAGACTGGTTCAAGTGTTTCATATGAAGTGACACCTGAAATATCGATACCGTATTTAGCAAGAAGTGTTCCGTTGAAGGCGAAGTTTTGAGATGATGCAACGTTGGCTGCAACTGGAACTGCGTAAATTTTACCGTTAATGCTGTTACCTTTGATGTAAGCTGGGTCAAGTGCCTTGTAAAGATCTTTACCTTCTTTTTTGTACAATTCTGTCAAGTCAGCGTAAGCACCTTTTTGAGCGTTTACAACATAGTTATCTGCAAAGGCGATATCATAGTTTTCACCAGATGATGTGATAACTGACATTTTCTTACCATAGTCACCCCATCCAAGGTATTGGATATCCAATTTAGCACCAACTTTTTCACCGATGATTTTGTTAGCATTTTCTAGCAATTCATCCAAGTTATCCGGTTTGTCACCGATTTGGTACATTTTGATAACAGTCTTATCACCTGAAGCTGAGTCAGCAGCTTTTTTGTTACCTGAAAGGTTTCCACAAGCAGCGAGACCAGCAGCCAAAGCGACTACACTAGCAGATGCAAAAGCATATTTTTTCCAGTTTTTCATGATAAAAACTCCTTTTTTTATTTTTAAACTTATAAACAATGTAATGATTTCAACTTCATTCAAGAGAAGTTTGGAAATGAGAAATAGTATTTCTCAACAAGCACTATTCTTTCACACCACCGATAGTCAAACCTTTTACAAAGTAGCGTTGGAAGAATGGATATAAAATCGCGATTGGAAGGGTTGCGACCACAACCATGGCCATACGACCTGTTTCTTTCGGTAGAGCAACGCCCAGTTGACCGGATAGGCCGACTGCTTTGGCGATGTAGTCCATATTTTGTTGGATTTGCATAAGCAAATATTGCAATGGATACAAGTTGTCACTCTTGATATAAAGAAGGGCGTTGAACCAGTCATTCCAGAAACCAAGAGCTGTTAAGAGCGTGATGGTTGCGATACCTGGTAGTGACAATGGCAAACAGATCTGGAAGAAAATTCGGGCTTCACTGGCACCATCGATACGAGCAGATTCTAGAATAGCTTCTGGAATGGTCTTCTTGAAGAAGGAACGCATCAAGACAATATTGAATGGTGAGAGAAGCATTGGAACAATCAAGGCCCAAACAGTGTCACCAAGCTGAAGTACACGAGTGACCATGATATAACCTGGTACCAAACCAGCGTTGAACAACATACTGAGAAGTACGAAGATGGTAAAGAATCTGCGATACTTAAAGGTTGTACGTGAAATGGCGTAAGCATAAGTTGTTGTGATAAAGACATTTGTCAATGTCCCAACTACGGTTACAAAGACTGAGATGAAGAGGGCTTGGAGGATTTTATCCTTAAACTGTGCCAAAAACTCAAAACCGTCTAAACCAAATTGTGATGGGAAGAAGCTATACCCATTTTGAAGGATACTCTTTTCATCTGTCACCGAAATAATGATAACGAATACAAAGGGTAGGATACAAGAGAGGGCGATCAAACCAGAAATGGTACTAAAGAAGATATCCGCTTTCTTACTGAAGGAGTGAATGCCGACATTATCAATTTTTTCTTTTTTAATTTTCTTTTCTGCCATATTCTCCTCCTTTCTAGAACAAGGCTGAGTTTGGATCAACTCGTCTTGCAAGTAAGTTCGATAGGATAACCAAAATCAAGCCGACAACTGATTGGTAGAGACCCGCCGCTGAAGCCATCCCGATATCCGCTGTCTGAGTCAAGCCATTATAAACATATACGTCCAAGACGTTGGTTACGTTATAAAGCTGACCAGCATTGTGGGGGATTTGGTAGAAGAGACCGAAGTCTGCACGGAAGATATTTCCGACTGCAAGGATGGTCAATACAGTTACCAATGGTGTCAACTGCGGAATGGTTACATTGCGGATTCGTTGCCATTTGCTAGCCCCGTCCACTGTCGCTGCTTCGTAGTAGGTTGGATCAATTCCCATAATCGTCGCATAGTACATCACACTGCTATATCCAAAGCCTTTCCAAATACCTAGGAAAAGTAGGAGATATGGCCAGATACCCAAGTTAGCGTAGAAATTAACTTCTTTCATCCCAATAGATTCTAGGAAATGGTTGAAGACCCCTTTATCAATGTTTAGGAAGGCATCTGTAAAGAAACTGATGATAACCCAAGACAAGAAGTAAGGGAACAACATAGAAGTTTGGAAGATTTTAACCATTCTCTTAGAACGGAGTTCACTGAGGATGATGGCAATCCCTACAGATACAATCAGACCAATAAAGATAAAGCCTAAATTGTAGAGGACAGTATTTCGTGTGATGATAAAGGCGTCTCTTGAACTAAATAAGAATCTGAAATTATCGAGTCCGACCCATTTACTATTCACGATACTATCTATAAATCCATTACTGGTCATGTGGTAGTCTTTAAAGGCAACCACGTTCCCAAATACTGGAATGTAGAAGAATAGAATCAACCAGAGTGCCCCTGGTAAAACCATCAAGAGAAAGATCCAGTTGTCTCTCAAGGTTTTTGAAAACTTATTCATAATTTCCTCCCTTTTTTATTTTGATATCCATCTAAAAATTCCTTTTTAGACTTTTGATAACGATTACATTATTAGTATACTCCTATTTGCAGGTTAGGTTAAACTACTAATTATAGAAAAAACTCCACAAATTATTTTATGTGGAGTACTTTTTTAAGAAAGGGATGTTTCACGAGAAACACTCTGAACAAGGGACACTGTTCTTGTTTCTAAGTTGTATAAATGGTTGAAGCTGTCGCAATAGTATGCCACTGGTTAGCTGTTGTTGCTGCGAAGTCCTTGTCTGCGTAGAAGTCAGTAAATGGCAAGATGTCTACTTCTAGTTCTTCGATGCGGTCAAGCTGACCAGCAAGATAAGCCTCGATACGGCTTTCTGCGCGCTTGATGCGTTGCAAGAGTCCGCCCATACGGATATCAACTGTATCCAAGCCAAAGACCTTGTTTTCTTTCATCCATTGGTGGCTAAAGAGGGCATGGAAGTCTTCAATTTGGCTTCTGAGTTCTGGTAATTCTTGTCTGGCGATTTCTTGCAGACTCTCTTTATCACCTTCTTGATAGGCTTTACGAATACGCCGTCCCACATCGACTTTGCTACTTAAAATAGCATTCAACTGGGCCTGAGTTTCAAATAGGTAGGCATAGTTGCCAGCTTTTTCTTTAATGTTAGCAAGCGTCTCAGCAGCCTGAGCGAAGTGCGGTTTGTCCTGTTCAGGTGTCATGTGTCTGTCAAGAATCGGACAGAGAACATCCTGGTAAAAGACATAGCGGTTAGGATTGATGCCACTGAGATTGCCTGGTAGGTCTGTCAAGAGGTTGGCTAGGTCAATCTGCATAAAGTCCTCAACTGATAGGCCTGTATTGGTCTTGAAGTGAGCAGACAAACGGTCTAGGTCATTGCGGTAGCTGAGTTCTGCCCAGATTTGCAAGCTTGGTAGGACAGAGAATTGGGCTGTTTCCCCACCATTATCCCCCCAACCCGTTACAATGACTTCTTTGATATCATTGGCACGGCAGGCTTTATTGGCTTCTATAGCGATGAGACGACTGAAATGGTTGTTGGGTGTAAAACCAATCCACTTCCAAGCTCCACCTGCAAAGGCAAGGTCATGACTAATCTTGTGGTGGTTGCGGAAATTGCGATTGTACTTTTCTTCGCTATCTTGGTAATAATCCCAGTAAACCAAGGTCACACGGTCTTTGAGACGGTCTAGGTAGACTCGCGTTTCCTCTGGAATTTCCACGTCACGATCGTACTGGCCATCCGCTGACATGAGCTTGAAGAACATATCGCTCCACATCTGGCAGTGGAAACCATACTTGTCAGCAATATCCAGCACGCGCTCCAAGTGTTGGCACATGAGAAGACTACGGTCCACAACGCCGTTCAAGATAAGGTAGCGTCCCAAGCCAACCAAGTGGGCTTCGTCCATCCCAATATTGACCTTGCGAGTTTGTAGTTTAGACAGAGTGGCAAACATGCCATCAATCAGGTCATAAACCTTTTCTTCGCCAATGAGGAGAATATCCTCTACATCACGGAGCTCCTGCACTTCTTTGACACCCCATTTGACGAAGGCTGACAAGTGAGCCAAGGTCTGGATACATGGCACAAAGGTCATGTCAAACTGCTGGGCATATGCTTCAATTTCCTGCAATTCCTCAGCTGAATAGGCGCCACGGAAATAGCCAAAGTAAGGTTGCCCCTCAATCTGGTAGGTGTCTTCCATGTAGAGCTCAAAGGTTGAGTAGCCCATGAGAGCCAATACCTCAATCATCTGCTTGGCAGAGGCTACATTCAAAACTGCATTTCTGGAACAGTCTGCCATGTAGGCTAAATCTTCATAAGCTGCTTGTTCTTCAATCTCTACTTTGTCACCTTTTGCTAGAACTGTTGCCAACAAAGACAAGGCGCGATAGAGTTGGTGAGGTTTGCAGTAGGTCAGTTGATACTGTCCACTCTCACCCTTGATAGAGATAGAGGCTTGGTCAGACTGAGCGACGGCCACTTCCACATCTGGTAAAGAGATATGCTTTGTCAGCAAGTCGATTGCCTGAGTTTGTTTGGGACTAAGTCCTGTAAATCTTACCATTGGTTTTCCTCCTGTAGCCAGTTGACAAGGGCTCCGTAAAGATTAGCATCTGCGTGATAGGTGCAGGCTTGGATGACAGGTGCGACCGTGTATTCTTCGTAGGTCTCGACAAAGTTATCAACAGCCTTCTTGACACCTTGAATAAAATCTGGATTTTGACTGATAGAACCGCCTAGGCTAATGATATCTGGATCGATGAGATACTGAATATTGAGCAAGCCTTGAGCCAGATTGCGGTTCATGCGCTCAATAGCTTCTTGGCAAAGGGCATTTCCAGCTGCAGCCTCTTGGTAAATCTTGCGACCGTCCCAGTCAGTCTGACCAGATTTTTCAATCACGTAGCGTACCATATTCCCAGTTGACGCTAGTTGCGACCAGTTGTTGAGCTTTTCAGCAGGGGCAAGGGTGGTCATGTAGCCAAATTCTCCACCCAAGCCGTGGCGACCTCGGTGAAGGCTACCATTGATAATCATGGCTCCGCCGATCCCAGTCCCAATCACGACACAGGCTGCATTTTCAATTTCTGGGTGAGCCAACAATTCACTAAGTCCAACACAGTTGGCGTCATTTTCAAGATGGACAGGTAGCTGATAAGAGCTAAGCGCCTCATACCAAGAAAAGCCGTGGATATAAGGGACAGCACTGAAGCCATCAATCACACCTGTCTCTTGATTGACTGCACCTGGAACGCTCATAGCAATCCCACTGTAATCCTGGTCTGACAAGCGCTGGTCTAACCAAGCTAGTAATTCCTCCAAACTTTCTGGCGTTGGAATGCTGTCCTTATCCAATATTTTCCCATCAGGAGTCAGACTAGCAAACTTAATCCCAGTCCCTCCGATATCAATCGTTGCAATGGTCATTGTTTTTACCATAAAAAGGGGCGAATCAGCAGTTAGTTCTTACTTTTTCGCCCCTCCTTTCTTTTTATGTTTACTTTTTGAAATTAGATTTCTTCTTTTTTGATCAATTCTGTACGAATCTCTTGCGGTGCAATGAGGCCTCTATGAACTGGGTATGGTCGTTCAAGTAGGTCAAGGAAGAGATGTTGACTTTCCGGTACACGCACATTTTCACTACACATATTGTAGTAACGAAGCACATAGCCTTCTTCATTTTCAGCTACCTTAAAGGCTGTTGGACAGATTTGCGGTATGCTGAGAACAGAATGGCTCAAGAGGCTACCAGTCGCAGCCACGCTTCCTTCTTGTCTAGCAATCTGAAGGCTGGTAAATGGTGTCTGCAAGGCTTTCGCGCGACGAAAAGCTGAAAAGCGTTCTTGGGCTTGGTGGCATTCAATCGTAAATTCGACTTCAAACTCACGCAAGCACTGAGCCTCTGGCGTTGGGAAGTAACCCCAGTCACCCAACTCACCTGATGCACGCAAAATAGTCACTGCAATGGTGTCGTCTCCAAGGATTTCGTATTCATTCAATCCCTTGTTAGATACAGTCACCCCTTTTTCATCGTCATACAGGCTGACAAAGGCTTGTTGGTGTTGAGGATTTTCAGGATTTTCCCATGAAGCTGCTGGTTTGTTTGGTCGTGTTACCACTTCATAGATGCTTTCAGAATCATTGCTTGGACGTGTGTTATGAGTCTTGACCAAGAGACGGATACGGTGGTCTTTAGCAGTGTTAGTAAAGCGAGTCTTAAAGCGGATTTGTGGATTATCAACAAAGACAGTCAACTCAGTTTCAAGAGGAATGCTTGTCAATTCTTCTGACCGTCCAGCTTCACGCTTCATAAACTCGATGATGCCTTTTTGCTCTTCTTCTAGCTTTTCATCGGCACTGACAGGCACGGTCAATTCATGTTTGAGCAAAATCTTAGCATAGCGAGCTGTGTTTTCCAAGACCTCGTAGCCCTTAAGCTCTGCATAGATGGGCTCTGTTCCTTTTGGTTGGAAATAGATATACTCGTTTCCGATGTCCCCACGGTCTTCAAAGCGGATAAAGTCTTCGTAAGCTTCATGAGTTGTCTTGTCATAGACTGTGATATTGTCATCCACACTCACCGTTACAAATGGCGTATCAATCACTCCGTTTTGGTAAATGCCTTCACGGTGTTCTTGCTCTCCTTCCAGCAATTGGAAGGTTGTCCAAGAAAGCGGCGCTAGGTGAACGGGGATGGTCACGCGCACTTGACGAGCAATACGAGCTTGGCGGAACTTGTCTTTTGGTAAATCATACTCAAAATTAGCCCCAAGGTCTTCGATTTTAGCCTCTACAGGACGACCATCCAAGTCCTCCACACGGTAGCTTGGCAAGGTAAGAGCAGCCATCTTCTTGTAACCTTCTGTTGGGTGCAATTCCTTGAAATCACAAGTCGCCACATCAATTACTGTGCTAACCGTATCGACCTTATCATGCAAGCCTGTGTTAATAACAGTAAAGAGATAGTCACTTTGAGCCTTAGCTGTAGCGATTTTACCCTTCCACTCATTGAGCAAGTTGCTCTTAACAAAGTTTCCGACTTGATTAACCTTGGCAAAACGAGTTTCCATCTCACGGTGAACTTCGTCCACACTACAGCCACAGATACTATCATGCGGCGCATTCTGCAAAAGAGTTTTCCAAGCATAGGTCAACTGGTCCTTGTGGTTATGTCCACCAGTGATAATTGTCAATGGTTCCACCACTTGTTCTAGCAGATTGCTATTTTCTTGGAAGGTTTGTTTAAGATAAATGCGTGATGAAGAAGTGTTGGCAAGTGTGTACCAACCATCTGTTTCCTGACTGGTCAACTCGCCTATCACCGTTGATAGGTGTTCAGGAAGGGCACCTTCCACAGCTTGAACATATTCATCAAAGGAACTATGAACAAAGGTTACATCTGGGAAGAGTTCATTTGCCACACGAATGGCTTCGCTCAGATTTTTCTGTACAGGTTGGTGGTCACAGCCGTTCATCATCAACCATTGGTTGGTCGAAGCGTAGTCACGCACGTCTGCCAGTTTTTGTTTCCAGAAGGTCAAGGCTTTATCTTTATCAACTGGGATTTCATTTCCATTACTGTACCAGTTGGCAAAAAGAATCCCGAGAACACGACTATCATCCGCACCCTGCCAGTACATTTCTGAAAATTGAGAAGTAAATTGCTCATCTTCGAGAACTTGGTTGTCAAATCCAATCGGTTTCACACCACGACCAAAGGCTGCCACGTGAATGCCTGATTTTTGAAGAATTTGAGGTGCTTGTCCCATATTTCCAAAGGTATCTGGGAAGTAACCAACCTGAGTTGATTTGCCCCATTTAGCAGCTTCTTGCTGACCGATAAGAGTATTGCGGACATTGGCTTCACTTGAAATCAAGTAGTCATCCTGCAAGATGTAAAATGGACCAATTTTAAGTTTGCCTTCGTCGATGTATCGTTGGACTTTGTCGCGATTCTCAGGGCGAATCTCCAAGTAGTCATCAAGGACAATGGTTTGACCATCCAAGTGGAAGCTCTTGAACTCAGGGTCATTTTCAAAGAGATCAAAGAGATTGTCAAATAATTCCACCAACTGCATACGGTGGCTTTCAAAAGGCAAGTACCACTCACGGTCCCAGTGACTATGTGAGATAATATGTACGACAACATTTTCCATGAAGTAAAACCTCATTCTAAATTTAAATTTTTATTGTTAACATTTTTGGATGTAAGATTTGCTCAATCAAATTCAACAAATCACCAACAGTTTAACTCTAAATATTTTATTTATCAAGAATTTAACTACGATTTGAGATGAAATTTGAAAGAAGTAAATATTCAGTTACTTTGTCTTAGTAAACTGACTAAAAACAAGTAAAATCCTAGATTAACGAATATCCAGGTAATCCAAGACTAATTCGCAGAACATCATGTTGGCCCAAGAGAACCATTCACGAGAGTAAAGCGTTGGGTCGTCCACGTGGAAGCTTTCATGCATGACACCTGTGCCCCCATCGCAAGCAACCAGCTGATCCAGCAAGAATTTCTTCTCTGCCTTATCTCTTGTTGTCAAGCCTTGGATAGAAAGGGCAATGGGCCAGATATAGCGATAGAAGGTATGAGAACTTCCGAGACCACTAGCATATTCTCCTTGGTAGAAATATGGATTTTCAGGGCTAAGAATGGTACGGCGAGTGGCTTGATACACTTCATCGTCAATGTCGCAGTAACCCAGATAAGGTGCAGCCAACAAACTTGGTACGTTTGGATCATCCATAATACTAGCATTTCCCAAACCATCCACTTCAAAGGCGTAAATCTTTTCACCCTTGCTGTTGGTGGTGTAGGCGTAGTTTTCGATTCCTTCTTGGATTTCAGACTGGAGACGCTTAGCATCAGCAATAATACTCTCGCTATCAGCTAGGTCTAGTTCTGCAAAGATTTCTTGCACGTAACCCAAGACTACTACAGCAAACATATTGGACGGAATCAAGTAGCTATACTGGCAGCAGTCATCACTTGGACGAAAGGCTGACCAAGTCATACCTGTCACTGCAAAATCAGGTCCAAAGCCATCATTTACCAGAGTATCTTCCTTGCGGTCTGTATCTCGAACAAAACGATAAGGGGAGTTCTTGTGGTCTTGTTCTACCGTCCACAGATGAAGAATTTCCTTGGTCGCTGCGACAAAAGTTTCATCAAACTGACTAGTCTCGCCAGTATCTTTCCAGAGGAGATAAGCCAACTGCAAAGGATAGCAAAGAGAGTCCACTTCGTACTTACGTTCCCAAATCCAGCCATTAAGGTCTGTATGGTCAGTCTCGTGGTGCCCCTTCCAGTTTTCCTCAATGTTAAAGGAATTGGCATAAGGATCCTTGAGAATCAAGGTCATCTGACGCTTAACCAAACCAGCAACGGTCTGACGCAGGAGGGCATCTCTTTTAGCCACATGCAGGTAGGGTCTGAGTTGGGCTGTCGAATCTCGAAGCCACATAGCAGGAATATCCCCTGTCAATACAAAAGTTGAACCATCTTCTAGGATTTCAACCGTATTGTCCAAGGTGTCTGTGTAGCAACGCTCGAAAACATCCACCCACTCTGGATGGTCCTTAGCCCGTTCTGCTACTTCATCCAGCCATTCTCTAACAATTTCTTTCGAATAAATCATCGTGCAGTTTCCTCTTTCAAACAAGTTTCATTTTCAGTATATAGCTTTTGAGACAGAAAATACATACACAAATGATAGTCATTTTTCTACAAACTAGTTATCTTTGAAACTCCTTTTCTAAAGGCCCTCTTTTTCTGATATAATGTAGAAAAACAGCTAAAGGAAAGACTATGAAACCACTACTTGAAACCATCGATACCCGCTTTGGGACTGCTAGCAAGCATGCCTTTTCTCGAGGAAATACCCTGCCTTATACAGGCCTTCCTTTTGGGATGAATTATTTTGTGCCCCAGACCAGTGATCAGGAGGGAGCTTGGTTTTTCGATCCGCATCTGCCCGTCTTTCAAGGGATTCGATTAACCCACCAACCCAGTCCTTGGATTGGGGACTATTCTTGGCTCCTCCTGACACCTGTCATAGGCCAGCTAGGTGGAGACAGCCTCTTCCATCGTCAGTCTTCCTATGATATGGATAAGGCCTCTTTCCAACCTCATTATCTGAAAATTTTCTCCCTGCGCTATCAGATTGAAAGCCAGCTCACACCGACTTGCTATGGCGCTTCTATTCGCTTAGAGCAAAATCAGGGTAAAGCCCTCTCCCTCTATCTTCACGCAACAGATGAACTGACCGTAGAGCAAGTAGATAAGAGAACGCTTGTCCTAAGACAAGAAGGAAAAACTGAGACTACCAAAAATCCGCTGATACTGTTCACAGTCCTGCAAATGAATACGGATATTCTTGCTATCAGCCAAGAAGGGGGAGACTGGCGAATTGACTTAGCAAGCAGCCATGCTGAGATTCAACTAGGCACTTCTTTCATCTCCCCTTCTCAAGCTCTAGTCAATCTACCTCAAGAAGATTTTGATAGCTGTAAAGCAAGTGCCCAAGCGAACTGGGAAAATCTCCTCCATCGTTTTGACGTTATCGAGACAGGAGAAGCTGACCGAACCTTCTTTGACCACTGCCTTTACAGACTCTTCCTATTTCCTCAAACTTTTTATGAGGTTAATGAATCAGGGCAAGCCATCCACATGGATCTGACTACTGGTACTGTCAAGCACGGTATCCTCTTTAGCAACAATGGTTTCTGGGATACCTTCCGCACCACCTTCCCCCTCTTTGCCCTTATCATACCAGAGCATTATCGTCTCTTTTTAGAAGGTTTCCTCAATAGCTACCGCGATACTGGATTCCTTCCAAAGTGGCTGGCTCCAGATGAACGTGGTATGATGCCGGGTACCCTGCTAGATGGCATTATCGCAGATAGCGCCTGCAAGGACATGGCCCCCGACCTAGAAGAAGAATTTCTCCAAGCCATGCTTGAAACAGCCACCAAGTCCGACCCTCTCGGCATCAATGGTCGCCACGGACTAGTCCAATACCAAGAACTGGGCTACCTCTCTACCGACCACCACGAAAGCGTCAGCCATACCCTAGACTATGCCTATAGCGACTTTTGTATCGCCAGCTGTGCCAAAAAACTTGGTCAGGATAACATCGCAGAAACTTATAAAACCGCTTCTCAAAATTACCGCCATCTATTTGACACTAAGACAGGCTACATGCAAGCGCGAGACAATCAAGGAAACTTCCGTCCTGACTTCTCTCCATACAGTTGGGGACGTGATTATGCCGAATGTTCTGCCATTCAAGCGACTTTAGGCGTTTTACATGACATCCCAGGCTTAATCCAGCTTATTGGTGGAAAGGAAGCCTTTAGCCACTACCTTTTGAAAGCCTGTCAGGATGCTCCTCTCTTTGAGACGACAGGCTATGGATACGAGATTCATGAGATGAGCGAAATGGCTACCGCTCCTTTTGGACAAGTCGCCATTTCCAACCAGCCGAGCTTCCACATTCCTTATCTCTTCCGTTACAGCAACTACCCTGACTACACCGCCCTTCTCATAAAAACACTGCGTCAGAAAGCCTTTCACCCAAGCTGGCAAGCCTATCCTGGCGATGAAGACAATGGTAGCCTATCTGCTTGGTACATCTGGTCAGCTCTTGGTTTTTATCCGACCTGTCCAGGAAAACCAAGCTACGACCTCGGAATCCCTCTCTTTGACCATCTCCGTATCTACCTAGCTAAAGAAGGTAAATGGCTGGATATCCATGCCGAGCAAAACTACAGCCACTTCAACTTTGTCAAAGAATGCCGACTGGATAAGGTGCCAGTATCTAGCATTCAACATCAAGACCTCTTGAAAGCTGAGCAACTAACCTTCACCCTCAGCTGGTTGCCAAGTCAGCCGTCCATTTCCTGAAATGCAAAAATCTCCTAGCAGGAAAGTCTGCTAGGAGATTTTCTTATGAGAGGTACTGGTTTAAGCTCTGAAAATCGGATTTATCATCTGATGTTTTTCAAACAATCTACCAATTAAGCTTCTTCGTCTTCTTTACGACGACGGCCCGCAAGACCAAGACCAAGTACTGCACTTGCGGCAGCTGCTACCATAGATGCTACAGAGTCTGCTGTACCTGTATTTGGCAGTTCTTTAGCCACTGTACGCGCATTTGTTACTTCTTGGTTAGCATTTGCTGCTTGAGCAGTAGCTGGAGCTACAGCTGGTGTTTGAGCAGCTTGGTCGTTAGCTGGAGTTGCATGATCAGTTGCTGGAGCAACTTTCGCCATGAAGTCTTCGATACGTTTAACCATTGCATCCACTTCTGCTTGACTTGCGTCTGCATTAGCAAATACTTTCTTAGCATCTGCTAATAAGTCATTCGCTTCTTTTGCAGTTTCTGCATCAAGCTTAGCTGATTCTTTAATGATCAATTCATCTAATTGATGGATAGCACCTTCTAACTTAGCTTTATCCACTTTTTCATCAGTGTTATTAGCTGAGTTATTGCCAGAAGTTCCGTTACCGTTACCACTGTTGTTGCCTCCACCATTTGATGGTACATATGGACGTTGTTTGAATGCATCATCTCTTGGAATTGCTAATACTTGACCTTCTTTTGTAACGATAGTTACATTTCCGGCTTTATCGATACTAACAGCTGCTTCTTTCTTACCATCTTTTTCGATTGTTGCATTACCATCTTTGTCGATTGTAATTTTCACTTTAGAATCTTTAGATGTGTAAGTTGTGTTTCCATTTTCATCTATAGATTTAATGTAAGCATCTAAATCGAATTCTTCTACATTTGTGATAGCACCTAGAACTTTGAATTGGAATTTCGCTTTTTCTTCTGGAGTAATATTAGCAAGGTCTGCTACCTCTACTTTACTCAAGTCGATATCAAGATTATCTCCACCGTGTTTAGATTTAGAAACAGCTTCTTTATCTTTCACTAGTTGGTCTTTAGAAATTGTTGCTGTAGAACCATCTGGCATTGTTACTGTTGCGTTTCCTTTTTCGTCTACCACTATAGTTGCGCCTGGGTTTACTGCTTCAATTGCTTTCTTAACAGCTGCTTTTTCAGCGTCTGTTAAGTTTTCTTTATCTTCAACTAATGTACGGATAGCTGGTGTTTTCACTTTAGCATTTGTTGCTTCATCAGCAAATTTTTTAGCAGGGATTACTAAGTCTGAAGCTGGGATGTTAAGAACTGTTCCATCACCTTTCGTTACTGTTGCATTTCCTTTATCGTCTACTACTACAGTTGAACCTGGGTTGACTGCTTTAACTTTAGCAATGATTTCATCTTTCTCATCTTTTGTTAATGACTCTGGATCTCCTACTACAGTTTTCGCTGCTGGTGTGTTTGCATCGTTACCACCATTAGGTTTTGTAGCATCGCCTTCGACTTTAACTAAGTCTGTTGATGGGATAACTGAAACGTTACCATCTTTCACTACAGTTGCATTTCCTTTATCGTCTACTACAACTTCAGCGTCTGGATTTGCTGCTTTAACTTTGTCTTCGATTGCTTTCTTCTCGTCTGGAGTTAGAGCATTTGAATCTGCTACTTTTGTTTTCGCTGCTGGTGTAACTGCGTTGTCTTTAGCTTTTCCATCGTTCACATCTTTTTCAGATTTTGTTAAATCTGATGCTGGGATAACTGCTGTCTTACCGTTTGGAAGTGTGACTGTTGCGTTTCCTTTATCGTCTACTACTACAGTTGAATCTGGGTTTACAGCTTTCACTTTAGCTTCGATTGCTTTCTTCTCGTCTGGAGTTAAGCTATCTGGATTTGCTACTTTTGTCTTAGAAGCTGGTTTAACGATGTCATTTCCTGCTTTTGGTGCTTTTTCTGCATCTAATGACTTGGTTAAGTCTGCCGCTGGAATGACCGCTGTCTTACCGTTTTCTAATGTTACTGTGGCGTTTCCTTTGTCGTCTACTGCTACAGTTGAACCTGGGTTGACTGCTGCTACTTTAGCTGCGATTGCTTTTTTCTCTTCTGGAGTTAATGTATCTGGATTCGCTACTACAGTCTTATCTGCTGGTTTAACGATGTCATTTCCTGCATTTGGTTTAGCGGCATCTGATGCTGACTTAGTTAAGTCTGTCGCTGGAATTACCGCTGTCTTACCGTTTTCTAATGTTACTGTTGCATTTCCTTTATCGTCTACTACAACTTCAGCACCTGGATTTACTGCTTTAATTTTAGCTACAATTGCATCTTTCTCATCTTGTGTTAATGAGTCTGGATTTGCTACTACAGTCTTGTCTGCTGGTTTAACGATGTCGTTGCCTGCGTTTGGCTTAGCTTCATCCGCTGCTGATTTTGTTAAGTCAGAAGCTGGGATTACTGCTGTCTTACCTTCTGGGGTTGTGACTGTTGCGTTTCCTTTATCGTCTACTACTACAGTTGCACCTGGGTTGACTGCTTTCACTTTATCTTCGATTGCTTTCTTCTCTTCTGGAGTTAATGCATCTGGATTTGCTACTACAGTCTTATCTGCTGGTTTAACGATGTCGTTGCCTGCGTTTGGCTTAGCAGCATCTGATGCTGACTTAGTCAAGTCTGTTGCTGGAATTACCGCTGTCTTACCTTCTGGGGTTGTGACTGTCGCATTTCCTTTATCGTCTACGACTACAGTTGAACCTGGGTTGACTGCTGCTACTTTAGCTGCGATTGCTTTTTTCTCTTCTGGAGTTAATGCATCTGGATTCGCTACTACAGTCTTATCTGCTGGTTTAACGATGTCATTTCCTGCATTTGGTTTGGCGGCATCTGATGCTGACTTAGTCAAGTCTGACGCTGGGATAACCGCTGTCTTACCTTCTGGGGTTGTGACTGTCGCGTTTCCTTTATCGTCCACTACTACAGTTGATCCTGGGTTAACAGCTTTAATCTTATCTTCGATCGCTTTCTTCTCAGCATCTGTAAGTTTAGCTGGATTTGCTACTACTGTCTTATCCGCTGGTTTAACGATATCGTTGCCTGCGTTTGGTTTAGCTGCATCTGATGCTGACTTAGTCAAGTCTGACGCTGGGATAACCGCTGTCTTACCTTCTGGGGTTGTGACTGTCGCGTTTCCTTTATCGTCCACTACTACAGTTGATCCTGGGTTAACAGCTTTAATCTTATCTTCGATCGCTTTCTTCTCAGCATCTGTAAGTTTAGCTGGATTTGCTACTACAGTTTTGTCTGCTGGTTTAACAATGTCATTTCCTGCGTTTGGCTTAGTTGCATCTTCTGGTGATTTAACTAAATCTATTGCTGGAATTACTGCTGTCTTACCTTCTGGTGTTGTTACTGTTGCGTTTCCTTTGTCGTCTACTGCTACAGTTGCACCTGGGTTAACAGCTTTAACCTTATCTTCGATCGCTTTCTTCTCAGCATCTGTAAGTTTAGCTGGATTTGCTACTACTGTCTTATCCGCTGGTTTAA
>CAJNBW010000007.1 GCA_905221105.1 bacterium
ACACAGAAGTTAAGCCCTAGAACGCCGGAAGTAGTTGGGGGTTGCCCCCTGTGAGATATGGAAGTCGCTTAGCTCTATTCCGCCATAGCTCAGTTGGTAGTAGCGCATGACTGTTAATCATGATGTCGTAGGTTCGAGTCCTACTGGCGGAGTAGTTAATTAAAGGAGGTTTCGACCTCTTTTTTTGTTATGTAATTAATAATCTGTCTTGCACCTAATGACAAGTGATATTTTTCTTGACGATAGAAGTCTCAGCTACCATCATTTTCTAACACTGATAGCATTTAAAACGTCGCTTTATTAGAAGATTTCTAGTAGACATACCAGTCGTTTCGAGGTAAGGAATCTTAGTGTGTACCCCTATTAATGATATCCATAATTTTGATATTAGGGTCTTTAATGTCGAGTAATTTTGTGATAAGTTGAAGAACTCTTGAGAAATATTTATTACTATTGAAATAGAACAGGATAATTTTTTCAATCATTTATAGGAAATTTTTTATTTTTAAGGATTTAATAGTTTGTTTTTGATGTAAGATATTTATTTCTATTCTGTCAACTTTTTCTATTTTTTATCTTGTTGAGGTTGCTATTTTAACAATTCAGGAATTATTAATGATTAATTAAAATTTTTTGTTAGAATAAGGTCATAAAAAGTAAAGGAGTGTATGCTTATGCTACAAAGTATTTATGATCAGATGACTGATTTCTATGACAGTATCGAAGAAGAGTATGCTACTTTCTTTGATAATAATTGGGAATGGGAAGATTTTCATTTTAAATTTTTGATTTATTATTTAGTTCGATATAGCATTGGGTGTCGTAGGGATTTTATCGTTTACCATTATCGTGTTGCTTATCGTTTGTATCTTGAAAAGATGATAATGAATCGGGGTTTTATTTCTTGTTGAGGTAATTTTAGTAAATTTCCGAACAAACTTACTTTTTTATGGCAATATAACAATAAATAGCTGGTGTTTTTTCTAAATCATTTTTTAATAGTTGGAAATAGCAAATCTTTCTATTGTTTCTTCTTGATAAAAAGGCGATTTTTTCTTATAATAAATTGTAAGATATAATTGCGGGTGAGATTCCTGCCATGTATGTGAGAAAGGAAGAGCCTGAGAGCTCAGACAAGATTATGACTTCAGTTGTTGTTGTAGGTACCCAATGGGGTGATGAAGGTAAAGGGAAGATTACTGACTTCCTTTCAGCGAATGCAGAAGTGATTGCACGTTACCAAGGTGGTGATAATGCAGGTCACACGATTGTGATTGATGGTAAGAAATTTAAGTTGCACTTGATTCCATCTGGGATTTTCTTCCCTGAAAAAATCTCTGTTATTGGGAATGGTATGGTTGTAAATCCTAAATCTCTTGTAAAAGAGTTGAGCTATCTTCATGAGGAGGGTGTGACAACTGATAACTTGCGTATTTCTGATCGTGCCCATGTTATTTTGCCTTATCATATCGAGTTGGATCGTTTGCAAGAAGAAGCTAAAGGCGACAATAAGATTGGGACTACAATTAAGGGAATTGGTCCAGCTTATATGGATAAGGCTGCTCGTGTGGGAATTCGTATCGCCGATCTTTTGGATAAAGACATTTTCCGTGAGCGTTTAGAACGTAACCTTGCTGAGAAGAATCGTCTTTTTGAAAAATTGTATGACAGTAAAGCGATTGCTTTCGATGATATTTTTGAAGAGTATTATGAATATGGTCAACAAATCAAAAAATATGTGACCGATACATCTGTCATTTTGAATGATGCGCTTGATAATGGTAAACGTGTACTTTTTGAAGGTGCACAAGGTGTTATGCTAGATATCGACCAAGGTACTTATCCATTCGTTACGTCATCAAATCCTGTAGCTGGTGGTGTGACGATCGGTTCAGGTGTTGGTCCAAGCAAGATTGACAAAGTTGTAGGTGTATGTAAAGCTTATACCAGTCGTGTAGGAGATGGGCCTTTCCCAACTGAATTGTTTGATGAAGTGGGAGAACGCATTCGTGAAGTAGGTCATGAGTATGGTACTACAACTGGTCGTCCACGTCGTGTGGGTTGGTTTGACTCAGTTGTGATGCGTCATAGTCGTCGTGTTTCTGGTATTACTAACCTTTCATTGAACTCTATCGATGTTTTGAGTGGTTTAGATACAGTAAAAATCTGTGTGGCCTATGATCTTGATGGTAAACGTATTGACTACTATCCAGCTAGTCTTGAGCAATTGAAGCGTTGCAAGCCTATCTATGAAGAGTTGCCAGGTTGGTCAGAAGATATCACTGGAGTTCGTAATTTAGAAGATCTTCCTGAAAATGCACGTAACTATGTTCGTCGTGTGAGCGAATTGGTTGGTGTTCGTATCTCTACTTTCTCAGTAGGTCCTGGTCGTGAACAAACAAATATTTTAGAAAGTGTTTGGTCCTAAGAGATTTTTAAGATTTGTTTAAGATAGGTCGGGTATACTATAGACAGTTACAAGAAGACCTCCTAACTTGTTGTAACAAATATCCTAAACTTTTCTTTTTCATAATAATCTCCCTATAGAGTCACCGCATTCGGTGGCTTTTTTTGTGTTGGGATTCATGATATAATAATAGAATCGATAAGTAGGAAAAGGGAAATTGATGAATTATACAGTTGAAGAAAAAGAAGCCTTTATGAGGGAGGCTTTGAGAGAGGCTGAGATTGCTCTTGAACACGATGAAATTCCAATTGGTTGTGTGATTGTCAAGGACGGAGAAATCATTGGTAGGGGGCATAATGCGCGTGAGGAATTGCAGCGAGCGGTTATGCATGCGGAGATTATGGCTATAGAGAATGCGAACCTAAGTGAGGAGAGCTGGCGCTTGCTGGATTGCACACTTTTTGTGACCATTGAGCCGTGTGTCATGTGTAGTGGGGCGATTGGACTCGCTCGTATTCCAAACGTGGTCTATGGGGCTAAAAACCAGAAATTTGGCGCTGCTGGGAGTTTGTATGATATCTTGACAGATGAGCGTCTCAATCATCGTGTGGAGGTTGAAACGGGAATTTTGGAAGATGAATGCGCAGCTATTATGCAGGACTTTTTCCGAAATCGACGGAAAAAATAATTTTTCTTTTAAAATGAATAGGAATGTGATATAATAAACAGTGGAGCAACAGTTCTGCGTGAAGCGGGTCAGGGGAGGAATCCAGCAGCCCTAAGCGATTTGAATTGTGTGCTCTTTTTTTCGTGCTTTTTTCGAATAAATAAGATAGAATAATCTAGAATAAATGATAATAGAAAAGAGAAGATGATGAAAATTCGTGGTTTTGAATTGGTTTCGAGTTTTACAGATGAAAATTTATTGCCCAAGCGTGAGACAGCGCATGCGGCTGGTTACGACTTAAAGGTTGCTGTGCGTACGGTTATTGCGCCAGGAGAGATTGTCTTGGTTCCGACAGGGGTTAAGGCTTATATGCAACCGACTGAGGTTCTTTACCTTTATGATCGTTCTTCAAATCCTCGTAAGAAGGGCTTGGTTTTAATTAATTCAGTTGGGGTCATTGATGGGGATTATTATGGAAATCCTGGGAATGAAGGGCATATTTTTGCGCAGATGAAGAATATCACAGACCAAGAAGTGATTCTCGAAGTTGGGGAACGTGTTGTCCAGGCTGTCTTTGCTCCTTTCTTAATTGCAGATGGAGATGCGGCTGATGGCGTTCGAACTGGTGGATTTGGATCGACTGGGCACTAGGATGAAGATTATCTTTGTACGCCACGGGGAGCCAGATTACCGTGAGTTAGAGGAGCGTTCTTATATGGGATTTGGGATAGATTTGGCACCCTTGTCTGATAAGGGACGGCAGCAAGCCCAGAAATTGAGTACCAATCCTTTACTATCCTCAGCTGAAATAATCGTATCTTCTGCAGTCACAAGAGCTTTAGAAACGGCTTCTTATGTGGTTTGTGCTACAGGACTTCCTTTGAAAGTGGAGCCTTTATTACATGAATGGTAGGTCTATGAAAGTGGCACAGATAATTTTGAAAAAGCTCGTACTATGTTTCTAGAAAATAAGGGGGAGTTACTTCCTAATAGTTCTATTCAATATGAGACAGCTACGGAGATGAAGTCTCGTTTTCTAGAATGTATGGCTAAGTATCGAGATTACCAGCTCGTGATAGTGGTAACTCACAACATGCTCATGCGTCAGTTTGTGCCAAATGAGAAGATTGATTTTTGCCAAGTAATTGAGTGTGAGTTAGAGATATAGAAAGAGGTTTATCATCGCAAAGAAAAAAGCGACATTTGTATGTCAAAATTGTGAATATAATTCACCTAAATATCTGGGACGTTGCCCCAACTGTGGGTCTTGGTCTTCTTTTGTAGAAGAGGTTGAGGTTGCCGAGGTCAAGAATGCGCGTGTGTCCTTGACAGGTGAGAAAACTAAGCCTATGAAACTGGCTGAGGTGACTTCAATTAACGTCAATCGAACCAAGACAGAGATGGAGGAATTCAACCGTGTACTTGGAGGTGGAGTGGTCCCAGGAAGTCTCGTCCTCATCGGTGGGGATCCTGGGATTGGGAAATCGACCCTTCTCCTACAAGTTTCGACCCAGCTGTCTCAAGTTGGAACCGTTCTCTATGTCAGTGGGGAGGAGTCTGCCCAGCAGATTAAGTTACGAGCAGAGCGCTTGGGTGATATCGATAGCGAGTTTTATCTCTATGCAGAGACCAATATGCAGAGTGTTCGTGCTGAGGTGGAACGCATCCAGCCAGACTTCCTCATTATTGACTCTATCCAGACCATTATGTCTCCTGAGATTTCAGGGGCGCAAGGATCTGTGTCTCAAGTCCGTGAGGTGACGGCTGAACTCATGCAGCTGGCTAAGACCAACAATATTGCGATTTTTATCGTAGGTCATGTGACCAAGGAGGGAACCTTGGCTGGTCCACGTATGTTGGAGCATATGGTGGATACGGTGCTTTACTTTGAAGGGGAGCGTCACCATACTTTTCGTATCTTGAGAGCGGTCAAAAATCGTTTTGGCTCCACTAATGAGATTGGGATTTTTGAGATGCAGTCGGGCGGATTGGTTGAGGTTCTCAATCCGAGTCAAGTTTTTCTAGAAGAGCGTTTGGATGGAGCAACTGGCTCGTCAATCGTTGTGACCATGGAAGGGACACGTCCTATTCTAGCGGAGGTACAGGCTTTGGTGACACCAACCATGTTTGGAAATGCCAAGCGTACGACGACAGGACTTGATTTTAATCGTGCGAGTCTGATTATGGCTGTTTTGGAAAAGCGTGCAGGTCTTCTCTTGCAAAATCAGGACGCCTATCTCAAATCTGCTGGCGGTGTCAAATTGGATGAACCTGCCATTGACCTAGCAGTTGCGGTTGCCATTGCTTCGAGCTACAAAGACAAGCCTACCAATCCTCAGGAATGTTTTGTAGGAGAACTTGGTTTGACGGGTGAGATTCGGCGCGTGAATCGTATCGAGCAACGCATCAATGAAGCTGCTAAACTGGGCTTTACTAAGATCTATGTACCGAAAAATTCTTTGACAGGAATCACTCCGCCCAAGGAAATTCAGGTCATTGGTGTGACAACCATTCAGGAGGTTTTGAAAAAGGTCTTTGCATAATCCGTGACAAATCCTCTTAAAAATGATAAGATAGGAGAAATATTTGACTATCAAATTTTCAAGGAGGGAATCGTGTCGTATTTTGAACAGTTTATGCAAGCCAATCAGGCTTATGTTGCCCTACATGGGCAGTTAAATTTGCCACTTAAACCCAAAACCAGAGTAGCCATTGTGACCTGTATGGATTCACGTTTGCACGTTGCGCAAGCTCTAGGTTTGGCACTTGGGGATGCTCATATCTTGCGGAATGCAGGTGGTCGAGTGACAGAAGACATGATTCGTTCGCTAGTTATTTCCCAGCAGCAAATGGGAACAAGAGAGATTGTGGTGTTACACCATACAGACTGTGGTGCTCAGACCTTTGAAAATGGTCCTTTTCAGGAGTATTTGAAAGAGGAACTAGGTGTCGATGTGTCAGACCAGGATTTCTTGCCCTTCCAAGATATAGAGGAGAGTGTACGCGAGGATATGCAACTCCTTATCGAATCTCCCCTAATACCAGACGATGTCATTATCTCTGGTGCTATTTACGATGTGGATACAGGAAGTATGACAGTTGTAGAATTGTAAATACTTCATTTAGAAAGAAAGTGTATGAAGAGAAACAGCATTTTATTTATTGTTATCTTATTGCTATGTATTGGTTTACAATATGAAACCATCTACTATACGGATGGTTCGATGTCAGCTGCGGAATATAGACTAATGGGAGTTTCTATCTTTCTAGCTCTCTTTTATATGATTCCGGCTCTTTATTTCCTTTTCCGTATTGGGAAAAAATGGGAATTGCCAAAGAATGCCTTGATTTTGTCTTTATTGGGTGGGATGTTCCTTTCAGGTTGGTTGTCTAGCTTTGCGAATACCTATATCCATGATTTACTGGGGGGTCTTTTCCCAGATAGTGCATTTTTAAATGCCTTTGAAAGTGCTATTGTGGCTCCTTTGGTAGAAGAACCGTTGAAATTATTGCCACTTATTTTTGTTTTAGCTTTGATTCCTGTGCGAAAGTTAAAATCTTTGTTCTTACTAGGGATTGCTTCTGGTTTGGGATTCCAAATGATTGAGGATATTGGCTATATTCGTACAGATCTACCAGAGGGATTTGACTTTACCATTTCGAGAATTTTAGAGCGTATTATCTCAGGAATTGCTTCTCACTGGACTTTTTCAGGTTTGGCGGTAGTAGGTGTTTACTTGCTTTACATAGCCTATAAAGGACAGAAGGTTGGCAAGAAACAGGGGCTTCTTTTCCTAGGTTTAGCCTTGGGAACTCACTTCCTGTTTAACTCTCCTTTTGTGGAATTGGAGACAGAGTTGCCTTTAGCGATTCCAATGGTTACGGCCATTACTCTTTATGGTTTTTATCAGGCTTATCGCTTTGTTGAGAAGCACAATGAGTTGATGAACTAGAATATTTTTCAAAGGAATGATGCAAGGGTACAAATATGGTGCCCTTCTTTTATTTTTGATTGAAAAATAGTGCAAAAAGCGCTACAATGGTAGATGGAAAAATCTTGTGAAAAGCACAAGCGATACATATATACCGGAGGAAATCATGTCTTTTTCTGATTTAAAGCTGTTTGCCCTTTCTTCTAATAAAGAATTGGCAGAACGTGTGGCGCAGGAGATTGGGATAGAGTTGGGGAAATCAAGTGTTCGCCAATTTTCAGATGGAGAGATTCAGGTCAACATCGAAGAATCAATCCGTGGGAAACACGTCTTTATCCTACAATCAACTAGTTCGCCTGTAAATGACAATCTGCTTGAAATTTTGATTATGGTAGATGCTTTGAAGCGTGCGAGTGCAGAATCTGTCAATGTTGTCATGCCTTACTATGGGTATGCACGTCAGGATAGAAAGGCGAGAGCGCGTGAGCCAATCACTTCAAAACTTGTCGCAAATATGCTTGAAGTAGCTGGGGTGGATCGTTTATTGACAATCGACTTGCATGCTGCACAGATTCAAGGATTCTTTGATATTCCTGTGGATCACTTGATGGGAGCTCCTCTGATTGCGGATTATTTTGAGCGTCGTGGCATGGTTGGTTCTGACTATGTGGTTGTCAGCCCAGACCATGGAGGTGTGACTCGTGCTCGTAAGTTGGCAGAATTTTTGAAAACCTCTATTGCTATCATTGACAAACGTCGTAGCGTTGATAAGATGAATACCAGTGAAGTCATGAATATTATCGGTAAGGTTGAAGGAAAGACTTGTATCTTGATTGATGATATGATTGATACTGCTGGAACGATTTGTCATGCGGCAGATGCTCTTGCGGAAGCTGGTGCTGTTGAAGTCTATGCAAGCTGTACGCACCCAGTTCTCTCTGGTCCTGCTATGGACAATATCCAAAAATCAGCTATTAAGAAATTGGTTGTTTTGGATACTATCTACTTGCCAGAAGAGCGTTTGATTGATAAGATTGAGCAGATTTCGATTGCTCATCTCTTGGGGGATGCTATTGTGCGTATCCATGAAAAACGCCCACTTTCTCCACTTTTCAGTATTGAGAAAAAGATTTAATAACTAAGCCTGAGATAATTCTCAGGTTTTTTCGTCTCTTTTCCGAATAAATAAGTAGTAGCAGAGAATCTAGTAAACCTAGATTTAATACTCTTCGAAAATCAAATTCAAACCACGTCAACGTCGCCTTGCCGTAGGTATGGTTACTGACTTCATCAGTTCTATCTACAACCTCAAAGCAGTGCTTTGAGCAGCCTGCGGCTAGTTTCCTAGTTTGCTCTTTGATTTTCATTGAGTATAAGACTGTGGTATAATGAAAGGAGAGAAAGTATGACATTACGTCATCCGGGCATCAGCCCAACCAATGACTTGGTAGCTAAGAAAATCTTTAGCAATCCAGAAATCACTTGTCAATTTATTCGCGATATGCTGGACTTGCCAGCCAAAAATGTAACTATTTTGGAGGGAAGTAACATTCACGTCTTGCCTTCGACGCCGTACTCGGCTCAGGATTTCTATACCAGTATAGACGTCTTGGCTGAACTAGATAATGGAACGCAAGTAATTATTGAGATTCAAGTTCATCATCAGAATTTTTTCATTAATCGTTTGTGGGCTTATCTATGTAGTCAGGTCAATCAAAACCTAGAAAAAATTCGCCAGCGAGAAGGTGATACCCACCAGAGTTACAAGCATATCGCACCTGTTTACGCAATAGCTATTGTAGATAGTAATTATTTCTCAGATGATTTGGCTTTTCATAGCTTCAGCATGAGAGAGGAAACGACAGGTGAGGTCTTAACCATCACAAATAATGGACCAGAAAACCACCTAGTCAAGATGGCGTTCTTGGAACTAAAAAAATACAGAGAAACCAGCAAAGATGAGGTTCGTAAGCCGTGGTTGGAGTTTTTCGGGAACAAACCCTTTACTCAACAACCTGAACGAGCTATCAGCCAAGCAGACCAACTGCTAGACTACAAGAGCTGGTCCGAGGAGGACAGGAAAATGTTTAGTCAACTACGTATGCGAGAAGAACAGGCATTGTTGGCACAGGACTATGCCTCGGAGCAAGCTGAAGAAAAAGGCTTAGAACGTGGCCGTGCAGAGGGTATTGAACAGGGACTGGAGCGTGGAAAAGTTGAAGGAAGGGAAGAAGGGAAACTTTTTGCATTTTTGGATATGGTCCGTCAAGGTCTTCTGACAGCTGAGGTTGCGAGTGAGCAATTAGGCATGACGGTCGCAGAGTTTGAGGCCTTGCTATAAGGTCACATTTTAAATAGTAGAAAGTTGATGAAATGGCGAGTTCTTATTAAAAAACTTGCCATTTTTACTTGACATTTAGAAGTGTTTATAAGATAATACCATAGAAGTGAGTTCTGTCCAACTATCTATGTGGATTAGATATGTGAGGTTTGACTCAAGGTTTAAGAAATTTGTGAGATTTTCACTTGGAAGCTACGGTATTTGAAGGGTATTTCATCTCACAAAGGCGTTTTTTTAACCTTTTTTGAAAAAATAGCTGAAAAGTTTAAAAAATCGAAGAAAACCCTTGACAAATCCTGCAAATATTTATATACTGTATGGTAGTAAGATAGTCTTACGAAAAATATTATAAGAAAAATGAAGGAGATAAAACGATGAAAAAAGTTTTATTGACAAGTGCAGCAGTTGTAGCTGCAGCAGCAGCTCTTAATGCAGCTCCAGTTCATGCATACGGAAACTGGACAGGATGGGACAACGGTGGATATAAAAACGGGTACCCAGTTACTAATACTCCAGTTGAAGGTAATTCACGTAACCCAATCGTAAAATATGGTTATATTAAATATAACCGTGTTGCAGCTGCAGGGTATACAAAACACGTTCGTGTAACAGTTGTTGACGGTGGTGGACGTCCAGTTCCAAATACTGAAATCGACATCCAAATCATCCCTACAGGTGATCGTGCAAGCGAACAAAAACAATATGAAAACTTCACTGTGAAGACAAATGCTTCAGGAGATGCAGATTTTTCAGAAATTGAAGTTTTATCATACGATAAAGATGGAAAACCAGTTAAAGACTCAGCTGGAGTACAAGTTAAAGAAGCATTAAAATTCCAAAAAGGTGAAGTGATTAAATTCCGTGTTGCTAATCCAACACCGGACTTCAAGTCAGCAACTGGTCTTGAAGCTAAATTTGTAGTTGGTGATGACATGTATACCAATGCTCCTGTTCAATTGCCATACAAACTTGATGACCGTGGAGTTAAAGTAGGTGAGCAAACTACAACTCAAACTGGTTGGGTTAAAGCTGAAAATGGAACTTGGTCTTACCTTAAAGAAGATGGTTCAAAAGCAACTGGATGGGTTAAAGACAATGGAACTTGGTACTACCTCAATGCTGAAGGTGTAATGCAAACAGGTTGGGCTAAAGTTGATGGAACTTGGTACTACTTGAAATCATCAGGTGCTATGGCAACTGGTTGGGTTAAAGACAATGGAACTTGGTACTACTTGAAATCATCAGGTGCTATGGCAACTGGTTGGTACCAAGTAGGATCTAAATGGTACTACTCATACTCATCAGGTGCTCTTGCAGTTAGCACTACTACACCAGATGGTTACACAGTAAACGAAAATGGTGAGTGGGTATAATCCTAATAACTAAATATAAGAGACAGGAGAGTAATCTCCTGTTTTTTCTTGCATTTATTTTTTATAAGTATTATAATAATTGAAAATAATAGGAGGTTTCCAATGAAATCAAAAGTGATTAACGTTTTACTAGGTTTTACCTTGGTAAGTGCTACTTTTGTTAGCGCAAAAACAACTGAAGTAAAAGCTTCGGAAACGAATGTTTATAAGACAGTTATTTGGGTAACAAAACAGGAAGATGGCAAGGAAAAGGTCTTAAAAGAAGCTCAAACTTACGATTCATCACAACCTGAAGCCACAACTCCAGGTACTTTCTCAGGCTATCAATTTGATACTTCTCTAATCGATGGAACTGTATTAAAATACTATTTTAAGCCAGCAGTTACCGTTAAGGGAGATAAAGTAGACGGGCTTTCTGGAAAGCCTGATATGTTAAAACCCTTTAAAGACACGGTCCAGGGAACTTCTTGGTTGGTCAAAGAGTCAGATGGAACTAGTAGAGAATTAAAGAAATTCGTTTCTTCAATCTCTGTTAAAAAGGCTGAGGAAGTTGAGCATGGCTCATTTAAAGGCTATCGTTTTGTTGAAACTAAAATAGAAGAGGGAGTTCGTAAACATTGGTTTGTAAAAGACGATAGCGTTACTGACGTTGAGAAAGTGGAAGAGAAACTTACAGGTTGGCAATATATCTCTGGTAAGTGGTACTTCTTTGATCAAGATGGTGTGAAGAAAACTGGCTGGGTCAGTGATGGTAGCTGGTATTACTTAGGGGCAGATGGTAGTATGCAAACAGGTTGGAAGCTTATCTCTGGTAAATGGTACTATCTCAATAGTGCTGGTTCTATGCAGACTGGCTGGTTAAATCAAGGTGGCAAGTGGTACTATCTGCATTCTGATGGCGCAATGGCTACTGGTTGGAGAAAAGTAGATGGTGTATGGTACTATCTAAATACTTCTGGTGCTCTGGTGACTGGTTGGTTCCAAGCAGGTAGTAAGTGGTATTATGCCTATAGTTCAGGTGCTCTTGCAGTTAGTACTACTACACCAGATGGTTACACAGTAAACGAAAATGGTGAGTGGGTGTAACATTATACACAGGATAAGTGATAAAGAGGTAAAAGATGAAAGCAAAACACATTTTAGCAGTGGGAGCTGCAGGAGTTTCATTGTTTGGAGCAAGTGCTTTATTGGCTTCAGTTAGTAATCATAGTGTGGTGTATGCAGACCAAGCACCAGACGGCCAGTTTATTAATGGTACAACTTGGAAAATTTTGAATGGTAGATATGGCTATGCAGATACAAAGTTTGAGAATGGCTATGTTGCTAATGCAGGTAGTATAGCTGGATATACCTATGTAAGAAGTGGTAGGGATGGTCATAATTGGGTTCACTATTTTGACCCAAGCTCTTCAGTTTCAACCAATACAAGTACTGACACAGGTTCTCAAGGTAATAGTTCAGCTAATACAAACAGTAACACAAGTAGTAACAATACTTCAAGTTCTAATAATGCTTCATCAACCAATAAAACTGAGTACAAATGGTTAACTGTTAGTGGGAAACTTCAGCTTTATATTAATAATAATTTAGCTAAGGGTTGGCAAACTATTGAAGGCAAAACTTATTACTTAGATGAAGATGGTTTTATGAAAACAGGTATCCTAGAACTCAAAGACAAACGTTATTACTTTGAGGAAAATGGACTTATGAAAACTGGTTGGGTCAATGAAGGTGGTAAGGATTACTATATCACTGATGATGGTTCTAAACCAACTACTATCATTGCAAAAGGTGAGAAGATTTACTACGTTAAAGAGGGAATTCAACAAACAGGTCTTCAACAGATTGATAAGAAGTGGTATTACTTATTGGCAGACGGTAGCCGTAAAACAGGTCTTGTTCAAGATGCAAATAAGAAATGGTACTATATTACAAATGATGGCGAACGTAAAGTTGGTCTCGTAAAAGATAGTGATGGTGCTTATCATTACCTTACTCCAGAAGGTGAACGTAAAACAGGTTCTGTCACTATTGACGGTGTGACTTATCGTTTAGCGGATCGTGCTAGTAGCAAGCCAGGCTGGAATAAAATGGATGGTAAGTGGTACTATTATGATGCGGAAGATAACATGAAGACAGGTTGGGTTAAAGATGGCTCATGGTACTACTTGGATGCTTCTGGTGTAATGAAGACAGGTTGGCAAAAAATTGATGGGGTATGGTATTATCTCAATGGTTCAGGTGCTATGCAGACAGGTTGGTTGAACCAAGGTGGTACATGGTACTACCTCAACAGCTCAGGTGCTATGCAAACAGGCTGGCTCAACCAAGGTGGTACATGGTATTATCTTGCTGGCTCAGGCGCTATGAAGACAGGTTGGTACCAAGTTAGCGGTAAATGGTATTACTCATATTCATCAGGTGCTTTGGCTGTGAACACAACTATTGATGGTTACACAGTAAATGCCAATGGTGAGTGGGTGTAATAGATATAATAAAGAAATAAGGGGAAATTCCTCTTATTTTTTTGTCAATAGGGATGTTATTTCTTGATTTTTCCGAAAGAAAATGGTAAAATGACAGCAAAAAGATATTAAAGGTGGTAAATACTTTATGGATAAGAAAAAACTTTTCACTGCTAGCTTGGCTAGTGTTGCCGTTTTGGGAGCAGGTTTCCTTGCTTCAAACCCATCAGTTGTGAAAGCTGATGATACTACTAATACAGCAACTAATACTGCTACTACTCCAGCTCAACCAGCAGCGACTCAGCCTGCTCCAGCAACAGAAGCTGAAAAGAAAGAATTTTTTGCTAATTTTGATAGAGCTTTAGAAGATACGGTTAAAGAATTAGAAAAAGCTGATACTCAAGGTGATCAAGAATTAGAGAAACAAAAACAAGAAACAATTAAAAAGTTAAAAGAAAAAGCTGCAACTCATAGAGCTGAAATCGAAGAAGGTTTCCAGAACGGGGCTACTGTAGCTGATGCTGAAAAATTCTTAGAAGAAATTGTTACACCAGTTGCACCAGTTACACCAGCTCCAGGTGCTGAATTAAAACGTAACGAAGCAGGTGAAGTAACAGAAGTTAAACCATTAAACGGTGGAATTGACGCTGATGCTCAAGATAAAATCAACAAACAATTAGACAAAGAAAATACGGATGTTACAGATGCAGAAGAGAGATTAGCTGCAGCAAAACATGATGAAAAAGAAGCTGAAAGCAACAGAGAAGAAGCTAAAGCAGCTGTAGAAGCAGCTAAAGAAAATGTTAAAGCAGCTCAAGACGAATTAGCCGCTGCAAAAGAAGCTAAAGCAAAATATGAAAAAGAATTAGCAAGCTATGGAGATGCTGATGGCGAACAAGCTGATCAATATAGAGAAGCAGCAAGAGCTGATTTAGAAAAAGCTGAAGCAGCATTAAAAGAAGCAGAAGAAACATTAAAACAAGCAGAAAAAGAAGCAGAAGAAGCTAAAGCTGCATTAGAACAAGCAGATGAAGATTATTATTCATATGTAGCAGACCGTGAAGCTGAAGAAATTCGTGTACTACGTCGTCAAATTGCAAAAGATAAAGCTGAAGGAAAAGATACTACAGCATTAGAAGAAGAACTTGATATTGCTTTAAATGGTGTAAAACCAGCGGAAAATGAAGTTAACCCATACGAAGGTCCAGTAACTGGTTTCTTTGACGAAACAGGAGAAAACCCAATTGCAGAAGGTGAATTAGGTACACATGCACCTAGAAATATCCCTGGATACACTTATACAGGAGTTTCATATACAAAAGATGGTATCTTAAGACATATCTATAAGGCAACTGGTTCTAATTCAGGTAACTCAAATTATGGAACTGGTTTCAATGGTGTTCCTGCTGATAATAGCAATCCAGGTCACCAAGGTGATGGTGGATCAAGACAGGATAATCGTCCTACACCAGCAAATGAAACACCTGCTACACCAGCTACCCCTGCTGCCCCATCTACACCAGCTCCTGGAACAGATGCTCCATCTGCCCCAACAGCTGAAACACCAGCAACTCCTGCAGTTGCACCAACTGTAGCAGGTACTAGCCAAGATAATACTTATCAGGCTCCAGCTGCAAAAGCAGAAGATAAACAAGAACTTCCAAACACTGGTGGTAAAGATAATGCTGCAGTTGCATCATTAGGTTTCCTTGGATTGCTCCTTGGTGCCCTTCCATTTGTGAAACGTAAAAACTAATTAGTTGAAGATATAAAAGAGAAGGATTTATCGCCTTCTCTTTTTCTCGTAAAAAAAGAATATTTTCTATTCATATTGCTTGCTTATACGGCTAGGAAAGGATATAATGGAGCTGAATATAATTCCAAAAAAAGGGGCTTTTAAAATGGATAAAAAGAAAATGATTTTAACTAGCTTAGCTAGTGTTGCTGTTTTGGGAGCGGCATTTGTTGCATCTCAACCGTCAGTTGTAAAAGCTGATGATCCTAATACAGCTACTACTCCAGCTCAACCAGCAGGAGAAACTGGAGCTACTGCAACTCCTAAATCAGAAGTTACAAGTCCAGAGATTAAAGAAGCTGAAGCTGACGCTAAAGCTAAGGAAGAAAAAGTTACTGAAGCTCAAGCAAAAGTAGATACAACAACTACTGCAGCTGATGAAGCAGCTGCTAAACTAGAAGCAGAGAAAAAAGAAGCTACTGACGCTGAAACTGCAAAAACTGACGCTGAAAAAGCTAAGAAAACTGCTGATGATGAATTAGCTGCTGCTAAAGAAAAAGCTGCTGAAGCCGACGCCAAAGCTAAAGAAGAAGCTAAAAAAGAAGAAGACGCTAAAAAAGAGGAAGCTGATTCTAAAGATGCTTTATCAAAAGCTTTAGATCAATTAGAAAAAGATATCGATGCTGATTCTAAGATTACGAATAAAGAAGAAGCTAAAAAAGCATTAGGTAAAGCAGAACTATTAGCAGCTGTAGAATCTGGTGATTTAAAAGCTGGTGATATTCTTAAAGAATTAGAAAACGACAACAATACAGCAGCTAACACTGCTACAACTCCAGCCGAAGCTAAATCTAAAGATCAATTACCAGAAGACATTAAAGCTGGAATCGACAAAGCTGAAAAAGCAGATGCTGCTCGTCCTGCATCAGAAAAACTTCAAGATAAAGCTGATGATTTAGGAGAAAGCGTAGATGCTCTCAAAAAAGATGCTGATGCATTAAAAGCTGAAGAAGATAAAAAAGCTGATACATTAACTAAGAGAGATGAAACTCTACAAAAAACTAAAAAAGCTCTTGAAACAGCAAAAGCAAATGGTTCATCTGAAGAAATTGTTAAAATTTTAGAAGATGTTGCTAAAAAAGCAGAAGTAGCTCGCGATGCTGCACAAAATGACTTTGATCAAGCTGCTTCAGATACTAAAGCTGTTGCTGACGAACTAAACAAACTTACTGATGAGTACAACAAAACTCTAGAAGAAGTGAAAGCTGCTAAAGAAAAAGAAGCTAACGAGCCAGCTAAACCAGTAGAAGAAGAACCAGCTAAACCAGCAGAGAAAACAGAAGCAGAAAAAGCTGCTGAAGCTAAAGCAGAAGCGGATGCTAAAGTTGCTGAATTGCAGAAAAAAGCAGACGAAGCTAAAACAAAAGTAGACGAAGCTACAGCTAAAGCTACAAAAGAAGCTGAAGATGTAAAAGTTGCTGAAACAACAAAAACGGAAGCAGATAAAGCTAAAGCTGATGCAGAAGCTGAATTAGCTAAAGCTAAAGAAGAAGCAGAAAAAGCTAAAGCTAAAGTTGAAGAACTTAAAAAAGATGAAGCTGACACTAGAACTGCTCTTAAAGACGCTTTAGATCAACTTGAAGAAGATGCAATCGCTGAAATCAATAAAGATGCAAGCATCACAGACAAAGAAAAAGCCATTGCTGATAAAAAAGCTGAAATTGGTAAAGAAGCTATCTTAGAAGCAGTTGAAAAAGGTGACTTGACTGCAGGAGATGTTCTTAAAGAATTAGAAAATGACTATAACACTAGAAATAAAGATCCTGAAGCAGTTGATAAAACTAAAGAATTAGACGCTGAAGAAGCTAAGAAAATCGACGAAATCAATAAAGCAGATAAAGCTAAAGAAGATGCTAAGACAGAATCAGAAAAATTGCAAGATAAAGCTGATGATTTAGCTGAAAAGATTGAAAAATTAACTAAAGTAGCTGATAAAGACAAAGCTGATGCTACTGAAAAAGCTAAAGTAGTTGAAGAAAAAAATAAAGCATTAGAACAACAAAAAGAAACTTTAGAAAAAGCTAAAACAGCTCTTGAAACAGCTAACAAAAATAATGCTGATCAAGATGTTAAGGATAAATTACAAGATGCTGTTACTAAACTAGAAGCTTCTGTTGCTTCTGCTAAAGCTGCCGCTGATGAAGCTCAAGCTAAATTTGACGAAGTTAATGAAGTTGTTAAAGCATACAAAGATGCCATCGATGAGCTAACTGATGAGTACAACCAAACTCTTAAAGATATAGAGACTGCTAAGGCTAAGGAAGCTGAAAAACCAGCTCCAGGTGAAGAAGCTAAACCTAAAAAAGATGACGAAGATGCTAAAGTTGAAAAACTTCAAAACGAAGTAGCTGACTTAGAAAAAGAAGTAGCCGACTTAGAAAAATTAGTAGCAGACAATGAAAATAATCCAGATGCAGTTGACTATGTTACTGCAGCTAAAGACAAACTAGAAGCTAAAAAAGCTGAATTAGAGAAAAAAGAAGCTGAACTTGAAGAAGCTCTTAAAGGTTTAGAACCTAAAGTAGAATCTTCAAATGGAGATGCTCTTGTACAACCTGAACTTCCTGAATTTGGTGCTAACAACCCTGAAATCAAGAAAATCTTAGATGAAATCGCTAAAGTTAAAGAAGAAATCAAAGATAGCGAAGAAAATGAAGGCGTTGAAGATTACTATAAAGAAGGATTAAAATCTCGTTTAGAAGATTTAGAAGAAGCATTAAATACATTAATTAATAATAAAGCTGAAGTGTTTAATGCAGATAAAGAAAAAGATAAATTAGTAGTTACTCGTTATATTGATATTGATTCTAATGCTGACATTTTGGAGGCCGAAGCAGGTAACTTCAAAGGTAAACCAATTGCAGGTTATACTTTTGTGAAATCTGAAGAAGAAAATGGTATTATTACTAATTATTATAAAAAAGTAGCTAATAACTACCCAACACCTGGTACACCAGCACCTGGTACACCAGCACCAACACCTGGTACACCAGCACCAACACCTGGTACACCAGCAGCTCCAGCTACACCAACAGGTGAAACACCAGCAGCTGAAGCCCCAGCAACGGTAGCGCCAGCTGTAGCAGGTACTAGCCAAGATAACACTTATCAAGCTCCAGCTGCAAAAGCAGAAGATAAACAAGAACTTCCAAACACTGGTGGTAAAGATAATGCTGCAGTTGCATCATTAGGTTTCCTTGGATTGCTCCTTGGTGCCCTTCCATTTGTGAAACGCAAAAACTAATTAGTCAAAGATATAAAAGAGAAGGATTTGTGACCTTCTCTTTTTGTGATATGGGCTTTAGTGAGAGTTCTGTTAAAAATAAGAAAAAAGTGAACAAAATGATGTTTCAGTTTTGTTCACTTTTATGTTTATAAACTTACAACAAGGCCTCAAACTCAACGACGGTCATACCCAATTGTTCACTCGCAACCTCGGAAGTCAGAAGACCTTGGCGGACCATATCCAGAAATGCAAAAAGTTTCCCTTCTTCCCTAGCAGTTTCCAAAGCATAGTCCTGTGCTAACAAGGCTTGTTCTTCACGTCTGCGTTGTTCACTAAACATCTTCCTGTCCTCCTCGGACCAGCTCTTGTAGTCTAGCAGTTGGTCTGCCTGGCTGATGGCTCGCTCAGGTTGCTGTGTAAAGGGCTTGTTCCCGAAAAACTCCAACCACGGCTTGCGAACCTTGTCTTTGCTGGTTTCTCTGTATTTCTTTAATTCCAAAAATGCCATCTTGACCAGATGATTTTCTTGTTCATTATTGGTGATAGTTAAGACCTCACCTGTCGTGTCCTCTCGCATACTAAAACTGTGGAAGGCTAAATCATCTGAAAAGTAATTGCTGTCCACAATAGCGATAGCGTATACTGGTGCGATGTGTTTGTAACTCTGATGAGTGTTTCCTTCTTGCTGGCGAATTTTTTCTAGGTTTTGATTGACCTGACTGCATAGATAAGCCCACAGGCGATTGATGAAAAAATTCTGATGATGAACTTGGATTTCGATAATAACCTGCGTGCCATTATCTAATTCAGCCAAGACATCAATACTAGTGTAGAAATCCTGTGCCGAGTACGGCATGGAAGGCAAAACATGAATATTGCTTCCCTCCAAAATGGTCACATTTTTTGCTGGCAAGTCTAGCATATCGCGAATAAATTGACAAGTGATTTCTGGATTGCTAAAAATCTTCTTAGCAACCAAATCGTTGGTCGGGCTGATGCCCGGATGACGTACAGTCATATTTCTTCTCCTTTCATTATACCATAGTTTTAAATCTAGGTTTACTAGATTCTCTGGCTCTATCTATTTATTCGGAAAAAGTTTGAAAAATACTTGCTCTAGCTCTTCCCAATGGTATTTTTTGGTACTTTCCTTTATAATGGGTGTATGGATAAGAAAAAATTATTATTGATTGATGGGTCTTCTGTTGCTTTTCGGGCGTTTTTTGCGCTCTATCAGCAGTTGGACCGTTTTAAGAATGCGGCTGGTTTGCATACCAATGCGATTTATGGTTTTCAGTTGATGTTGAGCCATTTGTTGGAGCGGGTTGAGCCGAGTCATATTTTGGTGGCTTTTGATGCGGGAAAGACGACCTTCCGTACAGAGATGTATGCGGACTATAAGGGTGGTCGGGCTAAGACTCCTGATGAGTTTCGTGAGCAATTTCCCTTCATTCGTGAGTTGCTGGATCATATGGGGATTCGCCACTATGAGTTGGCTCAGTATGAGGCGGATGATATCATCGGGACGCTGGATAAACTAGCTGAGCAGGATGGTTTTGATGTTACCATTGTCAGTGGGGACAAGGACTTGATTCAGCTGACGGATGAGCATACGGTGGTTGAGATTTCCAAGAAAGGTGTGGCTGAATTTGAGGCTTTTACGCCAGATTATCTCATGGAAAAGATGGGTCTCACACCGACTCAGTTTATCGATCTTAAGGCGCTTATGGGAGATAAGTCGGATAATATCCCTGGGGTGACCAAAATCGGTGAAAAGACGGGTATCAAGCTCTTGCTGGAGCATGGCTCTCTTGAGGAGATCTATGAAAATATCGATGGGATGAAGGCTTCTAAGATGAAGGAAAATCTCATCAATGATAAGGAACAGGCCTTTTTGTCGAAAACACTGGCGACCATTGATACCAAGGCACCGATTGAGATTGGTTTGGAGGATTTGGTCTATAGTGGTCCAGATATTGGAAATCTTGGGAAATTCTACGATGAGATGGGCTTCAAACAGCTCAAGCAGGCTTTAAATGCATCGTCAGCTGATGTAGCTGAGAATTTGGACTTTACTATTGTTGACCAAGTCAGTCAAAATATGCTGAGTGAAGAATCTATCTTCCACTTTGAACTCTTTGGCGAGAATTACCATACGGATGATTTGGTTGGTTTTGCCTGGTCTTGTGGGGATAAGCTTTATGCTACAGACAAGCTTGAACTTTTGCAAGATCCGATTTTTAAGGATTTTCTAGAAAAAACACCTCTGAGAGTGTATGACTTTAAAAAGGCTAAAGTTCTCTTAAATCGTTTTGGTGTGGATTTGCAGGCGCCTGCTTTTGATAGCCGTTTGGCTAAATACCTCCTTTCGACTGTGGAGGACAATGAAATTGCGACCATCGCTAGTCTTTATGGCCAGACTTATTTGGTCGATGATGAGACTTTCTATGGTAAGGGTGTCAAAAAAGCCGTTCCTGAACGCGAGAAATTCTTGGAACATTTGGCGCGTAAGATTGCTGTTTTGGTCGAAACAGAGCCTGTTTTACTTGAAAAACTCAGTGAAAATGGACAATTAGAGCTTCTTTATGATATAGAGCAACCTCTAGCCTTCGTCCTTGCCAAGATGGAAATTGCTGGGATTACGGTTAAGAAAGAGACCTTGCTTGAGATGCAAGCTGAAAATGAGCTTGTCATTGAAAAACTGACTCAAGAGATTTACGAACTGGCTGGTGAGGAGTTTAATATCAATTCGCCTAAGCAGTTGGGCGTGCTTCTCTTTGAAAAATTGGGACTTCCTCTAGAATACACTAAGAAAACCAAGACAGGTTATTCGACAGCGGTGGATGTGTTGGAACGTTTGGCTCCTATTACGCCGATTGTTAAGAAAATCCTGGACTACCGTCAGATTGCCAAGATTCAATCGACTTATGTGATTGGCTTGCAGGACTGGATTTTGGCTGATGGCAAGATTCATACTCGCTATGTGCAGGATTTGACCCAGACTGGGCGTCTGTCTAGTGTGGATCCAAACCTGCAAAATATCCCTGTGCGTTTGGAACAAGGCCGTCTCATTCGTAAGGCTTTTGTGCCTGAGTGGGAGGATAGTGTCCTTCTGAGCTCTGACTATTCACAGATTGAATTGCGAGTTTTGGCTCATATTTCTAAGGATGAGCACTTGATCAAGGCCTTCCAAGAGGGGGCGGATATCCATACTTCTACAGCCATGCGGGTCTTTGGCATTGAGCATCCTGAGGATGTGACTGCAAATGACCGTCGTAATGCCAAGGCAGTTAACTTTGGAGTAGTTTATGGGATTTCAGATTTTGGTTTGTCTAATAATCTGGGCATCAGCCGTAAGGAGGCTAAAGCCTACATTGATACCTACTTTGAACGCTTCCCGGGCATTAAAAACTACATGGATGAAGTGGTGCGTGAAGCGCGTGATAAGGGCTATGTAGAAACCCTCTTCAAGCGTCGTCGTGAGTTGCCAGATATCAATTCGCGTAACTTTAATATTCGTGGTTTTGCGGAGCGGACTGCTATCAACTCTCCTATTCAGGGATCTGCGGCAGATATTCTCAAGATTGCTATGATTCAGCTAGATAAAGCCTTGGTTGCAGGTGGTTATCAGACCAAGATGTTGTTACAAGTGCACGATGAAATCGTCCTTGAAGTTCCGAAATCGGAACTGGCAGAGATGAAAAAATTGGTCAAACAAACCATGGAAGAAGCCATTCAACTCAGTGTTCCCCTCATCGCAGATGAGAATGAAGGGGCAACCTGGTACGAGGCTAAATAAAAAGGGGGCTAGTCCTCCTTTTTTGTAGTCAAAATCTGCAAGCCTTTTCAAAATATGCTATACTGATGAAAAAGGAGGATTTCTATGAGTCAAGAATTTTTCAATCCAAGTGATGGCGTGATTCGTCAGTATCTAGCAACGAGTAAAAACCTTGCTGTGGTGGGCTTGTCAGACCGTGAGGAAACAACTAGCAATCGAGTGACCAAGGAAATGCAGGATCGGGGTTATAAAATCATCCCAGTCAATCCCAAGGCGGCAGGTGGCGAAATCTTGGGTGAAAAGGCTTATGCCAGCCTCGCTGAGATTCCTTTTCCTGTAGATATTGTCAATGTTTACCGTCGCAGTGAGTTTCTGCCAGATGTGGCGCGTGATTTTCTCAAGGCTGATGCCAAGATTTTTTGGGCACAGCTCGGGCTTGAAAGTCTAGAAGCGGAAGAAATCTTGCGTGCTGGTGGATGCGATGACATCGTGATGAATCGTTGCATCAAGAGAGAACATACACGCTTGATTGAGGAAGCATAAGAAAAAGGTAGCTGGTGGGCTACCTTTTGTGTTAGAAAATGCCGATAAGGGTCTGCATACCAAGACTGGTGAGAATGATGGCTATCCAGCAAATGGCTCCGAGGACAATGGATTTTCCGCTAGATTTGACCATAGCGACCAGATTTGTTTTGAGACCGATAGCGCTCATGGCCATGATAATGAGGAATTTAGAGAGTTGTTTGAGAGGAGTAAAGAAGCTACTGGACACACCTAGAGAGGTCAGGAGGGTAGTTAGGAGAGATGCAAGGATAAAGTAAAGGATAAAAAGTGGGAAGACTTTTTTCAGTTGCAATCCTTGCTTATTCTCTTGTTGGCGACTTTGCCAGTAGGAGAGAAAGAGAGTGATGGGAATGATTGCTAGGGTTCGCGTGAGTTTGACAATGGTTGCGGATTCGAGAGTATTAGTCTGGTAAAGACTGTCCCAAGCGCTGGCGGTAGCCGTTACAGAGGAAGTGTCATTGACCGCAGTCCCTGCAAAGAGGGCGAAGCCGTCATTTGATAAGTGAAGCCAGGTTCCTAGAGTCGGAAAGATGAGTGCAGCCAATACATTGAAGAAAAAGATAACAGAGATGGCTTGGGCGACTTCCTTTTCCTTGGCGTGGATAACGGGCGCTGTCGCTGCAATAGCAGAGCCACCACAGATAGAAGAACCTACTCCAATCAAGGTAGCCAGTTTTGTGTCTAGTGCAAAGAATCGCTGGAAGAGGTAGGCAACAATCAAGGCTATTGAAATGGTGGATAGGATGACAGGGAGAGAAGATTGCCCAACTGCGAAGACTTGCGAGATATTGAGACCAAAACCAAGCAAGATAACGGCATACTGGAGCAATTTCTTGGAACTAAAGGTCAATCCCGCATCCAGTTGTTTATAGGATGAGAGCCAGGGGTGGAGGAGCATTCCAGCAAAAATTGCAAAGACAGGTGCACCCACGACGGGGAAAAGTCCTCCTAGAAACCAAGATACGATAGAAATGAGAAGGCAGGCCAAGATGCCTGCTCCATTTTTTGATAAAAATGACATAAAAACCTCCAAATAGAATCTGTTACCATTATAGACCTGTAAACAGGAAAAGTAAAATAGAAAGTGGAAAGCTATTCTCTCATGTATTTTTGCGGTCGGGGGGCTTTTGTAGTATAATAGAGATACGTTTTGACAGTAGGAGGTATCTATGGATTTAACTAAGCGCTTTAATAAACAGTTAGATAAGATTCAAGTTTCGTTGATTCGTCAGTTTGACCAGGCTATTTCTGAGATTCCTGGGGTCTTGCGTTTGACCTTGGGGGAACCTGATTTTACAACGCCAGATCATGTCAAGAAGGCGGCCAAGCGGGCGATTGACCAGAACCAATCCTACTATACAGGGATGAGTGGTCTGCTGACTCTACGTCAGGCAGCCAGTGACTTTGTTAAGGAAAAGTACCAACTGGACTATGCTCCTGAAAATGAAATCTTGGTTACAATTGGGGCCACAGAGGCCTTATCTGCTACTTTGACAGCTATTTTGGAAGAGGGAGATAAGGTGCTCTTGCCAGCTCCTGCCTATCCAGGCTATGAACCGATTGTCAATCTAGTTGGGGCAGAGATTGTCGAGATTGACACGACTGAAAATGGTTTTGTCTTGACTCCAGAGATGTTAGAAAAGGCTATTTTGGAGCAAGGAGACAAGCTCAAGGCGGTTATTCTCAACTATCCAGCCAACCCGACAGGAATTACCTATAGTCGAGAGCAGTTGGAAGCCTTGGCAGCTGTTTTACGCAAGTATGAGATTTTCGTCGTCTGTGATGAGGTTTACTCAGAATTGACCTACACAGGCGAAGCCCATGTGTCTCTAGGAACTATGTTGAGAGATCAGGCTATTATTATCAATGGTTTGTCTAAATCGCATGCTATGACAGGTTGGCGTTTGGGTCTGATTTTTGCTCCTGCAGCTTTCACAGCCCAGTTGATTAAGAGCCACCAGTACTTGGTCACTGCTGCAAATACCATGGCCCAACATGCTGCGGTGGCAGCCTTGACGGCTGGTAAAAACGATGCGGAGCCTATGAAGAAGGAATACATCCAGCGTCGAGATTATATCATCGAAAAGATGACTGCTCTTGGTTTTGAGATTATAAAACCTGACGGTGCTTTCTATATCTTTGCTAAGATTCCAGCGGGATACAATCAAGATTCCTTTGCTTTTCTGAAGGATTTTGCCCAGAAGAAGGCCGTTGCCTTTATCCCTGGTGCCGCCTTTGGGCGTTACGGGGAAGGTTATGTTCGCCTATCTTATGCAGCCAGCATGGAGACTATCAAAGAAGCCATGAAACGACTTGAGGAGTACATGAGAGAAGCATGATTCAGTCTATCACGAGTCAAGGCTTGGTGCTCTACAATCGTAACTTTCGTGAGGATGATAAGCTAGTCAAGATTTTTACAGAGCAGGCTGGCAAACGTATGTTTTTCGTTAAACACGCTGGTCAGTCTAAGCTAGCTCCTGTTATTCAACCCTTGGTGCTGGCACGATTTCTCTTGCGAATCAATGATGACGGGCTCAGCTACATCGAGGACTATCATGAGGTCATGACCTTTCCCAAGATTAATAGTGATCTCTTTGTCATGGCCTATGCGACCTATGTAGCAGCTCTTGCAGATGCGAGTTTGCAGGACAATCAGCAGGATGCTCCCTTATTTGCTTTTTTGCAAAAGACTTTGGAGTTGATGGAAGCGGGTTTGGATTATCAGGTTTTGACCAATATTTTTGAAATTCAAATCTTGACCAGATTTGGAATCAGCCTTAATTTTAATGAGTGTGTCTTTTGTCATCGGGTTGGTCAGGCTTTTGACTTTTCTTTCAAATATGGAGCTTGTCTTTGCCCAGAGCATTATCAGGAAGATGAGAGACGTTGCCATCTCAATCCTAACATTCCTTATCTGCTTAATCAATTTCAAGCCATTGATTTTGAGACCTTGGAGACCATTTCGCTCAAGCCTGAAATTAAGCAAGGGCTACGACAATTTATGGATCAACTCTACGAAGAGTACGTTGGGATTCACCTAAAATCAAAGAAATTTATTGATTCCCTAGCAGACTGGGGACAATTACTAAAAGAGGAAGACAAATGAAAAAAATCGCAGTAGATGCCATGGGGGGCGATTATGCACCCCAAGCCATCGTTGAGGGGGTCAATCAAGCCCTTGCTGACTTTTCAGATATTGAGGTTCAACTTTACGGAGATGAAGCTAAAGTCAAGCAATATCTGACAGCGACAGAGCGCGTCAGCATTATCCATACGGATGAGAAGATTGATTCAGACGATGAACCTACGAGAGCTATTCGGAAGAAGAAAAATGCCAGTATGGTCTTGGCGGCTAAGGCTGTCAAAGAGGGTGAAGCAGACGCTGTCCTCTCGGCTGGGAATACAGGTGCGTTGCTAGCAGCAGGATTCTTCATCGTGGGTCGTATTAAAAACATCGATCGACCTGGGCTTATGTCGACCTTGCCGACTGTAGATGGAAAAGGTTTTGACATGCTAGACCTCGGTGCCAATGCGGAAAATACAGCCCAGCACCTCCATCAATACGCTGTCCTCGGTTCCTTCTATGCCAAAAATGTCCGAGGGATTGCGCAACCACGTGTTGGTTTGCTCAACAACGGAACAGAGAGTAGTAAGGGCGACCCACTTCGCAAGGAAACCTATGAATTACTAGCGGCTGATGAAAGTTTGAACTTTATCGGAAACGTGGAAGCGCGTGATTTGATGAATGGCGTTGCGGATGTTGTTGTGGCAGATGGTTTCACGGGAAACGCAGTGCTTAAATCCATTGAAGGGACAGCCATGGGAATCATGGGCTTGCTCAAGACAGCTATTACAGGTGGTGGTCTTCGAGCGAAACTAGGCGCCCTCCTTCTTAAGGACAGCCTTAGAGGTTTGAAAAAACAGCTCAACTACTCAGATGTTGGTGGAGCAGTCTTGTTTGGTGTTAAGGCACCGGTTGTCAAGACTCATGGCTCAAGCGATGCCAAGGCTGTGTATAGTACGATTCGTCAGATTCGTACCATGCTAGAAACAGACGTAGTTGCTCAGACTGCGCGTGAATTTTCAGGAGAATAAAAGAGATGACAGAAAAAGAAATTTTTGACCGTATTGTGACCATTATCCAAGAGCGACAGGGAGAAGACTTTGTTGTGACAGAATCCTTGAGTCTGAAAGACGATTTGGATGCTGACTCAGTTGACTTGATGGAGTTTATCTTGACACTGGAAGATGAATTTAGTATCGAAATCAGTGACGAGGAAATTGATCAACTCCAAAGTGTAGGCGATGTGGTTAAGATCATTCAAGCAAAATAAAGATAAGAAGTTCCAAGGCATTTGCTTTGGAATTTTTCTTTGATTCAAGTGACCGTTTAGGAACAGATTTAGTCTTTCTAGGGACAGGAGAGATATGAAAACAAATAAAGGATATAATGGAGTCAGAAAAATCAATCTCCAAAAGGAGATAAGAAATGAAGATCAAAAGAAGAGATAGCTTGATTTTCGTAGAACAAAAATGTTAATATAATCACAATTTTAATTGACTTTCCTTTTTTCCAGGACTATAATGTAGATATAAAAAAGGATTTATTTTATAGTTGGGAGAAGGTGATGGCTATGTACTTTTGATAAACTAGTCTCTATCTTATGTTCGTGGAAATTTTAGGAGGTCTTGTTGTTCAGGTTTATGAACCTGACATCTATTTTGGCTTCGTTTCTATTGGATTTTCTTGCTTTGGATTTATCTATTTTAGGAGGAAATGGCTATGAAAAAATCTAAACTTCTCACTCTTGGTTTACTTGCAGGTGCTGGTCTGCTTTTGTCAATCAATCAAGCACAGGCTGCAGATACTTGGGTTAAAAATGGTGCTGACTGGAATCTTTCTCAAGATGGCAGCCTCGCTAAAAACAAATGGGTGCAAAATGCTGGCTCTTGGTACCATTTTGACGGTTCTGGTAAAATGCAGACAGGCTGGCTCAAAGATGGTAACACCTGGTATTCACTAGCAGATAGTGGAGCTATGCGCACAGGCTGGTACAAGGAAGGTAACACCTGGTACTCACTCGCAAATAGTGGAGCTATGCGTACTGGTTGGTACAAAGAAGTGTCTACATGGTACTATCTCAAAGACAGTGGCGCTATGGCAACAGGATGGGCGACTGCCAATGGTCAATGGTCTTACTTTGAAAAATCAGGTGCAATGGTTGCAGACAGAGCTGTACCAGCTAGTGATGGAGAAAGTTATGTCATTGGTAAGGATGGTTATATGTTAACGAAACTCCCAAGTCAGGTTGAACAAGATCCTTTTGATGATACAGTTATTACAGATATCGTTACTTTGTCTGATGGTTATGACTATCACCTTGTTCATAAGAAAGATGGAGTTGTTATCGAAAAGAATGCCTGGTATATCAAACCTATTGTTGAACGTTTTTCTTATCAAAAGATTGGCGATATAAAACGAAATACTTTAGATGCCATTACTGATAATAAAAAACCAGGGGAAGAAATTGATCCTAAAGCTGTCATAAAGAATTTCCAAAACTTACCAAATAAGTATTACTTTGGAGCAGATGGACGTAAGGTTGCGAATTTACCAGAATTCACTACTCACTTCCCTATTCAAAAAGTTGGGTCTGAACTTTATCTTAAAAACTCAAGTCCAGTTATTAGTCTAGACACATCTAGATTGACAATTAATGACAATAAACTTTATCTAAGAGGTGCCAATGATGATAATGGTAAACTTGTAACTGGATATTTTACAATGTTTATGGACGGATTATTATCTAAAGATCACCATATTTTGGGCTATGCAGATGAATCTGGTGAAATCGTGAAGATGAAAGTTTTGCCCAATGATTTCCGTGATTATATTGAAAAAGGAATTTCCGGTTTTTATGGAGAAACTGTTAGATATGACAGTTCAACAGGAAATGTTTATGTTGTGAAATAAACTATCTGACAACGTAAAACGAAAAAAGCGAACAGCTTTGTATACTAGGAAGTCATGTTCGCTTTTATTCATAAAATGATAGTTACTATTAGCCCTCTGTTTCAAAAAAATCTGCTTGATAATAATCACTAACTTCTCTTTTCATTTCTCTTAGTAATCGACTTTCATCTGTTGATTCGAGTAAGGATAATCCTGTATTAATCATAGTATGATCTTCATTAACAATTCCCAGACGTACTTGAGCTACACCTAATAAATCGTATCGTTTCAATATTTTTGCTAAATCAAGACATTCTTGAATTAAGCATAGACAGGCATCTTTCTTCCCTGCTTCAAGGTACATTCGTGTCATATTGGCTAGAATGGAGTAATGAATACTTTGAATTGGACGATAATCTGTGTATTTATTTAGAGATTTTACAAGTCTTTGACGTAGCATTTCTAGTGAATCAACAGGGAAATGGAAAATAATCATCACTAACAACCGTAAATCTGAGAGGAACCACTGATCTCTTTTTTCTAATTCTTTCCATAACTCCTCAGCCAAGGCTTGGGCTTTATCGGAAAACTGATTTTCAATCACTTCTATAAAAATGGTTAGTTCTTTCACAGCATGCTCTATTGGGATATCATTCTGCACTTCATCTAGATAAATTTGACATTTTGATAGCAGTGTCTTCATTTCTTCTAGATTAGGCGAAGAAATAACTTGATAATATTCTGAAAATAATTTCTTACGAGAATCCGTTTGGTAATGTTGACAAATATAATGAAATTCATCGAAACTCATATCAATTTGCCTCAAAAGCAACTCCATAGTATCATACCTAGGAGTAGAGTGATTATTTTCAAACTTCGATAAGTTAGAATGAGTAATGTAGTCACCACAGACCTCATTTTGTGTAATCCCTTTTGACTTACGAATGTATTTATAAACTGAACCAATATCCCACCGCATATTTTTGCCTCCAAAAATGTTCCAAAAGTAGAAGTTTTAGGAAAATATTTATATTTAGTATATCATAAAGGTGTGGGGTGGGCAATGATGATAGAAAGAAGGTGTTGGTTGACTCTTAAGGATTATTAGGAGTTATGTAGAATGTTTATGATGGAAAAATATCTTTTTATAACTATTCAATAAAGGAGGAAACGGCTATGAAAAAATCTAAACTTCTCACACTTGGTTTGCTTGCAGGTGCTGGTCTGCTTTTGTCAATCAATCAAGCACAGGCTGCAGATACTTGGGTTAAAAATGGCGCTGACTGGAATCTTTCTCAAGATGGCAGTCTCGCTAAAAATAAATGGGTACAAAATGCTGGCTCTTGGTATCACTTCGATGGTTCTGGTAAAATGCAGACAGGCTGGCTCAAAGACGGCAATACCTGGTACTCACTAGCAGATAGTGGGGCTATGCGCACTGGCTGGTACAAAGAAGGTAGCACATGGTACTCCCTAGCAGATAGTGGCGCCATGCGTACAGGTTGGTACAAAGAAGGATCTACTTGGTACTACCTAAAAGGCAGTGGCTCTATGGCAACAGGATGGGCAACTGCAAATGGTCAATGGTCTTACTTTGAAAAATCAGGTGCTATGGTAGCAGATAGAGCTGTTCCAGCAAGCGATGGGGAAAGTTATGTCATTGGTAAGGATGGATATCTGTTAACCAAACTCCCAAGTCAGGTTGAACAAACTCAAGCGGATGATACAATTATCACAAATATTGTTACTTTATCTGACGGGTATGATTATCATCTTATTTATACAAAAGATGGAGTCATTGTTGAAAAAAATGCTTGGTACATAAAACCTGAATTTAAGAAGTTTTCTGATAAATATGGAGATAAAGTTTCCAATACGATGTTGGCTTTAGTAGATAATACGGAAGAAGGACAAGAAATTAATCCTAAAGCTGTCGTGAAAAATTTCCAAAACTTACCAAACAGGTATTACTTTGGGGCAGATGGTCGTCGCGTAACAAATTTACCAGAAATGACCACCTATTCAGAGATTAAAAAAGTTGGAAATGATGTCTATCTAGAAAATCCAGGTGCACGACTTCTTCTTGGAGCTACCAGCTTCACAATCAATAATAATAAACTATACTATTTAGATGGTGCTAATGGCAAACTCAAAACAGGTTATTTTGCATTGATTGATGATAGACCAAGCTATCATCACTATCATATTCTTGTTTATGCAGACCAATCTGGTGAAATTTTTAAAATGAAACGATTGCCAACAGGAATTTCAGATTATCTTAATAAAGAAATTGACGGTTTCTACGGTCAAACTGTTAAAATCGATAGTAAGACAGGCAATGTTTCTGTTGTGAAATAAACTATCAGACAGAGTAAAACGAAAAAAGCGAACAGCTTTGTATACTAGGAAGTCATGTTCGCTTCACTATAGAACAGGAGGAAATGGCTATGAAAAAATTTAAACTACTCACACTTTGTTTGCTTGCAGGTGCTGGTCTGCTTTTGTCAATCAAGCAAGCACAAGCTGCAGATACTTGGGTTAAAAATGGGTCTGACTGGAATCTTTCTCAAGATGGCAGCCTAGCTAAAAATAAATGGGTGCAAAATGCTGGCTCTTGGTATCACTTCGATGGTTCTGGTAAAATGCAGACAGGCTGGCTCAAAGACGGCAATACATGGTATTCACTAGCAGATAGCGGGGCTATGCGTACTGGATGGTACAAGGAAGGTAGCACATGGTACTCCCTAGCAGATAGTGGAGCTATGCGTACAGGTTGGTACAAAGAAGGGTCTACTTGGTACTATCTTCGTTTTAGTGGTTCTATGCAGACAGGTTGGGAGTTCATAGATAATAATTGGTATTATTTCGAACAATCAGGTGCAATGGCCTCTGATAGAGTTGTAAATTCTAGTGATGGCACAGGCTATATTCTCAGCAAGGATGGCCATATGTTCACTTTACAAAATAGCCCTTATAAACATGGTGACATTGTTCGTTTAGGCGATGGATATGAATATCTGATTAAAGCAAAATTTGACGGAAATAACTTTACTGATATTATCGTGGATAAAAACACTTGGTATATTAAACCTGAGTTCAAGAAGTTTTCCGACAAATATGGGGATGAGGTTGCAAATACAACCTTAGCTTTAGTAGATAATAAAGAAGAAGGACAAGAAATTGATCCTAAAGCTGTCATTCGTAATTTCCAAAATCTACCAGGTCGATATTACTTTGGAGCAGATGGTCGTAGAGTATTACCACTTCCAGAGATGACAACTAGATCAGAAATCAAAAAAGTTGGCAATGATCTTTATCTAGAAGACCCAGGTGTACGACTTCGATTTGATAACTTCACAATCAATAACAATAAACTATATTATTTAGATAATGGACAAGGTAAGCTCAAAACAGGTTACTTTGTACTGATTGATGATGGTATGGCTACAACCCACTATCATTTCCTTGTATATGCAGACCAATCTGGTGAGGTTCTTAAGATGAAACGCTTACCATCAAGATTTGTAGATTATCGTGATAAAGAAATCGATGGTTTCTATGGTCAAAAAATTAAGATTACACAGCCAAATAAGTATGAATATTACAAGGTTCTTGTGGTAAAATAAATAGATAAGCAATCTTCACAACGAATATAAAAAATAAAACGTGCAAATCATTTCAAGAGGCTTTAGATTTCTTGTACTTTAAAAGAAACTAAAGCCTTTTGTGGATGGAATGATACATAGGATTGTAAATATAATAATGGAGAATGTGATTAGATAGTATGATTTTGACTTTTATTAAGGAAACTCTATTTGCTTTATTGTTGATAGTCTCCATTATAATTCCTCCAATCTATCTAGGTTACCAAATTACACCGGAATTTCGTAAAAAGAGATACGTAGTCTATTTACTAATGATGCAAGTAATAGCTGGTAAAACTTTTTTTGAAATCATGTATTTGGAAGTTTTAATCTTTTTTTACCTTATTTTCTATATGAATAGGAAGAAAAAAGGAGAATCTTTATTTCTTTCATTCTATCTTTTTAGTTTTTATCAGAGTATTCGCTATTTATTGGTATTGTTCTATATTCGGATGTTAGATATAGATATGCTATCAGAAGTAGGAAATGGGATTGTTAACTCTTCTTTTTCCCTATTAGCTATCGTACTAACAGTAGTTATGATGAAGCGTTGGTCTTTGGATTTGGATTTATTTTTTTCAGATGCTTTCAAAACCCACTATCGTAAGAGTTTTTTCATTATCCTACCTTTGACTGTATTTAGGATATTCTCTTCGTTTATGACCAATATAAATAGTTCTTTCTATGTTCGTTTTGACACGACCATTTCTCTTCTGATTTTCATCCTATTTTTCTCTTGGCTCTTTTACATCAAGCATTTGGAGCAGGTTTATCGTGATGAACAAACCATTCAGAGACAGGAAGATGAAAATCGTTCCTTGCAAGGAATGGTGGATAAGTTGGGTCATCTCTATGATGAAGTTCGAGGTTTCCGTCATGATTTTGCAGGGATTGTCGCTAGCATGGAGCCTGCCATAGCGAATCAAGACATGGTTGAGGTGTCTACCATTTATCAAGATGTTTTTCTAAAGACCAATGAAAAGCTGAGGAAGGCGGATTACACGGCCTTTAATCTCCATAATATTCATGATATAGCCATTCGTAATACCTTGGCCAAAGCCATGATTGTGGCAGATAAGCAGGGAATTCATTTTAGTTTGGAGACGGTGGGGGTCGTTGAAGAGCTGGCTTTGCCGATGTTGGAGGCTATTCGGATCCTCTCTATCCTCACGACGAATGCTTTAGAAGCAGCCAGTGAGGCGGGAAATCCGCAGATTCGGGTTGCTTTGTTGGCAGGTGATAGGAGTGTCCGTTTTATCATTGAAAACACTCGTAAGAAAGAAGAACTGAATCCTAGCATTCTCAGTCAAAAGGGTTATTCGACTAAGGGAAACCACAGTGGACTGGGCTTAGCGACCTTGGAGGATATGGTTTTTCATTATGATTTGAACTTAGATACTCAGCTAGGAGAAACGACCTTTAGACAAGATTTAGAATTGCCATTTAAGGATGAGAAACGAGGGGGAGAGGAATGAGAATTTTAGTTTTAGAAGACGATAGAGTCCAACAAGGACGGATAGAGCAGACTTTACTAGATATCGGTCGCTCTCGCAATTTAAGATTGGAAATTGATATTGCCAAAAACTATGGAGATGTTGAAAAGTATTCTCAGTATTTTGACCATTACCAACTCTATTTATTGGATTTAGAGATTGATGGAGAGCGTGAACGGGGCTTTCAGGTTGCTCAACAGGTTCGGGAGCGGGATCCTTTTACAAGCATTGTCTTTGTGTCCACGCACTCGGAGGCCTTACCTCTAGCTTTTCGCTACCACTTGTCTGCCTTGGATTTTATTTCCAAGGATCAGCCTGAGGAGGATTACCGTCATCAGCTGGAGCGCTGTCTGGACTATGTACTGGCAGTGGATAAGAGGGAAAATATGCGTCTCTTTACCTATAGTTTTGAGGGGAGACGGGGCTTTACTCTGCCCTACCATGAGATTTTAGCCTTTGAAACCTCAGTGGAATCCCATCGTATCAAGGTCTATTATGCCAATCATTCTATCAAGACCATTTATGGCAGTCTCAAGGATATCGCTGCCAAGGCTGAAAAAGATTACTTTGTCTATGCCAATCGCAATACGTTAGTTAGTCTACAGGCCATTGAAGAGATGACTGCGACAGAAGTGACCCTGTTAGAAGGCTTGCACTTCCCTGTATCACGAACAGCCAGAAGAACCCTTAAAAAACATCTCAATGTATAATATCTGTTAGACTTGAATGAATTTATCAATAAGAATGTCGGAAAATTTTCTGATATTCTTATTTTTTTGGATTCTTTTTCGAATAGATAAGTAAGAGGAAAAAGAAAGGAGTGTGCTATTAAAACATTTTTATTAGGATTCGCTGAGGGATATTTTACCGTATCACTCACTATCTACATCGCAACGTATTTGATGTTGAAAAATCCAATCAATACTCTATTTTATCCAGAAATTTACCCTGTTTTATTTGGGCTCTTTTATCTAGGATATAGGGGCAATAAAAAGTGAGTAGGGTGAACAGTTAAGGATTACTTGTTAGTTTGTGCTGAAAATGGTTAGGAATGCATCACATTGGAGTTTAATATGAAATTCGTTAAATCAATATTGAAAGTTTTGCCTGAAATCATGGTATTACTTAGTTCAATGTCTTATATCATCATTAGATTAGTAGCTGACACAAATAAAGTATCTTTACCTACTTGGTTTGATAATTTTAATATACCCACGATTGCATTATTTATGATGGTCTTCATTCTTTTATACAGAAGTAGAGAAAAAAAGAATCGATAAATTTGAAGCAGTAGACGCTCTATAGGGAATAGGAGTCTTATAGTAACGAATCAAAAAAGGAGTAACTATGAATCGTAACTTAGAACGGTGTTATCTATTCTGACCATGAATAGATCATACCAGAGGTGGCTTATAAATAACGGGGACATTGGAAATTGAAGTAACTTTAAATAGGATGTCATAAATGTTGCTATCAATGATTTATTTGTCCCAAGCTTGCCTAGGGTGTCAGTAAAACATCACTTTCCTTTCATATCATATTTTAGGCAGGGCGTTTGTTCTGCCTATTTTTTTATCCCAAAAGTGCATTTGGGAGGTAGATAGGCGCATTTGAGGAGGAAGTCCAGTTTTTGTTTGGTGATTGGGGTAAGATAGTTGTTATCAGATGAGTTTAGGAAAAAGGAGATGAATATGAAATTTGGGAAACGTCACTATCGTCCGCAGGTGGATCAGATGGACTGCGGTGTAGCTTCATTAGCCATGGTTTTTGGCTACTATGGTAGTTACTATTCTTTGGCTCACTTGCGCGAATTGGCTAAGACTACCATGGATGGGACGACGGCTTTGGGCTTGGTCAAGGTGGCAGAGGAGATTGGTTTTGAGACGCGAGCAATTAAGGCGGATATGACGCTTTTTGACTTGCAAGATTTGACTTTTCCTTTTGTTGCTCATGTACTTAAGGAAGGGAAATTGCTCCACTACTATGTGGTGACTGGGCAGGATAAGGATAGCATTCATATTGCCGATCCAGATCCTGGGGTGAAGTTGACTAAACTGCCACGTGAGCGTTTTGCGAAGGAATGGACAGGAGCGACTCTTTTTATGGCACCTAGTCCAGACTACAAGCCTCATAAGGATCAAAAGAATGGCCTGCTCTCTTTTATCCCTATATTAGTGAAACAGCGTGGCTTGATTGCTAATATCGTTTTGGCAACACTCTTGGTCACCTTGATTAATATTGTGGGTTCTTATTATCTGCAGTCTATCATTGATACCTATGTGCCGGATCAGATGCGTTCGACGCTGGGGATTATTTCTATTGGTTTGGTCATCGTCTATATTCTCCAGCAGGTCTTGTCTTATGCTCAGGAGTATCTCTTGCTTGTTTTGGGGCAACGCTTGTCGATTGATGTGATTTTGTCCTACATCAAGCATGTTTTTCACCTGCCTATGTCCTTCTTTGCGACACGACGTACAGGGGAAATCGTGTCTCGTTTTACAGATGCTAACAGTATCATCGATGCGCTGGCTTCGACCATTCTTTCGATTTTCCTAGATGTGTCAACGGTTGTCATTATTTCCCTTGTTTTATTTTCACAAAATACCAATCTCTTTTTCATGACTTTATTGGCACTTCCTATCTACACAGTGATTATCTTTGCTTTTATGAAGCCGTTTGAAAAGATGAATCGGGATACCATGGAAGCCAATGCGGTTCTGTCTTCTTCTATCATTGAGGACATCAATGGTATTGAGACTATCAAGTCTTTGACCAGTGAAAGTCAGCGTTACCAAAAGATTGACAAGGAATTTGTGGATTATCTGAAAAAATCCTTTACCTATAGTCGGGCAGAGAGTCAGCAAAAGGCTCTGAAAAAGGTTGCCCATCTCTTGCTCAATGTCGGTATTCTCTGGATGGGGGCTGTTTTGGTCATGGATGGCAAGATGAGTTTGGGGCAGTTGATTACCTATAATACCTTGCTGGTTTACTTTACCAATCCTTTGGAAAATATCATCAATCTGCAAACCAAGCTTCAGACAGCGCAGGTTGCCAATAACCGTCTAAATGAGGTTTATCTGGTAGCTTCTGAGTTTGAGGAGAAGAAAACGGTTGAGGATTTGAGCTTGATGAAGGGAGAGATGACCTTCAAGCAGGTTCATTACAAGTATGGCTATGGTCGAGACGTCTTATCAGATATCAATTTGACCATTCCACAAGGTTCTAAGGTGGCTTTTGTGGGGATTTCAGGATCAGGTAAGACGACCTTGGCCAAGATGATGGTTAATTTTTACGACCCAAGTCAGGGAGAGATTAGTTTGGGTGGTGTCAATCTCAATCAGATTGATAAAAAGGCTTTGCGCCAGTATATTAACTATCTGCCTCAACAGCCCTATGTCTTTAACGGAACGATTTTGGACAATCTTCTCCTTGGAGCCAAGGAAGGGACGACTCAAGAGGATATCTTACGGGCGGTCGAATTGGCAGAGATTCGGGAGGATATTGAGCGCATGCCACTGAATTACCAAACAGAATTGACTTCGGATGGGGCAGGGATTTCAGGTGGACAACGTCAGAGAATTGCTTTGGCGCGTGCTCTCTTGACAGATGCGCCGGTCTTGATTTTGGATGAGGCGACCAGCAGTTTAGATATTTTGACAGAGAAGCGGATCGTAGATAATCTCATGGCTTTAGACAAGACCTTGATTTTCATCGCCCACCGCTTGACCATTGCTGAGCGGACAGAGAAGGTTGTTGTCTTGGATCAGGGCAAGATTGTTGAAGAAGGAAAGCATGCTGATTTGCTTGCACAGGGTGGCTTTTATGCCCATTTGGTGAATAGCTAGGAGGAGGAGAGGATGAAACCAGAGTTTTTAGAAAGTGCGGAGTTTTATAATCGTCGTTACCATAATTTTTCCAGTCGGGTGATTGTACCCATGTCCCTTCTGCTCGTGTTTTTGCTTGGCTTTGCAACTTTGGCAGAGAAGGAGATGAGTTTGTCAACTAGAGCTACTGTTGAGCCTAGTCGTATCCTTGCAAATATCCAGTCAACTAGCAACAATCGCATTCTTGTCAATCATTTGGAAGAAAATAAGCTGGTTAAGAAGGGGGATCTTCTGCTTCAATATCAGGAAGGGGCAGAAGGTGTTCAAGCGGAGTCTTATGCCAGTCAGTTGGACATGCTCAAGGACCAAAAAAAGCAATTGGAGTATTTGCAAAAGAGCCTGCAAGAAGGGACAGATTACTTTCCAGAGGAGGATAAGTTTGGCTACCAAGCCACCTTTCGCGACTACATCAGCCAAGCAGGCAGTCTTAGGGCTAGTACATCGCAACAAAACGAGACCATCGCGTCCCAGAATGCAGCAGCTAGTCAAACCCAAGCTGCAATCGGGAACCTCATCAGTCAAACAGAGGCTAAAATTCGCGATTACCAGACAGCTAAATCAGCTATTGAAACAGGTGCTTCCTTGGCCAGTCAGAATCTAGCTTACTCTCTCTATCAGTCCTATAAGTCTCAGGGGGAGGAAAATCCGCAAGCTAAGGCTCAGGCAGTGGCGCAAGTTGAAGCACAGCTTTCTCAGTTAGAATCTAGTCTTGCTACTTACCGTGTCCAGTATGCAGGTTCAGGTACCCAGCAAGCCTATGCGTCTGGTTTAAGCAGTCAATTGGAATCCCTTAAATCACAACACTTGGCTAAGGTTGGTCAGGAATTGACTCTTTTAGACCAAAAGATCTTAGAGGCAGAATCAGGTAAGAAGGTACAGGGAAATCTTTTAGACAAGGGGAAAATTACGGCAAGTGAAGATGGGGTGCTTCACCTTAATCCTGAGACCAGTGATTCTACCATGGTTGCAGAGGGAAGCCTGCTAGCCCAACTCTATCCGTCCTTGGAAAAAGAAGGGAAAGCCAAACTTACAGCCTATCTTAGTTCAAAAGATGTAGCAAGAGTCAAGATTGGGGACTCTGTTCGCTATACTACGACTCATGATGCCAAGAATCAACTTTTCCTAGATTCTACTATTACAAGTATTGATGCGACAGCTACTAAGACTGAGAAAGGGAATTTCTTTAAAATCGAGGCGGAGACTAATCTGACTGCTGAGCAGGCAGAAAAACTTCGGTATGGGGTGGAAGGTCGTCTACAGATGATTACAGGCAAGAAAAGTTATCTACGTTATTATTTGGATCAATTTTTGAACAAAGAATAATGTTCGTGTTTTTAGAGTTAAATGATTTTAAAACTGTGAGAAAGATACTTCTTGCAGTTTTTTCTTTATGATTTTTGAGCTTCCTCCATCTTTTATTCGGTTAAATTCTTGTAATTTTAGGTTTTTTGTGGTAGAATGTGCTCAAGTAATACGAAAGGCGAACTTTAAAATGTCAAAACAATTGATCTATTCGGGAAAAGCTAAAGATATCTATACAACAGAGGATGAAAATCTTATTATTTCAACTTACAAGGATCAGGCGACTGCTTTTAATGGTGTCAAGAAGGAGCAAATTGCAGGTAAGGGAGTGTTGAATAATAAGATTTCATCTTTTATTTTTGAGAAATTAAATGCGGCTGGTGTAGCGACTCACTTTGTGGAGAAACTTTCAGACACGGAACAGCTCAATAAAAAGGTGGAAATCATTCCTTTAGAAGTCGTGCTCCGCAACTACACTGCTGGTTCTTTTTCAAAACGTTTTGGTGTGGATGAGGGCATCGCCTTGGAGACTCCGATTGTCGAATTTTACTATAAAAATGATGACTTGGATGATCCCTTTATCAATGACGAGCATGTGAAATTTCTTAAAATTGCGGATGACCAGCAGATTACCTACTTGAAGGAAGAGACGCGTCGGATCAATGAACTCTTGAAGGCTTGGTTTGCTGAGATTGGGCTTAAATTGATTGACTTTAAGCTAGAGTTCGGTTTCGATAAGGATGGAAAGATTATCTTGGCAGACGAATTTTCACCAGATAATTGCCGTTTGTGGGATGCGGATGGCAACCACATGGATAAGGATGTTTTCCGTAGAGGACTAGGTGAATTAACAGATGTTTATGAGATTGTCTGGGAAAAGTTGCAGGGGTTGAAATAATCTGTTTGCAACGGAAAACCTTCGTCTCTCAACTAAAAGGACTCAGGCTGAAAAGGTCCCCCAGACCTTTTCACTCCGTAGAGGTCTCGGAGAATTGACAGATGTTTACGAGATTGTCTGGGAAAAGTTGCAGGGGTTGAAATAACAACCCCAAGGTCGTTTGGGAACATTGCAAGAGTTGAAATAAAGGAATAAGGATTGATGGATAAACGTATTTTTGTAGAGAAAAAGGCTGATTTTCAGGTCAAGTCAGAGAGTTTGGTAAGGGAGCTCCAGCATAACTTGGGACTTTCAAGCTTGAAAAGTATTCGTATTGTGCAGGTTTATGATGTCTTTGATTTGGCAGAGGACTTGTTTGCACCTGCGGAAAAACACATCTTCTCTGAGCAGGTAACAGACCATGTCTTGGACGAAGCGGCAGTGCAAGCGGATCTTGCTAACTATGCTTTCTTTGCCATTGAAAGCCTGCCAGGGCAGTTTGACCAGCGTGCAGCATCTTCACAGGAAGCCTTGCTTTTGCTGGGAAGTTCGAGTGATGTGACGGTCAATACAGCCCAACTTTACTTGGTCAATAAAGATATTGATGCGACTGAGTTAGAAGCGGTCAAGAACTACTTACTCAACCCAGTTGATTCTCGTTTCAAGGACATCACAACAGGGATCGCCAAGCAGGAATTTTCAGAGTCGGACAAGACCATTCCGAAATTGACTTTCTTTGAAAGCTATACAGCAGAAGACTTTGCCCGCTACAAGGCAGAGCAAGGGATGGCTATGGAAGTGGATGATTTGCTCTTTATTCAAGATTATTTCAAGTCAATTGGACGTGTGCCAACTGAGACTGAGTTGAAGGTGTTGGATACTTACTGGTCTGACCACTGCCGTCACACGACTTTCGAGACAGAGTTGAAACACATCGACTTTTCAGCTTCTAAATTCCAAAAGCAATTGCAGGCGACTTATGACAAGTATATTGCCATGCGTGAGGAGTTAGGGCGTTCTGAAAAACCACAAACCTTGATGGATATGGCGACTATTTTCGGTCGTTATGAGCGTGCTAATGGACGTTTAGATGATATGGAAGTGTCAGACGAAATCAATGCTTGCTCAGTAGAAATCGAAGTGGACGTTGATGGTGTGAAAGAGCCTTGGCTCCTCATGTTCAAAAATGAAACCCACAACCATCCAACGGAAATTGAGCCATTTGGTGGAGCGGCTACTTGTATCGGTGGAGCCATTCGTGACCCGTTGTCAGGCCGTTCCTACGTTTACCAAGCCATGCGTATCTCTGGTGCGGGTGATATTACAGCACCAATTTCGGAAACTCGCGCTGGGAAATTGCCACAACAAGTTATTTCTAAAACAGCTGCTCATGGTTATTCTTCATATGGTAATCAGATTGGTCTGGCGACGACTTATGTCCGTGAGTACTTCCACCCAGGCTTTGTAGCTAAACGTATGGAGCTAGGTGCTGTTGTCGGAGCGGCTCCTAAGGAAAATGTGGTTCGTGAAAAACCGGAAGCTGGTGATGTAGTTATCCTTCTCGGTGGTAAAACTGGTCGTGATGGTGTCGGTGGTGCGACAGGTTCTTCTAAGATTCAAACAGTTGAATCTGTAGAGACTGCTGGAGCTGAGGTCCAAAAAGGGAATGCTATCGAAGAGCGTAAGATTCAGCGCCTCTTCCGTAATGGTGATGTCACTCGTCTCATCAAGAAATCCAACGACTTTGGTGCTGGTGGTGTCTGTGTAGCCATCGGTGAATTGGCAGATGGTCTTGAAATCGACCTTAATAAAGTGCCTCTTAAATACCAAGGTTTGAATGGTACAGAAATTGCTATCTCTGAATCACAAGAACGGATGGCAGTCGTGGTTCGTCCTGAAGATGTGGATGCCTTCGTTGCCGAATGTAACAAAGAAAATATTGATGCTGTTGTGGTGGCGACAGTAACTGAAAAACCAAATCTAGTCATGCACTGGAATGGTGAAACCATTGTAGACTTGGAACGTCGTTTCCTTGATACCAATGGTGTGCGCGTGGTCGTCGATGCCAAGGTTGTGGACAAGGATGTCAAACTCCCAGAAGAACGTCAAACATCTGCTGACACACTTGAAGCAGATACCCTTGCGGTTCTGTCTGATCTCAACCATGCGAGTCAAAAAGGTTTGCAAACTATCTTTGACTGCTCTGTTGGTCGCTCAACGATCAATCACCCACTTGGTGGTCGCTACCAACTCACACCAACTGAGGCTTCTGTGCAAAAATTGCCAGTTCAGCACGGTGTGACTCATACTGCATCAGTCATGGCTCAAGGATTCAATCCATATGTGGCAGAATGGTCTCCATACCACGGTGCTGCCTATGCGGTGATCGAGGCAACTGCTCGTTTGGTTGCTGCTGGTACCAACTGGTCTAAGGCTCGCTTCTCTTACCAAGAATATTTCGAGCGCATGGACAAACAGGCAGAGCGTTTTGGCCAGCCAGTAGCAGCCCTTCTAGGATCTATTGAAGCACAAATTCAGCTTGGTTTGCCATCTATCGGTGGTAAGGACTCCATGTCTGGTACCTTTGAAGAATTGACAGTACCGCCAACCTTGGTTGCCTTTGGGGTGACGACGGCAGATAGCCGTAAGGTCCTCTCTCCTGAGTTCAAGACTGCTGGTGAAAACATCTACTACATCTCAGGGCAAGCCCTCTCTGCAGAGATTAATTTTGCCTTGATTAAGTCTAACTTTGCTCAATTTGAAGCAATCCAAGCTGGCCACAAAGTAACATCTGCATCAGCTGTTAAATATGGTGGTGTCGTTGAAAGCTTGGCTCTTGCTACTTTTGGGAACCATATCGGTGCAGAGGTAACCTTGCCTGAACTTGAAACAGCCTTGACAGCTCAATTGGGAGGATTTGTCTTCACATCGCCTCAAGAAATTGCTGGAGTAGAGAAGATTGGTCAAACGAAGGCAGACTTTACACTCGTTGTCAACGGTGTGAAGCTAGATGGACAGAAACTTGACAGTGCCTTCCAAGGAAAACTGGAAGAAGTTTATCCAACAGAATTTACCCAATCTAAAGAACTGGACGAAGTTCCAGCTGTCGCTTCTGACGCAGTTATCAAAGCTAAAGAAAGAGTTGAAAAACCTGTGGTTTACATCCCAGTCTTCCCAGGAACCAACTCAGAATATGACTCAGCAAAGGCCTTTGAAAAAGAAGGTGCCGAGGTTAACTTGGTTCCATTCGTGACCTTAAATGAAGAAGCCATTGTCAAGTCAGTTGAAACTATGGTTGACAATATTGGCAAGGCAAACATTCTCTTCTTTGCAGGTGGATTCTCAGCTGCTGATGAGCCGGATGGATCAGCTAAGTTTATTGTCAATATCCTTCTTAATGAAAAAGTGCGTGTAGCCATTGATAGCTTTATCGCTCGTGGTGGCTTGATTATCGGTATCTGTAATGGGTTCCAGGCCTTGGTCAAATCAGGTCTTCTTCCATATGGTAACTTTGAAGATGCAAGTAGCACTAGTCCAACCCTCTTTTACAATGATGCCAACCAGCACGTAGCTAAGATGGTGGAAACTCGGATTGCCAATACCAACTCGCCATGGTTGGCTGGTGTGCAAGTGAGCGATATCCACGCTATTCCTGTTTCACACGGTGAAGGGAAATTTGTCGTAACAGCTGAGGAATTTGCGGAACTCCGTGACAATGGACAAATTTTCAGCCAATATGTGGACTTTGACGGAAAACCAAGTATGGATTCTAAGTACAATCCAAATGGTTCTGTCCATGCCATCGAAGGAATTACTAGCAAGAACGGCCAAATCATCGGTAAGATGGGACACTCAGAACGTTATGAAGACGGTCTTTTCCAAAACATCCCAGGAAATAAAGACCAGCACCTATTCGCGTCAGCGGTGCGTTATTTCACAGGGAAATAAAAGGTATATAAAATGACATACGAAGTAAAATCTCTTAATGAAGAATGTGGTGTTTTCGGTATCTGGGGTCATCCAGATGCTGCCAAATTGACCTATTTTGGTCTACACAGTCTTCAGCACCGTGGTCAGGAGGGGGCAGGAATCCTCTCCAATGACCAAGGGAAACTAAAGCGCCATCGTGACATGGGCCTTTTATCAGAAGTATTCAGAAATCCTGCTAATTTGGATAAATTGACAGGAACTGGTGCGATTGGACATGTACGTTATGCGACTGCTGGCGAAGCTTCTGTAGATAATATCCAGCCCTTCCTTTTCCGTTTTCACGATATGCAGTTTGGATTGGCTCATAATGGGAATCTGACCAATGCTGCCTCTCTCAAGAGAGAATTGGAAGAACGAGGAGCGATTTTCAGCGCGACTTCGGACTCGGAAATCTTGGCTCATCTCATTCGTCGAAGTCATAATCCTAGCCTGATGGGCAAAATAAAGGAAGCGCTCAGCCTTGTCAAAGGTGGCTTTGCTTATATCCTGCTGTTTGAGGACAAGTTGATTGCTGCCCTTGACCCTAATGGCTTCCGTCCGCTTTCAATCGGTAAAATGTCCAACGGAGCGGTGGTGGTTTCCTCTGAAACCTGTGCTTTTGAGGTTATTGGTGCAGAGTGGATTCGTGATTTGAAGCCAGGTGAGATTGTGATCATTGATGACAAGGGCATCCAGTATGACAGCTATACAGATGATACCCAGTTAGCGATTTGCTCTATGGAGTATATCTATTTTGCTCGCCCTGACTCCAACATCCATGGTGTCAATGTCCATACAGCTCGCAAACGTATGGGTGCTCAATTGGCGCGTGAATTCAAGCATGAGGCGGATATCGTGGTCGGTGTGCCAAATTCTTCCCTCAGCGCGGCCATGGGATTTGCAGAAGAATCTGGTCTGCCAAATGAAATGGGTCTGATCAAAAACCAATACACCCAACGCACCTTTATCCAACCGACTCAAGAATTGCGGGAGCAAGGGGTGCGGATGAAATTGTCTGCTGTTTCGGGTGTTGTCAAAGGCAAACGTGTGGTCATGATTGATGATTCCATTGTTCGTGGGACAACCTCTCGCCGTATCGTTCAGCTTTTGAAAGAAGCGGGTGCTTCTGAAGTTCACGTTGCTATTGGTAGTCCAGCGCTAGCTTATCCATGTTTTTACGGGATTGATATCCAGACGCGTCAGGAGCTGATTGCGGCCAATCATACGGTCGAAGAAACTCGCCAAATCATTGGAGCGGACAGTCTGACCTATCTTTCTATTGAGGGATTGATTGATTCGATTGGTATTGAAACGGATGCTCCAAATGGTGGTCTCTGTGTCGCTTACTTTGACGGTGACTACCCAACACCTCTCTACGACTATGAAGAAGACTATCGTCGGAGTTTGGAAGAGAAGACTAGTTTTTACAAGTAGGCGTCAGATTCTCCATTAAAGAAAAGGAAAAAACAAATGACAAATAAGAATGCATACGCTCAATCGGGTGTAGACGTTGAAGCGGGTTATGAAGTTGTTGAACGAATCAAAAAGCACGTGGCTCGTACGGAGCGTGCAGGTGTTATGGGAGCTCTGGGTGGCTTTGGTGGCATGTTTGACCTTTCAAAAACAGGTATCAAAGAGCCGGTTTTGATTTCAGGGACTGACGGTGTCGGAACCAAGCTCATGTTGGCTATCAAATACGACAAGCACGATACTATCGGTCAGGACTGTGTGGCTATGTGTGTCAATGATATTATCGCTGCAGGTGCGGAGCCTCTTTACTTCCTTGACTATGTAGCGACTGGCAAGAATGAACCAGCTAAGCTAGAACAGGTAGTTGCTGGTGTGGCAGAAGGTTGTGTGCAGGCAGGTGCTGCCCTCATCGGTGGGGAAACAGCTGAAATGCCTGGTATGTATGGCGAAGATGATTACGACTTGGCCGGTTTTGCAGTCGGTGTGGCTGAAAAATCTCAAATCATAGACGGTTCAAAAGTAGCTGAAGGTGATGTGATTCTTGGACTTGCTTCAAGTGGGATTCACTCAAATGGTTACTCACTCGTTCGTCGTGTCTTTGCCGACTATACAGGTGAGGAAGTCTTGCCAGAATTGGAAGGCAAGAAACTCAAGGAAGTCCTTCTTGAGCCAACTCGTATCTATGTCAAGGCTGTTTTGCCACTCATCAAGGAAGAGTTGGTCAACGGTATTGCCCACATCACTGGTGGTGGCTTTATCGAAAATGTTCCTCGTATGTTTGCAGATGACCTAGCAGCTGAGATTGAGGAAAGCAAGGTTCCAGTGCTTCCGATTTTCAAAGCTCTTGAGAAATACGGTCAAATCAAGCATGAAGAAATGTTTGAAATCTTCAATATGGGTGTGGGACTCATGCTGGCAGTTAGTCCTGAAAATGTAGATCGCGTCAAGGAATTGTTGGATGAACCAGTCTATGACATTGGTCGCATCGTCAAGAAAGAAAACGAAAGTGTCATTATCAAATGAAAAAAATAGCGGTTTTTGCCTCTGGTAATGGCTCAAATTTTCAGGTGATTGCCGAAGAATTTCCAGTGGAGTTTGTTTTTTCAGACCATCGTGATGCCTATGTGCTGGAGCGTGCAGACAAGCTTGGCATTCTGTCCTATGCTTTTGAACTCAAGGAGTTTGAGAGCAAGGCAGACTACGAAGCAGCCCTTGTCGAACTCTTGGAAGAACACCAGATTGACTTGCTTTGCCTAGCAGGCTACATGAAAATCGTTGGGCCAACCTTATTGGCGGCTTATGAAGGTCGGATTATCAACATTCACCCAGCCTACCTGCCAGAATTTCCAGGAGCTCATGGGATTGAGGATGCTTGGAATGCTGGTGTTGCTGAGAGTGGCGTGACCATTCACTGGGTGGACTCAGGTGTGGATACAGGCAAGGTCATCAAACAAGTACGTGTGCCACGGCTGGCTGATGATACCATAGAAAGCTTTGAAGCTCGCATTCATGAGGCAGAGTACAAGTTGTATCCGGAAGTAGTGAAGGCTCTATTTACAGATTGACTTTTTGTTGATTCATATGATATCTTTGATTTAAAATTGGAGTCAGTGATTGTTGAAGACGGCTTCAAACGGAGGTATTTGTAATGTTAGAATCTAAAAAAACAACTCGATATGTATTTTATGTCTATCTGATTTTATTAACTTGGGGAATCTTATTTAAGTTTGAAACCAATCCTGAATTTATAGCATTTTTCTTAGCTCCAAGGTACATCAATTGGATTCCATTTTCAGAACCACTAATAGTAGATGGAAAAATTGTTTTTGCTGAAATGTTATTTAATTTGATTTCCTTTATTCCATTAGGCGTTTGTTTCCCTCTGATAAAAACTAATTTATCTAGTTTAAGAATAGTCGGGACAGGTTTCTTGATTAGTTTATTGTTTGAGTGCTTACAGTATATTTTAGCAATAGGTATAACAGACGTAACGGATTTGACTTTAAATACGCTAGGTGTTTGTGTAGGCTTGCTGATTTATCAAATTTTTATAAGAGTGTTCAAATCACAGACTAGAAAATGGGTCAATATCTTAGGTATGCTTAGCCTTGGTTTTGCTTATTTTGTTTTACTGTTACTGCATTTAATTGGTGTTTAACTAATGATTAAAAAGGAGAATATAATGACTAAACGCGCCTTAATCAGCGTCTCAGACAAAGCGGGCATTGTTGAATTTGCCCAAGAACTTAAAAAACTTGGTTGGGAGATTATCTCGACAGGTGGAACCAAGATTGCCCTTGATAATGCTGGGGTGGAGACCATTGCGATTGATGATGTGACTGGTTTCCCAGAGATGATGGACGGTCGTGTCAAGACCCTTCATCCAAATATACACGGTGGACTCCTCGCTCGTCGTGACTTGGATAGTCACCTGGAAGCGGCCAAAGACAATCAAATCGATCTCATTGACCTTGTAGTGGTCAATCTCTACCCATTCAAGGAAACCATTCTCAAACCAGACGTGACGTACGCGGATGCGGTTGAGAACATCGATATCGGTGGGCCATCTATGCTTCGTTCAGCAGCTAAAAACCATGCCAGCGTGACGGTTGTGGTAGACCCTGCTGACTATGCAGTGGTTTTGGACGAGTTGTCAGCCAATGGTGAAACGACTTACGAAACTCGCCAACGTCTGGCAGCCAAGGTTTTCCGTCACACAGCGGCTTATGATGCCTTGATTGCAGAGTATTTCACAGCTCAAGTGGGTGAAACAAAACCTGAAAAACTGACCTTGACCTATGACCTCAAGCAAGCTATGCGTTATGGGGAAAATCCTCAGCAGGATGCGGACTTCTACCAAAAAGCTTTGCCGACAGACTATTCGATTGCATCAGCCAAACAGCTCAACGGTAAGGAATTGTCCTTTAACAATATCCGTGATGCGGATGCGGCTATCCGTATTATTCGCGATTTCAAAGACCGTCCAACCGTTGTGGCCCTCAAACACATGAATCCATGTGGAATCGGTCAGGCTGATGATATCGAAACTGCTTGGGATTATGCCTATGAGTCTGATCCAGTGTCTATCTTTGGTGGAATTGTCGTTCTTAACCGTGAGGTGGATGCTGCGACAGCTGAAAAGATGCACGGTGTTTTCCTTGAAATCATTATTGCACCAAGCTATACAGATGAAGCGCTAGCCATTTTGACCAACAAAAAGAAAAACTTGCGTATCCTTGCCTTGCCATTTGACGCTCAAGATGCTAGTGAAGTGGAAGCGGAGTACACAGGCGTGGTTGGTGGACTTCTCGTGCAAAACCAAGACGTGGTCAAAGAGAGCCCAGCTGACTGGCAAGTGGTTACCAAACGCCAACCAACGGAGACAGAGGCGACTGCCCTTGAGTTTGCTTGGAAGGCTATCAAGTATGTCAAATCAAACGGTATCATCGTGACTAACGACCACATGACACTTGGTGTTGGCCCTGGTCAAACCAACCGTGTGGCCTCTGTCCGTATCGCCATTGACCAAGCTAAAGACCGTCTGGACGGCGCTGTTCTTGCTTCGGATGCCTTCTTCCCATTTGCGGATAACGTGGAAGAAATCGCCAAAGCAGGTATCAAGGCCATCATCCAGCCAGGTGGGTCCGTCCGTGACCAAGAGTCTATCGAAGCTGCGGATAAATATGGCTTGACCATGGTCTTTACAGGCGTGAGACATTTTAGACATTAAGATTTTATTCATTTTCCGTTAAATTTATTTTATCGTATACTAGTATTAATGATAAAAAATTGTTGAATATAGTAAAAGCGCTCAAGTTCAAAGTAGAGCGCTTTTCAAATATTATTAAAATTTTATAGTTAATTTCTACAAATTATATAATTGAAATGTTATAATGTATATTGTATGGAGGATTAATTATGTATAAGTACAAAATGTTAGAGCATGTTTTAGATTCTATTTGTTTAGAAGCTCCAGAACATCTGAAAAGATATAAGGAAGACAGTGATTCTAAGAAACTTCAGGCTAGATCATTAGCTTATATCCATTTACTTTTAAAAGCAAAATTTAATCTTACGTCTTTTGATGAAAGAGAAAGATATATTACTGATGGAGGATACGACGGAGGAATAGATGCGTATTATATTGATAAGGAAAATAAAATAATCTATTTTATTCAATCTAAATATCGCAATACTGAAGAAAATTTCTCAACTAAACCGATAAGTGTAGATGAAATCGTAAAAATGGAAGTCTCTAGAATCACTAATGGAGAGGAGACAGATTCTAATGAAAATAAATATAATGGTAAGATATTAGGGTTAATTAGAAATCTACAGGAATTGGATCAGATTGCTAGGTATGATTTTAAAATCATTCTATTAGCAAACGTAGATAATGATATTGAAAAAGTATTAGATAAGATATTAGGTTTTCCATATGAAATTTATAATTATAAAAGAGCATATGAGGAGCTAGTCTTTCCTATCTTGAGAGGTACTTGTCATAGGGCTACTGATATAACAGTTAATTTAAATCTAACATCTAGAAATTATACAATGGAGTACGAAGTAGAGGACGGGGAATTAAGTACTAATGTTCAACTCTTTTTCGTACCGACTATAGAAATCGCTAAATTGATGAGTGTACATAAAAATGCCATTTTAGAATATAATCCTAGAAGTTATCTAGGGTTATCAAGAAATCCCGTTAATAAAGCTATCAAGGATCAGATTGTCAATGAGAATAATAACATGTTTTCATTATTCAATAATGGCATTACAATATTATCTGACCAAACAGTGGTAGCTTCTAAGACAGGAAGAAAAGGGGTAGGGCAGCTTATTCTAAAAAATCCACAAATTGTGAATGGAGGTCAAACTGCACATACTTTATCAGTTATTTATGAGGATTCTAATTATAGTGAAGACATATTTAAGAATAAAGAAGTTTTGGTGAAAATTATTACCTTTGATGAGAATTTGAAGGATGAAAGTAGGAAGTTAAGTTTAATTGAACAGTTATCACAAGCTACAAATACTCAAAGCAAGATTGTGGAAGCAGACAGAAGATCAAATTTAGAGATTCAAATTGATCTTCAACGCTATTTATTCAATAAATTTGGCTATTGTTATCATAGAAAAACGGGTGAGTTTAATCAAGGAATAAGTAAAAAGTATCTATCTAATGATCAGATTATTGAGAGAGATATTTTTATTAGAGTTGCCTATGCAGTCAATGGGAACGTTGCTGAAGCTAGGAGATCTGGTGAAGAACGTTTGTTTAAAAATGAAAATTTTGAAAAATTTTTAAATACTTCAATTGGGGATGAGGGTTATGATAAATTGTTCTATTCTTTTATTGTTCACAAGTATTTATCAAAAATTGAGAAGAATCCTTCAGAACAAGATGATAAGTATTCTACTAAAAATTATGGTAATGCGATAAGATACGGTAAATTTGCAATTGTATATGTAGTCTCTCGGAAGATAGAAGAATTAATTAATAACAAAGAGATCTCCGAAAAAATTGTCAGAGAGTTAACAGATAAAGTCCTTAATCAATGGAAAGAATTCGAAAATAAACAAATGAAAAAGGATAGCAATAGTCGTTACTTTACTAAGATTATTGACGATAAAGGAGTTACTAATTTTGAAAACAACTTTGCAAACTATTATAAAGGAACTACTATAGATTCTGACCTGTCAAGTTATGAATTCAATTATCGGTAGTAGTATTTTCACCTAAATACCTTAAAAAATTTTTAAATTTCTAAAATCATTAGTGAGGCAATCCTAGTTGTTACCTTTTTTATGCATGATGTTAGAAGTCCACTTATGCGGATAAATATGGCTTGACTATGGTATTTACAGGCGTGAGACATTTTAGACATTAAGAAGATGAAAGGGAAGAAAACAGTTTCTTTCCTTTTTTTGGTTTAAAATGCTAAGTGAAACAAGATTTAAACGAACGTTTATGGTATAATGTTAATAAATAATTCGTAAAAGAGGTTGGAAGATGAAGCTGTTAGTTGTCGGTTCGGGTGGTCGTGAACATGCGATTGCTAAGAAGTTACTTGAATCAAAAGACGTTGAACAAGTCTTTGTGGCTCCTGGAAATGACGGGATGACTCTGGATGGTCTGGAATTGGTGAATATCTCTATTTCCGAACATTCCAAATTGATTGAGTTTGCAAAAGCCAACGATGTTGCTTGGACCTTTATAGGGCCAGATGACGCCCTTGCAGCTGGTATTGTGGATGATTTCCATGAAGCGGGTCTCAAAGCCTTTGGTCCGACAAGATTGGCAGCGGAGCTGGAGTGGTCCAAGGATTTTGCCAAGGAAATCATGGTCAAATACGGCGTTCCGACGGCAACCTATGGCACATTCTCAGACTTTGAGGAAGCCAAGGCCTATATCGAAAAGCATGGTGCGCCTATCGTAGTCAAGGCGGATGGCTTGGCGCTTGGAAAAGGTGTCGTCGTTGCTGAGACGGTTGAGAAAGCGGTCGAAGCCGCTCACGAGATGCTTTTGGACAATAAATTCGGTGATTCTGGTGCGCGTGTAGTCATCGAGGAATTCCTTGACGGGGAAGAGTTCTCTCTCTTTGCCTTTGTCAATGGGGACAAGTTATACATCATGCCGACAGCGCAAGACCACAAACGTGCCTACGATGGCGATAAGGGTCCTAACACGGGAGGTATGGGAGCATATGCACCAGTTCCTCACTTGCCACAGAGTGTAATAGATACAGCGGTTGAGACTATTGTCAAGCCAGTCCTTGAGGGCATGATCCAGGAAGGGCGCCCCTATCTCGGTGTCCTTTACGCTGGTCTTATCTTAACAGCTGATGGACCGAAAGTCATTGAGTTCAACTCTCGTTTTGGAGATCCTGAAACTCAGATTATCCTGCCTCGTTTAACATCTGACTTTGCGCAAAATATCACGGATATTCTCGATGGCAAGGAGCCGAATATCAAGTGGACGGACAAGGGTGTGACTCTGGGTGTGGTTGTCGCATCAAACGGTTACCCACTGGCTTATGAGAAGGGTGTCAAGTTGCCATCAAAAACCGAGGGAGACATCATCACCTACTATGCAGGGGCTAAGTTTGCGGAAAATAGCAGAGCACTGCTCTCAAACGGAGGCCGTGTTTATATGCTCGTCACCACGGCAGAGACCGTCAAAGACGGACAAAACATTATTTACAGTGAACTCGCCCAACAAAACACAGAAGGCCTCTTTTGCCGAACAGATATCGGAAGCAAGGCGATTAGATAAAGATATAAGAATAACGCGACAAAGTCGCTAAACACGATAATGGTCGTATGGTTTGCGAGCATTAGCGAGCTAATATAGAACAATCACCGCCGTTGTGAAAGAACGATTGGAAGATAATCCAATCGTTCAGGGAAATTGGAAGACCTTGGGCTTCCAATTTAGGCATGAGACACCTTGGTGGCTGCTGCCGTCCCTCACAACTTAAGGTGATTGAAAAAAGAAAGGAAAGAAAAGGAAAATTATGACTAAACCAATTATTTCCATCATCATGGGCTCAAAATCCGACTGGGCAACCATGCAAAAAACAGCAGAAGTCCTAGACCGCTTCGGTGTAGCCTACGAAAAGAAGGTTGTCTCTGCCCACCGCACACCAGACCTCATGTTCAGACATGCCGAAGAGGCTCGTAGTCGTGGCATCAAGGTCATTATCGCAGGTGCTGGTGGCGCAGCCCATTTGCCAGGTATGGTCGCAGCTAAAACAACCCTTCCTGTCATCGGGGTGCCTGTCAAATCGCGTGCCCTTAGTGGCGTGGATTCACTCTACTCTATCGTGCAGATGCCGAGTGGCGTACCGGTTGCGACTATGGCTATCGGGGAAGCTGGTGCGACTAATGCTGCCCTCTTCGCTCTCCGTCTTCTTTCAGTAGAAGATCAGGCTATCGCGACAGCGTTGGCGGATTTCGCAGAAGAACAAGGAAAAATCGCAGAGGAGTCTACAAATGAGCTCATCTAAAACAATCGGAATTATCGGTGGTGGTCAGCTTGGTCAGATGATGGCCATTTCTGCTATCTACATGGGGCACAAGGTTATAGCACTGGATCCTGCGGCGGATTGCCCGGCTTCTCGTGTAGCGGAAATCATCGTGGCTCCTTATAATGATGTGGATGCCCTCCGTCAGTTAGCTGAGCGTTGTGAAGTTCTCACTTATGAGTTTGAAAATGTCGATGCTGACGGTTTGGATGCTGTTATCAAGGATGGGCAACTCCCTCAAGGAACGGACCTTCTTCGCATTTCTCAAAATCGCATTTTTGAAAAGGACTTTCTTTCAAATAAGGCCCAAGTCACTGTGGCACCCTACAAGGTTGTGACCTCAAGCCAAGATTTGGCAGACATCGACCTATCGAAAAACTATGTCCTTAAGACTGCGACCGGTGGCTACGATGGGCATGGGCAAAAGGTTATTCGCTCGGAAGCAGATTTGGAAGAAGCTTATGTACTAGCGGATTCAGCAGACTGTGTTTTGGAAGAATTTGTCAATTTTGACCTTGAAATTTCTGTCATCGTGTCAGGAAATGGCAAGGATGTTACAGTTTTCCCAGTTCAGGAAAATATCCACCGCAACAATATCCTATCTAAGACAATTGTGCCTGCTCGAATTTCTGAGACTCTAGCTGAAAAAGCCAAAGTTATGGCTCTACGAATCGCTGAGCAACTCAACTTGTCTGGAACCCTCTGTGTGGAAATGTTTGCGACGGCTGATGACATCATTGTCAATGAAATTGCGCCACGTCCACACAACTCAGGGCACTACTCAATCGAAGCCTGTGATTTTTCGCAGTTTGACACCCATATTTTGGGTGTACTCAGAGTACCATTGCCAGCCATCAAACTACATGCGCCAGCCGTTATGCTAAATGTTCTCGGCCAGCATGTTGAGGCCGCTGAAAAATATGTCGCAGAAAATCCAAGCGCCCACCTCCACTTATATGGTAAAATAGAAGTGAAACACAACCGCAAGATGGGACATTTGACTTTGTTCAGTGATGTGCCGGATAGTGTGAGAGAGTTTGGGAAAGGGATTGATTTTTAGGACAAGCATATGATACAAATTATTGTTAATGCTTTTGTAGAAAAAGATAAGACTGGAGCAGCCGTCGAAGTCGTGTATGCTAGTAGCAATCACGCAAAAGTGAGGGCTAAATATGAAGAGTTAGTTGCTCAATACCCTGAAAACTATTTAGCAATTTATGACTTGCCACTGGATACAGACCTTAATTCATTGGAACATTACCCGTCTGTATGGATTGGGAAAGAAGAATTTGAATAATTTGGCTAATCAATGTTCTATGATTTGTTTGCACATCGTGAAGTAGAAAAAGAAAGGAAAAATTAACAACATGATCGACCGTTACTCTCGCCCTGAGATGGCGAACATTTGGAGTGAAGAAAATAAGTACCGTGCTTGGCTTGAGGTGGAAATCTTGGCTGACGAGGCATGGGCTGAGTTGGGGGAAATCCCTAAGGAAGATGTGGCTTTGATTCGCGAGAAGGCGGACTTTGACATCGACCGTATTTTGGAAATTGAGCAGGAGACGCATCACGATGTGGTTGCCTTCACACGTGCGGTTTCTGAGACGCTTGGTGAAGAGCGCAAGTGGGTCCACTATGGTTTGACTTCTACTGACGTAGTAGACACGGCCTATGGTTACCTTTACAAGCAAGCCAACGACATCATCCGTCGTGACCTTGAAAATTTCACCAACATCATCGCTGATAAGGCTAAGGAGCACAAGTTCACCATCATGATGGGTCGTACCCACGGTGTGCACGCTGAGCCTACAACCTTTGGTCTTAAATTGGCGACTTGGTACAGCGAAATGAAGCGTAACATCGAGCGTTTCGAGCATGCGGCTGCTGGTGTGGAAGCTGGTAAGATTTCTGGTGCAGTTGGGAATTTTGCTAATATCCCACCATTTGTAGAAGAATATGTCTGCGACAAATTGGGTATCCGTGCTCAAGAAATCTCTACACAGGTGCTTCCTCGTGACCTTCACGCTGAGTACTTTGCGGTTCTTGCTAGTATCGCGACTTCCATCGAACGTATGGCGACTGAGATTCGCGGTCTTCAAAAATCTGAGCAACGCGAAGTGGAAGAATTCTTTGCTAAGGGGCAAAAAGGTTCATCTGCAATGCCGCACAAACGCAACCCTATCGGTTCTGAAAACATGACAGGTTTGGCACGCGTTATTCGTGGTCACATGATTACAGCCTATGAGAATGTCGCTCTCTGGCATGAGCGTGATATCTCTCACTCATCAGCTGAGCGTATCATCACACCAGATACGACTATTCTGATCGACTACATGCTCAACCGCTTTGGAAATATTGTCAAGAATTTGACAGTCTTCCCAGAAAACATGATCCGCAACATGAACTCGACTTTTGGCCTGATCTTTAGCCAACGTGCTATGTTGACTTTGATTGAAAAAGGGATGACCCGTGAGCAAGCCTATGACTTGGTGCAACCAAAAACAGCTTACTCTTGGGACAATCAAGTAGACTTCAAACCACTTCTTGAAGCAGATCCAGAAGTAACATCACGCCTCACACAAGAGGAAATCGATGAGATTTTCAACCCTCTTTACTACACTAAACGAGTGGATGATATCTTTGAACGTCTTGGTTTAGGATAATTAAAATAAAATCGAAGTTCTATTACTCTATTTACTGGAGTAGAAGAACTTCGGTTTTTCTTGTTTATTAAAGCTTTTTTGCTAAAAAGATTCCCAATATTTTAGTAAAATTTAAACAAATTTAATCAATCTTCATTGACATATAGAAAATACAGTTTTGATGGGATATAATAAGCATTGAAAAAGCCCAAGCAAGGCTCAGGCTTTCTTCTTAGTGATCACGGTCACATGAGATGAATTTAATCTTGTAGTAATCAGATCGTTTGTAGGTTTCACTATATTCCAAAACTTGACCAGTAGATTCGAGTTTCGTAATCTTAGTCTGAAGGACAGTGGGGAATTGATCATTGATTCCTAGAATGGAAACCACGTGTTCTGGAGTTGGAAATGCTATTTCATTGATTTCTTCAAAGTGTTCATCATTCATGTGAATGTGGTAATCCAATTTGAAACGGCTATAGATAGAGCTATAGTATTCAAGGTTTGGATAATTTGCGTTGATGTATTGTTCTGGAATGTAAGATGTATGGTAGATGTACACAACACCGTTTGATTTACGTACGCGCTCAATCTTATAGTAGAACTGATCACCACGTAATCCAAGTTTTTCTAAGTAGCTTAGTTTATTTCCGCGTTCAATAGAAAGGACGGTCACCTTATCATCTTTAGTTTCAAAAACTTCTACATCTGAAAACTCTACGAGTTTGTGTTTGCGTGCGCGTGAAACGAATGTACCCTTTCCTTGTTGGCGGACAATATAGCCATCTTTGGCAAGGTCGTTTAAGGCGCGGACAACTGTGATAGAACTCACATCATACATTGAAATCAATTCAGCTTCAGTGTAAAATTTATCTCCACTGGCGAATTGACCAGAGATGATTTTGTTCTTTAATTCGTCTTTTATATATTGATATTTAGGAATTGCCATATTTTCACCTCGATTTTCCTTTTCCATAAAAGATTTTACCATAAAAAAGAAAAGAATAGTAGTCTTTTGAATAAAAAATTAAAATAATAGGCTAAAAGGTTAATTTACATCTAAATAATCAGGGTTTTATACATTTTTATACAAGGTTTTTGGCGAAAAAGAGCGAAGTGCCAGGACTTATACGATTTTATAAGTATTTTTCCTAAAAGTTAGTAAAAAAATAGAAAAATTTTAAATAATCTAGTTAAGACTATTGACAAACATGAATGATTGCGCTATATTTAATATAACAATAAATGAAAGCGCAAACTCTTGCAATCAAAAGGTAGTTTTATGACACGATTTGAGATACGAGATGATTTCTATCTCGATGGAAAATCATTTAAGATTTTATCTGGCGCCATTCATTATTTTAGGGTTCCTCCAGAGGATTGGTATCATTCGCTCTATAACTTGAAGGCTCTTGGTTTTAATACGGTAGAGACTTATGTGGCCTGGAATTTACACGAGCCTCGTGAGGGTGAGTTTCACTTTGAAGGGGCTCTGGATTTGGAGCGATTTCTTCAGACAGCACAAGATTTAGGTCTCTATGCGATTGTTCGTCCGTCACCCTTCATCTGTGCAGAGTGGGAATTCGGTGGCTTACCAGCCTGGCTCTTGACCAAGAATATGAGGCTTCGTTCCTCAGATCCAGCCTATATTGAAGCTGTCGGTCGCTACTATGACCAGCTCTTGTCACGATTGGTTCCACATTTGTTGGACAATGGTGGCAATATCCTTATGATGCAGGTTGAAAATGAGTATGGTTCTTATGGAGAAGATAAGGCTTATCTGAGAGCCATTCGACAGTTGATGGAAGAGCGTGGCGTAACCTGTCCACTCTTTACATCAGATGGTCCATGGCGAGCTACTCTGAAAGCTGGAACCTTAATCGAAGATGACCTCTTTGTAACAGGGAACTTTGGTTCTAAGGCGCCTTATAACTTTTCACAGATGCAGGAATTCTTTGATGAGCATGGTAAGAAATGGCCGCTCATGTGTATGGAGTTCTGGGATGGCTGGTTCAATCGTTGGAAAGAACCGATTATCACGCGAGATCCTAAGGAATTGGCAGATGCAGTTCGAGAGGTTTTGGAACAAGGCTCCATCAATCTTTACATGTTCCACGGTGGTACAAACTTTGGTTTCATGAATGGTTGCTCGGCTCGAGGGACTTTGGACCTACCACAAGTTACATCTTATGATTACGATGCCCTTCTGGATGAAGAAGGAAATCCAACTGCCAAATATCTGGCAGTCAAGAAGATGATGGCGACACATTTTCCAGAGTATCCGCAGTTAGAACCACTCTACAAAGAGAGTATGGAGTTGGATGCTATTCCAATAGTAGAAAAAGTTTCCTTGTTTGAAACCTTGGATAGCTTGTCAAGTCCTGTAGAAAGTCGCTATCCTAAAAAGATGGAGGAGTTGGGACAAAGTTATGGCTACCTACTCTATCGAACAGAAACAAGCTGGGATGCAGAAGAAGAAAGACTTCGTATCATTGACGGTCGAGATAGGGCTCAGCTTTATGTCGATGGTCAGTGGGTCGAAACCCAATATCAGACAGAGATTGGGGAAGATATTTTTTATCAAGGTGAAAAGAAAGCGCTGTCTCGATTGGATATCTTGGTAGAAAATATGGGGCGTGTCAACTATGGACACAAGTTCTTAGCGGATACGCAACGTAAGGGAATTCGGACAGGGGTTTGTAAGGATTTGCACTTCTTACTAAACTGGAAACACTATCCACTCCCTCTAGACAATCCTGAGAAAATTGATTTTTCAAAAGGATGGACAGAAGGACAACCAGCCTTTTACGCTTATGATTTTACAATCGAAGCGCCAAAAGATACCTACCTAGACTTGTCTGAGTTTGGTAAGGGAGTTGCCTTTGTTAATGGGCAGAATCTAGGACGTTTTTGGAACGTCGGCCCAACCCTCTCGCTTTATATCCCTCATAGCTATCTCAAGGAAGGTGCCAACCGCATTATTATCTTTGAAACAGAAGGTGAATATAAAGAAGAGATTCATTTAACTCGTAAACCTACACTAAAACATATAAAGGGGGAAAACTTATGACAATTGTAGGATGCCGTATCGATGGACGTTTGATCCACGGACAAGTAGCCAATCTATGGGCTGGAAAACTAAATGTTTCACGTATTATGGTTGTAGATGACGAAGTTGTCAACAACGACGTTGAAAAGAGTGGTTTGAAACTTGCAACACCACCAGGTGTGAAATTGAGTATTTTGCCAATTGAAAAAGCGGCAGTCAATATTCTTGCTGGAAAATACGATAGCCAACGTCTCTTTATCGTGGCTCGTAAGCCAGACCGCTTCCTTGGTTTGGTAGAAGCAGGTGTACCACTTGAAACCCTTAATGTTGGGAATATGTCTCAAACACCAGAAACTCGTTCTATTACACGTTCTATCAATGTAGTAGACAAGGATGTGGAAGACTTCCACAAATTGGCAGAAAAAGGTGTTAAACTTACTGCTCAAATGGTTCCAAATGATCCAATTTCAGACTTTTTGAGCTTATTAAAATAGGAAAAAATTTTTAGGAGGTCATTGTTATGATACAATGGTGGCAAATTTTACTTCTCACTTTGTACTCAGCTTATCAAATCTGTGATGAGTTGACGATCGTTTCATCTGCAGGTTCCCCTGTATTTGCTGGTTTCATTACTGGTTTAATTATGGGAGATGTGACTACTGGTCTGCTTATCGGTGGTAACTTGCAACTGTTCGTTCTTGGGGTTGGTACCTTCGGTGGTGCTTCTCGTATCGACGCAACTTCTGGTGCGGTTCTTGCGACAGCCTTCTCTGTTTCACAAGGAATTGATGCATCACTGGCGATTACAACAATCGCTGTGCCAGTAGCAGCGCTCTTGACTTACTTCGACGTTCTTGGACGTATGACAACTACTTTCTTCGCTCACCGTGTGGATGCTGCAATCGAACGCTTTGACTATAAAGGTATTGAACGCAACTACTTGCTTGGTGCGATTCCTTGGGCTCTATCTCGTGCTCTTCCAGTCTTCTTTGCCCTTGCTTTTGGTGGTGCCTTCGTACAATCAGTGGTAGACTTCGTTGAAGCCTACAAATGGGTTGCAGATGGCTTGACACTTGCAGGACGTATGCTTCCAGGTCTTGGATTTGCAATCTTGCTTCGTTACCTTCCAGTTAAACGTAACCTTCACTACCTTGCTATGGGATTTGGTTTGACAGCTATGTTGACTGTTCTTTACTCATATGTAACAGGTCTTGGTGGCGCTGTTGCAGGTATTATCGGTACTCTGCCTAAAGATGTTGCTGAAAAAATTGGTTTCGTGAACAACTTCAAAGGATTGTCTATGATTGGTATCTCTATCGTAGGTATCTTCCTAGCAGTGCTTCACTTCAAAAATAGCCAAAAAGTAGCTGTAGCAGCACCTTCTACACCATCAGAAAGTGGGGAAATCGAAGATGACGAATTCTAATTACAAACTTACAAAAGAAGATTTTAATCAAATCAACAAACGTAGCTTGTTTACTTTCCAATTGGGTTGGAACTACGAACGTATGCAAGCTTCTGGTTACCTTTACATGATCCTGCCTCAGTTGCGTAAAATGTATGGGGATGGCACTCCTGAATTGAAAGAAATGATGAAAGTTCATACTCAATTCTTCAATACTTCACCATTCTTCCATACCATTATCGCTGGTTTTGACCTTGCCATGGAAGAAAAAGATGGTGTGGGTGCAAAAGACGCCGTTAACGGTATCAAGACAGGTTTGATGGGACCATTCGCTCCTCTTGGAGATACAATCTTTGGTTCACTTGTACCTGCTATCATGGGGTCAGTCGCAGCAACTATGGCTATCGCTGGCCAACCTTGGGGTATCTTCCTTTGGATTGCAGTTGCAGTAGCTTATGACATCTTCCGTTGGAAACAATTGGAATTTGCTTACAAAGAAGGGGTTAGCCTTATCAACAACATGCAAAGTACTTTGACAGCTTTGATTGACGCTGCATCTGTACTTGGTGTTTTCATGATGGGTGCTCTTGTAGCAACATTGATCAACTTTGAAGTTTCTTATAAATTGCCAATCGGTGAAAAAATGATTGACTTCCAGGACATCTTGAACTCAATCTTCCCACGCTTGCTTCCAGCAATCTTTACTGCCTTTATCTTCTGGTTGCTTGGTAAGAAAGGTATGACTTCTACAAAAGCAATTGGTATCATCATTGCTCTTGCATTAGGTCTTTCATTCATCGGTAAATTCTTACTTGGAATGGGCGCATAATCTATGGCTAAATCATTAATTTTGGTGAGCCATGGTCGTTTCTGTGAAGAACTTAAAGGTAGCACAGAAATGATTATGGGTCCACAAGACAATATTTATACAGTGGCTCTTCTTCCAGAAGATGGACCAGAAGACTTTACTGCAAAATTTGAAGCTGCTATTGAAGGATTGGATGATTTCCTAGTCTTTGCGGATCTTCTCGGTGGAACACCATGTAACGTGGTAAGCCGTTTGATCATGGAAGGTCGTGATATTGACCTTTACGCAGGGATGAATCTTCCAATGGTGATTGAATTTATCAATGCGAGCCTTACAGGTGCAGATGCGGACTATAAGAACCGTGCTACAGAAAGCATTGTGAAAGTCAATGACTTGTTAGCTGGCTTCGATGATGACGAAGATGAATAATACTCTTCGAAAATCAAATTCAAACTACGTCAACGTCGCCTTGCCGTACTCAAGTACAGCCTGTGGCTAGTTTCCTAGTTTGCTCTTTGATTTTCATTGAGTATACGATGTGACAACGTGAAAATCGTTAGAGCATTTTATATAGAATATACATGGGAATGGGGCTTACTCCCATTCCCATATTTGATAGAAAAAGAGGAACTTAATGCTACATTATACAAAAGAAGATTTGCTCGAATTGGGTGCAGAAATCACGACGCGTGAAATCTACCAACAACCAGATGTATGGAAAGAAGCTTTTGAATCTTATCAAGCACAACGTGAAGAAATTGCAGCCTTCCTACAAGGGATTGCTGATAAACATGATTATATCAAGGTTATCTTGACGGGTGCTGGTACTTCTGCTTATGTGGGAGATACCTTGGTACCTTACTTTAAGGAAGTCTATGACGAACGCAAATGGAATTTCAATGCTATTGCAACAACAGATATCGTTGCCAATCCAGAAACTTATTTGAAAAAAGATGTGGCGACTGTCCTTGTATCTTTTGCTCGTAGTGGAAATTCGCCTGAAAGTGTGGCGACTGTTGATTTGGCCAAAGCCTTGGTGGATGAGCTTTACCAAGTGACCATTACTTGTGCAGCGGACGGTAAATTGGCTCTTCAAGCTCACGGCGATGACCGTAATCTCTTGCTCTTGCAACCAGCTGCTTCGAACGACGCTGGATTTGCCATGACTTCTAGCTTTACGTCTATGATGCTAACAGCTCTCTTGGTTTTTGATCCTACAGAATTTGCTGTGAAAGCTGAACGTTTTGAAGTTGTGTCTAGTCTTGCTCGTAAAGTTCTAGACAATGCAGAAGATGTCAAAGAACTTGTTGATTTAGACTTTAACCGTGTCATCTATCTAGGAGCTGGTCCTTTCTTCGGTCTTGCTCATGAAGCTCAGCTCAAGATTTTGGAATTAACAGCTGGTCAAGTTGCGACCATGTATGAAAGCCCAGTTGGCTTCCGTCACGGTCCAAAATCATTGATCAATGAAGATACAGTTGTCTTGATCTTTGGTACAACGACAGACTACACTCGCAAGTACGACTTGGACTTGGTTCGTGAAGTTGCTGGTGACCAGATTGCTCGTCGTGTTGTGCTTTTGAGTGATCAAGCCTTTGGTCTTGAAAATGTCAAAGAAGTGGCCCTTGGTTGTGGCGGTGTCTTGAATGATATTTACCGTGTCTTCCCTTATATCGTTTATGCCCAACTCTTTGCCCTATTGACTTCACTCAAGGTAGAAAATAAACCAGATACACCGTCTCCTACAGGTACAGTGAACCGTGTGGTACAAGGTGTTATCATCCACGAATATCAAAAGTAATACTCTTCGAAAATCTCTTCAAACCATGCTAGTGTCGCCTTGCCGTATAGATGTTACTGACTTCGTCAGTTCTATCTGCAACCTCAAAACAGTGTTTTTAGCTGACTTCGTCAGTTCTATCCACAACCTCAAAGCAGTGCTTTGAGCAGCCTGCGGCTAGCTTCCTAGTTTGCTCTTTGATTTTCATTGAGTATAAGACAGTGTTTATGAATTCTTGACAAGAGGATTTGTAAATTATCAGATAAACCATAGATTGTCAGTAGGCTTTCTATGGTTTGTTTGCTTGAGAGAAATAGTAAAAGGAGAACAGAATGAAAGCATACACAGAGCGTGTATTTGGAAATCATGAGGGACAAGATGTCTTGGCCTATCGCTTTGAGACTGACGGTGGTTACCAGCTTGAGGTCATGACTTATGGTGCGACCATTTTGCGCTATGTCACACCTGACAAGGCTGGAAATTTTGCCAACGTTATCTTGGGATTTGATGATTTTAATAGCTATGTAGGCAATAGTCCCAAGCATGGAGCTAGCGTAGGTCCTGTGGCAGGTCGTATCGCAGGTGCGACCTTTGAGCTCAATGGTAAGACCTATGACCTTGAAGTCAACAATGCTAGCAACTGTAACCACAGTGGTTCAACAGGTTGGGATTCAAGCTTGTTTGAACTATCTGAAGTGAGCGATCATGGCTTGACTCTCTATACAGAGCGTACAGATGGGACAGGAGGGTTCCCTGGCAATCTCAAGATTTGGATTAGCTACAACTTGGAAGAAACTGGTGCCTACGAAATCAGCTATAAAGTAACAACTGATCAAGATACGCTGGTCAATCCAACCAACCACAGCTATTTCAACTTGTCTGGTGATTTCACGCAGACAATTGACCGCCATGTCTTCCAACTAAACACAGAGGGCATTTACCCAATAGCTCCCGATGGTGTTCCTGCCAAAACTCCAGATGCTAATCGTGATGTGCTTAAACACATCTACAATGGAACTTTGTTGAAGGATATCTTTGCAGAGGAAGATGAGCAAATCCAGCTGGTATCTGGTTTGGATCATCCATTTGCTCTTCCTGTGGATCATGATAATGCTGGTTTCCTTTATGACCAAAATTCAGGTCGCTTCTTGCTTTTCAAGACAGAGGCTCCTTGTTTTGTAGTCTACACAGCAAACTTTGTGGACGAGAGTGTCATCATAGGAGGTCAGCCAATGGTACAGCACAATGGGATTGCCCTTGAAGCACAGGCTTTGCCAGATGCCATTCACAGTGACCTCAAAGACCAAGTCATTCTTAAAGCCGGTCAAACCTTTACAAGTAAGACACGTTATGAGCTTGTTGTGAAGTAAAGAATGGCGTTTCTACTTTGCGGGGTTAATAACATTTGCCTTATAACATTAGTAGAAACAGGCAAAGAATAGGAAAATATGATATAATTAGGTGTTGAGAAGTATTTATCAAGATACGATTCAAAAGATATAAGGAGTAAACAATGAAGAAAATTGTATTTGCTAGTGCCTTGGCTTTGACCTTGGCTGGAGCAGTTTTGACAAATGATGTTTTTGCCAATGACAGATTGGTAGCAACGCAATCTACCGATGGTAATGTATTGACCTCAGAGGTGCTAAAACCTTCTAGTGGCAATGTTTTGGTTGGGATCAAAGGAGAATTTGTGGCTCCTCATCAACAATCCATTTTGGATGCCATTAATGCTATTCGTAAAGAAGCAGCGGACGAAGGTTTGGTAGATAAGTATGTTCCTATCAAATGGTCAACTGACCTAGAAAAGGCAGCTTTTGTCAGAGCTACAGAAGCATCTGTGACTATGAAGCATGATCGTCTTTCTAGCAAAGATCTTTGGAGTGCCTTTCCAACTTCTAATAGTATAATGGGAGAAAATTTGGCATGGAATCATGACGGTTTTCTAAAAGCTATTGAACAATGGCGTTCTGAAAAAGCAGATTATGTGAAGAAAAAAAATAGTGGTTCAGACAACGGGAAATCTGGTCACTACGAGTCGCTAATTAACCCTAAATTTACACACATGGGGATGGCAGCTTTTAAAAATCCTAACAATCAATACAAAGCTATTACAATTGCTCAAACTCTAGGTGATGATGCTTCTTCAGAGGAATTGGCTGGTGGATATGGTTCTGCTGTTCAGTATACAGAAGTGACTGCCTCAAACCTTTCAACAGTTAAAACTAAAGCTACGGTTGTAGAAAAACCACTGAAAGATTTTAGAGCGTCTACGTCTGATCAGTCTGGTTGGGTGCAATCTAATGGTAAATGGTATTTCTATGAGTCTGGTGATGTGAAGACAGGCTGGGTGAAAACAGGTGGTCAATGGTACTACTTGAATGACCTAGGTATCATGCAGACTGGATTTGTAAAAGTTTCTGGTAGCTGGTATTACTTGAGCAATTCAGGTGCTATGTTTACAGGCTGGGGAACAGATGGTAGCAGATGGTTCTACTTCGATGGCTCAGGAGCTATGAAGACAGGCTGGTACAAGGAAAATGGCACTTGGTATTACCTTGACGAAGCAGGTATCATGAAGACAGGTTGGTTTAAAGTCGGACCACACTGGTACTATGCCTACGGTTCTGGAGCTTTGGCTGTGAGCACAACAACACCAGATGGTTACCGTGTAAATGGTAATGGTGAATGGGTAAACTAGGCTGAAAATGTCAGGTCATAGGTAAAGTATTCATCTTACTTAGCAAAAAGAATGAACGATAAGAAAGAGGTTGATGGCGAACATTGGCCTCTTTCTTGTTAGAATAGAGACCTCAAGTTGTCTGGCTTGACTTTCTTGAGGGAAGTTATATAATGGTTGTAATGGTTATAATTACAACAAAAGGAGGGTCGTTTATGACCTATGAATACCAGAGCCATATTTATTTAGCAGAGGCAGTTTTAAATGTGAAGGACTTGGCAAGTCAAACAGCCTTTTATCAGCAGGTTATTGGTTTAGAAATCTTATCTCAGACTGAGACAGAGGCTATTCTGGGACTTGGTGGGAAAGCCTTGGTACACTTGATTCAAGCACAAGAGAGCGGAGAAGTAAGGGAATATTATGGTCTTTACCATCTGGCTATTCTTTTGCTGACACGAAAGTCTTTGGCGGATGTCTTGAAGCACCTGACAGATTTACAGATTCCTCTTGTCGGCGGTGCAGATCACGGTTACAGCGAGGCCCTTTACTTGGAGGATTTGGAGGGAAATGGTATTGAACTCTATCGAGATAAGCCAGTTTCCACATGGGATATTCGAGAAGATGGGCGTATTATCGGGGTGACTGAGGCCCTTGCGGCGCAGGATATCTATGAGTTGGGGGAAAGAGTAGAGCCTTTTATTCTAGCCGATGGTACGAGAATGGGGCATATTCATCTTTCTGTTAAGGATAGTCGAAAGTCCAGCCAGTTTTATCAAAAGGTGTTAGGACTAGAGGACAAATTCAGTGTGCCTAGTGCTAGTTGGATTGCAGCTGGAGACTACCATCATCATTTGGCAGTCAATGAATGGGGAGGAAAAGGTCTGGCCCCGCGTAAGCAAGGCTTGCCAGGTTTGGCCTATTATGTCATTGAAGTCGCACACAAAGAAGAGCTGTTAACGATTGCCCAGCGAGCACAGGCAGTTGATGCACCAATCAAGTGGCTGACATCTAGCCAGCTGGAAATCACAGACCCAGACGGAATTGTGACTCGTATTCGCTTAGACAGGATGTGATGAAGAGTAGAGTATCAATTGTAGAAAGTGCTCCTTATCCTAGTCAGATACATAGAAAATTTGATATGATAGTAGGGAATAAGGAGAAGAATACTATGACAAGCGAATACCAGAAAATGATAGCAGGGGAGCCTTACCGTCCGTCGGATCCTGAATTACGGGCCTTGGCGCAGGCTTCTCGCCAAAAACAGGCTGCCTTTAACAAGGAAGAGGATCCCTTAAAAGGAGCCGAAATCATCAAGACTTGGTTTGGCTCGACCGGGCAAAATCTTTATGTCAATACGCGCTTGATGGTGGATTACGGTGTCAACATCCATCTAGGAGAAAACTTTTACTCTAACTGGAACTTGACTATGCTGGATGTTTGTCCGATTCGCATCGGGGATAATGCTATGATCGGCCCCAACTGTCAGTTTTTGACTCCCCTCCATCCACTAGATCCGCAGGAACGCAATTCAGGTGTGGAATACGGCAAGCCTATTACCATTGGAGATAATTTCTGGGCTGGAGGAGGTGTCACTGTCCTTCCTGGAGTAACACTGGGAAATAATGTCGTTGCAGGAGCAGGGGCCGTGATTACCAAGTCCTTTGGTGACAATGTTGTCCTAGCGGGCAATCCTGCGCGCGTGATTAAGGAAATACCTGTGAAATAAAGAGATTGGTAAAAAAATTTCAAGATAAGAAAAAGGCATATTATCAGGTATTGAAAAAGCTTGATAATATGCCTTTTGTTGTGGGAAGATTTACTTCATTTTCTCCTGAAATTGAGTTTTTGTCCCAGACTCTTTTTTAAATCAATTTCCAGTCAACTTCTGAGTGTTTCTTGGTCTGGGTTATGTAAAAATACGTGAAATGGCCTTCCATTACCAAGGTCATGAGGGTTGCAATGGTGATGACAATAGTAGGATTGGCTGAAAAAAGAAGGGAAAGAACTAGTCCGATAAGGAAGAATGCGGCTTGCAAGCCATAATAGAGCTTGTCATACTTGAGGTAACTCTTGTTAAAATAGCCATTTGCAAGGATAGCAGCTTGAAAGAGGCCGATACCCGTATAGAAGAAGCTAGTCGCAAAGAGGTGATGGACATCTGGATTGACCAAGAAACTCATAGAAACAGTCACCATAATCAAGCCGATGAAAATCGGATAATGGCTATAAATTAGGAAAATTCCTTTATTCTCCCCTTCCTCATCAATAGCATGGTCAAACTGGCCAAAGTAATTCATAAAGAGGTTGACCATGATGATAAAGTAAAGGATAGAATGAATGGAAAAATGTTCCAGTGTAAAGAAATCTGCTAGACCCATAATCATCTCACCAAAAGTGATAATAACTAAAAGCGAAATGCGTTCGATGAGATGGGGAAGATTAATCTGAAAACTTCTAGCATGACGAGTCAGGATAATAGGCATGATAAAGGTCAAGAGTATTCCAATAATAAAGACATAGATACCTAGATTCATCGGAAGAAGAGCTGCTATATAGACAGCTAAGGTCCTGAGGCCTGTCATCCAAAGAAATCCTTTGATACTTTTACGATTGGCAGAGCTTGTAGATTTTCGAAGATATTCAACCAAGTATTGGAAAAATAAGGTCAAGGTCAGTGTCCCAATCGTCCAGCAGAAGGTATGGAAATAGGATTGCCAGTCATTAGTAATCATGTTTGATATCAAGAGTAGCATAGCCATATTGACGAACATGATGACTATATTGAAAAGAGAATTTTTCCCATAGCAATTAGTGTAGACGGTCTGAATCATCCAACAATTGACCAGAACCAGAAGTGTCATGAGAAAACCAAAGATAGCATCTAATGATAAGACTCCGTGGTGAAGGTGATGAATGAGGGCAGTTGTTTTGGAAATCGCGTAGACAAAAACCAAGTCATAAAAAAGCTCGCTAAATTCCACCCGTTTGTGTTTGATAAGATTTGTCATAAGAAGACCTTTCATTGAAATTTTTAACAATTTATTATAACAGAAAATTAATAGAATGAGATAGAGTGGTTTGTAGAAATTTTTTGTCGTAAATTGTCATTCCGTTGTCAGAATCTGTCATTTACTTGTCGGATTCTGTATCGTATAATAGTCTCATCAATCAAATAAAACAAAAGAGGAAATCATTATGTCAAACAAAAAAGTAATCTTAGTCACAGGTGCATCCTTCTCACGAGCCTTTAAAAAGTGGACAGGAAAGACCATTTCGGAGTATCGAGAAAGTATTCATAAATAAAAACGGCGCAAAGCCGTTTTTATTTATAACTCCTCAATCACTTTGCATAGAGCTTCTACATCTTCTTTTTGACTAGACCATGAAGTAGCGAAACGTATGACGGTATGCTTATCATCATATTTTTCCCAGTAAGAGAAAATCACCTTTTGAGCCAGTTTTTTCATCTGATCATCATTCACAATACAGAAGACTTGATTGGTTGGATTTTCAAAATAAAGGGTGAGATCAGCATTTTTACAAGCTAGACGAATTTGGTTGGCGTAGGAAATCGCATCTTTGCCAATCGTCTGATAGAGCTTATCTTTAAACAATTCGTCAAATTGAATGCCTAAGAGTCTTCCTTTGGCTAGAAGGGCTCCGTGTTGTTTGATAATGGGGGTCATGTGAGGAAGGAGTTGAGGATTTGGGATAACAACTGCTTCCCCGAGAAGAGCACCACATTTTGTACCGCCAATATAGAATGCATCGCATAAGCGAGCCAAATCAGCAAGACTGACATCATTTTCAGGACAGGCAAGTGCGTATGCAAGACGAGCACCATCTACGAAAAGTTTAACATTCTTTTCCTTACACACATGAGAAATAGCTTCTAATTCTGCTTTTGAATAAAGAGTTCCAAGCTCAGTTGGTTGAGAGAGATAGACCATTCCTGGCATGATCATATGCTCATGATTTTTATCAGCCCAATAATCTTCAATGGTTTCTTTAATTTGCTGGGCAGTTAATTTTCCATCTGTCCCCTCTAGTTCGAGTACCTTGTGACCTCCAAATTCGATAGCACCAGCCTCATGAACGCTGATATGGCCAGTTTTTGCAGCAATCACCCCTTGGTAAGATTGGAGGAGGCTGTCAATCATGACTTGATTGGTCTGGGTTCCACCGATAAGAAAATGGACTGCTGCCTGCGGACAAGCGCAGGCTTTTCGGATGCTTTCAATAGCACTTGCACTAATCGCATCGCTCCCATATCCGCTCATTTCCATTTCATTGGTTTCCATGATTCGTTTGAGAATCGCAGGATGTGCTCCCTTAAGATAATCATTTGCAAAATTTAGGATTTCCTTAGTCATAAGAGACCTCTTTCTTGATTGATGTATTCATTGTACAAGAAATTCATTCATTACACAAACGTCAAAAAATCATATCAACTATGATAAAATGGAATAGATAAAAAGGAAAGGAGTGAAAAATGGACGCAAGTAAGTGCCAGGCAGTTCTAATCGCCAGTGAAACAGGTTCTTTTTCAGCTGCAGCAGAACAACTCAACTATACTCAGTCAGGGATTACGAGAATGATTTCGAGTTTGGAAGAGGAATTAGAATTTTCCTTGTTTATCCGCAGTAAAAAAGGGGTTCGCTTAACTGAAAATGGGAAATTGATGTTGCCTTATTTCAGGGAAATCGTTGAATCCAGTCAGGTTGCGCAAGAGATGAGTGATGATATCAAGGGAGTCGTTCGTGGTTCCATCACGATTGCCTGTTACTTTAGTGTGTCTTCCATTTGGATGCCTCGTATTTTAAAAGTTTTTTCAGAAAGTTATCCCAATATCCAGATCAAGTTGTTGGAGGGTGGGAATAAGGAAATAGCTAAGTGGTTGGCAGAAAAATCTGTCGATATCTGTTTATGTGCAGAACCTCAAGACAAGACGGACTATAGTTGGGAAGAACTCTATCGGGATCCACTTCTTGTTTGGCTCCCCAAAAATCATCCTAAGGCTAGACAAACTCAATACGAGATAAAGGATTTGGAGGCAGAGGAGTTTATCCATACCTTACCTGGGCAAGATACAGACCAGGACAGACTAATTGAGCAAGAAGGTTTAAATTTAAAAACACGTTTTACAACAAAAGACGGTTTTACGACCTACCAGTTAGTAAAAGCAGGTTTAGGAGTGAGTTTTAATCAGGCTATGATTGCACAGGATTGGGAAGAAGATGTAGTACAGTTACCTTTAAACCCACCACGTTTTGTCTCGCTGGGCCTTGCTTTGCCAAAACAGAAACCGACTTCTCCAGCGGTGCAACGATTTCTCAAGTGTATGGAAGAGGAGATTTCTGGACTGATAAAGACAACTCCTTGACACTCCGTCAGCTTTTGATACAATAGTACAAAATTAGAGGAGGTGGGTTATGATTCAGAAACATGCGATTCCCATTTTAGAGTTTGATGACAATCCCCAGGCGGTTATCATGCCCGATCACGAGAAGCTAGATTTGCACTTGCCCAAGAAATGTGTCTATGCATTTTTAGGTGAAGAGATTGACCGCTATGCGAGGGAAGTAGGGGCGGACTGTGTGGGCGAATTCGTTTCTGCCACCAAGACCTATCCGGTCTATGTTATCGACTACAAGGGCGAGGAAATTTGTCTGGCTCAGGCTCCTGTTGGTTCTGCCCCAGCAGCCCAGTTTATGGATTGGTTGATTGGCTATGGTGTGGAGCAGATCATTTCCACTGGTACCTGTGGTGTGCTAGCTGATATAGAGGAAAATGCCTTTCTAGTCCCGGTTCGGGCTCTACGAGATGAGGGGGCTAGCTACCATTATGTAGCACCTTCTCGTTATATGGAAATTCAGCCAGAGGCTATTGCTGCTATTGAGCGAGTTTTGAAAGTCAGAGGGATTCCCTATGAAGAAGTCATGACCTGGTCTACAGATGGCTTTTACCGAGAAACAGCTGAAAAGGTGGCTTACCGCAAGGAGGAAGGCTGTGCTGTTGTGGAGATGGAGTGTGCTGCACTTGCGGCAGTAGCTCAATTGCGTGGTGTCTTCTGGGGAGAGTTGTTGTTTACAGCAGACTCTCTAGCCGATTTGGATCAGTACGACAGCCGTGACTGGGGTTCAGAAGCTTTCGAAAAGGCCTTGGAACTCTGCCTTGAGATAGCCTCTCAGATCTAGCTACTCTCCTTCTTTTTATGGTACAATGGATGTATGTTATTCAAATTATTTGTGAAAAAACTTGAAAGGATCTTTGGCGGACTTTCGCCAGCTCGTCGGATTTTTTTAAGTTTCGCTGGAGTTATTTTTATAGGCTCTCTCCTTTTGAGTCTGCCTTTTGTCCAGGAAAGTGGTTCGCAGGCTACTTATTTTGACCATCTCTTTACGACGGTTTCTATGGTCTGTGTGACCGGCCTCTTTACGCAGCCGGTGGCTACTACCTATAATGTTTGGGGCCAGTTGATTTGTATGCTCTTGATACAGATTGGTGGTCTGGGGCTCATGACCTTTATCGGGGTCTTTTATATTCAGGGGAAGCAAAAGCTCAGTCTTCGCAGTCGTGAAACTATTCAGGAGAGCTTTAGTTACGGAGAGACTCGGTCACTGAAGGCCTTTATGCGGTCCATCTTTTTGACGACTTTTCTGGTGGAGGGCTTGGGCGCCTTCCTACTAAGTTTCCGTTTTATTCCTGAGTTTGGCTGGGGACGAGGCATTTTTACCTCTATCTTTTTAGCCATTTCCGCCTTTTGTAATGCTGGTTTTGATAATTTCGGCAGTAGCAGTTTAGTGAATTATCAGACGGATCCTTTAATCAATCTGGTCATTGCTGGCTTGATTATCACAGGTGGTCTTGGATTTATGGTCTGGTTTGACTTGGCAACCCAGCTAGGAAAGAAGAAAAAGCGTCGTCTGCGTTTTCACACCAAGTTGGTCCTCTTCTTGACCGCAGGAATTTTGCTGTTTGGGACAGTAGCCACACTCTTTACGGAGTGGCACAATCCAGGCACCATTGGCAATCTCAGCGTTCCAGAGAAAGTGCTGGTTAGCTTTTTCCAAACCGTCAGCATGAGAACGGCTGGCTTTGCCTCTATTGACTACACCCAAGCTCGACCTGTGACTTTGTTTATCTACATCCTACAGATGTTTCTGGGTGGAGCACCTGGAGGGACGGCTGGGGGGCTCAAGATTACGACCTTCTTTGTCTTATTGGTCTTTGCTCGTAGTGAATTGCTGGGCTTGCCTCATGCCAATGTTGCGCAGAGAACCATTGAAGCTCGAACAGTCCAAAAGTCCTTTAGTGTCTTCATTATCTTTTTGATGACCTTCTTGTTGGGACTGATGTTGCTGGGAATTACAGCAGAAGGAACACCGCGATTTATCTACCTCATGTTTGAGAACATTTCAGCTCTTGCGACAGTTGGGGTCACGGCAAATCTGACACCAGAATTGGGCAAGCTAGCCCTCAGTATTGTCATGTTGCTCATGTTTATTGGCCGTATCGGTCCCTTGACCTTGCTGGTTAGTCTAGCGGATTACCAGCCTGATAAGAAAGATTTGATTCAGTATATGAAAGCAGATATTAGTATTGGATAAGAAAGGAAGAACGATGTCAGATCGTACGATTGGAATTTTAGGCTTGGGGATTTTTGGGAGTAGTGTCCTGACGGCCCTAGCCAAGCAAGATATGAATATCATTGCCATTGATGACCACGCCGAGCACATTAATCAATTTGAGCCTGTTTTGGCACGTGGAGTTGTGGGCGATATCACAGATGAGGAACTCCTCAGAACTGCAGGTATTGATACCTGTGATACGGTTGTGGTCGCAACAGGGGAAAATCTGGAGTCGAGTGTGCTTGCAGTGATGCATTGTAAGAGTTTGGGGGTACCAAGGGTTATTGCCAAGGTCAAAAGCCAGACAGCCAAGAAGGTACTGGAAAAAATCGGTGCCGACTCGGTGATTTCACCAGAGTATGAAATGGGCCAGTCTCTAGCACAGACCATTCTCTTTCATAACAATGTCGATGTCTTTCAGCTGGATAAAAATGTGTCTATCGTAGAGATGAAAATTCCTAGAGTTTGGGCAGGTCAAAGCCTGAGCCAGCTGGATCTACGTGGCAAATACAACCTCAATGTCCTAGGATTTCGTGAACAGGAAAATTCACCACTGGACGTCCAGTTTGGTCCCAATGACCTCTTGAAAGCAGATGCCTATATCTTGGCGGTGATTAACAACCAGTATCTAGATGACTTGGCAGAATTGAATTCGTAAGGAGGGGAATCCCCTCTTTTTTTGATGTTCAAGATAGCAAATAGAGACAGCAGCCCTTGTATTCTAGTAAAAGTTCTTCAAAAACTGGACTTTATGGTAGAATAGAAAGAAGTGACAAGAGAGAGTAAGAAAAAAATCAGTCCCCTAAAGGAGTAGATTATGAAGTTATTGTCTATCGCCATTCCTAGCTATAATGCCGCAGCCTATCTTCATTACTGCGTGGAGTCGCTAGTGATTGGTGGTGAGCAAGTTGAGATTTTGATTATCAATGACGGGTCTCAGGACCAGACTCAGGAAATCGCTGAGCGTTTAGCCAGCAAGTATCCTAACATCGTTAGAGCCATCTATCAGGAAAATAAGGGTCATGGCGGTGCTGTCAATCGTGGTTTGGCGGAGTCCTCTGGTCGTTATTTTAAAGTAGTTGATAGTGATGACTGGGTGGATCCCCGTGCTTACCTGAAAATTTTGGAAACCTTGCAGGAACTAGAGAGTGAAGGTCAAGAGGTGGATGCCTTTGTGACCAATTTTGTCTATGAAAAGGAAGGTCAGTCTCGTAAGAAGAGTATGAGTTACGAGTCAGTCTTACCTGTCCAGCAAATTTTTGGCTGGGACCAGGTCGGAAATTTCTCAAAAGGTCAGTATATCATGATGCACTCGCTGATTTACCGGACAGATTTGTTGCGAGCGAGCCAGTTCCAACTGCCTGAGCATACTTTTTATGTCGATAATCTCTTTGTCTTTACCCCCCTTCAGCAGGTTAAGACCATGTACTATTTGCCTGTCGATTTCTATCGTTATTTGATTGGGCGTGAGGACCAGTCTGTCAATGAGCAAGTGATGATTAAACGCATTGACCAGCAACTCAAGGTCAATAGACTCTTGGTAGACCAGCTTGCTTTGTCCAAAGTAAGCCATCCCAAAATGCGAGAATATCTGTTGAATCATATTGAGATTACGACGGTGATTTCCAGTGCCCTGCTCAACCGAGCAGGCACAGCAGAGCATCTGGCCAAAAAGCGGGAGCTGTGGACCTATATTCAACAGGAAAATCCAGAGGTCTTTCAGGCTATTCGTAAGACCATGTTGAGTCGTTTGACCAAACACTCCGTCTTGCCAGCTCGCAAACTTTCCAATGTCGTCTATCAAATCACCAAATCTGTTTATGGATTTAATTAATATAAGTATTTTATAAGAGGGATTTAAGAAAAATTTTAACTTTTTCTTAATCCTTTTTAATTTTAGGAGATTATACTAGAGTCATCAAATAAAGAAAAACTCTAAGGAGAATCCTATGAAATTCAATCCAAATCAAAGATATACCCGTTGGTCTATTCGCCGTCTTAGTGTCGGTGTTGCCTCAGTTGTTGTGGCTAGTGGCTTCTTTGTCCTAGTTGGGCAACCAAGTTCTGTACGTGCCGATGTAGTCAATCCGACCCCTGCTCAAGTCGTGCCAGACGCTGCTTCGGTGAGTGGAAAGAGCGACTTACCAGCAGAGGTTCTCAAGAAAGCAGTTGATGTAGCTCTTCCTTCAGAACAGGCAGAGTCAGCACCCAAAGCAAGCTTGGATACTACAAGCTCTCCAGAAAAAACGGATGTAGCTGCTAAAGACCAAGTAGTAGCACCTAAAGAAGAAGTGCAAGCAAAACCAGAATCTAAGAAAGAAACAGAAGATGCGGTTAAACCTGCGACAAATCCTGCGCCTGCAGTTATTGGACAAGACCGTGAAGCAAGTGAAGCTCAACCAGCAACCACTCCAGCTGAAGTGCAAAAAGGTGTGGCTGACAATACTAAAGACACAGTAGATGTTCCAGCTTCTTACTTGGACAAAGCTAACTTCCCTGGTCCATTCACAGCCGGTGTCAACCAAGTTATTCCATACGAGTTCTTCGCTGGTGATGGCATGTTGACTCGCCTTATCTTGAAAGCATCCGACAAGGCTCCATGGTCAGACAATGGTTCAGCTAAAAATCCCGCCCTTCCACCAGTAGAAAAATTGGGCAAAGGTCTTTACTTCTACGAAGTGGATTTGGCCGGCACTCAAGGCAAATCAGATAAAGAGTTTCTAGACCTCTTGAAACAAAACGGTACGCAAAGCTATAAAGCTACTATCAAGGTTTATGGTGCGAAGGATGGCAAGGCAGACTTGAGCAACCTTGTAGCGACTAAGGATTTGGATGTCAACTTGAACGGCTTGACTACCCCAGCTGAAGTGCAAAAAGGTGTGGCTGACAATACTAAAGACACAGTAGATGTTCCAGCTTCTTATTTGGATAAAGCCAACTTCCCTGGCCCATTCACAGCTGGTGTTAATCAAGTCATTCCATATGAATTCTTCGCTGGAGACGGCATGTTGACTCGCCTGATCTTGAAAGCTTCTGACAAGGCTCCATGGTCAGACAACGGTTCAGCTAAAAATCCAGCTCTCCCACCGGTAGAGAAATTGGGCAAAGGTCTTTACTTCTATGAAGTGGATTTGGCAGGTACTCAAGGCAAATCAGATAAAGAGCTTCTTGACCTCTTGAAACAAAACGGCACTCAAAGCTACAAGGCAACCATCAAAGTGTACGGTGCAAAAGATGGCAAGGCTGATTTGACTAATCTTGTGGCCACTAAAGATTTGGATGTCAACTTGAACGGATTAACTACTCCAGCTGAAGTGCAAAAAGGTGTAGCCGACAATACTAAAGACACAGTAGACGTCCCAGCCACTTACTTGGATAAAGCCAACTTCCCAGGCCCATTCACAGCCGGTGTCAACCAAGTCATTCCATATGAATTCTTTGCTGGAGACGGTATGTTAACTCGTTTGATTTTGAAAGCATCAGATAAGGCTCCATGGTCAGATAACGGTTCAGCTAAAAATCCGGCCCTCCCACCAGTAGAGAAATTGGGCAAAGGCCTCTACTTCTATGAAGTGGACTTGGCAGGCACCCAAGGTAAATCAGATAAAGACCTTCTTGACCTCTTGAAACAAAACGGCACTCAAAGCTATAAAGCAACTATCAAAGTGTACGGCGCTAAAGATGGCAAGGCCGATTTGAACAATCTCGTAGCGACTAAGGATTTGACAGTAAACTTGAATGGACATCAGTCTCTTACTCCGATGCAATCAGGCTTCGTCCTATCTTCTAATGGTTCAGCTATGCCGGCTCCAATGATGAATAGTCATCAAGATGCGTCTAAGATGAACGCTCAAATGCCAAGTGTCAATCAAGATGAGATGAAATCTCAAATGCCAGCTACTAGCCAGGATAAGATGATGCCTAACAAAGAGCAGGACAAAACCATGAATGCTAGCCAGCCTATGGCAACACCAAGCATGAAACAAGATCAAGCTCCAGCAGCCTCAAGCAAAATGTCTGATGAAGGCAAGATGGCAGCTAATAATAAGGCATCAAATCCAATGATGGCTGATCAAATGAAAGAGCAAAAAGACATGCTTCCATATACTGGTGAAGCCCAAACCTCAATGGCTACTCTTGGATTCATTGGACTTGCCTTGGCTGGACTGCTAGGTGGCCTCGGTTTGAAAGCTAAAAAAGAGGAGAATGACTAGTTTAGCTACAGACTTTCTATCTAGGATTTAAAAGATCCAGATAGCGATTAGAATGTTCGTAAAGTGATTAAAATAGTGTTATACTATTGTGGTATAGCACTGTTTTTTCAAAGGAGAGACAGATGGGAAAGACAATTTTACTCGTTGACGACGAGGTAGAAATCACAGATATTCATCAACGCTATCTGGTTCAGGCAGGGTATCAGGTTTTGGTGGCTCATGATGGAGTAGAGGCCTTGGAAATCTTCAAGCGAAAACCGATTGATTTGATTATTACAGATATCATGATGCCTCGGATGGATGGTTATGATTTGATTAGCGAAGTTCAGTATCAATCTCCGGATCAGCCTTTTCTCTTTATTACGGCTAAGACCAGTGAGCAGGATAAGATTTATGGCCTGAGCTTAGGGGCAGATGACTTTATTGCCAAGCCCTTTAGCCCACGTGAGCTGGTTTTGCGTGTCCACAATATCTTGCGTCGCCTTCATCGTGGAGGTGAGACAGAAGTCGTTAGTCTCGGGGATTTACGGATGAATCACGGCAGCCATGAGGTCCAAGTCGGAGATGTGGCGCTTGATTTGACAGTCAAATCCTTCGAACTTCTATGGCTTTTAGCCAGCAATCCAGAGCGCGTTTTCTCTAAGACAGACCTCTATGAAAAGGTCTGGCAAGAAGACTATGTGGATGATACCAATACCTTGAATGTTCATATTCATGCTCTCAGACAGGAGTTGGCTAAACATGCCAGTGCAGAAACGCCTACTATCAAAACCGTCTGGGGCTTGGGCTACAAGATTGAGAAAGCACGAGGTAGTCAATGAAATTAAAAAGTTATATTTTAGTGGGGTATATCATTTCAACACTCCTAACGATTATCGTGGTTTTTTGGGCCATCCAGCGCATGTTAATTGAGCAAAGAGAAATTTATTTCCTGATTGGCATGACTTTAATCGCAAGTTTTGTCGGTGCTGGGATTAGTCTCTTTCTCCTGTCGCCTGTCTTTACATCATTGGCCAAACTTAAGGAACATGCCAAGCGAGTAGCGGACAAGGACTTCCCTGCAAATCTGGAGGTTCAAGGGCCTGCAGAATTTCAGCAATTAGGCCAAGCTTTCAATGAAATGTCCCATGATTTGCAGGCGACCTTTGATTCATTAGAAGAAAGCGAACGAGAAAAGGGCTTGATGATTGCCCAGCTATCGCATGATATCAAGACCCCTATCACTTCGATCCAAGCGACGGTAGAAGGAATTTTGGACGGGGTTATCAAGGAGGGAGAACAAGCCCATTATCTAGCAACCATTGGACGCCAGACAGAAAGACTAAATAAACTGGTTGAAGAGTTGAATTTTTTGACCCTAAACACAGCTAGAAATCAGGCGGAGAAGACTAGTAAAGACAGCATTTTTCTGGATCAGCTCTTGATTGAGTGTATGAGTGAATTTCAGTTCTTGATTGAGCAGGAGGAGCGAGACGTCCACTTGCAGGTGATCCCAGAGTCTGCCCGGATTGAGGGAGATTATGCCAAACTTTCTCGCATCTTGGTGAATCTGGTCAATAACGCTTTTAAATACTCAGCTCCAGGAACCAAGCTGGAAGTGGTGGCTAAGCTGGAGAAAAACCAGCTTTCAATCAGTGTAACGGATGAGGGACAGGGAATTGCCCCAGAGGATTTGGAGAAAATTTTCAAGCGCCTTTATCGTGTCGAAACTTCACGTAACATGAAAACAGGTGGTCATGGCTTAGGCCTTGCAATTGCGCGTGAATTGGCCCATCAATTGGGTGGAGAAATCACAGTCAGCAGCCAGTACGGCCTCGGAAGCACCTTTACTCTCCTTCTCAACCTCTCTGGCAATGAAAATAAAGCTTAAAACCCCTTTACAAATCCAGCCATTCATGGTAAAATGGATTTTGTGTGAAATATCAGCAGGAAAGCATGAAGCTCGTCAACAGGTGTCTTATGATAAGTAACCTTGGCTGTTTAGGCGAAGGGCATCTGCACGAATCAGGGCTTTCTAAGTGACTATTTCCACCGAAATATTATTTATATCAGGAGGACATTCACATGTCACGTTATACAGGACCATCTTGGAAACAAGCTCGTCGCCTTGGCCTTTCACTTACAGGTACAGGTAAAGAATTGGCACGTCGTAACTACGTACCAGGACAACACGGACCAAACAACCGTTCTAAATTGTCAGAATACGGTTTGCAATTGGCTGAAAAACAAAAACTTCGTTTCACTTACGGTGTAGGTGAAAAACAATTCCGTAACTTGTTCGTACAAGCTACAAAAATCAAAGGCGGAATCCTAGGTTTCAACTTCATGCTTCTTTTGGAACGTCGTTTGGATAACGTTGTTTACCGTCTTGGTCTTGCGACTACTCGTCGTCAAGCTCGTCAATTCGTAAACCACGGTCACATTCTTGTTGACGGAAAACGCGTTGATATCCCATCATACCGCGTAACTCCAGGTCAAGTGATCTCAGTTCGTGAGAAATCATTGAAAGTTCCAGCTATCCTTGAAGCAGTAGAAGCTACTCTTGGACGTCCAGCATTCGTATCATTCGACGCTGAAAAATTGGAAGGTTCATTGACTCGCTTGCCAGAACGCGACGAAATCAACCCAGAAATCAACGAAGCACTTGTCGTTGAATTCTACAACAAGATGTTGTAATATTTTATTGAATAAGATAGGCTTTAGAGCCTTGATATTAAGCACTTTGGGGCGCTTTCCCTTAGTGCTTTTTTTGTTTTTACTACCCTTTTAGTTACCCTTAACTAATTTTAGGTATAGTAAGAGGGTAGCCCCAAAATGGGACACCCTTATTATTTATAGATTGCTAATAGCCGATTCAAAGATTGAGACGGCTTTTTTTGCTCCCTCTTTGGTAGCATGGACATAAGTGTTTAAAGTCATAGAGATATTAGAGTGACCTAATCTGTATTGTAAGTCTTTGGCCTCTATGCCAGCGTATAGCATGATTGTAGCGTGAGTGTGTCGGAAACCGTGGAAACTAATATCAGGAACACCAGCATTTTTAAAGTGGCCTTGTAGTCTCTTTCTTAATAAGCAAGCGTAGGCGTATTTTGTGGTAAAAGGGGTAAATACAATACCCTTAGACCGTCCTAGTTGCCATGACTGGACTTGTTGACGTTTTTTATACTGTTTGAGCAGTGAGACTGTAGCTGTATCAATATCAATTTCTCTTAGACCTGCTTTAGACTTAGGTGTATTTGTTTCTTGGTATCTATTCAGAGTCTTAGAAATGCTGATAATACCTTTTTTAAGGTCAATATCAGACCACTCAAGAGCCAAAGCCTCACCGATACGGCATCCACTAGCCAGCAATGTTTTATAAAGCACATAGTCAAAGAGATTTTCATAGCTAGACAAGTCTAGGTTATCTAGGTACTCTAAAAACTGTTTTAGTTCTTGATTGCTGAAAAACTTGACCTTATGCTCTTTATTTTGTTGTTTACGTGGGATAATGACATCTCTAGCCGGGTTGTGTTGGATCGCTTGCATTGTAACTCCATACTGGAGAATACGGCGGTTTATATTGTTTAGGAAGCTATAGTTTGCATATGCCCCTTTTTCGCCTTTATTGGCCTTGTCAGCCCACTTATTGACTTGTTGCTGAATAACAGGAGTAGTAAGTTTATCTAGCTTGTAATCACCAAATACGGGCAAAATATGAAGTCTCACGATCCCCTCCATAGATTGCTGGGAGTTTGGTTTGATTGTATTCTTGTAACTCTCCCACCATAGAGCGACTAGTTCCTTATAAGTAGTAATGGTTGGTTTTTCCTTAACACTATATCCATTGTTTGCAAAAGCGTTAATGGCCTCTCTTGCCTTGATTTTAACGCCTGTTTTTGTTTTGGCCGTAACTGTAGTTCTAGCCTTTTTTCCAGTCAGTTTATCAACTCCAAGATACACGCTTGCTCGGTATACGATTGTTCCGTTTTTCTTTTTGTATTCTGTAATATTCATGGTTTTTACTCCTTTTCCATCAGCAGGCAAGCAATTAGAAAAGATTTTGAGTTTATACCATGCGAGGGGCTTCGAGAATGCCCCTATTTTCGATTTTAAGCAGTTAGTTTGTAAAATCGGCTTTCTATTCTTCAATTTCCCCCGTTTTTACACAATAGATCTTAGAAATAGGGTTGCTATTGATTTTCTGAGGAGTCTAGTTTTTGAGGGGATTCATTGTTTTTGTCTTTTTTTTCTATAAGTTCGTTCGTTTGATTGATACTTTGGATAATCAATCTTAGTTTTTCAGATTTAAAGTGATTTTCCTTAATAGATAAAATAAGTTCAAACATTTCGTCACTGCTATCTACAAGTGATTTGATAGTGTGTAAAGTAGTTATAGCTTTTCCTCTATGGATTTCATCTTCATGGAGAACTTGATCTAAGTATTGTAACCTTTCAGATAGTATTTCTTTCATTGCATCGTATTGTTTACGATATTCTGTTAGTTTTTTTTCGAGGTCTTCAATCAAATTATTTAATTGCTCACTCGTGTTTTCTTCATGGCCTAACAGATAACCTACACTTACTCCAAAGTAGTCAGCTAAATAAGACCAAATTTGTTCATCTCTTGGTTTTCTAATTTCATTCTCATAATACATAAGTTGACTATCAGAAACTGAAAAATTGTATTTCTCTTTTAAAATACCTTTTAGTTTATTTAAGGATAAATTTTCTTTTTCCCTTAACTCTTTTAGTTTAATTTTCACAGTTTTACACCTAAATTCGATTACTTTTAAATAGATTATATCATAGCGAACAGAAATTAGCCATAAAAAATTCTCAAAAAAAGAATGTTTAGCGCTTGACATTCTCAAAATAAGAGTATATAATCAAATTGTTCTTAAATTGAGAACGGATTTTTAGAAAGGAGGAAGAAAAATGATTATCACTCAAGACCAAGCTAAAGCGTTACGCCGTAAGAAAGCAGATTTACAACTAAAAAATTATGAGTTTGCACTTGAAATTGGAGTGGCATCTAGAACAGTTCCCAAAATTCTAAAGGGTGATTACAAAGCACCAAAAAGAATCTATGCAAGTGTAATGGAATGGCTAGCAAAGGATTATTAGAAAGGAGCGACCCAATCGCAATACTATTTTACATTTACAGATTTCTCATGTGGTGCTTTACCACTGGGGATTGACAACAAAAAAGTCACTTGCTCAAATTTTGGTCGAGGAGAGCAAGCGACTGGATCAAGAATATAGATATTTTTTCTATACCTTGATTATAACAAAAATCAACTATTCAATCAATAACAACTAATGGCAGGCAAGCAATTAGAAAAGGTTTTGAAAAGCATAGAGCGCCAACTCTTTAAACTGGTACTTTCTCACGCTTTCATTTTGGCGAGTCTGAGCGTGAGGATATCCTGTATAAGAAACAACTCAAAAAGCCCCATGCTCAGAAATTTGGCGACCGAGAGCATGAGGCTGTAGACAAGAAAAACTGTATAAGAAACAACCATTAAAAATCCCCACACTCGCCATCGCAAAACTTTGAGTGTGAGGATATCCTGTATAGTAAAAAAGCATTAAAAAGCCATCAGGGCAATTACACAACATAGAAACAGAGGTAAAAATATGGACACATTTTTAAAAGATTTTCGAAATGAGTTGCAGCTCATTGAGGAAAAACTGGAAATTTTATCAGAGTGGCATAAGTCTAAGAATCATATTGGAGCAACAGAAATTGTTGAAGATTGTAATTCAGTAATCAGTCAGCTATGGGTAAGGTTTTATAAATTATCTGAAGCGTACAAGAAGCAAGAAGCGAGCCATAAAGAGTTCTTTAATGCGAATGTTGAAAACTTACTTGGAGAATTAAAAAAATATGACGATGAATGCGTAAACAGACACGGTAAAGTCCCTGACTGGTTGCTATTCAATTTCTTAGACCAAGTTGTAAAAGAGAATAAATTAAGCAATGGTATCATTCAAAAGACCGCTTCAACATGGACATATTTACGGAATTTAGTAGTTGCTGATTTAGAAGAAAGAGGGCTATTAAAATGACACTAGACCTAGACAACATGACACAAGCAGAATTTGATGAACTAATGGCTGAAATCAAGGAGAAACGCCCCAACCTCTTCCAGTTTATTTCTGATTTTGTAGATCGAAAAGTAAGCACAGAAGAAGTGGACGACTTCCTAAAGATGGAACGAAGCGACCAAGTGGAATATATTAAGAATTACAAAGCGAGGGCATAAGATGAATGAATTAGATTTGACCAATACACAAGCGGTAATCTGTATGGTGGTATTGATTGGCTTACTGCTTTATTTAAACCACCGAGACCGCAAAAAAAGCGCCCAATTTGAGCGGGAAAACCAACAGACGATAGAAACACCTAGCGAGGATTTAAATCCTTATTATGGACGCTATATCCAGCTTGCAGGTAAGATTAATAATTAGAAAGGGGTGTAATATGCAACTATTATCAAGAGAAGCAGAGATTGAATTACTGGAGAAAGTGGGAGATCACTTAGCGAAAAGGATGGAACTGGAAAAGCAACGTGATGATAATTGGGACTTGATTTCTAGACCTGAGGTGTTAGAGAAGTTAGGTATTAGTGGAACCACGTTAAATAACTGGCAGGAGCATGGTCTAAAATCGTTCCAGTCGCCTTTTGAAAACAGTAAGAAAATCTATTACCGTAAGAGTGATATTTACAATTTTCTTGCAGTAGATTAGGAGGTGGAAAATGGCAAGGTATAACACACACCCAGCACAAGGCGGAGGGCATTATCATGACGTTAAAGTATATAAAAACCGTGGTAGAACATTAGCTCAAACAGAACAGGAGAAGCGATTGAAGAAATTGAAAAAGAAACGCAAAAAGGGGCGATAGTATGACAATTTACGAGGCTAAAGGATTTCAAAATAATCTTGTCTATCCATTTGATAAGATTGAGCCGTTTGAGTATATTGAACGTTTTAAGCCTTTGGTAGTCCCTGAAGGGTCAAACATTGAAGAATTTAAACGTACACAAGCGCCATACTGCATCAGTGGGAAAGTAACACCAGAAAAGAATGGCTGTTACAAGCGAAACAACTCCAGTCTAATCTATCGGGATTTGATTTTCCTTGATTATGACGATATACAGGGGACGTCTGAGGGCTTTATAAAGGCTGTTTCTAGCGCTTTATTTGGCTACTCCTATATCTTATACCCGACTATTAAACATAGCTTAGAAAACCCCCGTTTTCGGCTTGTAGTGAAGCCTGACAACGTGATGAACGAGGTAACCTATAAGCAGGTAGTGAAAGAGATTGCTGACAAGATTGGCCTACCCTTTGACATGGCCAGTTTAACATGGTCACAACTCCAAGGGCTACCAGTAACAACAGGCGACCCAGCAAGTTATCAAAAGATTGTGGAGCATGGCCTTGACTATCCAGTACCAAAGACAACGGCTGAACCAGTCAAACAGAAAGCTACAAGCCTTCCATACACTCCAAGGCCAAGTGGTCAGAAATCTATGACCATGAGGATCATTGACACGCTTTTCAACGGATTTGGAGACGAGGGAGGGCGTAACGTAGCACTGACACGATTTGTAGGCTTACTCTTTAATAAGTGGGTTGATTGCGACTTAAAAACGGCTTATGAACTATCTAAGATAGCCAATAGCGTGACAGTTGAACCATTACCAATTGAAGAGTTAGACCGTACTTTTAGCAGTATTGCACGGGCTGAATACAGAAAGAGAGGTTAGAACCATAGAACTAGAAGAATTAGAAAACCTAGAAAGTGAAATCACGGAGGTCAGAGAGCAAGAGCAACCTCCTAGAACGATGAAGGAACTATATAGCAGGATTTGGGAACTTGGGGATCAATGGCGTAAAGAAAACTCCTATATCGTCAATGAAGGAAAGAAAAACGAAAGGGTAGAAATCCCACGACCAAGTGTTGCAATCGTAGCCAAAGCATTACAGGAAATTTGCCATTTTACCTTTATTGGTGAGGGAGTTATAAGTGATATTAGTAAGCTATATCTTTACCACTTGGATTTAGGACATTATGTATCAAGTAACGATATTTTTAGAAAGTTACTCCTAAAATATGACTCACGCTTGACTTCTAACAAGTTCTTCACGGAACTCATATCTTTTATCCGTACAGAAACAAAAATGAAAAAACCGCTGGACGATTATCGATATATTCCAGTAGCGAATGGAGTTTATAATATTAAAACTCATAAACTAGAGGAATTTAGTCCTAACTTTGTAATTACTAGCAAGATACAAACGGAGTACAATCCATGCGCCAGAAAGCCGATTTTAGACGGTTGGTTTGATTTTGATAGATGGTTAGAGACATTAGCAGTTAACGATAAAGAAGTTGTAGCTTTATTGTGGCAAGTCATAAATGAGGCTATCAATCCCAACCGAACACGTAAGAAAATGGTGCTAATGGTTGGAGATGGTAATAATGGGAAGGGGACTTTCCAAGCCTTGCTGGAGAATTTGATAGGGCGGTCAAATATTAGTAATTTAAAACCTGACCAATTCGGGAAAGAGTTCTATTTGGGAGCTTTGGAAGGAAAGGTTTGTAATATCGGAGATGATATTTCTAATAAGTACCTAGATGAGGTTTCAGACCTTATGAGTGTAATTAGTGGAGATCCAGTGCAGGTCAATAAAAAAAGTTTGCAACCCGTCGAAGCACGTTTCAGACTATTGTGTATCTTTTCGGGTAATGATTTACCTAGAGCAAGAAATAAGACAATGGGTTGGTATAGACGACTTTGTATCATTCCATTCCGTGCAGATTTTAACGGTAAGACGGAACGCCATGAAATCAAAGACCGTTTTATAAAAGACAAAGAGTTGCTAGAGTGGGTTTTATTTAAAGTTTTAAATATGCCAGATTTCGATAGCTTTATAGAACCTAAAGCGGTACAAGAAATGCTTAGCAAGTACAAAAACGATAACGATTATATCAAAGTTTGGGTGGAGAATTTCTACATACAAAACGGGTGGCATAAAATAAACCATGTACCAATGTTTATTGCAAGAAATAAATTAAAAGAGTTTGCTGAAGATATTGGGATAGAAAGACCAAAGCTTGGACAGTTTAGCAATGCAGTCATAGCATTACTAGAGAAATCAACCCCTTATAAGTACACTTCAAAGAATGGAACAGTAAGCCCTAAGTATTATGAAGCACTTGATCCACAAGGTTTTCACCGTAACAGAATTGCTAAAGGGGTATGGGGAATACATTTAGAAGATGAAGATTTAGGTTAGGTTTTAAAACACTAGAAAATCAATAATACCAAGGTCTGTAGCAATTTAGGTTAGGTGTGAATTAAAAACCTAACCTAATTCCTAACCTTTGTAAACGTTTATATAAAGGGATTTATGAAGATTTAGGTTAGGAGGTTAGGTTTTATTTCTAATATATCTATAAAAAAATAATATGTATGTGTGTTATATAGGCGCGAACTTGAAAAGTAAACCTAACCCTAACCTAAACCCTTAAAAATATTGATATGAAAGGTTTTTTGTGGGTTAGGTTTAAACCTAATCAAAACCTAATCTAATAGAATAAAGGAGCAAAACAGATGAACATTTTTCAAAGAGTGACTAGACTAGAAGAAACCGTTGAGTGGATCAGTGAGGTGCTGGATGGCTTGAATAAGAATGCGAACCATAACGTTACAGTAAGCAATAAAAACATCGAACGGATTCAGGAAGGTTTTGAAATAGTCTTTAAAGAGATTGACGAACTAAAAGCAGTAGCTGACAAACACTAAAAACAAAATGGGGTAGATAGTACCGACCCCCTTGCAATGGTGTAACTACTAGTGACCCCCTTAAAACAGAAAGAGGAAAAACAACATGGATAAATTAGATGAATTGATACAAAAAGGGTTTATTTTATACCAAAAAAGTGGTAGAATAGAAGTAGAATCCCCCCCAACTTTTGGGAGTGTGACCTTGCATTTTCAAGATGGTAGATTTTCCCACTTGGTGCGAACTGAAACAAAGAAATAGAGTCTATCGGAACAACCGAGGACACTGAATAAGCTAAATGGCTTTTCGGTGTCCTTTTTTGTTTTGGTAGAAGGAGAACGGATATGAGATTAGGAAGTAAAGTAAAACGTCTGGAAGAATTTCAAAAGAATAGAGAACGTAACAAGGTTGTGTTTATCAATAGTGGGGATTTTAAGGATTCAACAGAATGCGATGAATACATTGCTAGGCTTACAGAAGAGTATAAAGTACAATATATCAATCCTATTTTCTTTATCGATGATGTGAGCGTTTAAACTGACAGGAGGTAGAAAGCTATTGAAAAATTAAAACCAAAACAAGAATACTTTTTGATGGCTTTGGTTAGTGAACCAAGCATTACAAAAGCTATTGAAAAATCAGGAATCGCCAAAAATACGGCGTATAGGTATCTTAAAGATAGGAATTTTCTCAGCGAATATCAAAAGCTGAGACAAGACATGATAGGACGAACGACAAGCCTATTATTACAGGCCAGTGGGCGTGCAGTTGAAGTATTGTACGAGGTGGCAGATGATCCAGAAAAAAGCCCCTACGCAAGGGTACAGGCAGCTAAAACAATATTAGAAATAGCATACCGTGGCATGGAATTAGAAGACTTGCAAACACGGATAGAAAGATTAGAACAAGAAATGGAACTATGAAAATTAAATTATTTTATTATTACCGCTGGGACTCTACTACACTAGAAGATTTTGAAAAAAAGATTAACGACTTCATGGCAACTGTCCAAGTGGTGGACGTGAAATATTCAGAGGCCACCAATAACACAGAAGCAATCACTGGTGTGATGGTGCTATATAAGTAAGCAGAAGGAGTTGAATAGATGAAGAAAAGCACAGTATTAGCCAAAACAGAATCGCTAAAAGGGGCTATTTATAACCTCTCTGAGAAAATTGAAAAAATCCGAAATAACAATTATTTGAGTGTAGAGGGCAAGACATACGAGTTAGAAGAACTTAAATACCAGTATGAAAACTGGTATGGGGCATACTACAATGAGTTAAAAGCATTATCAGATGGTTTATTAGAAAAAGTAGAACGTAAACGTGCTGAAGATGAAGTTAAAAAATTGACTGACTACGGCTATCAAGCGGCTTTACAAAATGCTTTAAAACTATTGGAAAAAGAAGCGCTAGAAGTTTCAACCGCTAAGGCATTGATAGACCATTACAAGGACGATTGGATGGCTTTATCACTTATTAGAAGTACCGTGGGGGATATCTGGGGAGATGGCAATCCTAAAAATGTTGAAATCGCCCAATATATTCCAATTGATAACCGTGAGCGTACAAAAGATTTGTTGGCCAAGTTTAGCCGTGGGGTTGATGAAATCAATTACGAGCGTTTGATGGTAGATGACCAATTTGTAAAAGCAAGAGTGGATGCGTTGATTGTATTCTTAAACTCAGATTTTCTTGATGAAAACATGGAAGCACAATATTAAAATCTTACGAGGGGGAGCAATCCCCTTTTTTAGATAAATCAGATAGAATTACACACGAGGTATGAGAATGGTTAGAAGTTTAAAGATAAGACTGCAAAGATTGGAAGAACACACTATTAAAGATATAACACCGATTGTATGGCTGACCTTTCTTGAGAACGGGGAATATGAAGTAAGAGTACCAGAATATAGGGAAAAATCTAAAGAAGTAGTAATGACCTTTAAGACCGAGAAAGAAGCTTGGGATTACATAGAAACCACTGTAGGGGCTTGTATTGTTTGGGATATACCACCACAATAAAGGAGTGCCCAGCATGACCACAAAAGAAATTGAAGAGAAACCAAAGTGGCTGAAAAAAGTAGATTTGAATTGGTCGGAAGCAAATAGCATGATGAAGGTTGCTGAAGAATTACCAAATTACCCAACGTTGAGTAATTTGGGTAGTACAGCCCTCAATCTCCTACACTTCCAGCAAAACAATTACCAAATCTGACAACGTTGTCAGATTTATAAAAATAGCTGAAGAGTCTCCAAATTTCGAAACGTTACGAAATTTGGGCACGTACACAAATTTGGGCACATCAGTACTTTATCTCATCGCAACCCAACCAGAGGAAGAAGAACTTCCAAATGTCGAAACGTTACGACATTTAGAAACTAGCGAACGCCGAGAAAACGCAAAAAAAGCACTTAGAATAACCTAAGTGCTCAAGAGCAGTGGACGGTGTGTCTGTCCCGCCATCTCTTCTACCTCATGGGTGCGTAGGAACACTGAATCTCTACCTCACTTCTCTTTAGACTAATTATATCATAAAGGAGCGAACTAATGGAGCTGGATAAGTTTAAAACGATGATGAACGTAAGGGAGCGTATGGCTTACTTTCTGAGATTCCAGAGGATGGCAGGGAGTGAAAACCAAGTTACGATTGATGAAGAGGCTTGGAAACTTGTCTTACCTGATCAGAGGAATTTGACTAGCGAGCATGAAAAAGCGATCCGTGAGGGGTTGGAAATATTCGCCCAAGACATCAACAGTATAGAGAACAAACGAGCCAGAAAATACTTTATTATCCATTATTGCTACATGAGAAAGAAAACTATAAGCGAATGTGTAGAGATGGCAGGTACTAGTGTTACAAGCTACCACCGATACAAACATATAGCCGTCTTAAACTTTGCGAGAATCCACCAGAACGGAGAGTTAGAAGCGTAGATGTTGGTAAATGTAGGCTGAAGCTTCATATTAGCCCCTAATTCGCTTTGTTTCGTAATGGACAACTATAACACCACGGATAAACTACAAGCCTTTAGAAACGATTCTGGAGGCTTTTGTTGTTTGAGAGATAATGAGTATTATCCCTTTACAGTACGTGTAATACGTGTTATAATAATACTGTCAGGAGGTAAAAGCGCTATGCCTATGACACAAAAAGAGATGGTCAAACTCCTTACGGCTCATGGTTGGATAAAAACCAAAGGCGGTAAAGGCTCCCATATTAAGATGGAGAAGCAAGGGGAAAGACCTATCACAATCCCTCATGGTGAACTGAATAAGTACACTGAAAGAGGGATAAGAAAGCAAGCTGGGTTATAAACTCAGCCCCTGCTTTTTGATATGGAGGTAGTGAAATGTTAGTTACGTATCCAGCTTTATTTTATTATGACGATACAGACGGGGTAGAAGCGACTTATTTTGTCCATTTTCCAGATTTTGAGTACTCAGCAACACAAGGTGAGGGAATTTCTGAGGCGTTGGCTATGGGTTCGGAGTGGCTAGGGATAACTGTTGCAGATTTTATAGAAAGTGATATGGACTTACCTAAACCATCTGATATTAACTGTCTTTCTTTAATTGATAACGATCCATTTAAAGATGATGAAGATTTTGAGTCAACCTATGACCTTGGTAAATCTTTTATTTCTATGGTGTCTGTTGATGTATCAGAATATCTAGGAAGTCAAGAACCAATTAAAAAGACTTTGACCATACCACGATGGGCGGATAAGTTAGGACGGGAATTAGGACTTAACTTTTCCCAGACTTTGACAGATGCTATTGCAGATAAGAAGCTTCAAGCATAAGCAACCTAAGCATGGTATAGTATACCTATCAGCCATCAGCAATAAAAAAAGCACGTTTGACCGTGCTAGTTTCTTGCCTGCTGAACTCATCGTTTTAAGTTCCTTTTTGTTACCCTTTAAGTTTCCTATACTTGTTTAAACTTAAAAGTTTTTGAAGAAATTAAGATAGATACATAACAGGCTTGTGCCTGTTTTTCTGTACCTAATCACTGCAAGATAACAAGATGCTTTAATTTTAAGAAATATCTTACAGAAAGCCTACAACAGTGGGCTTTTTGCATTGTCTTAAAATGTTGATTTCTGGGTTTGTTTAGATATTTGCTAGCAAGGTTATTTGTGTATCTAAGTCTATCTATTCTAAGAATTATGTGATGTTGATGGTATAATATTTTGGCCCCCTCACTTTAAGGAAGGGAGGTGTTATATATGCTAGAGTTACTTTCCCTTTTTCTAGCTCCGTTACTTGTTATAGTGAATTGAAATAGGATATGAACAAAAAGATTAGTGAATTCAAATTAATTTCTATACAGGTTTTAGAATTAGTTGTACTATTCTAGATTCAATACATTATAACGTACTATCTGAGCTTTTCAAGCTATGGATAAAGAAACGTAGCAAGTAGCTTTTAACCCTTTTAGAGGGTAGCAAAAAACCCCATCGGTGGCACGGTGGGGCTTTTTAGTTACATATGCTAGAAGCATTGTTTTCCCTTTATGTTTTCATTCTAACACATAAGCCCTGATATTTCAAGCGTTTGTTTCGATCTTTCCTCAGAGTGTGTTTGTGGTTTGAGTTCATTTCACTGAAATTAGAACCCGTGTCACCAAGTTCCATTTTACAGATTAAATGATGAAAAAACTATTTTACACATCATGTATAATACAGGTGAAAAATGATGCTATGGGTTAAGTAGAGTGCAGTAGAGTGCAGTAAAGTGCAGTAGAGTCCTAAAATTACCTGAATCAAATCAGTTTTTCGAAAAAGATTGTAGGATAAGTAAAGTTTGAATTGAAATATAAGTTATTTGACAAAAAGAAAAAACGCTTGAATGCGTTTTTCTTCTGTATTGATTCGTATTGAATGCTTACTTAACTTCTGTAAACACGACGTGTTTGCGAAGTTTTGGTGAGTATTTCTTCAATTGAAGACGGTCTGGAGTGTTACGTTTGTTTTTAGAAGTAAGGTACAAGCGTTCACCAGATTCTTTGTGTTCAAGTGTAATATTTACGCGCATGGTATCTCCCTTCTGTTATTCAGCTGATGCAGCTTTAGCGATTTTACGTCCTTTGTAGTATCCTTTAAGTGATACACGGTGAGAACGTGAGTAATCTCCAGTAGTTTCGTCAAAGTTTACAGATGGAGCTGTTACTTTGTAGTGTGTACGACGTTTGTTTTTCTTCGCTTTTGAAGTGCGACGTGCAGGTACTGCCATTTTGATTTCTCCTTTAGGTATTTATATTCGATTCAATCTACTGATTTTCATCAACCATACTAGGATAACACATTTTTTTTGTAAAGTAAAGTTACTTGAAAAAAAAAGATGAAAAAAATAGAAGCCATTCAATCTAATTAATCGAAATTTTCTGAAAATTCAAGAATTTTCTTCTGTTCATTGCTTTTAAAATGTGCTATAATAGTAAAAACTGAAATGGGAGGGATAAGATGACTGAATTAGATAAACGTCACCGCAGTAGCATTTATGACAGCATGGTTAAATCACCAAATCGTGCCATGCTTCGTGCGACTGGTATGACAGATAAGGACTTTGAAACACCGATTGTGGGAGTGATTTCAACTTGGGCGGAAAATACGCCATGTAACATCCACTTGCATGATTTTGGAAAATTAGCGAAAGAAGGTGTCAAATCTGCAGGTGCTTGGCCTGTACAGTTTGGAACCATTACCGTAGCGGACGGGATTGCCATGGGAACGCCTGGTATGCGTTTCTCTTTGACATCTCGTGATATCATCGCGGACTCAATCGAGGCGGCTATGGGTGGTCACAATGTGGATGCCTTCGTCGCTATTGGTGGCTGTGACAAGAACATGCCTGGTTCTATGATTGCCATTGCTAATATGGACATTCCAGCTATTTTCGCCTATGGTGGTACTATTGCACCGGGAAATCTTGATGGCAAAGACATTGACTTGGTTTCTGTCTTTGAGGGAATCGGAAAATGGAACCACGGTGACATGACAGCTGAGGATGTGAAACGTCTGGAATGTAATGCCTGCCCTGGCCCTGGTGGCTGTGGTGGTATGTATACAGCTAATACCATGGCGACTGCAATCGAAGTTTTAGGGATGAGTTTGCCAGGATCTTCATCTCACCCAGCTGAATCAGCTGATAAGAAAGAAGATATCGAAGCAGCAGGACGTGCTGTTGTTAAGATGCTGGAACTTGGTCTCAAACCATCAGATATCTTGACTCGTGAAGCCTTTGAAGATGCCATTACTGTAACCATGGCTCTCGGTGGTTCTACAAATGCTACTCTGCACTTGCTTGCCATTGCCCATGCGGCTAATGTTGATTTGTCACTTGAGGACTTCAATACGATCCAAGAGCGCGTGCCTCACTTGGCCGACTTGAAACCATCTGGTCAGTATGTCTTCCAAGACCTCTACGAAGTTGGTGGTGTGCCTGCGGTTATGAAGTACTTGCTGGCAAATGGTTTCCTTCATGGAGACCGCATTACATGTACTGGTAAGACGGTCGCTGAAAACTTGGCTGACTTTGCAGACCTCACTCCAGGTCAAAAAGTCATCATGCCACTTGAAAATCCAAAACGTGCAGATGGTCCGCTTATTATCTTGCACGGGAACCTTGCCCCTGATGGAGCGGTTGCTAAAGTATCAGGTGTGAAGGTGCGCCGTCACGTTGGTCCAGCTAAGGTCTTTGACTCAGAAGAAGATGCGATTCAAGCTGTTCTGACAGATGAAATCGTTGATGGCGATGTTGTCGTTGTTCGTTTCGTTGGACCTAAGGGTGGTCCTGGTATGCCTGAGATGCTGTCACTTTCATCAATGATTGTTGGTAAAGGTCAAGGAGACAAGGTTGCCCTCTTGACGGATGGCCGTTTCTCTGGTGGTACTTATGGTCTGGTTGTTGGACATATTGCTCCTGAAGCTCAGGATGGTGGACCGATTGCTTATCTCCGTACAGGCGATATCGTTACGGTTGACCAAGATACCAAAGAAATTTCCATGGCCGTATCGGAAGAAGAACTTGAAAAACGCAAGGCAGAAACAACCTTGCCACCACTTTACAGTCGTGGTGTCCTTGGTAAATATGCCCACATCGTATCGTCCGCTTCACGCGGAGCCGTGACAGACTTCTGGAATATGGATAAGTCAGGTAAAAAATAAACTCATACTCTTCGAAAATCAAATTCAAACCACGTCAACGTCGCCTTGCCGTACTCAAGTACAGCCTGCGGCTAGTTTCCTAGTTTGCTCTTTGATTTTCATTGAGTATCAAAAAGCAAGCCAACTTCGGCTTGCTTTTTTTCATCTTCAAGAGTAATTTGCCTGCTTAACGAGGTGGTAGTCCAAGGGCAATACGGCCGTAGCGACTAATTCGTGTGATCTTCCAGGCAGGCGACCAGGTAACTTCAACCTTGACATCTTCGATACCCTCGATTTGTTTTAGACCTGCAACGATTTCGATAGGCAAGCTTTCGGCACAATCGCAGGCAGTATCGGTGAAGGTCATGACAATCTTACAGAGACCTGTTTCATCCAGATTGATTTCATAAATCAGTCCTAGATTGTACACATCCAATTCCACATCTGTATCAAAAACCTTCTCTAGTTTTTCGATAATTTGGTCTTGCAAGGCCAAAGCACGGTCATTGATTTTGATATCGTCTCTCATTACAGTCCCTCCACGTGATAAATATCCTCTATTTTCTCATAATTCTGACAATTTGGCAAGTTTTTGATGAATTTTCTGAAAAATATGATAAAATGAAGAAAATACGGAATCAAGGGGAAGTCTATGGAGCAGATTGGAAAAGTCTTTAGACAATTACGAGAGTCAAGAAATATCTCGCTGAGACAGGCAACTGGGGGACAATTTTCTCCGTCCATGTTGTCCCGATTTGAAACTGGTCAGAGTGAACTTTCGGTGGAAAAGTTTCTATTTGCTCTAGAAAATATATCTGCCAGTGTAGAGGAAATCCTCTTTCTAGCGAGAGGTTTTCAGTATGATACAGATTCTGAGTTGAGAAAAGAAATCACAGATGTCTTGGATATAAAGAATATAGCACCTCTTGAAGACTTGTATCGCAAGGAGTATCAAAAGCATGCCCATTCTCAAAACAAACAGAAACATATTCTAAATGCCATTATCATCAAGTCTTATATGAAGAGCATGGATGAAACGGTAGAATTAACGGTAGAGGAAGCGAAAGTCCTTCATGACTACTTGTTTTCTACCGAGATTTGGGGAATCTATGAACTCAATTTGTTCTCAGTCAGTTCTCCATTTTTATCTGTTTCTCTTTTTACTAGGTATGTACGAGAAATGGTCCGAAAATCCGATTTTCTAATGGAAATGTCTAGAAACCGAAACCTTTTTCACACCATGCTATTGAATGGTTTTTTAGCCAGCATTGAGTGTAAAGAATTTACCAATGCCTCTTATTTTAAACGTGTCATCAAAGAGCATTTCTACAAGGAAAATGAGACCTATTTCCGAATTGTCTATTTGTGGGCTGAAGGTCTTCTTGATAGCAAGCAGGGTAGAGTCAAGGAAGGTCAGAAAAAGATGGAAGATGCTGTCCATATTTTTGAGATGCTTGGCTGTAACAAATCCGCCGAATACTATCGAAAAACGACCGATTGTTGAATATCTGCAAACTAAGAAAATAATTTGAAATTTTAAGCGATAGAACTCTGTATCTCTCTCAGGTCATTACAAAAGTTCTATCGTTTTTTTGCTTATTTTGTGTGTTGCATATATTCAAAAGTTTTCCCTTTCAATTTCTAAGTGATATACTATAGTCATACTTCATATAGGGATTATAACAAGAAGGGAGATTACCTATGAAACTATTGTTTAGAAATCAAGCTTATCGTCTCTTGACTTTGTCACGCTTCTTCAATGCTTTTGGTGCTTCGATTTTCAATCTGGTCTTTATCGTTTATGCATCGACCTTGCCACAAGCATCTTTTGCGGTTGCTATGGCGAATATTATCATGATTCTTCCGACTCTCTTTACAGTTTTTGTAGGAATTCGGGCAGATTACACAAGGGACAAGGTCAAATGGATGACCTACAGCGGTTTGTTTCAGGCGGTTTTATTTTTTCTAGCAGCCCTAGTTGTTCAGCAAGCTAGTCTCTTTGCCTTTTCTAGCCTGTGTTTAATCAATGTCATTAGTGATGTTATCAGTGATTTTGCAGGTGGTTTGCGCATGCCTCTTATTAAGGAAAAAGTAGCTGAAGAGGATTTGATGGAAGCTTACTCTTTTTCACAGTTCATCACCTATATTTCAGCTATTGGTGGTCAAGCTTTTGGAGTCTGGCTCTTAGGTTTATCGGTCAATAATTTTTCTCTCGTTGCGGGAATCAATGCTTGCTTTTTCCTAGTATCAGCCGTGATTCTCTTTCTAGGAAGAAGCAAGTTAAGCCTGTCAATGTCATCTCCTGATGGTGAAAACCTAAAAAATGAGAAGCTTTCTATCAAAGAACAGTTTCTAACAATTTACCGAAATTTACGTCTCGTTTTTCTTAAAGGTGGACAGAAAAACTTTGGTTTCATGATCTTTGCTGTCTTGCTTATTAATGCTTTGGGTGGGGCTTTAGGAAGCATCTATAACATCTTCTTTTTGAGCCATTCTCTCTTGAATTTTTCTTATACAGAGGCACTATTTATCAATCAAGTCTGTGTTTTAGTAGCAGTCATCATCAGTAGCCTTACGGGCAATGATTATTTTGGGAAGCAGTCTTTGCCTAGGTTGATGATGTGGGCGACCGTAGGACTCAGTCTAATTGGTCTAGCTAATTTATTCAATCAAGTCGTGCTTGGTTTGCTATTTCTATTTTTAACTCTCTATGTATCTGCTAAAGTTCAACCAAAGATTAGTGCTATGCTCATGAAAAATCTAGCTCCAGAGGTTCTAGCTCGTACCAGTAATTTTTTAGGTTTATTGTTTACCTTATCCATACCTGTGGGAACAGCTTGTTTTTCACTTATAGCTGTATGGAATATACAGTTGACTTGGATGCTATTTGTTGTTCTTTCCTTGCTAGCTATTCTTTTGACAGGTCTTAATCTCAAAAATGATATCTAATACTCTTCGAAAATCTCTTCAAACCACGTCAACGTCGCCTTGCCGTAGGTATATGTTACTGACTTCGTCAGTTCTATCCACAACCTCAAAATAGTGTTTTGAGCTGACTTCGTCAGTTCTATCCACAACCTCAAAACATTGTTTTGAGCAACCTGCGGCTAGTTTCCTAGTTTGCTCTTTGATTTTCATTGAGTATAAATCCTAATTTTTTTCTTACTGTTTTAATCCCTCTATTTATGGTAAAATAAGACTATTAAGTTTAAAGAGGATTCCCTATGAAATTACAAAAACCAAAAGGAACGCAGGATATCTTGCCTGCTGAGTCTGCCAAATGGCAGTACGTTGAGGGCTTTGCCCGTGAAATTTTCAAGCGCTATAACTATGCAGAAGTGCGCACGCCTATTTTTGAGCATTACGAGGTTATCAGCCGCTCTGTCGGAGACACAACGGATATCGTAACCAAGGAAATGTACGATTTTTATGACAAGGGTGACCGCCATATTACCCTTCGCCCAGAAGGAACAGCGCCAGTTGTCCGTTCCTATGTGGAAAATAAACTCTTCGCTCCAGAGGTGCAAAAGCCAAGCAAGTTCTATTACATGGGCCCAATGTTCCGCTATGAGCGTCCACAGGCAGGGCGTTTGCGCCAGTTCCACCAGATTGGTGTCGAGTGCTTTGGTTCTAGCAATCCAGCTACCGATGTGGAAACCATCGCTATGGCAGCCCACTTCCTGAAAGAAATTGGCATCCAAGGTGTCAAGTTGCACCTCAACACTCTTGGAAATCCTGAGAGTCGTGCGGCTTACCGTCAAGCCTTGATTGACTATTTGACACCGCTCAAGGAGACCTTGTCTAAGGATAGCCAGCGTCGCTTGGAGGAAAATCCTCTCCGTGTCTTGGACTCTAAGGAAAAAGAAGACAAGGTGGCAGTAGAGAATGCGCCGTCTATCTTGGACTTCCTTGATGAAGAAAGTCAAGCTCATTTTGATGCTGTACGTCAGATGTTGGAAAATCTTGGAGTAGACTATATCATCGATACCAATATGGTGCGTGGTCTGGACTACTACAACCACACCATTTTCGAGTTCATTACTGAGATTGAGGGCAATGACCTGACAGTCTGTGCGGGTGGTCGTTACGATGGCTTGGTTGCCTACTTTGGTGGTCCTGAAACTGCTGGATTTGGTTTTGGACTTGGTGTAGAGCGCCTGCTTCTCATTCTTGAAAAGCAAGGTGTGGCTCTCCCTATCGAAAACGCTCTAGATGTCTATATCGCAGTCTTGGGTGAAGGAGCAAATGTCAAGGCCTTGGAATTGGTACAGGCTCTTCGCCAACAAGGATTTAAAGCAGAGCGTGATTACCTTAACCGTAAACTCAAAGCTCAGTTCAAGTCAGCCGATGTCTTTGCGGCTAAGACCCTCATCACCCTAGGAGATAGTGAAGTCGAAAGCGGACAAGTAACGGTCAAGAACAATCAAACCCGAGAAGAAGTGCAAGTGTCACTTGATGCTATCAGCCAAAACTTCTCAGAAATCTTTGAAAAATTAGGCTTTTAATAATAGAAAAACTGGTCAGGATTTTACTCCTGACCTTTTTCTTTTGCAAAATGACAAAAATCATAAACTTTTTGACAAATATGCTTGTCAAAAAGAAAAAGATGTGTTACAATGTAAGCAAGTTAAGAGAAAAGGAGAAAGGAATGCTTAAAAATCGTCTAAAAGAGCTACGGGCTCGCGATGGTCTCAATCAAACCGAACTAGCCAAGCTGGCAGGGGTTTCCAGACAGACCATTAGCCTACTAGAACGGGACGAATACACCCCGTCCATTATCATTGCCCTGAAAATATCTCAGATTTTCAACGAAACAGTCGAATCGGTATTTCGCTTGGAGGAGGATGAGTGATGAACATGTATAGAGTGGTTTATTATATGAGTGTTCTTGCCCTTATTGTGAATGCCTTGGCTATGATTGGAACATTACTGGGTTGGTTCTATTTTGTTGAAAGTAAGTATTTGTTTTGGATTAACTTAGTCCTCTTGTCCATTTTCAATCGGTTGAAGAAGAAGGAGAAAAATGATGAACAAGTATAAAGTAATCTATTATGTAGTTGCCATAGCTCTATTAGTCAGCGTATTTCTATTGATTGGGATAGACTTAGGTTGGTTTAGTCCCTATCAAAGTGACCAATTTATTTGGGCCTACTTTGCTCTTATCCCAGTCGTTGACTGGATTGAAAAGAAAGCAAACAATTTAGCAAGTGAAAAAGGAGAATGAATATGAAAGAGTTTTTAGCAGGTTTTCAAGTAGATACTGAGAACAAAGAACTTGCAGGTGTCTGTGCAGGTTTAGGAAATTATTTTAATATCAAGACTAACATCATCCGTTTAGTAGCCATTTTGTTGTTTCTTTCGTCAACAGAGTTTGGGATTTTAACAGTCATCCTATATGCTTATCTAGCAGGCTGGCTTGGGAGAGATCCTTTAGGAGAAGGGGCGAAAAAAGCAAGAAACCAAGCTATTCTCTTATTTGCTGTTTGTTTGATTTTAGTATCACTTGGAACAGAAGGTTTGACAGCAATTTATGAATCAGGTAAGGCCTTTGGTCAGTGGTTAGTTGGATTGGTTTAGAAAGAGGTTGAATATGAAAAAGAAACGTGGATTGTTATTTTTAATTCCTTTTGTCTTGGGAGTTTTCTTGTACATGTTTGTAGATATGTTGAAGGCTGGTGCCGAATTCCACGGAATTATGTTAGATGTAAAAATCTTGACACCATGGCTATCAGCTATTTGTTTACTATTAGGTTTCGTTGGCATTGTTTTGACGTTCAATTTCTTAAAGAAAAGCAGAAAATTTCACTCCTTGTATCAAGAGGAAATAGATGATGATCTGAATGAAAACTATTATGTGCAAATGTATCGTAATCTTGAGTTTGGAACCATTACTTTTAATATTACAGGAGTAGCGATTGTATTGGCTCTTGTCATCTCAGGTAATGAAGTAATTGTACTCGATGTAAGTCGTATAACATTTTCCCTTTCCTTTTTGGGATTAGTGCTGTATTCACACAGCCAAAAATATCTTTTTAAAACAATTGCGATTGTTCGTCAGCTTGATTTGGCATTTTTCTCTACACCAAAGGATATCTTAGAGTATTTCGATTCTTACGATGAAGGGGAGCGCAAGGCTAATTTGGAACAGAGTTTTCGAATTTTATTCCAATTAAATAACTATGTCTTACCAATCTTATATATTTTTCTTTTTATCATTTCTTTCTTGACAGGAGAGATTCAGTTACTGGGCTTCTTGCTTGTAGGAGCAATCCATATTTATATCAATGCGATGCAGTTACCTATGGTAAAACGTTATTTCAAATAGGAGATTTTTATGAAACTACTTAAAAACCTTGGCTGGTTTCTTCTAGCTGTTCTATCCTTTTTCTTTGGCTATGGTCTGGTTCAGAGTATGGCGCTGTCAGCTCTTGGACTAGGGGCTTCAATCTTTGGAGTCTTATCACTTTATGTCGTCCTGTCAGGGGCCTATGTTTATGGAGTTTACAGATGGTATCAGATAGAAAAGGTTAGCATCCAGACGACGGTTTTTAATCGTTATATCTGGTTGCCTACTCTGGTTTTGCTAGTGGCGATTACAGCCCAGTTCTTTTTACCAGAAGATCCGTCGGTCAGTCAACAAATCGTATCTCAACTGACAGTGGAACAGCCTGTATTTGCTTTCTTTATGGTGGTGGTCTTTGCTCCTTTGACGGAAGAACTTATCTTTAGAGGGATGTTGGCACGCTATCTCTTTCCTAAGCAGGACAAGAGCAAACAGGTTCTGTTTCTTCTGGTATCTAGTGTTCTGTTTGCCTTGATTCATTTCCCAGGAACGTTGCAACAGTTTTTAGTTTATGCTAGTCTAGGATTGAGTTTGGGTCTGGCTTATGTAAGCCGAAAAGGTCTTCTTTACAGTATTTCTCTTCACGCTTTGAATAATTTAGTCAGCTTTTTGATGATTCTCATGCTATAATAGAGTCAGGAGGTCACATGAAACGAGTAATTTTATTAGCAGTGATTCAAGCAGTTGTTCTATTTTTCATTATTGGAGCGCTAGCTTATGCCTTTAAGGGAGATTTCTTCTATAGCCATTTAGCAGTGGTCTTTGCCCCTATTGCCGGTATCTGGCGTTTTGGGACAGCTTATACGACGGAAATCGTCTTGCCTCGAAAGGCAGCTGAAATTGCTGAAAAGCGTAAAGCAGGCAAAAATTCAAAATAAAAGAGTCCGATGAAGTTCATCGGATTTTTATATGGACGCTAATTTTTAGGGCCTTCACCTGATTTTTAAAGACTGGCAAACTTTTCTGCTGATTTTCATGAAGAGCCTGCGCTTTTATGGTAAAATAGTAACAGAATAAAAGAGGAGAGAAACAATGAAACGTAGTATGTATGCTGGTCGTGTTCGTGAGGAACACATCGGACAAGAAATTACCTTGAAAGGATGGGTTGGTCGTCGTCGTGACCTTGGTGGTTTGATCTTTATCGACCTTCGTGACCGTGAAGGAATCATGCAGTTGGTTATCAACCCTGAAAAAGTATCTGCAGAGGTTATGGCAACAGCTGAAAGCCTTCGTAGTGAATTTGTTATCGAAGTAACTGGTCAAGTCGTTGCGCGTGAGCAAGCCAATGACAAGTTGCCAACAGGTGCGGTTGAGTTAAACGTGACAGCTCTGACAGTACTTAATACAGCTAAGACAACCCCATTTGAGATTAAGGATGGCATTGAGGCCAATGACGATACACGTTTGCGTTACCGTTACCTTGACCTTCGTCGTCCAGAAATGTTGGAAAATCTTAAACTTCGTGCTAAGGTGACCCACTCTATCCGTAACTACTTGGATGAGTTGGAGTTTATCGACGTGGAGACGCCATTCCTTTCTAAGTCAACACCAGAAGGAGCGCGTGACTATTTGGTGCCGTCTCGTGTCAATAAAGGGCATTTTTACGCTCTTCCTCAAAGTCCACAAATCACTAAGCAGCTCTTGATGAATGCTGGTTTTGACCGTTATTACCAAATCGTTAAATGTTTCCGTGATGAGGACTTGCGTGGAGATCGTCAACCTGAGTTTACCCAGGTCGACTTGGAAACATCCTTCCTTACTGAGCAAGAAATCCAAGATATCACAGAAGGCTTGATTGCGCGCGTGATGAAGGAAACAAAAGGTATCGAAGTAACGCTTCCATTCCCTCGTATGAAGTATGACGATGCTATGGCTCTTTACGGTTCTGATAAGCCTGATACGCGTTTTGACATGTTGCTTCAGGACTTGACAGAAGTGGTCAAAGGTGTGGACTTTAAAGTCTTTTCAGAAGCACCTGCTGTGAAAGCCATTGTGGTCAAAGGAGCTGCGGACAACTATTCACGTAAAGACATCGACAAGATGACCGAAGTAGCCAAACAATACGGTGCCAAAGGTCTTGCTTGGGTCAAGGTCGTTGATGGAGAATTAAACGGACCAGTTGCTAAGTTCTTGACTGGTATCCAAGCAGACTTGACAACAGCGCTTGCTCTTGAAGACAAGGACTTGGTTCTCTTTGTGGCAGATACGCTTGAGGTAGCCAATGCAACGCTCGGTGCCCTTCGTGGACGTATTGCCAAAGAGCTTGGCTTGATTGATGGCGATAAATTCAACTTCCTTTGGGTGGTTGACTGGCCAATGTTTGAATGGTCTGAAGAAGAAGGTCGCTACATGAGCGCCCACCATCCGTTTACCCTTCCACAGGAAGAAACTTCTCACGAATTAGAAGGTGATTTGGCCAAGGTTCGTGCCATTGCTTATGATATCGTCTTAAACGGTTATGAGCTTGGTGGTGGTAGCCTTCGTATCAACCAAAAAGACCTTCAAGAACGCATGTTCAAGGCTCTTGGTTTCTCAGCCGAAGAAGCAAATGACCAGTTTGGCTTCCTTCTTGAAGCCATGGACTATGGTTTCCCACCACACGGTGGTTTGGCTATCGGGCTTGACCGATTTGTTATGTTGCTTGCAGGAGAAGAAAATATCCGTGAAGTTATTGCCTTTCCTAAGAACAACAAGGCAACTGACCCAATGACACAAGCTCCTTCAACAGTCGCTCTTAAACAACTAGAGGAACTCAGCTTACAAGTAGAAGAAGATGAAACAAGCAAAACGAATTAAGCGGTGGCGCTATTATCTGCGCCGCTTTGCTTATCAGATAAAAATTTTACGTGTCTTACAAAGCATCTCTCGAGAGAAGTATGACGAGAAGATTTCGGCCTCTCTGGTCTATGGATTTCTATCAGCAGTAGCGGTCAATTTCTTTTTCCAACCAGGGCATGTGTATTCGAGTGGTGCAACAGGTTTGGCACAGATTATCTCTGCCTTGAGTAATCACTGGTTTGGTTTTCATATTCCGATTTCGCTGACCTTCTACGCTATTAATTTTCCATTGATGGTCTTGGCCTGGTATCAGATTGGCCATAAGTTCACTATTTTTACCTTTATCACGGTGTCTATGAGTTCCTTCTTTATCCAATTTGTCCCTGTGGCGACCTTGACGGAGGATCCGATTATCAATGCCCTTTTTGGGGGCGTTGTCATGGGCTTGGGGATTGGTTTTGCTCTTCGAAACAATATCTCCAGTGGTGGGACGGATATTGTCAGTCTGACCATTCGTAAGAAAACAGGTAAGAATGTTGGCAGTATTTCTTTCTTGGTAAATGGGACCATCATGCTGATAGCAGGTTTGACCTTTGGTTGGAAATACGCTCTTTATTCTATGATTACCATCTTTGTCTCTAGCCGTGTGACAGACGCTGTCTTTACTAAGCAAAAACGCATGCAGGCCATGATTGTGACCAATCATCCAGACAAGGTAATTGAAAAAATCCATAAAAAATTGCACCGCGGAGCAACTATGATCCACGATGCAGAAGGAACCTATAATCACGAAAGAAAGGCAGTTTTAATTACTGTCATTACACGTGCAGAGTTTAATGAATTTAAACAGATTATGAAACAGGTGGATCCAAGCGCCTTTGTCTCTGTATCTGAGAATGTTCATATTCTGGGACGATTCGTTGAAACAGAAAATTAGTGACCAAAAAAACCAGCGTGAGCTGGTTTTTATTTTTCAATAATTTTGTGGGCGATCAATTGGCGGTAGCAAATTTGTTTATTGCTTTTAGCATCGTTGATAATCTGAAGAATGGTTTCAAATGATGTTCGACCAAGCTCTAGGCTATTAATATCGACATAGGCTGCCAAGTTGAGCTTGGGATTGACTGAGTCGAAGCTGAGAACAGGGACATCCAGTTGGTGCTTAGCTATGTAGTCACAGACCCCTTCGGCTAGGAGGCTATCAGTTGTGATGATAGCATCAATCATAGGATCATGTTTAAACAAACGCTTACTGAATTGATACCCTTTTTCTTCTAGGAATTCGTTCGCAAAATAGGTCAAGTTACTATCAATAGGCAGTTGGTACTGTTTGAGTGCTGACTCATAGCCTGTTAAACGATCTTGTGTTACGAAGAGTCTCTTAGTCCCTCCGATAAAAGCAATTCGTTTGCAGCCTTTTTTGATGAAATATTCAGTCGCATCAAAGCCAGCTTGAACATTGTCATTATCGACAAGTGGAATAAAGGGGGACAGAGATTTTCCTAGGATGAGGAAGGGGAACTGCTCATCAGCCACCAGTTTGACTAAAGGATCTTCTTCTTCGGCATAAAGGAAAATTAAACCGTCTACACGTTTACCATAGACCATTTGTGAGATGGCAGTAAGACGCTCCTTCTCATCTTTCCCTGTTGCTATCTGAATGGCATAGTGGTTTTCAGATGCGACTTGAGAGATACCACGGAGGACAGATGGGAAGAAAGGATTTTGATAGAAGGCGTCTGAGTCATCAGGGAGCACCAAGCCAATAACTTGGGTATAACTGCTTACCAAGCTACGAGCGTTGAGGTTGGGATGGTAATTGAGCTCCTTCATAGCCTTGCGAACGCGTTTTTTTGTTTCGTCGCTAATGGTTGATTTATTTTGAATAACACGGGTTACGGTTGAAGGCGAAACACCAGCAGCCTTGGCCACGTCTTTAATCGTAACGGGCATAAAAATCTCCTATTTATGGTAATCTGGATCACGGAAATGCGTTTTATAAAAGATAGTGACCAGATATAGAACAAAAAGAATGTTTTGTACAGTAATCAGAGTTGTCATATTTTGGCCAAATAAGCCCAAAATAAGCGTAATCAGAGTCGGCAATCCTAAACAGTTCAAGATAAAATGGTAGCACTCTTTAAAGGTTCTAAATGAAAAGAGGCGTGATTTCTTAGTGATATAAAGGAGAAGACTAGCTCCTAGAGAGACAATGAAGAAATTCAAACCAAAGAGGAAGCTAGCACCGAGAACTAGGAAGAGACTGATATAGACACGATTTTGTTGGTACCAGTCTTTAGAAATCGCTTGGGTCAAGCTATCTTTGTTTTTGAAACTCTCAGTCTGAATGGCTCGGTAAGAAATGCGAGTCAGTTCCTTGCTTTCCTTGCTGATGACCAGTTCTTTTGTATCGAAATGTAGTTGCAAGTCTTTAGGTAATTCCTTGCTTGGGCTTGGACCAATCACAATAGAAGGTGCTTGACTGGCAGTTCCTGTATAAGTTAAATTACCGTCAACAATTCTAGCATGTTCAGAGAGGTCTTGGACAACTCCATCTGTCAGAGGTTCATAGACATTATCGATAAAGGTTTCTAGCGGATAAGTCTCCTGTGAGCTGTTTTGGATGGCAATAGGTACCATAGACAAGCTGATAAGGAAGATACTGGTAAAGAGTAGTTGAAACCAGTTGAGCCCGAAACGTTTGGACAGGGGCTTACGAAATCCCCAAATACTTGAAAAATAGGAAAATGGATATGGAAGCATAGGTATCTTTCTAAAAGGTGTTTTCTATATGAGTATTATTATATAGAGAAATGTGCTTTATTTCAAGTCTAGGAGAGAAATTGCTTATCGCAAGGATATTATTTACAGTCACAAGCTCCAAAATGAAAAAGGGTGGCGGGGATATATTATCCCTTGTCGCCACCACTTGTAAGTCCTGAAACAAAGTTCTTTTGTAGGAAGAAGAAGAGAATACAGATTGGAAGGGCGATGAGGATAGCACCTGCTGAGAAGTAGGCAATCTTCATGTTTTTCGCATTGTTAACGAAGGTTTGGAGACCAACGGCAACAGTAAAGTATTCTTTCTCACGAAGCAAGAAACTAGAGAGGATGTAGTCTCCGAAAGGTCCCATGAAGGCCCAGAGAGCTTGTACGGCAACCATTGGGCGAACAAGTGGAAGAACAATTTGCCAGAAGCGGCGGAAGTGTCCTGCACCGTCTAGTTTTGCAGATTCGTCTAGAGACATTGGCACTGTATCGAAGTAGCCTTTCATGAGCCAAGCATTCATCGGGATACCACCACCAACGTAGAGGAAGATGAGGAACCAGCTGTGGTTAAGGGCGTTCAACATAAGTGCCATAACGAAGAAGGCTGTCAAAGCGGCCATTGTTGGCACCATTTGGATAATCAAGAAGAAGACCAAACTTTGTTTACGAGCTAAGAAGTTGTAACGGCTGTATGCATAACCAGCAAGTACGATGATACTTGTTTGAACAGCCATAGTAATTAAGGCGATAATCAAAGTGTTGAGGTACCAAGTACCGTACAAGGTTTCAGAGAAGAGCCCTTGGAAGTTAGCAAAACTAAAGTCGACGTTGCTGTCTAGTTTAAAGGCTACTACGTTACCAGTCTTGAAGGCTGACATAATGGTAATCAAAAGTGGATAGATAATCACGATTGAGAGACCAATCAGGTAAAGGTAAGTAAGGGTTTGAGTCAGTCTACGTTTGAGTTTAATTGAGTTATTCATCTTAGACGTCCTCCATATCAAATGCGTGTAGTTTCTTGAATGCGATCATAGAGATTGAGATGACAATGATAGAGATAATCAAGGTAACAGCTGCCGCCATAGAGTATTGAGGAGATGTACCTGTTGTCAAACGGTAAATCCATGAAATCAAGATATCGGTTGAACCAGCTCCACCACCGACACTACCAGGTCCTCCAGCGTTGAAGAGGTACATGATAGAGAAGTTGTTAAAGTTGAAGGTGTATTGACTAATCAAAGTAGGTGCCGCAACAGCCAAGATCATTGGGAAAGTGATGTTGCGGAATTTTTGCCAAGCATTGGCACCATCAATATAAGCTGCTTCGTAAAGGTCGTTAGGAATAGATTGCAAGATACCCAAAGTCAAAACGTAGATGTATGGGAATCCGAGCCAACCTTGCATCATAATCAAGGCAATTTTTGTCCAAGTTGGGTCTGTTTTCCAAGGAATAAGAGCCCCATCAAGGAAAGGAAGGAATTTAGCCAAGATTGGCAATACTTGAGTGTTGATAGCTCCGACACTATCATTAAACATATTTGAGAATGTCAAGATAGTGATGAAGGCTGGGACAGCCCAAGGAAGAAGGAAAATAACACCGAAGATACGTTTTCCTTTGATAAATGGTTGGTTAGCAATGATAGCTGTGAAGATACCGATTACGATTTGTAAAGTAGAAGCTGCCAAAGCCCAGATGATAGTCCAAGAAAGAACGGCACCAAAGGCTGAACGGAAGGTACTCAAGCTCCAAATGTTCGTAAAGTTTGTCAAACCAACCCAGTCCAATAATTTGTTTGGTGGCAAGTGTTGGAAGTCGTAGTTAGTAAAGGCGATCATCAAGGTTACGATAACTGGGAAGATAATCGCGAATGTCATAGCAACATAAGATGGGATGATCAAGAGGTAAGGGAAACCATTTTCATAGATTCCTTTGACCATATCTTTGAGGCTACGAGGAACTGGAATTCCATTGTTAATGCGTTTTGCAATTGTATGTGCATCTTTGATATTTGAGAAATAAAAGAGTACATAAACGACTACAAAGATTAAATGGAAGGCACCACGAATCAGCATAAAGAGGGAATTATCACGACCTGGTTTGTCACCAAGAGTGATGAGATTGCTCAATTCAGGGGCTGCAAGTGATAGGAAGTAAAGGACAAATACAAGGGTTACACCAAGGAAGATAAAACCTTTTGCTTTTTGTTTATTGTAAATCTGTCCTAACCCAGGAATGATAGACAGCAGGGCTGCTTTACTAGGTTGTTGCTTTTCCATAATAACTCCTTTCATAGGATACTGGTTTTTAGATAAAACCTAAACTATTTATGTTTCTATTGATAAATTCAAAGGGGGATTTGATTTCCACCCCCCTTGAACAAATTTTTTATTCACCAAATTTTTGTTTGATTGTTTCTTTGATCAATGTTACAGCATCGTTAGCAGCTGTTTTAGCATCTTTCTTACCACTTACAGAGTCAAAGAGCATGTTAGCAGCTGGTTCCCAAACTGCAGACATTTGAGAGATGTTTGGCATTGGTTGAGCGTTCTTGAACTGTTTGATAACAGCTGTTGTCAACTCATCGTTTTTACCTTCAGCGTATGAACGAGCTTCAGTGTTAGCTGGGATTTCGTTAGTTGCATCGTAGAAGGCTTTTTGTTGTTCAGTTGAAACAAGGAAGTCTACAAATTTTTGTGCGCCTTCAAGGTTCTTAGTGCTTGATGGGATGATCCAAGCTTTACCACCACCGAATGCTGAGTAGTCTTTTCCGTTTGGAAGAGTTGGGATAGTTGCAACACCGTAGTTTACTTTAGCATCTTTGAAGGCTTGAGCTTTCCAAGGTCCGTCGATGATAGCAGCTGTTTTACCTTCTTGGAATTGAGTTTGGATTAAGTTTCCAGCAGCTGTACCATCTTGCATACCTTTAGGCCATTTTTCGTACCAAGATTTAGCGTAGTTGATACCTGCGATAGAACCGTCGTTAGCAAGACCGATGTCTTTAGCATCTTTACCGTTTTGTCCGAATACGTAAGCACCGTTACCAGCAAGAAGTCCGTATGCATAGTAGAAGTTTGTCCAGTCAGCTAGGAAAGCAGAAGTTTTTCCATCTTCTCCAGCGAATGCGTATTTGCTATCTTTAGCAAGGTTTTCCAAGTCAGCAAATGTTTTTGGAGCTTCTTTTACCAAGTCTTTGTTGTAGTACATAACAAGTGACTCGATAACGGCAGGAGCACCGTAAACTTTACCGTCAGCAGCTGTTACAAGAGATTTAGTTTTATCATCTGTTTTAGCTCCGTCGCTCAATTTAACTTCTGAAAGTTGTCCGTCAGTACCAAGGCTACCTACACGGTCGTATGGAGCCATCATAACGTCAGCAGCTTGACCTGATTGGTTGTCAAGAGAAAGTTTGTCAAGACCACCAAGTTGGTCACCAGATTTGATGTTAACTTTTGTTCCTGATTCTTTTTCATAAGCTTTAGCAACTGTTTCAGCATAAGCTTTGTATTGGTCTTCAACGTAAAGAGTGATTTCTTTCGCTTCAGATGAACCAGAATCAGCAGGCTTATCAGCAGTTTTGCTTCCGCAAGCTACTAAAAGCAAGCTAGCAAGTGTAACAGTTCCAAGCACAGCAGCGCTCTTCATGAATTTAGATGACATAGTGTATTCCTCCTAAAGAATAACAAATTTTATAATGAGGAAACGCAAACGTTTTCCTTTATGGGACTAGTATAGCACAAACAGAAAACGGTTGCAAGTGTTTTTTGTAAAAATTTTAAAAAAATTTCACGAAAAGAGTAAGCGTTTTATTTGTTTATAATAGAAGAAAAGTCAGAAAATATATTTTCATGATTTTACTGAAATTATTTAGGGAAACGATTGCCTAGATTTTGAACAAAAAATAAATTGCTCTAGACCAAAAATAAGCTAAGTTGGGCCTTCGATTTGTAGTTGAAGAAGATTTTGTAAATAGAAAAGAAAAATGTATATGTATACATAAAGAAGGACAACTTTTTTTAAAAAATAATCAAAACTTTTTTTAAAAACGCTTGCAATTATTCCAAAAATGAAGTATACTTATCTTAACGCAAACGTTTGCGTCCAAAAATGAAAATTTAAACTACAAATACACGAGGTGTTGTTTATGAAAAAACGTCAAAGTGGTGTGTTGATGCACATCTCTTCTCTCCCAGGAGCCTACGGAATCGGATCATTTGGTCAAAGTGCTTATGACTTCGTTGATTTCTTGGTTCGTACCAAACAACGTTACTGGCAAATCCTTCCATTAGGAACAACTAGTTACGGAGATTCTCCTTACCAATCTTTCTCAGCCTTCGCAGGGAACACTCATTTTATCGATTTGGATATCTTGGTGGAGCAAGGTTTGTTGGAAGCAAGTGACCTTGAAGGAGTTGACTTTGGTAGCGATGCATCTGAAGTTGACTATGCTAAAATCTACTATGCACGTCGTCCTCTTTTAGAAAAAGCGGTAAAACGTTTCTTTGAAGTCGGAGATGTTAAAGATTTTGAGAAATTTGCTCAAGACAACCAATCATGGCTTGAGCTCTTTGCTGAGTATATGGCTATCAAAGAGCATTTTGAAAATCTTGCTTGGACAGAATGGCCAGATGCAGATGCGCGTGCTCGTAAAGCTTCAGCACTTGAAAGTTACCGTGAGCAATTGGCAGACAAGTTGGTTTACCACCGTGTGACTCAATACTTCTTCTTCCAACAATGGTTGAAATTGAAAGCTTACGCTAACGACAACCACATCGAAATCGTTGGGGATATGCCAATCTACGTAGCGGAAGATTCAAGCGATATGTGGGCAAATCCACATCTCTTCAAGACAGATGTCAACGGTAAGGCAACTTGCATCGCAGGATGCCCACCAGATGAGTTTTCTGCAACTGGTCAGCTTTGGGGTAACCCAATCTATGACTGGAAAGCAATGGACAAAGATGGTTACAAATGGTGGATTGAACGCTTGCGTGAAAGCTTCAAAATCTACGACATCGTTCGTATCGACCACTTCCGTGGTTTCGAATCTTACTGGGAAATCCCTGCTGGTTCCGATACAGCAGCACCTGGTGAGTGGGTCAAAGGTCCTGGCTACAAGCTTTTTGCAGCCGTTAAGGAAGAACTTGGTGAGCTAAACATCATCGCTGAAGACCTTGGCTTCATGACAGATGAAGTTATTGAGTTGCGTGAACGTACTGGATTCCCAGGAATGAAGATTCTTCAATTTGCCTTCAACCCAGAAGACGAAAGTATCGATAGCCCACACTTGGCACCTGCTAACTCAGTTATGTACACAGGAACTCACGATAACAACACGGTTCTTGGTTGGTACCGTAACGAGATCGATGATGCGACTCGTGAGTACATGGCTCGCTACACGAACCGTAAAGAATACGAAACAGTGCCACACGCTATGCTTCGCACAGTCTTTTCATCAGTTAGCTTCATGGCAATTGCAACTATGCAAGATTTGCTAGAATTGGATGAGACAGCTCGTATGAACTTCCCATCTACCCTTGGTGGAAACTGGTCTTGGCGTATGACTGAAGATCAATTGACACCAGCTGTCGAGGAAGGCTTGCTTGACTTGACAACAATCTATCGACGAATTAATGAAAATTTGGTAGAATTAAAGAAATAATACAATATCAGGAGACACCTTAAACATGTTATCACTACAAGAATTTGTACAAAATCGTTACAATAAAACCATTGCAGAATGTAGCAATGAAGAGCTTTACCTTGCTCTTCTTAACTACAGCAAGCTTGCAAGCAGCCAAAAACCAGTCAACACTGGTAAAAAGAAAGTTTACTACATCTCAGCTGAGTTCTTGATTGGTAAACTCTTGTCAAACAACTTGATCAACCTTGGTCTTTACGACGATGTTAAAAAAGAACTTGCTGCTGCAGGTAAAGACTTGATCGAAGTTGAAGAAGTTGAATTGGAACCATCTCTTGGTAATGGTGGTTTGGGACGTTTGGCTGCCTGCTTTATCGACTCAATTGCGACTCTTGGTTTGAACGGTGACGGTGTTGGTCTTAACTACCACTTTGGTCTTTTCCAACAAGTTCTTAAAAACAATCAACAAGAAACAATTCCAAATGCATGGTTGACAGAGCAAAACTGGTTGGTTCGCTCAAGCCGTAGCTACCAAGTGCCATTTGCAGACTTTACTTTGACATCAACTCTTTATGATATTGATGTTACTGGTTATGAAACAGCAACTAAAAACCGCTTGCGTTTGTTTGACTTGGATTCAGTTGATTCTTCTATCATTAAAGATGGTATCAACTTTGACAAGACAGATATCGCTCGTAACTTGACTCTCTTCCTTTACCCAGATGATAGTGACCGTCAAGGTGAATTGCTCCGTATCTTCCAACAATACTTCATGGTTTCAAACGGTGCGCAATTGATCATCGACGAAGCAATCGAAAAAGGAAGCAACTTGCATGACCTTGCTGACTACGCAGTTGTACAAATCAACGATACTCACCCATCAATGGTTATTCCTGAATTGATCCGTCTTTTGACTGCACGTGGTATCGAGCTTGATGAAGCAATCTCAATCGTTCGTAGCATGACTGCCTACACTAACCACACAATCCTTGCTGAAGCCCTTGAAAAATGGCCTCTTGAATTCTTGCAAGAAGTGGTTCCTCACTTGGTACCAATCATTAAAGAATTGGACCGTCGCGTGAAAGCAGAAGTGAAAGATCCAGCTGTTCAAATTATCGATGAGAGCGGACGTGTTCACATGGCTCACATGGATATCCACTACGGATATAGCGTTAACGGGGTAGCAGCACTTCACACTGAAATCTTGAAAAATTCTGAGTTGAAAGCCTTCTACGACCTTTACCCAGAAAAATTCAACAACAAGACAAACGGTATCACTTTCCGTCGTTGGCTCATGCATGCTAACCCAAGCTTGTCTCACTACTTGGATGAGATTCTTGGAGATGGTTGGCACCATGAAGCAGATGAGCTTGAAAAACTCTTGTCTTACGAAGACAAAGCAGCTGTCAAAGAAAAATTGGAAAGCATCAAGGCTCACAACAAACGTAAATTGGCTCGTCACTTGAAAGAACACCAAGGTGTGGAAATCAATCCAAACTCTATCTTTGATATCCAAATCAAACGTCTTCACGAGTACAAACGCCAACAAATGAACGCTTTGTATGTGATCCACAAATACCTTGACATCAAAGCTGGTAACATCCCTGCTCGTCCAATCACAATCTTCTTTGGTGGTAAAGCAGCTCCAGCCTACACAATCGCTCAAGACATCATCCACTTGATCCTTTGCATGTCAGAAGTTATTGCTAACGATCCAGCAGTAGCTCCACACTTGCAAGTAGTTATGGTTGAAAACTACAACGTTACTGCAGCAAGCTTCCTTATCCCAGCATGTGATATCTCAGAACAAATCTCACTTGCTTCTAAAGAAGCTTCAGGTACTGGTAACATGAAATTCATGTTGAACGGAGCTTTGACTCTTGGTACTATGGACGGTGCTAACGTGGAAATCGCTGAGTTGGTTGGCGACGAAAACATCTACATCTTCGGTGAAGATTCAGAAACTGTTATCGACCTTTACGCAAAAGCAGCTTACAAATCAAGCGAATTCTACGCTCGTGAAGCTATCAAACCATTGGTTGACTTCATCGTTAGCGATGCAGTTCTTGCAGCTGGAAACAAAGAGCGCTTGGAACGTCTTTACAATGAATTGATCAACAAAGACTGGTTCATGACTCTTCTTGACTTGGAAGACTACATCAAAGTCAAAGAGCAAATGCTTGCTGACTACGAAGACCGTGACGCATGGTTGGATAAAGTTATCGTTAACATTTCTAAAGCAGGATTCTTCTCATCTGACCGTACAATCGCTCAGTATAACGAAGATATCTGGCACTTGAACTAAGATACAAGTTTATGCTAATACATTTTGTAAAAAAGCGAGTTTCGATTGAAATTCGCTTTTTTTGAATGCTGTGGATTTGGGTCAATCTTGTCTTCAAAAGATAGAAATCATAGACGTATTGAAGGCTTAACACTCTCTTTCAACCTCATGTTTCTTTGTAGATAATTACCTCAAATCCCTTGTATTCGCTTACATAAAGTATTATAATATGATTGTAGGAAAGAAGGTGTTTTTATGTGGAAAAAATATTTTTCAAAATATAGATGGACTGATTTGTTTTGGATTTTATTTATCATTTTGACCTGCCTCTATATAGGTAACCATGATTTGTTTCCTCTTAATCATCAAGAAATCTCTCTTCGAGGTAGTTTCTGGGGGTCTGTACTTGCCTTATATCAATTGCTATTTATTGATAAGTTTGTTATATCGAATCGAAAATAAAGATTAGAGCTTAGAATGATTAAATTTCAACTCTCTTCAGATAGATAGTTTAAAAATTGCAATTTAAAACCGCATATCTTCTTGAAATGCGGTTTCTTTTTATGTGCCAATTACAGTACTTTCCCAACCAGAATCTCCGCTTCGATGGTAATCTCTGTCAGTTGGCTCCAGTCAATCTTGCTCTGGTCGATGTAAAAGAGGAGAGGAGTCATACTGAGTAGGGCTAGGAGCTGCTCTGCTGTGATAGTCTTAGTCAGAGAGGCCGTTTGGCTAGATAGGATGGTGAAGTGTTCTTGGAAATGATTTTTGATATCTTGATTAGAATAATCCTTGTTTGTCAGCTGGTCCTGTATTCTTTGACGGATTTCTTTGAGGTGATTTTCAGTTGGAATAACCTTTATCAAGATGCCGTCCTTGGATAAAACGCGACGAAATTCTCCATAGTTGGCAGGTGAAAAGATATCAAGCAGGATATCCATGCTGGCGTCTTTTATAGGAAGACGAGCCAAGTCGCCAACGAACCAGTTGACTGCCCAGTTTGGTTCACTCTTGGCAGCGATTTGGACGGAATCTTTGGAGATGTCAAAGGCATAGAAGGTTTTGTCAGAGTGATTTTCTTGGAGTTTACGAGAATAAAAACCTTCGCCACAGCCAATATCCAAGATTATTGTGCTAGTTTTTGAGCTTGCAAGCAAGTCAGATACAGCATCTAAGATAGCTTGGTAAAAGCCGGCTTCTAGGATTTGTTGGCGGTTTTGAAAATTTTCCTTGTCGTAGTTGGCAGATTGCTTGATTTGAGGTGCCAGATTGACATAGCCAAATTTTGCCAGATCAAAAGAATGGCGATTGTTGCATTTGAGACTGCTTTCTACCAGAGTCAGATTTTCTTGGCAGATAGGACAGGCAAAGGCAGTCGCAGAAGCGAAGCGCTGAAGTTTGGGTTTGAGATTTGTATTCATAGTTTAAGTGTATCAAAAGAGGCAAGTGAAAGCAACTTTAGGAGTAAGTAGATGGGAGATTCAGTAGAAATAAAACTAATACTCTTCGAAAATCTCTTCAAACCACGTCAACGTCGCCTTGCCGTACTCAAGTACAGCCTGCGGCTAGTTTCCTAGTTTGCTCTTTGATTTTCATTGAGTATAA
>CAJNBW010000008.1 GCA_905221105.1 bacterium
TCTTAACCCCTTGACCAACGGACCAGAGTTGTTATTTTCAACTCTTACTATTATACCGACTTTTTATTTTTTGTCAACATCTTTTTCTAATTTTTTTCATTTTTTTTGCATAGCTTCCTACCGGCTACGGATATCAAACTCTTTAAACACAATACGTAAGTCCCTTAAGACTCTTTGACGCCCTCGGAAACGTTCATGTCTTAAGACGCGTTCTAACTCTTCTTGTTGCTCTTTAGTTTGTTTGTTTCTATAATCTCTTAGTGTTTCATGAAAGAGATAATAATCATCTAGCCAGAGACCTCCCTCACTTATACGATGACTTATCTCACCCACTTCTTCATAAACCTCTTTATCATATCTACGCTTCTGGCTTTCTTGTTTACGGAGATAATCTAGAATCCGATTCCGGAATTTGGTTTTGAAATATTTCCTTAAACGAGGGATATCTTCTACCAAACCTTCTTCTCTACTGATCAATTCATGTAGGCATATCATTCCCTCTTGATCCCAGTCCGATAGCTCCCATAAATGAAGATAATATTCATTTCTACACTTATATACAATCCCCTGCACTTCTTCATACAATTCTTTAAGCATAATCTTCCCCTTTCTGTTTACAGTCTAACAGATTCAGAAACACTTTTGGCACATTTCATCCATTCTAGACCCTTTACCGCCTCAACTGCACAAAAAAGAGAGGCAGTGCCTCTCTTTGGGTTATTTTTCGTCATTCATTTTTGACTTTACTTCATCATAAGATAATGCATGTGATTCCTCTTCTACTGTTTCAGGCATCTTTCCTGTTTCGTAAAGAGATTTAATTTGTGTACTATCCAATGTTTCGTATTTCAATAATGCTTCTGCAATCAACTTGTGAGTTTCACGATTTGATTGGATGATTTCAGCAGCTTTATTTCGTGCTTCATTCAATAATGAACGAACCTCTTCGTCAATTTCATAAGCTGTTTGTTCTGAAATTGATTTTTGAGGACTCTGTGCACCAAACATAGCATGATTTCCCTCATATTGTACTGGGCCAAGTTTTTCACTCATACCGTACTCTGTAACCATTGCACGCGCCATTTGTGTAGCTTGTTCAAAGTCGTTTGAAGCTCCTGTAGTTTGGACATTAAAGATAATTTCTTCAGCTACACGTCCACCCATTAAGCCAGCCAATTGCTCTTTCATATCTTCTTTAGATAGAAGCATTTGGTCTTCCTTAGGAAGTGCAATCATATATCCGCCGGCACGTCCACGTGGTACGATGGTAACTTTATGAACAACACGAGCATTCGATAAGACTAGACCAACAATGGTATGTCCTGCCTCATGGTAAGCAACCAATTCACGTTCTTTTTGTGAAACTGTCTTATCTTTCTTAGAAGGACCAGCAATAACTCTATCTTCTGCTTCATCAATATCTGAGGCATCAATTATTGATTTATTGCGACGAGCAGCGACTAAAGCCGCTTCATTCAATACATTCTCTAAATCAGCACCAACAAAACCTGGAGTTTGTTGAGCCACTAATTTCAAATCAACATCTTCTGCCAAAGGCTTGTTCTTAGCATGAACTTTCAAGATTGCTTCACGACCTTTAACATCAGGACGGCCAACCAATACTTTTCTATCAAAACGTCCTGGACGCAAAAGGGCAGGGTCAAGTACATCTGAACGGTTTGTCGCAGCGATGACAATAATCCCTTCATTTCCCTCAAAACCGTCCATCTCAATCAAAAGTTGGTTCAAGGTTTGTTCACGTTCGTCATTACCTCCGCCGAGACCGACTCCACGTTGACGTCCAACAGCATCAATTTCATCGATAAAGATGATAGCTGGTGCTGCTTTTTTGGCATCTTCAAAAAGAGAACGAACACGACTAGCTCCAACTCCAACAAACATCTCTACAAAGTCAGAACCTGAAATACTAAAGAATGGAACACCTGCTTCTCCAGCAACTGCCTTAGCAAGCAATGTCTTACCTGTTCCCGGAGGTCCCTCCAGAAGGACCCCTGCTGGAATCCGGGCTCCAAGTTTTGTAAATCGTTTTGGATCTTTTAAGAATTCAACAACTTCAACCAGTTCTTGTTTTTCTTCCTCAGCTCCAGCAACATCTGAAAATCTTACTTTAATATCTTCTTTATTTGCAGCTTTAGCCTTACTACGTCCAAAACTCATCGGGTTACGGCCATTTCCTCCTCCCATATTTCCCATCATAGAGAATAGGAAGAAGAATAGAATTCCAAATGGCACAATGGATACGAGTAGATTAATCCACATACCACTTGAACTTTCATGCTTAACAGTTACTTCCGCCTTATGGTCAGAAGCAAGCTTTTGCAATTCTGATACTGTAGTATCGGAAGGAAGAATAATACTTGAAAATTTCTCTACTGTTGTAGCAGAAGGAGAAAAGAACTGGATACCTGTTTCTTCTTTACTTGTTTTAGGATTTTTATAAACACCTGAAACCTCGATAACACTGCCATTTGGTTGGTAGGTTAATTCTTTTACATTGTCATCGGTAATTTCTTTTACCAATTCAGTATAGTTGATTTGCTCACTTTTCCCTGCAACACTACCTGTACTAAAATACTGGTAAGCTGTAACTAGGAAAAAAATAAGTAATAACCATAGAAATGGATTTTTAATTAAACCATTATTTTGTTTTTTCATTAAAAATTGTTCTTTCTAATTTGAATACACTTCTTCTTTCAATACTCCAACATAAGGAAGATTACGATAATTTTCTTTGTAGTCTAACCCATACCCTACTACAAACTCATTTGGAATCGTAAAGCAGGTATAGTCAGCCTCAATTTCTACAACACGTCCCTCTGGTTTATCCAACAAGGTTGCAATCTTAACAGAAGCTGCATCTCTTGCAATAAACATATCTCGCAAATTCTTCAAAGTTTGACCTGTATCAATGATATCTTCTACAAATAAAACATGTCTTCCTTTGATGTCTTGAGTTACATCTTGCTTAATATTGATCACACCGCTACTTGCTGTTCCACCATGGTAGCTAGAAACCATCATGAAGTCCATTTCAATATGTGTGTCGATATGTTTGACCAATTCAGCCATAAAAGGAATAGATCCTTTTAAAATTCCAACTAAAATTGGATTTTTTCCTGCATAATCTTTAGTTAATTGAGCACCTAATTTTTTAGCAGCTTCTGTAATTTCATCGTGTGAAACGAGGATTTTTTTAATATCGTTTTCTAACATTTTTTTACCTATCTATTTTTTCTATATAAAGTACAGTGTTCATTATATCATTTTTCGTGTTTTTACTCAAATTACTGGTCGCAATTCCCAAAATTGAGATAATTTCACCAAATTGCTCAATAATCAGAGCAGATTTTCGCTTTTCCATAGGGATTTTCAAATCAATAAATAAACGTCTGAGTTTTTTTCTATGCCCATTTTGAATCAAAACATCTCCAGATTTTCGATGACGAATGTGTATGGATGTTTCGCGTGAAACAAGTATTTGTTGAATTGATTCACCTTCTAAAGGAAGGCCAAAGGAAAATAAATATCCTTGATAAACTACCTGATTTTGATAGTGTAACACAAGTTCATCTTCCTTTTCATCAGCCTGCGGACTGATTTTACAAATCTGAAAATGTTGGTACTCTTTTATCAATTCATAGCCATTTTTAAGCGGATGACGATACTGGCTTTTAGATGTTAAAATCTGCCGAACTTCATCAAACTGAGCTTTTGTAAGATTCAAATCTGGAAAACGATTCAGATAAGTTTGAAGTAAAACTCTTTGTGTCGACTCAGAGTAAGACAATAGCTGCTCTAAATTTTCTACATCAATATTCTTTGATAATTCAGCTATAGCCAAATCATAATCTAAAATTTCATTTCCGATACTTAAGATTGCATCTCTAAATCGAGGATTTTCTTTTTCTAATTCTGGTAAATAAGAGTTTCGAATACGATTGCGAAAATAATGATTTTCCTTATTTGATGTATCTTCAAAGTGAAAAATTGGAGGAAAGTCTTTTTTCTGAAAATGCAAGAAGGGACGAATGATTTCTATCTCTCCGACTACTTGCTTCTCTTTAATTCCTGATAGATAGCGCAAGCGAGTACCTCGAATCAAACGCATCAAAATCGTTTCCACCTGGTCATCAGCATGGTGGGCAGTGACTAAGGCTGTCGCACCTGTCTTTTTCATGACCTCTTGAAAAAAATTATAGCGAAAATTTCGTGCACGTGCTTCTGAAAATTCTCCTGAAAAATTGCTGACATAAATAGGAAGTCCAGCTTCAGCAGCCAACTTCCTTAATTCCTTTTCTTCCCAATCAGACTCTATTCTCTGCTTATGATTGACATGAGCCAAAATCAATTCAATTTCTAACTCTTTTTGATAAGTAGACAATACCTTAAATAGAAACATGGAATCTAATCCACCAGAAAGAGCTAGCACCACTTTAGCATGCTTTTTGAAATATCCCTGCTTGAGAAAATGATTTAAAAAATCTTGTTCCCTCATTTTAGAACCTCATAAACATCCTTGGCTATCTGAGAAATCGTATCATAATCGGAATCCTTAGTGAAAATAGAAAGAATGAATGGAGAATCTGCATAGACAACACCCGTATCATGCTTAAATTCGTCCGCATCCCCAATTTTATGAGCTACCTTCACAGAAACACCTTTGGCAATTCGCTGATTATCAAAATCTGTTTTAGTCAAGGACTCCAACACAAATCCATTTTGATTATAAATAGCTTCCATGACTTTCCCAGCCATTTTAGAAGAAATCAATTTTTCTTTTGGATCCCAATCATCTCCCATAATAGCAGACATCTTGGACTTAAATGTTGCATCCGATTGGTTTGAAAGGTAATATCCCAATATGTTATGAGCTACATTATCCGATTCTTTTGATACTTTCATAATTAAATCCTTTAGAGAATATTCTTTATTATCCTCTTTTTTAGGAAGACTACCACTGCCCTCTGGTTTATAAGAACCTGGAAAATCATTGACTGCTGATACGTATTTTATAGTCGTGTCTAACTGATAAAGACCCTCATTTATTTTTTCTTGCGTATAATAGAGATAAGGGAGCTTTAAAATACTAGCCGCATACATCTTTTCATCTTGATTGATACCAGCTTCTTTTCCAGTAGTCAGTTGCTTAACATAAATAGAGAAAGAATCTTTTTGATATTTTTCAGATAACATTTCTTGGACTTTACCCATCCGATTATCTTCTTCAGAAGTTGATTCCTTATCTACCCACCCAGCCTGATCAATATGTAGAAATTCTTTTCCTTCTACAAACATGGTCTTATCGATTGATACCTGCGAATAAGCTGATAAGGATGATTTTACCTCTTTTAAATCATAAGGACTATTATACAGTTTAAAACCTGATTCTAACCATACTTTTTTTATTGTAGGAGTTACCTCTGACTGGTCATATAAAAATCGTTTGTCTGCAGCAATAAATTGATGATTGGATAACTTAAATACTGGAATTCCTTGTTTATTTAAACGCCACTCGGTTATTTGGAAACTTGTTTTTGGAGTTAATTTTCCAGATTCTACCACTAAATCTTCATTCGCATAAACAGGAACCTCTCCATAAACCATGGGAGAACTTAATTTTTCTCTAAAATAAATACCAAAGTCAGATTGTGAAAGGTAATAAATTTCTTTCGAAGTATAGACGACTTCTTTTTCTGTGCTAACGACTTTTGAAATGGCCAAAAAACTCGGTAGCAACAAAATAATTAAGAATTTACGCATTCTTCCTTTCCTTTTCTTCTTGTAAACGCAATAATTGATTTTTATCAGCCAACTCTTCCAGCTTTTCATCCGATAGACTCAAAAATTGCTCAATTACGTCTAATAAATTTTCCATTTTATCACCTTTGAAGCAAGTCAGGAATCGTATAAACTATTTCCCTCGACTTAGAATAATAGTACTTCGCTCGTGTATATTTGGCAGCATAATCCTCGTCTTTCAACTTTGTAGCAAATGCTGTCTCCTTATCCTTTTCATCACTCAAAGTTTGATACTGAGTTTGCAACTCTGCTAATTGCTGACGTCTTTGGAGTAATTGCTGATAGCTCTGCGCTAAATTAAAAGTTGGCAAAATAAATAACAGCATAATCAAAATCAATACCCACCCCATAAAACGATTCCGTTTTTGTCGTTCTTTCATCAGGTAGCGACGACGTTGGTATTCATTTTGGATAAAAGAATTGTTTAATTGTACAATATTCTTAGACATTTTCTTCTACCCGTGTTTCACTGATAATTTCATACATGCCTGCTGCATCTTCTTTTTTCGTACTATCTTTCATCTCTAGTACTTTTACAAGTAGCAACTTATTGCCAAATCGAATTTCAACTTGGTCATTAACTTTCAAATCCGTTGAACTTTTGGCCAAGATCCCATTCACCTTGATTCTGCCTTTATCTGCTACTTCCTTTGCTACTGTACGACGCTTGATAATTCGCGATACTTTTAAATATTTGTCTAATCTCATCCTTATTACCTCAACTTATTATTGTACCATTTTTATCTATTTTATAGAAGAAAAATATCAAATGGCATTTTCTTCCTTCGACTCTTTTATCTCTAATAAACTTTCTCCAAAAATTATCAGGCCTTCTAAAATTTCATAATCTTTCTTATTTCGGACATCAAATACAAGCTCCATTAATCCTTCATTCTCAGCTATAGCTGCTTTTAAGTTCGTTGCGGATAAAACTTTAAAATAATCTTGAGCCAAGAACAGTCTCTGAGTGACTTTTTCAAATTGAACTGTAATTTTATTATCTTTTCTTTCCACACGTTGAACAAAGACCTTGTCCAAATATGACTTGACCAAACCAATCTCTAAAAGATAGGCTACTACATCTGGGTATTCTCCAAAGCGGTCCATCAACTCTTCTTGTAACTCTTCATAATTGACACGGTTGTCAATTTGACGAATTTTCTTGTAAATTTCAATCTTATGTCGTTGATCAGAAATATAAGTATCAGGAAGATAAGCATCGATTTGTAAAATCAATTCGGCATTCCCTTTGGTTCTTGTGTTAGCATTCCCGTTTCGTTTAGCAATAGCTTCCTCTAGTAACTGCGAATACAATTCAAAACCAACAGAATCAATGAAACCAGACTGAGATTTCCCTAAAAGATTTCCTGCTCCACGAATCGAAAGATCTCGCATCGCAATCTTAAATCCGGAGCCCAATTCTGTAAATCCTTTGATTGCTTCTAATCTCTTTTCAGAGACTTCACTGATTGATTTTTCTGGACGATACATGAGATAGGCGTAAGCAATACGATTACTACGACCGACCCTTCCTCTTAACTGATACAAGGTTGACAAGCCCATATGGTCCGCATTTTCAATAAATAAGGTATTGGCATTTGGAATGTCCACCCCTGTCTCAATAATGGTAGTTGTTACCAAAATATCGTATTGTCCCTCAATAAAGTCTAATAGAGTATTTTCCAACTGGATTTCACTCATGCGACCATGAACATAACCAATCGAAGCCTCTGGAATCAACTCCTGTAATTCTGAAACCTTCTGGTCAATCGTGTCAACTTTATTGTAAAGATAGTAAACTTGACCTCCACGTTCCATTTCACGTAAGACAGCATCACGAATGACACTATCATTCTTTTCTAAAACATAGGTTTGCACTGGATAACGATTTGTTGGAGGAGTTTCAATAACAGATAAATCTCTGATTCCCAGCATAGACATATGAAGGGTACGAGGGATTGGCGTAGCTGTCAAGGTTAGGACATCCACTTGTTTCTTTAACTCTTTCAAAGTTTCCTTATGCTTGACACCAAATCGTTGTTCTTCATCAATAATCATCAATCCCAAATCAGAAAACACAACATCTTTTGACAAAACACGATGTGTCCCAATCAAAATATCGACTTGACCGTTCTTTAGTTTTTCAAGTGTTTCTGCCTGCTCTTTTTTACTTCTAAAACGACTCAACACATCAATATTAACTGCAAAATTTTGGAATCGTTCCTTAAAATTCGTATAGTGCTGTTGCGCTAAAACCGTCGTCGGAACTAGAACGACCACCTGCTTGTGATCATTGACTGCCTTAAAGGCTGCACGCATAGCAACTTCAGTCTTTCCAAAACCAACATCCCCAACTAAAAGTCGATCCATTGGCTGAGAAGCCTGCATATCTCTCTTGATTTCCTCGATACTACGAAGTTGATCATCCGTTTCAACATAAGGGAAAGCATCATCAAAAGCATCTTGCTCTTCATCATCAGCTGAAAAAGCAAAACCCTTCAACTGGCTACGTTCAGAGTAGAGTTTAATTAAATCGTCAGCTATATCCTCTACCTGGTTCTTAACTTTTTGCTTGACTTTTTTAAAATGACCGTCATTTAATTTATTGAGTTTAGGAGCTTTCCCATCACTTGAAACATATTTAGACAGTAGATGAATCTGTTCTACTGGGATAGAAATTTGATCTCCATTTTGATATTGGACGCTAACATAATCGCGGTGAATCCCTTTGATTTCAATGGTTTCAATTCCTAAATATTGACCAATTCCATGGATATGGTGAACAACGTAGTCCCCTTTTTCAAGTTCATTATAATCTTTTAAGCGCTCTGCATTTGAAACATGTTGTCTTCGAAAACGACGTTTTAATTTCTTTTGAAAAATCTCATGCTCAGTAATCAAGAGAATTTTTTCATCTACAAAATGAAAACCATGTCTGAGATTGCCCTCGATTAAGTTTACAGATTCTTTACAGATACTTGACTCATCTCTAGAATCCAATTTAATCTGGTATTCCTCTAAAACATCTTCCAATGTTTTACTTCCCATTGAATTACTAGACTGCAAAATAATGGTGTAATCCATTTTTTTATATCGTTCAATTTCTTCTTTTAGAAAAGAAAATTGGTTGAAAAATTCCTGCATGGGATATTGATTAAATTGATAAATTTGGTCAAACTTGAGATTTCCTAACCCCTTTTGTAAATTAGAAAAAAAGGTCACTGGACTTTGTTTTTTATAGATTTTTTCAGTATCTGCAAAATACTGCATCCCAGAAAATGCTTTACTGTTCTGTAACTCTTCTGTAAAGTATTGCGCTAATTCTCTTTCAAAGACTTCATACTGATTCATCAATTTCTGATAATCATCAAAGAATATTGGAGTATCTTTTTCAATATAATCAAAGACAGTCCATGATTTTTCATAACACAAAGATAAAAATTTCCGAGAATCTGCATGCGTTTGTTTTTGATGAAAACTTGAAAGAATTTCTTCTAGGTAGGATTTCAGAATCGGTGATAGAGTCTTCGATATTTGCTTTTCTAAAACTGACTGTCCTCGTTGATAATCTTGTTCTCTCAAAAGCATATCACTAGCTGGAAAGATGATGAGTCCTGACTGATTTTCTTTCGATAATTGTGTTTCGACTTCAAATGACCTAATACCATCTACTTCATCACCAAAAAACTCAATTCGGCAAGGTTCTAACTGGGATATTTCAAAAATATCTAAAATATCTCCTCGAAGACTAAATTCGCCTTGAGTTTGTACTTGAGTAACTTTTCGATAGCCAATTTCCTTTAACTGATGGATAAGCGCGTGTTGATCATATTCTTCACCAACTGAGATTTTTACAATACTATCTTTGAATACATTTGGAGACGGTAAAATCAATCGACTTGCTGCGATATTACAAACTAAAATTCCTCTCTTAGATGAATCAGTCAAAAAACGCAAGGCTTCAACCCGTGAGATAATTTTTTCTTGTGAAGACATTAAAAACTCGACCATAGGGGAATCATCTACCAAAAATGGATAGACAAATTCCTCACCCAAGATAGAAATAAGATCACTAATAAGCCCTTCTGCTTCTCCATAAGTTGATGTCAATAAAATAATCTTATCTTCTTTCTTCAAACTACTAGCGATTGCTAAAGCTTTTGTAGAAGTTGACAAACCTAAGATTAATTGTCTTTTTTTATCTTTTAAATTTTGATGCCATTTTTGGATCTGATCATTTTCTGAGAATAAATCTAATAAGGTCACCATTTATCCGTTATACCTCTGCATCGTTTTTTCAAAATTTTGCTCTTGTAAATAGTAGTTTACAGAATCGTCAACCTTGTCAATAGACTGTAAAATACCAATATAATCATCCTTGTCAAAGGTACTCAAAACATGGTTAACAACTGACATACCATTTTTAGGTCTTCCGATTCCAATCTTAACACGATTAAAGGCCTGGGTTCCAATATGTTGAATAATAGACTTGATACCATTATGACCACCTGCTGAGCCTTTTGCTCTTAAACGAATTTTCCCAACTTCCATGTCAAGATCGTCGTAAATGATGAGTAAATCTTCAATATCCAAACCATAGTAAGTCAATAAAGCATGAACCGCTTTCCCACTTTCATTCATAAATGTCGTTGGTTTGACAAGATAAATTTTTTCACCATTGAGGAAAAAAGATGCTAGATCAGCTTGAAATATCTTATCGTGTGTAAAAGTGACATTCTGTTTCTTCGCTAGTTGGTCAATCAACATAAAACCAACATTGTGTTTTGTTTCAAAATATTTATCTCCTGGATTTCCCAAGCCTACAAGTAATTTGGTCATTTATTTGTCCTTTCAAAAGCCAAAAGGGTTGGAATTTTTTTCCAACCTAATTGATACTATTCATTAAATTTTTAAACATTAAAGCGGAATTCCATGATATCGCCATCTTGAACGATATATTCTTTTCCTTCTTCACGCAAGCGCCCAGCTTCTTTTACAGACTTTTCAGATCCGTATTTCACTAGATCCTCATATGACATGGTTACTGCACGAATAAATCCTTTTTCAAAGTCTGAATGAATAATCCCAGCTGCTTGAGGAGCCTTCATACCACGTTTGAAAGTCCAAGCGCGAACTTCTTTTTCACCAGCTGTGAAGTAAGTTCCCAATCCAAGCAAGTGGTAAGCTGCACGCGTCAACTTGTCAACGCCTGATTCTGTCAACCCAAGTGCTTCAAGAAACTCTTGCTTATCTTCATCATCTAACTCAGAAATTTCTTCCTCAGCACGCGCAGAAATAACGACTACTTCAGCATTTTCTGTCGCTGCAAATTCGCGAATTTGTTTGACATAGTCGATAGAATCTGGATCTGAAACTACATCCTCATCTACATTGGCAACATAAAGAACTGGTTTAGTCGTCAAAAGGAAGAGACCTTTGACAACTTTTTGTTCTTCATCTGTAAATTCAATAGTACGAGCTGATTTTCCATCTTCAAGAACAGGTTTAATCTTTTGAAGAACATTAAATTCTGCTACTGATTCTTTATCTTTTTGCGTACGTGCCATTTTTTCTACACGCGCATAGCGCTTATTAACTGATTCTAAGTCAGCAAGAATCAATTCCAGATTAATTGTATCAATATCTGCAAGTGGATCCACAAAGGCATCTTCACGTCCTTGCTCGCGCATGACATTTTCATCATCAAAAGCACGAACTACGTGAACAATCGCATCTACTTCACGAATATTGGCCAAGAATTTATTCCCTAGCCCTTCTCCTTTTGAAGCTCCTTTTACAATCCCTGCAATATCTGTAAATTCAAATGTTGTTGGAACTGTCTTTTTAGGAGTAATCATTTCAGTCAATTTTTGTAGACGTTCATCTGGAACTTCCACCATTCCAACATTTGGATCAATAGTCGCAAATGGGTAGTTCGCTGCCTCTGCTCCTGCTTTTGTAATTGCATTAAATAGTGTTGATTTACCAACGTTTGGCAAACCAACGATACCTGCTGTTAAAGCCATATTTTTTCATTCTCCGTTTTCATTTCAATCCCTAATATTATAACACAAAAAGGGAAAACTTGCTAACCCTCTAACTAAGGCTTCCTAGTCAATAATTTTATTCATTTTTCGATCAAAATCATAGCGTCCCATCATGACAACATGGTCACAATTACTGCATTTTATTTTGATATCTGCTCCTACACGTGTAATTTCCCAACGATTAGCTTTTTTTCCTGTTGACTTGATTGTGCAAGCATGTGGTTTTTTCATTTCAACAAAATTTCCAACTTGATACATACTACTCTCCTTTTCTTTTTCGATTATATCATAAAAGAGGCGAGCCAGGCTCAACCTCTTTCACTTAATTTGTACGAACTGGTGTAATGAGCTGCATGAAGTCTTCGTCAGTATCTGCTGGGACAAGAGTAAATGGACGAACAGCTGAGATAAAGCTAATGGTCACCTTTTCGCTATTTAAAGCTTTAAGAGAATCAATCAAATAAGTTGGGTTGAAACTAATGGTCAAATCTTCACCAGTAACCTGATCAGTATCGATTTCTTCGTTTACTTTACCAACTTCTGGAGAATGAACATGGGCGCTAACAATACCACCTTTAATTTCAAGCTTCACAGTACCATTTTGAGTCGCACTTGATAAAAGACGAGCACGTTCCATTGACTGACGCAAGTTCACCACATCAAAAGTAATTGTAGTATTAAAGTCTGTTGGAATCAAGCGATCTGTATCAGGATAGTTACCTTCTAACAAACGTGTATAAAAGCTAATATTTTCGCTTCTAAAGAGGATTTGGTTATTGGCAAAGAAAATCTCTACAGTTTCAATATCATCTGTAAATACCGCTGAAAATTCGCGTAGAGAACGGCTAGGAATCACGACATCAAAATCATCACTATTTTTCTCAAGAGTTAATTTTTTCTGGCTTAGACGATGAGAGTCTGTCGCAACTGTTTTTAGCTCTTTGTGTTGGCTCAATACGAAGTGAACACCTGTCAAAATTGGACGACTTTCTTGTGTACTTGCCGCAAAAGCTGTTTCATTGATAATTTTCTTGAGTAATTTTGTTTCAAGAACCAAAGGAGTGCTTGCTGAAATTTCTTGAATTCGTGGATATTGTTCGCTATCTTTTCCTTTTAGGGTAATTTCTGATTTGCCGCTGGTTAAAACAATTTGATTTTGTTCAATTTCTTTAAAATCAAGAGTCACATCTGGAAGACTAGATACAACATTGATAAAGAAAGAAGCTTCAAGAAGGATCGAACCTAAAGAAGTAATTAACAAACCAGCATCTTCATTTTTTTGAGAAATAAAATTTTCAATTGAAATTTGACCATTTGAACCAATTAAAGTAACACCTTCATTGGTTACGTCAATTTTGACAGTTGATAAAATAGGAATAGCATTTTTAGAACTAATAGCTCTCTTAGTAGTATTTAAGGCTTGTAGAAATAAATTTTTGTTAATTGAAAAATGAATCATGGATTCTCCTTTATTTATTTTTAGTATTAGAAAGATAATAGTAATAATAGAGTCTGTGAAATCTGTGGAAAACAGACTTAAAGTAAGTTATATCAAGTTTTTTTGCTTGTTTAAAAAATGTGGATAAAAAAGATAAAAAAGTGAAAGTTATCCACAAGTTATTTGATTTTCTTTTTGATTGATTCGATTTCTAAACGTAAATTATCGTCTTCATCAATCAAAGATTTAATTTTTGCATGGGCATGAATGACTGTTGTATGATCTTTTCCACCAAATTCCTTCCCAATTTTTGGAAGACTATTATCTGTTAATTCTCTAGATAAATACATGGCTACTTGACGGGCCAAAACAATATTTTGAAGGCGTCTGCTTCCCTTCATTTCTTTGACACTAACACCATAGAAGTTCCCTACTTCAGTTTGGATTTTATCAATTGGGATGACGAGCATTTGGTTAACATCTTGTTTTCGAGCTCTAATAGCTTCTGCAGCGATATCGATACTGATATCCTTAATCTTCTTCACTCTGGCGATTAAAGTGATGTCGTTGATGGCTCCTTCAAGTTCTCGAACGTTTGAATCAAATTGGCCAGCTAGGTATTCTAGGGTATCACTTTGGAAATTGTAGTCCAAATGTTCTGTTTTGCTTTGTAAAATGGCAATACGTGTCTCAAAGTCAGGTGGTGTGATGTTTTGTGTCAACCCCCAGCTAAAGCGCGTGACAAGTCTTTCTTCCAGGCCCTCTAAGTGTTTAGGACTACGATCACTAGTCAGAACGATTTGTTTTTGATTGCTATGAAGAACGTTGAAAGTATTGAAGAATTCTTCTTGAGTTGCAACTTTTTTTCCACTCAGCGATTGGATATCATCAATTAACAAGAGATCAAGGCTACGGTAAGTTTTTTTGAATTTTTCCATTTCACCTAGTCTCAGGTGTTCAAGAAAGTCGTTGATAAAGCTTTCAGCAGGGATGTACTTCACACGCGCATCAGGAATATTTTTCAAAATCTCATTCCCAATTGCATTGAGTAAGTGAGTCTTACCAAGCCCAGGTCCTCCATAGATAAAAAGAGGATTATAGGTTAAGGCCAAATCTTCAGAGACAGCCAAAGCTGCTGATACTGCCCAAACATTTCCATCCCCTTGAATAAAATTATCAAAGGTATACTTTTCTTTTAATCCAGTATCCGAATAAGGAATAGATGCTAACTTTGGACTATAGTCATAAAGAGTTGAATTTGGAGCTTCTTCAACTTGTGAGACAGTAGTATCTTGAGGTTTGATGAAAATATAGTGGGGAGTTATTTCAGCGTCATAAATTTCAAATCCAGCAACTACAATAATATCTTTTAGTTGTTTTTCCCAGACCATTTCCATTTCAGATCGTGGTAAAAATATAGTGGCAACATTTTCCTCTACCTTGATGAGTTCAGCTTGAATAGCATAGAAATCATACATGGATCGAGTCAGTCTTTCTTGAGCAAATTCTAATATACGATTCCAAAATTGTTTTTCTTTCAATCCTTTCTACTCCTTTACTATTTAAAAGTTTAATGCTAGACTTATTTTACCATAGATAGTAAGAATTTTCCACAAGCTGTGAAAAATAATCCACAATGTTATCAAGTTTTATCCACAGGTTGGGGATAAAATCAGAAACTATTGATTTATTAAGCTTTTTATCGAAAAAAATAGTGGATAACCTTGTGAGATAAAAAAATAAAAGAACAGCCTTATTTCAGGCTGTTGATAATTCTACTGTATTCTTCTTGATTTGAAAAAGAAATAATGATTTTTCCACTGTCTTTTTTAGACAGTTTGATTTCTACATCTAATCCGAGTAGTTTTTTTAACTGTTCTTCTTCATTTTTTATGAAATGATCATTTTTTTGCAGTTTCTTTTGTTTTTTCTCTGTCAGAAGAGCTTCTAACTTCCTTACAGAGATGTCTTCTTCTATAATTCGTTGAAAGAAATAGTTTTGTTGTTCCTTATTTAACCCAACTAGCGAACGCGCATGAGCTTGTGATAGTTTGCCAGTTTCTACTTCTGAGATAATCTGTTCTGGTAAGGAAAGCAAACGAATCGAGTTACTGATATAAGGACGAGACTTCCCCATTTTATCTGCAATTTCAGCATGGGTAAATCCTTTCTCTACGAGAGATTCATAGGCGCGTGCTTCTTCTATTGGATTCAAATTTTCTCTCTGTAAATTTTCAATGATGGACTGGACCATCATCTCTTTGTCTGAAAGTTGTTTAACAACAGCTGGGATAGACCTTAGACCAGCTAAAAGTGAAGCACGATAGCGTCTCTCTCCTGCAAGGATTTCATAACCAATAACAGGAGATTGACGAACAATAATCGGTTGAATGACCCCATTTTCTTTGATAGACTGTGCTAGTTCATGTAGTTTTTCTTTATCAAATTCTTTTCGAGGTTGATAGGGATTTTTTTGTATATCTGTGATAGAAATCATTTCAAATTTTTCCATGATTCTACACTAACACATCTTTTCTCTTATGTAAAGCTTTCTTTACATAGATGTCAATTAAGATTCTAAATCACCTGAACTCTTGTCAAGTTTAATAGATGTAGTGTCTTCTTTACCGTTACGATAGTAAGTTATCTTAATGGTGTCTCCGATAGAATGGTTGTAAAGAGCACTTTGTAAGTCTGTTGATGAAGCAATCTCTTTGTCATCTACTTTTGTAATAACATCGTATTTTTCAAGGTGACCATTGGCAGGCATATTACTTTGTACAGAACGAACAACTACACCAGATGTTACACTGCTTGGAATATTCAGTCTTCTAATATCACTTGTATTAATATTTGAGAGATTGACCATTTGGATGCCCAAAGCTGGACGCGTCACTTTTCCGTTCTTTTCCAACTGTTCAATAATATTGATAGCGTCATTTGCAGGAATTGCGAAACCAAGACCTTCTACAGAGGTTCCTCCATTTGTAGCAATTTTACTTGAGGTAATTCCGATAACCTGTCCTTGAATATTGATCAGTGGGCCACCAGAGTTACCTGGGTTAATAGCAGTATCAGTTTGGATAGCTTTTGTAGAAATAGCTTGTCCATCCTCAGATTTTAAGGACACATTTCGATTGAGACTAGATACAATACCCTGAGTGACAGTATTAGCATATTCAGAACCCAATGGACTACCAATAGCAATAGCAGTTTCTCCTACGGTTAACTTGCTAGAATCACCAAATTCAGCTACTGTTGTCACTTTTTCTGAAGAGATTTTGACGACAGCAATATCAGAGAAAGTATCCGCTCCGACGATTTCTCCAGGCATTTTAGTCCCATCTGACAAGCGAATATCTACTTTGCTGGCGCCATTTATAACGTGATTGTTGGTAACAATGTAAGCTTCTTTGTCATTCTTTTTATAAATAACCCCAGATCCTTCACTAGAGATTTGTTGAGAATCTGTGTCAGTATCATCATTGCCAAATACGCTATTTTGTCTGTTGGCCGAATAAGTGATAACAGAAACAACAGCATCTTTTACTTTATTAACAGCCTGTGTTGTTGAATTTTCGTTTTTATAGGCAGTCTGTGTGATAGTACTAGTGCTGTTCGAGCTACTTACACCACTTTTTTGAGTTAGTTGAGTTATTGAAAAACTACCCAAGGCTCCACTAAAAAAGCTAATGACGATAACGACTAATAATTGAAACCATTTTTTGTAAAATGTTTTTAAATGTTTCATATTTGCCTCCATTTATTTGAAATTACTGAAAGTATAAACTGACTAGCTTAATTATAACTTAAACACAAAAGTTTTACACAGATTGTGGATAACTTTCAAAAATCTGTGGTTTTCTAGGCTAAAATTAACCTTTTATTTTGTGAATAAGATGTGAAAAAATAGAGAATATGTTAGAATAGAGTCATGAAAATTAAAGTTGTAACAGTTGGGAAACTGAAAGAAAAGTATTTAAAAGATGGTATCGCGGAGTATTCAAAACGAATTTCTCGATTTGCTAAGCTTGAAATGATTGAGCTAGCAGATGAAAAAACACCAGATAAGGCCAGTGAATCAGAAAATCAAAAGATTTTAGAAATAGAAGGTCAGAGAATTTTATCAAAAGTTGGTGATCGTGATTTTGTTATTGCGTTAGCTATTGAAGGGAAAACTTTCTCTTCAGAAGAATTTAGTAAGCAGTTAGAAGAAGCTTCTATAAAAGGATTTTCTACTCTTACCTTTATTATTGGAGGGAGTCTGGGGTTAGCTCAGGATGTAAAAAAGAGAGCTAATCTTTCTGTCAGTTTTGGCCGTCTAACCTTGCCCCATCAGTTAATGAGACTAGTCCTTGTTGAACAAATCTATCGCGCTTTTACGATTCAGCAGGGATCCCCCTATCATAAATAGAAAATTGACTTTTAATTGAATTTTTGGTAGAATAATTGTGTTAGGTCTCATAGCTCAGCTGGATAGAGCATTCGCCTTCTAAGCGAACGGTCGCAGGTTCGAATCCTGCTGGGATCAATATAGTAGCAAAGCTGGGAATTTTCCCGGCTTTTTTCTTAAAAAAGTACACTTGGGGAGAAAAAAATGACAGTTGAGAGAATTTTATCTAAAATGAAATTCCATTTTGTATAATGGTTTTTGTAAGTTATCTTACAAGAAAAAAACATTTTAGGAGATTTTATTATGAAAAACACAGTTAAATTGGAACAGTTTGTAGCCTTGAAGGAAAAAGACTTGCAGGAGATTCAAGGTGGGGAAAGTAGAATTTCAGACCTCCTCCTTGATTTTCTTTTCCAACGAAAAAAGTAATGAAATAAGGAGAAAGAGTAATGAATTTACTTGGATTTGGGACAGTTATTGGTCATTTTTTAATTATTAGTCACAGTTACCATTTAATTTGTAAAGGTCAAATAAATAGAAAAGAGCTATACGTTTTTGGTGCTTATACATTACTAGTAGAAGTAGTACTTGAACTTTCCTTTTATCTTCTAAATTTGGAAGGGTTAGGGACTGCAACATTTTTACTTCCTTTGGGCTTATATTCCTATTTTCGATGGATTAAACAGTATGAGAGGGATAGAGGACTATTTCTAAGTTTACTACTATCTCTTTTATATGAGAGCACTCATAACTTTCTGTCCGTAACTTTCTCCTCTATAACAGGAGACAATTTTGTTTTACAACATTATTACCCATTCTTTTTCGTTGTAACAGTGTTGACTTATGTTGTTGTCTTAAAAATCATTCATTATTTCCATTTGGAACTAACCTATTTTGACAAGGACTACCTTTATCCTTTCTTGAAAAAAGTATTTTTTGCTTTACTATTGCTACATATTGTATCTTTCGTTTCTGATATGGTAAGTACGATTAAACATTTGAATAGTTTTGGAAGTATTTTGTCATCTATTGTCTTTATCTCTCTACTTTTGACCTTCTTTACAATGAATTCTCATAAAGTTCAAATGGAGAAAGAGATTGCTTTGAAGCAGAAAAAATTTGAACAGAAACATTTACAGAATTATACAGATGAAATTGTCGGTCTGTATAATGAAATTCGTGGTTTTCGACATGACTATGCTGGGATGCTTGTCAGCATGCAGATGGCAATTGACAGTGGTAATTTACAGGAAATTGACAGAGTTTACAATGAAGTTTTGGTCAAAGCTAATCATAAACTGCGTTCAGATAAGTACACTTACTTTGATTTGAACAACATAGAAGATTCAGCTTTACGAAGTTTAGTTGCTCAGTCCATTGTCTATGCTCGAAATAACGGTGTAGAGTTTACACTGGAAGTAAAAGATACGATTACCAAGCTTCCAATTGAACTATTGGATTTGGTTCGTATTATGAGTGTTTTATTGAACAATGCTGTCGAAGGATCGGCTGATAGTTATAAAAAGCAGATGGAAGTAGCAGTTATTAAGATGGAAACTGAAACAGTGATTGTGATTCAGAATTCATGTAAAATGACGATGACTCCTTCAGGAGATCTATTTGCTTTAGGATTCTCTACTAAGGGAAGAAATCGCGGAGTAGGATTAAATAATGTGAAAGAACTACTAGATAAGTACAACAACATTATTTTAGAAACAGAGATGGAAGGCAGTACATTTAGACAAATCATTAGATTTAAGAGGGAATTTGAATGAAAGTTTTAATTTTAGAAGATGTTATTGAACATCAAGTGAGACTAGAGAGAATATTGGATGAAATTTCGAAAGAATCGAATATTCCAATATCATACAAGACAACGGGAAAAGTCCGTGAATTTGAAGAATACATTGAAAACGATGAAGTAAATCAGCTTTATTTCCTAGATATCGATATTCATGGAATTGAGAAAAAAGGGTTTGAGGTTGCTCAGCTCATTCGTCATTACAATCCTTACGCTATTATCGTCTTTATCACCAGTCGATCAGAGTTTGCGACTCTAACCTATAAATACCAGGTATCAGCCCTAGATTTTGTTGATAAGGATATCAATGATGAGTTATTTAAAAAGAGAATTGAGCAGAATATATTCTACACGAAGAGTATGTTACTTGAAAATGAAGATGTGGTAGATTATTTTGACTACAATTACAAGGGAAATGATTTAAAAATTCCTTACCATGACATTCTGTATATTGAAACGACAGGAGTTTCTCATAAATTACGCATTATTGGTAAGAATTTTGCCAAAGAGTTTTACGGTACCATGACAGATATTCAGGAAAAGGACAAACATACACAGAGATTTTATTGCTCTCATAAATCTTTCCTTGTCAATGTAGGAAACATCAGAGAAATTGACCGAAAGAATCTAGAAGTTGTTTTCTATGAAGACCATCGCTGTCCTATTTCAAGATTAAAAATTAGAAAATTAAAAGATATTCTAGAGAAAAAATCTCAAAAGTGATTGACAATTAGTAAGAAATTGATATAATGGTTATATCTGCTACAGATAGAAGGTCCGTTGGTCAAGGGGTTAAGACACCGCCTTTTCACGGCGGTAACACGGGTTCGAATCCCGTACGGACTATTTTATCCGCCATAGCTCAGTTGGTAGTAGCGCATGACTGTTAATCATGATGTCGTAGGTTCGAGTCCTACTGGCGGAGTATAGATAAAAGGGAACACAACTGTGTTCCTCTTTTTATATCAATTTGCATCACCAAGCATCTTCATAAGGAAGTCTGTTATTTCTTGAGGACTTTCTTTTTTTCCATGTGCAATCCAAGTTTGACAGACACCAAAAAGTGCATGAGTTAGATAGACGCTACTATATTCTAATTCAGTGGTATTGAGATTCAGTTTCATAAATCGCTTTTGTAAATCCGTACTAAGCATGATACGAAGTTTATTTCGTAAGAAATTTTGGATTTCTTTAGTCCCATTTTCAGAAAGAAGGGCAGCCAGAAGTGGTTCTGACTCTAGATATTCAAAGACTTCTAAAATAGCGTCTCTTTTGTGATGAGCATGTTTTTGAAAAATATATTCAAATGTATGGAATAGCTTGCTTTGATAGTGCTCAATCATATCATACTTATCCTTATAGTGAGTATAGAAGCTGGAACGACTAATTCCGGCTTTGTCTGCTAACTTGACAGTAGAAATTTGATCAAATGGCTGTTCCATCAGTAATTGTACCATAGCATTTTCAATAGTTCGCTTTGTTTTTAAGCGTTTGTTACTTTCTTGCATATTTCCTCCTTGTAAACAAATTAGACTATATGTCTAAAAATGGATTTTTTATCTTGTAATTTAGATTTTTTTAATGTATAATCTATTATATCAAAATTTTAGACAATATGTTTAAAAAAAGGAGAAGATATGTTTAAAGAATGGAAAGCAATTTTTAAAAAACCAACCTTTATTATTGTCATGATAGGGATTTCTCTTATTCCAGCTCTGTACAATATCATATTTTTGTCATCAATGTGGGATCCATACGGGCAAGTGTCTGACTTACCTGTGGCAGTTGTCAATAATGATAAAGAAGCTTCCTATAACGGTAATACCATGGCTATAGGAAAAGACATGGTGTCAAATTTAAAAGAAAATAAAAGCTTAGATTTTCATTTCGTAGATGAAGAGGAAGGTAAGAAGGGGTTGGAAGATGGCGATTACTATATGGTAGTGACTTTACCAAGTGATTTATCTGAAAAAGCAGCTTCTATTTTAACGAATCATCCAGAGCAAATGCAAATCGATTATCAGACTTCAAGTGGTCATAGTTTTATTGCTAGCAAGATGAGCGATTCTGCGATGACACAATTGAAGCAGAATGTTTCTACCAATGTAACCGAGACCTACACTAAAGCTTTATTTGATAAGATGGTCGAATTAAAGGATGGTATGAGTCAAGCGGCTTCTGGTAGTGAAAAATTAACTGATGGAGCGAATCAATTAGTGACAGGAAGTCAAACATTGACTACTAACCTACACTCTTTAGCAGATTCAAGTTTAACATTTTCAAATGGAACGGAGCAGTTTACTAAAGGATTATCCTCTTATGTTTCTGGTGTTGAACAACTTCATCTTGGCTTAGGGACTTTTAATAGTGGTTTAGTTACATATACTGGTGCAGTAAGTAAATTAGATAGCGGATTAGGTCAATTAGCTTCTAAAAGTCCTGAATTAGTAGGAGGAATCAATCAATTATATACTGGTGTAGAGGCCTATACTGGAGGTGTTTCTCAGCTCAATACTGGTCTTAACCAATTTTCATCTGGTGTTAATGCCTATACAAATGGAGTGGGAAATCTTGCAACAGGTGCTAATCAGTTATCTAGTCAATCAGCTACACTTCGAATGGGTGTGGAGCAATTAAGTGAAGGGATTCAACAACTTTCTAGTAAGTTAGATGCTTCGTCTGGGCAAAAAGATCAAATTAATCAATTATCTTCTGGTCTGAATCAGTTAAATCAAGCTATTCAAAATATTGATGTTGGAGATACAAAACAATTGTCTTCTGTTTTATCAAGTATAGTTTCTCTTTCTAATCAAATGTTAGCAAGTGCTCAGTCTGAAAAAGCAACTACATTAGCCAATATTCAATCAACAGCAGCTTATCAATCATTGACAAGTGAGCAACAAGCTGAGATAAGCGCTTCTGTATCTCAAAATTCGACTGATAGCATTCAATCGGCTCAGTCAATTATAGCTTTAGTACAAGGTTTACAGGGAGGATTAGAAAACTTACAAAATCAATCTTCTAATCTTTCAACATTAAAAGATAAAGCTAATCAAGTATTACCGCTTGCTTCTACTTCTTTGACAGGATTGTCAAGTGGATTAACAGAAATACAGGGAGCAGTGACGAGTAAATTAGTTCCTGCCAGTCAGTCGATTGCATCAGGTGTAAATGCATATACTGCAGGTGTTGATAAAGTTTCTCAAGGCGCAAGTCAACTAAGTGAAAAAAATTCCACCTTGACAGGTAGTTTGGATCAACTAGTTTCAGGCTCAAATACCTTGACACAAAAATCTTCTAGCTTGACAGCAGGAGTTGGTCAATTAGTTGAAAAAACTCCAGAATTAGTATCTGGTATTGAAAAATTATCAACTGGCTCTAACCAATTGAATCAAAAGAGTCAAGAATTAATGGCAGGAGTTGATAAATTACAATCAGGATCTGGTCAATTAGCAGACAAATCCAGTCAGTTACTTTCAGGTGCTTCTCAATTAGAGAATGGAGCTAATAAATTGGCAGATGGATCTGGGAAACTTGCAGAAGGTGGAACAAAGTTAACTTCTGGATTGGAAGATTTACAGGCAGGAGTTGCTTCTTTAGGACAAGGACTAGGTAATGCTAGTGATCAACTCAAATCAGCATCAACAGAATCTAAAAATGCAGAGATTTTGTCAAATCCACTCAATCTTTCAAAAACAGACAATGATCAAGTTCCTGTAAATGGGATTGCTATGGCTCCTTATATGATATCAGTCGCTCTCTTTGTTGCTGCATTATCAACAAATATGATTTTTGCTAAATTACCTTCAGGTCGTCATCCTGAAACTCGCTGGGCTTGGTTCAAATCTCGCTTTGAGATAAATGGAGTTATAGCTGTTTTAGCCGCTATCTTAGTCTATGGTGGCGTTCATCTTATTGGTCTAACAGCAAATCATGAAATGAGAACCTTGTTCTTAATTATTATCGTAAGCTTAACATTTATGTCTATGGTAACTGCATTAACAACATGGAATAGCCGTGTAGGAGCTTTCTTCTCTCTTATTTTGCTATTATTACAGTTAGCATCAAGTGCAGGTACCTATCCACTTGCTTTGACAAATAATTTCTTTAGAGCTATTAATCCTTGGTTACCAATGAGTTATTCGGTTTCTGGATTACGACAAACAATTTCTATGACAGGAAATATTCATCATCAAGTCATTTTCCTTGCTGTGATATTAGCCCTATTTACTGGTTTAGGTATGCTAGCCTATCAACCTAAGAAAATGGAAGAAGATTAAAAAAAATCGACCAAACAACTGGTCGATTTTTTATGTCTTAGATGACTTTCGTTTGTGATTATAGATTGCAAATAGTAAAAGAGAAGTAAAGGAACAGATTGCTCCAATAACAAAACCATTGGGAATAAAGGAAAGTGTAATAGTTCCTTTTCCCTTAGGAACGTCAACTTTCATAAAGCCAGTTTGAGCTTGTTTAATTTCTATTTTCTTCCCATCTTGGTAGGCAGACCAACCTTTGTCATAAGGAATGGTGAAGAAAATGGACGTATCTTGTTTGACATCATATGTAGCAAAGACCTTGTTTTTAGAAGTTGATACTGTGATAGGTTGTTCTTTAATTTTTTGAATTGCCTCGGTGAAAGTTTTGGTATCTAAACGATAGAAGGTAGGAGATTCAAATGATACTTGTGAATTTCCAGGGAAACTAACATTGATATTGAAAGTTTTTTTCTCTTTTGTATAGCCTAGATTAAAGAAGGAGAAGACATTATCAGTTGTAAAAGTTTTCTTTTCTCCATTTACAAGGATGTCAACTTTTTTTTGTTTGTCATTAGAAAAGTGAAGGTTTGTGAAAGAAAGATAAACTTGGCTGTTTTCTGGCACTTCAATTTGATACTGGATTGCTGCATCCTCATTTGAAGAACTTGTAACACTAATCAAATCATCAGTATTCTCTGTTTTTTCATAGGGTATTGGAGAAAAATAATCAAAATTGACGTCAGCAAGTTGATTTAAAAACGAGGCCTGATTATCTAGAGTGTGTTCAGTGAACTTGACATCATTGTAAACAGATTGACTAGCAAAGGCAATCGGAAGAGAGTATTGATTTTCATATAGGGTAAGATTATATTTTTGATAGATATCTTTAAAACCATACTTATCAATAGGACTGTCTGAGATATTGTACTGGATGCCAAATAAACTATCAGCTAAAATACTATTATTTGCATAACGGAGATTGAGATTGGTTCCAGAGGATTTAAATCCCAGTTTATCCAAAGTAGAGCTTGCTGAACGATTTCGAACAGATGAAAATTGAGAGATTCCATTGTAGTTGAATTTCATACTGTCATTCCCTGTCTGAGTTTGTAGTTTTTCAGTACGAGTAAATGAATTTCCAATATATGTTGAGAAAGATTCCATAGCTGGGATATCTCGACTATATGCACTTCGAGAAGCAAATCCCCATTCATTAGCAATTCCGTCCATTTGAGATGAAGCATTTAAACTTATTTCAACCATTATAAATAAAGAGATTAGAATGGCAAATAGATTTACAGAGATAAACTTTTTGATAATTGCAAGGAGTAAAAGCGAATAGACAACCAAAAATTCAAGAGTAAGCAGAATATTCAAATCTGTTAAAAAAGAATAATGTGATTTTAGATAGATGGTAGCTAAAAATCCTGTTACTACAAGAAAAAGCGAAACTAAAAAGTTCCAGATTTTAATTTCCCTTAGACGATTTAAGACTTCCGCTGCTGTGTAAATTAACAAGGTAGAGAAAATCCAAGCATAGCGATGTAAAAACATGTTTGGAGTATGCATGCCTTGCCAAAATAAATCAAGAGCTTCTATATAAAAGCTTGCAATTAAAAATGTAAAGAAGATTGCATAGATAAGTTTCACGTGAAACTTAATAGATTTCAGCGTAAAAAATAAAATGGTCAAAATAAAGGGGAGTAGTCCAACAAAAATCATTGGGATGGCCCCATACTTTGTTGTGTCAAAGGAACCAATGAATTGCTTAGCAAAGAGATCAAGATACCAGCTACTTTCAGTTTGAAACTTTGTAACTTCAGTCAATTTTTCCCCATGTGTCTGTAGATCAAACAGAGTGGGAAGAGTAAGAATCAAACTAGCCGTACCAGCTAAAACGGAGGTGATTATGAAATCAAGAAAAGATGATTTTCGAGTTTTAAAGTCCCAAGAAATTTGACAGAGATACCAGAAAATAAGAAACAATGCTGTCATATAGCCAAAATAATAGTTTTGGATAAATAAGATTGACAGACTTGTAAAGTATAATGAGAATTTCTTTTCTGTTATCAGTAGGTGTAAACCAGTGATAATGAAAGGAATCAAGATAAAAACATCCAGCCAGGTTTTTATCTCTAACTGACTAACGGTAAAGCTCATCAGAGCATAAGAAGTGGATAAGGCTAGTTTTAAAGTCTGAGGGATATTTTTAAATAATTTATTTAAACTAAAGAAGGTTGACAGACCAATCAATCCAAATTTTAAGAGAGTTGTCAGATAGACAGCATCTGGCATATTCGTTAGATCAAAAAAGTAAACCAGAGGTGCGAGAAAACTACCCAAGTAATAACTAGATAGGGCATAGAAGTTTAGTCCTAGGCCACTTGTAAAGGTATAAAACAGACTACCATTTCCATGTAGGATATTCCTTAGAGTTATATCAAAAATAACGTATTGATGAAAGCCATCTCCTAATAGAGGAGAGTTGTCACTATTCCAGTAGATACCTTGAGATAGGTATACCCCTGTCATAATCAATACAGGAATGATGAAAGAAACAAAATAGGTCCAATATGTTTTAAAAAATGATTTCATGTTACCTCGTAGAATGATAGAAAACTCAGTTGGTTACCCCAACTGAGTTTTGAAGTCTTATTTAATCTTTCCAAAGTTCTTTAACTTTTGCTTGTACTTCTGCATTTTCTAGGAATTCATCATAGGTTTCATCGATACGATCAATGACGCCATTTTTAGACAAAACAATGATATGGTTTGCCAAAGTTTGGATAAACTCGTGGTCATGACTGGCAAAGATGATTGATTCTTTAAAGTTTTTCAATCCATCATTCAAGCTTGAGATAGATTCCAAGTCCAAGTGATTGGTTGGATCATCGAGGACAAGGACATTTGATTTCAAGAGCATGAGTTTTGAAAGCATGACACGGACTTTTTCTCCCCCTGACAAGACGTTGACAGGTTTGTTAACCTCATCTCCAGAGAAGAGCATACGACCAAGGAAACCGCGTAGGAAAGTATTGTCATCTTCTTCTTTACTTGCAAATTGACGCAACCAGTCAAGGATTGATTCTCCCCCTGCAAAATCAGCTGAGTTATCTTTTGGCAGGTAAGATTGACTAGTTGTAACTCCCCACTTGACAGTTCCTTCATAGTCAATATCTCCCATGATTGCACGAATTAATGCAGTCGTTTGGATATCATTTTGTCCAATAAGAGCTGTCTTATCACCTGGACGCAAGATAAAGCTGATATTATCTAAAATAGTTTCACCATCAATCTTTACAGTTAGATTTTCTACTGTCAAGAGATCATTACCGATCTCACGTTCTGCTTTAAAGTTAATAAATGGATATTTACGACTAGATGGCACAATCTCTTCTAGCTCAATCTTGTCAAGCATTTTCTTACGTGAGGTTGCTTGTCTTGATTTAGAAGCATTGGCAGAGAAACGAGCTACGAATTCTTGTAATTGCTTAATTTTTTCTTCTGCTTTAGCATTACGGTCTGCTAGCAATTTAGCAGCGAGTTCAGAAGATTCCTTCCAGAAGTCGTAGTTTCCGACATAGAGTTTGATTTTTCCAAAGTCAAGGTCGGCCATGTGAGTACATACTTTGTTTAAGAAGTGGCGGTCATGGGATACAACGATAACGGTGTTATCAAAGTCAATCAAGAAATCTTCTAACCAAGTAATAGATTGGATATCCAAACCGTTGGTAGGCTCATCCAATAGAAGAACATCTGGTTTACCAAAAAGTGCTTTGGCGAGGAGAACCTTTACTTTCTCACCATTGGCCAATTCGCTCATATTTTGGTAGTGCAACTCTTCTGGGATATTTAGGTTTTGAAGTAGTTGAGAGGCTTCACTTTCTGCTTCCCAGCCTCCAAGCTCGGCAAATTCACCTTCGAGCTCGGCTGCACGCACTCCGTCCTCATCTGAGAAATCTTCCTTCATGTATATAGCATCTTTTTCCTTCATGATGCTATAAAGTTTTTCATTTCCCATGATAACGACATCAATAGCACGTTCATCTTCATAGTCAAAGTGATTTTGACGAAGAACAGAGAGACGTTCATCTGGACCAAGAGAGATGTGGCCAGTAGTAGGTTCGATATCTCCAGCTAAAATTTTTAAAAAGGTTGATTTTCCGGCACCATTAGCACCGATTAATCCATAGGTATTTCCTTCTGTAAATTTGATATTGACATCATCAAAAAGTTTGCGATCACTAAAACGTAGTGAAACATCAGATACTGTAAGCAATGTTTTTCTCCTATATGTGTAATACATTTATTCTACTAGAAAATACGGAAATATTCAAATTTTTATCTGTCAATTTTGTGTAAATTATATTTACAATTTCCTTTACACAAAAACATAAATAGCAAGACTGATTTATTTTGATAAATTACGGTTATTTCATTAAAAAAATGCTATAATTGAAGGGACCATATCGAAGGAGAACAAAATGACTAAACCCATTATTTTAACAGGAGACCGTCCAACAGGAAAATTGCATATTGGACATTATGTTGGAAGTCTCAAAAATCGAGTATTCTTACAGGAAGAGGATAAGTATGATATGTTTGTGTTCTTGGCTGACCAACAAGCCTTGACAGATCATGCCAAAGATCCTCAAACCATTGTAGAGTCTATTGGAAATGTGGCTTTGGATTACCTTGCAGTTGGATTGGACCCAAGTAAATCGACTATCTTTATTCAAAGCCAGATTCCAGAGTTGGCTGAACTATCTATGTACTATATGAATCTGGTTTCATTAGCACGTCTGGAGCGAAATCCAACTGTCAAGACAGAGATTGCTCAAAAAGGATTTGGGGAAAGTATTCCTACAGGATTCTTGGTCTATCCAATCGCTCAAGCAGCTGACATTACTGCTTTCAAAGCTAATTATGTTCCTGTTGGGACAGATCAGAAACCAATGATTGAGCAAACCCGTGAGATTGTTCGTTCTTTTAACAATGCATATAACTGTGATGTCTTGGTAGAACCGGAAGGTATTTATCCAGAGAATGAGAGAGCAGGTCGTTTACCTGGTTTAGATGGTAATGCTAAAATGTCTAAATCACTCAATAATGGTATTTATTTAGCTGATGATGCGGATACTTTGCGTAAAAAAGTAATGAGTATGTATACAGATCCATATCATATTCGAGTGGAAGATCCAGGTAAAATTGAAGGAAATATGGTTTTCCATTATCTAGATGTTTTTGGTCGTCCAGAAGATGCTCAAGAAATTGCTGAAATGAAAGAACATTATCAACGAGGTGGTCTTGGTGATGTGAAAACCAAACGTTATCTACTTGAAATATTAGAACGTGAACTTGGTCCTATTCGTGAGCGCCGTATCGAATTTGCTAAGGATATGGGAGAAGTTTATAATATGCTTCAAAAAGGTAGTGAAAGAGCGCGTGAAGTTGCAGGTCAAACCCTATCTGAGGTTAAAGGAGCAATGGGACTTCATTACTTTAACTAGCTTTATTTTACAAGAAACTATCATTTCTATCTCGAAGAAAAGATAGTTTTTTATTTACCCCTGTAACATTTGACAAATTTTTATAGAATGGTATGATAGATACAATATAAAAAGAGTCAAGCTCAAAAAGAAAGAAAAGAGGAAACTTCGAATGTCTAATTGGGACACTAAATTTTTGAAAAAAGGTTTTACCTTTGATGATGTATTGCTTATTCCAGCTGAAAGTCATGTGTTGCCTAATGATGCAGATTTAACAACTAAATTGGCAGATAATTTGACTTTAAATATCCCAATTATTACCGCTGCTATGGACACAGTAACAGAGAGTCAAATGGCCATTGCTATTGCTCGTGCAGGTGGTCTCGGAGTTATCCATAAAAACATGTCAATTGCTCAACAAGCAGACGAGGTTCGCAAGGTAAAACGTTCTGAAAATGGAGTTATTATTGACCCCTTCTTCTTGACGCCTGAACATACAATTGCTGAAGCAGATGAGCTTATGGGACGTTACCGCATCAGTGGTGTCCCAGTTGTTGAAACACTTGAAAATCGTAAATTGGTTGGTATTTTGACAAACCGAGATCTTCGTTTTATTTCAGATTATAACCAACCAATCTCAAACCATATGACTAGTGAAAATCTTGTTACTGCTCCTGTGGGTACAGACCTTGCAACAGCTGAGAGTATTCTTCAAGAACATCGTATTGAAAAACTTCCTTTGGTAGATGAAGAAGGTCGTCTTTCTGGTTTGATTACTATCAAAGATATTGAAAAAGTTATTGAGTTTCCAAATGCTGCTAAAGATGAGTTTGGTCGTCTTCTAGTTGCAGGTGCAGTAGGTGTTACTTCAGATACATTTGAACGTGCAGAGGCACTTTTTGAGGCAGGGGCGGATGCGATTGTTATTGATACTGCACATGGTCATTCTGCAGGTGTCTTGCGTAAAATTGCTGAGATTCGCGCTCACTTCCCAGATCGTACTTTGATTGCTGGAAATATTGCAACTGCTGAAGGTGCACGTGCCCTTTATGAAGCAGGTGTAGATGTTGTAAAGGTTGGTATTGGACCAGGTTCTATCTGTACTACTCGTGTGATTGCAGGTGTTGGTGTTCCACAAGTAACAGCTATCTACGATGCTGCAGCCGTTGCGCGTGAATATGGTAAAACGATTATTGCTGACGGTGGAATCAAGTATTCTGGAGATATTGTAAAAGCCCTTGCTGCAGGTGGAAATGCAGTTATGCTTGGATCAATGTTTGCTGGAACAGACGAAGCACCAGGTGAAACTGAAATCTTCCAAGGACGTAAGTTCAAGACTTACCGTGGTATGGGATCAATCGCAGCGATGAAGAAAGGTTCAAGCGATCGTTACTTCCAAGGTTCTGTCAATGAAGCAAATAAACTCGTTCCAGAAGGAATTGAAGGTCGTGTTGCTTATAAAGGAGCGGCAGCTGATATCGTCTTCCAAATGATTGGTGGTATCCGTTCTGGTATGGGTTATTGTGGTGCAGCTAACCTTAAAGAGTTGCATGATAATGCTCAATTTATTGAAATGTCTGGTGCTGGTTTGAAAGAAAGCCATCCTCATGATGTACAAATTACTAATGAGGCGCCAAATTATTCTATGTAAAAGAAATAAAAAGAACTCCCGTGAAAACAGGAGTTCTTTTACAATATTGTCAATTTTCGTTTACAGTAACTTTACCATTCTGAATAGTGAAGATGCTTAGATTTTCTGGTAGATTTTGAAGATGGTCTAAGCTTGTTGTTGTGATAAAGGTTTGGATTGACTGAGAAATCGTTTCTAATAATTTTAGTTGTCTAGTGTTGTCAAGCTCGCTCATAACATCGTCAAGTAGTAATATTGGAGATTCTGTAGTAATACTTTCCATTAACTCGATTTCTGCTAATTTTATAGAAAGGACGAGACTGCGATGTTGACCTTGACTTCCAAAGCTAGCATCCATCCCATTTATATAAAAAGAAATATCATCTCGATGAGGACCAACGCCAGTATTCTTTTTAAATAAATCTCTGGATCTACTTTTTTCTAAAGCAATTTTGAAAGATTCAGATAAATCTTCTTGATCAGTTGGCTTGACAGAAGTTTGATAAGATATTGACAACTCTTCAATCTGATTTGAGAGTTCAAAATGTTTCTTACGCCCAAATGATTCTAGTTTTTTTATGAAATCTAAGCGGTGATTCATTACACGACATCCATAATCAATTAGCTGATCATCCAACACAGAAAGGAAGGTTTCATCTATTTTTTGAGCTGATTTTAGATAAGTGTTTCTTTGTTTTAGGATGTGATTATAATTGGTTAAATCTGATAAATAGATTGGCTTAATTTGTCCAAGTTCCATATCAATGAATTTCCGTCGAACCGAAGGTGCTCCTTTAATTAGTTGTAAATCTTCAGGAGCAAATAAGACAACATTCATGTGTCCTACATAATCTGAAAGGCGTGCCTGTTTTAAATGATTAACTTTTGTCACACGGCCTTTTTGTGTTAGTTCGATTTCTAGGGGAATGGATCCAGTTTTTTTCTGAACGAGACCTGAAAGATGAAGTTGTTCCTCATCAAAATGAATGAGATTTTTATCTGTTCTAGTTCGATGACTACGCGTTAAGGCTAAAAAATAGATAGCCTCTAACATGTTTGTTTTTCCTTGTGCATTACGTCCCAAAAAGATATTCAATTTAGGATTAAAGTCTATTTTCGTCTCTTTGTAGTTACGAAAAGTCTTGAGAGATAGGTTTTGTAGCCACATGATTATCTACCAGGGAATCGCGGAGCTTGTTTGTTTTTAGGTGCTGAAGTAGGTTTCGATTTGTCTTTTTTAACTCCCTTATTCATCTCCTTTACAAGTTTAGCAATCCGTTCTTTTTCAACTTTATTAGCTTGGTATTCATCTTGTTCTTCAGAAGTAGGTTGTGTCAACAAGATGTCAATGTTCATGTCAGGGATGTCAACTTTATCGCCAATGCGAAGTTTTTTACCACGACGACTCTCTAATTCCCCATTAAAGTAAACAGAATGTTCAGAGAGAAAGGATTTGATAGCTCCTCCGCTATGTGTAATTCCAAGTTCTTTGAGTAGTGCTTGGAGGGTAATAAATTCTTCAAATAATTTGTATTCCATAATTCACCTCAATCTTTGGTATTATACCATATTTTCCTAAAAATAGTGAGAGAAACAGGGAGAAATGTAAGCGATTTTTATTTCAAAAGTATTACAGAGAACAAGAAAATTTCAGGTTTTCGTGATATAATAGAAGTCTGTATATAAGGAGGTAAATCATGGAGTTAGTGCATGGAATTTCAACACATTTTATCCAATCAAAGAAGTTTAAAACGAACAAAATTACCGTGCGTTTTACAGCTCCATTATCTCTTGATACGATTGCAGGTCGTATGTTGAGTGCGAGTATGCTAGAGACTGCTAACCAGCTGTACCCTACTTCTCAAAATTTGAGGAGACACTTGGCTAGTCTATATGGTACAGATATGTCAACCAATTGTTTCAGAAGAGGGCAAAGTCACATTGTAGAATTGACATTTACTTATGTTCGTGATGAGTTTTTAAGTAAGAAAAATGTGCTAACTTCTCAGGTTTTGGAACTAGTAAAAGAGACTCTTTTCTCACCCGTGGTAGTTGATAATGGATTTGATTCGGCCTTATTTGAAATTGAGAAAAAGCAATTGCTAGCAAGTTTAGCAGCTGATATGGATGATTCTTTTTATTTTGCACATAAAGAATTAGATAAATTATTTTTTCATGATGAACGTCTCCAATTGGAATACAGTGATTTACGAAATCGTATTTTAGCTGAAACTCCACAAAGTTCTTATTCTTGTTTCCAAGAATTTTTGGCCAATGATCGAATAGATTTCTTTTTCCTAGGTGATTTTAATGAGGTTGAAATTCAAAATGTATTAGAATCATTTGGTTTTATAGCTCGAGAAGGTGATGTGAAGGTTCAGTATTGTCAATCTTATTCCAATATCCTTCAGGAAGGCATGGTTCGGAAAAATGTGGGACAGTCTATTTTAGAGTTGGGCTATCATTGCTCTGCTGAATATGGTGATGAGCAACATTTACCTATGATTGTAATGAATGGTTTACTGGGTGGATTTGCTCATTCTAAACTCTTTACAAATGTCCGTGAAAATGCTGGATTGGCTTATACTATTTCAAGTCAGCTCGATTTATTTAGTGGATTTTTAAGGATGTATGCTGGTATCAATCGAGAAAATCGGAACCAGGCTCGTAAAATGATGAATAATCAACTGCTTGATTTAAAAAAAGGTTATTTTACAGATCTTGAGTTAGAGCAGACCAAGGAAATGATTCATCGGTCTTTGTTGCTTTCTCAAGATAATCAATCTTCATTGATTGAACGTGCTTATCAAAATGCCTTACTTGGAAAATCTTCAGCAGACTTTAAAAGTTGGATTGAAAAGCTTGAACAAATTGACAAATATGCTATTTGTAGAGCAGCTAATAATGTGAAGCTACAAGCAATTTACTTTATGGAAGGAATAGAATGACAAAGGTTATTTTTGAAGAAAAATACTATCCAGCTGTAAAAGAAATGGTTTATCGAACTCGTTTGGCAAACGGATTGACAGTAGCTCTTCTACCTAAAAAGGAATTTAAAGAGGTTTACGCGAGTGTAACTGTACAGTTTGGCTCGGTAGATACGCTTGTCACAGAAGTTGACGGAGATGTAAAACAATATCCTGCGGGAATTGCTCATTTTCTTGAACATAAATTATTTGAGAGAGAAGATTCTAGCGATTTGATGTCGGCTTTTACGAGTCTAGGTGCAGACAGCAATGCCTTTACAAGCTTTACAAAAACAAACTATCTTTTTTCATCGACGGATTATCTCTTAGAGAACTTAGATTTACTTGATGAATTGGTAACATCAGCACACTTTACTGAAGATTCCATTTTGAGAGAGCAGGATATTATCCAGCAAGAACGAGAAATGTATCAAGATGATCCAGATTCGTGTTTATTCTTTTCAACCTTAGCGAATTTGTATCCTGGTACACCTTTAGCAACGGATATAGTTGGAAGTGAGGAGTCCATTTCCCAAATCAATCTAACTAATTTGCAAGAAAATTTTACAAAATTTTACAAACCTGTAAATATGTCTCTGTTTTTAGTTGGTAATTTTGATGTGGAGCAAGTACAGAACTATTTTGAAAGAAAAGAACTGGAAGATTCAGATGTTCAGGAAGTAGCAAGAGAAAAGTTTGTTTTACAGGCTGTAAAGAAAACAGACAGTATGAGAATGGAAGTGTCTTCTCCCAAACTAGCGATTGGAGTTAGAGGTAAGCGAGAAGTTGCTGAGGCGGATTGCTATCGACATCATATTTTATTAAAATTATTGTTTGCAATGATGTTTGGTTGGACTTCGGATCGTTTTCAAAAGTTATATGAATCAGGTAAAATAGATGCGTCCTTATCTCTTGAAATTGAAGTAACAAGTCGTTTTCATTTTGTTATGTTGACAATGGATACAAAAGAGCCAGTTGCTTTATCTCATCAGTTTAGGAAGGCCATTCGTAATTTTACAAAGGATTTGGATATTACAGAGGATCATTTAGATATTATCAAAAGAGAGATGTTTGGGGAATTTTTCAGTAGCATGAACTCTCTTGAATTTATTGCAACGCAATATGATGCTTTTGAACATGGTGAGACAATTTTTGATTTGCCAAAGATTTTACAGGAAATTACTTTAGAGGATGTCCTTGAAGCAGGGCATCACTTAATAGATGAAGGGAATATAGTTGATTTTACAATATTCCCATCGTAGTAACCTATCATAATAGACACTATAAAGAAGGGATGACAAGTATGAGGAAAAAAACAATTGGTGAGGTTTTACGATTAGCTAGAATCAATCAGGGATTGAGTTTAGATGAATTGCAGAAAAAGACAGACATCCAGTTAGATATGTTGGAAGCAATGGAAGCAGACGATTTCGATCAACTTCCAAGTCCTTTTTACACACGCTCTTTCTTGAGAAAATATGCATGGGCTGTTGAGTTAGATGACCAAATTGTTTTGGATGCTTATGATTCTGGGAGTATGATTACTTATGAGGAAGTAGATGTTGATGAAGATGAGTTGACAGGGCGCAGACGTTCAAGTAAGAAAAATAAGAAAAAAACATCCTTTTTACCTTTATTTTATTTTATCCTTTTTGCCTTATCGATTTTAATTTTTGTGACCTATTATGTTTGGAACTATATTCAAACTCAACCAGAGGGGTCTTCTCTTTCTAATTACAGTGTGGTTCAATCAACAAGTTCAATAAGTTCAACTAGCTCTGTTCCCCACTCTTCAAGTAGTAGTTTATCTAGCAGTTCTTCCAGTGCAGAACCATCTATAACGGTATCGGGTGAAGGAAATCGAGTAGAAGTTGCTTATAAAACGGGCAAGGAAACTGCAAAATTGCAATTGGCAGTTTCAGATGTTACAAGTTGGGTTAGTATTTCAGAAAGTGATCTTGAGGGTGGTGTGACTTTATCACCGGATAATAAAAGTGCGGAAACAAGCGTTTCAACTAAAAATCCTGTGACCATTACTTTAGGTGTTGTCAAAGGTGTTGCCTTAACAGTAGACAATCAGACTGTTGATTTATCGAAATTAACAGCGCAGACTGGACAAATCACTGTAACCTTTACTAAAAATTAAGGAAAAACGAATGAAAAAAGAACAAATTCCAAATATCTTAACAATAGGTCGAATTCTCTTTATACCTATTTTTATCTTTATTTTAACAGTAGGAAATTCGATAGAGAGTCATATAGTAGCAGCTATTATCTTTGCGATTGCCAGTATTACAGACTATTTAGATGGATATTTAGCTCGTAAATGGAATGTGGTCAGTAATTTTGGTAAATTTGCAGATCCTATGGCGGATAAGCTACTAGTTATGTCGGCTTTTATTATGCTGATTGAGTTAGGAATGGCTCCGGCTTGGATTGTTGCAGTGATTATCTGTCGTGAGTTGGCTGTGACAGGTTTAAGGCTTTTACTGGTTGAAACTGGAGGAACAGTTTTAGCAGCAGCAATGCCTGGGAAAATTAAAACTTTCAGTCAGATGTTTGCGATTATTTTCTTGCTATTACATTGGACTTTGCTTGGTCAAGTTCTACTTTATGTAGCCTTGTTTTTCACTATCTACTCTGGCTATGACTATTTCAAGGGTAGTGCCTATGTATTTAAAGGGACATTTGGTTCGAAATGAAATCAATAATTGATGTAAAAAATCTTTCTTTTCGCTATAAAGAAAATCAGAAATACTACGATGTGAAGGATATTACGTTTCACGTGAAACGTGGAGAATGGCTTTCGATTGTAGGGCACAATGGTAGTGGTAAATCAACGACTGTACGATTAATTGATGGCTTACTGGAAGCAGAATCTGGAGAGATTGTAATCGATGGCCAACGGTTGACTGAGGAAAATGTTTGGAATATACGTCGTCAAATCGGTATGGTTTTTCAAAATCCAGACAATCAATTTGTTGGAGCGACTGTTGAAGATGATGTTGCCTTTGGTTTGGAAAATCAAGGCCTTTCTCGTCAAGAAATGAAAAAGAGAGTGGAGGAAGCTCTGGATTTGGTTGGCATGTTGGACTTTAAAAAGAGAGAGCCAGCGCGTCTATCGGGTGGTCAAAAGCAACGTGTGGCCATTGCAGGTGTTGTAGCCCTAAGACCAGCTATTTTAATCCTAGATGAAGCAACGAGTATGTTGGATCCTGAGGGACGTAGAGAACTGATTGAGACAGTAAAAGGAATTCGAAAAGACTATGATATGACGGTCATTTCCATTACACATGATTTGGAAGAAGTTGCCATGAGTGATCGCGTATTGGTCATGAAAAAAGGGGAAATTGAATCAACTAGTAGCCCTAGAGAACTTTTCTCTCGAAATGATTTAGATCAAATTGGATTAGACGATCCTTTTGCCAATCAATTAAAAAATTCTTTGATCCAGAATGGCTATGATTTGCCTGAAAATTATTTGACAGAAAGTGAGCTAGAGGATAAGCTATGGGAATTGCTCTAGAAAATGTGAGTTTTACATATCAAGAAGGTACTCCCTTAGCTTCAGAAGCTTTGTCGGATGTTTCTTTAACGATTGAAGATGGTTCTTATACGGCCTTAATTGGGCACACAGGTAGCGGCAAATCGACTATTTTACAACTTTTAAACGGTTTATTGGTGCCAAGTCAAGGAAGTGTACGAGTTTTTGATACCTTAATCACTTCGAATTCTAAAAATAAAGATATTCGTCAAATTAGAAAACAGGTTGGCTTGGTATTTCAGTTTGCTGAAAATCAGATCTTTGAAGAAACAGTTTTGAAGGACGTTGCTTTTGGACCACAAAATTTTGGAGTTTCTGAAGAAGATGCGGAGCAGATTGCGCGTGAGAAACTGGCTTTGGTTGGAATTGAGGAATCACTTTTTGATCGCAGTCCGTTTGAGCTGTCAGGTGGACAAATGAGACGTGTCGCCATTGCAGGCATACTTGCCATGGAGCCAGCTATATTAGTCTTAGATGAGCCCACAGCAGGCCTAGATCCCTTGGGGAGAAAAGAGTTGATGAATTTGTTCAAAAAACTCCATCAGTCAGGGATGACCATTGTCTTGGTAACGCACCTGATGGATGATGTTGCTGAATATGCGAATCAAGTCTATGTAATGGAAAAGGGACGCCTAGTTAAGGGTGGTAAACCGAGTGATGTCTTTCAAGATGTTGTCTTTATGGAAGAAGTGCAGTTGGGAGTACCTAAAATTACGGCCTTTTGTAAACGGTTGGCTGATGGAGGCGTTTCATTTAAACGATTACCGATTAAGATAGAGGAGTTCAAGGAGTCGATAAATGGATAGTATGATTTTGGGGCGTTATATCCCAGGGGATTCGATTGTTCACCGATTGGATCCACGTAGTAAATTACTGGCTATGATGCTACTGATTTTGATTGTGTTTTGGGCTAATAATTCTTTGACGAATCTGATTCTTTTTATAGCGACAGGGATATTTATTGCCTTGTCAGGAGTATCTCTTTCATTTTTTATTCAGGGCTTGAAATCTATGTTTTTCTTGATTGCCTTCACAACTATTTTTCAACTGTTTTTCATTTCTAGTGGGAATGTTTTATTTGAGTTTTCGTTTGTGAGAATCACGGATTATGCTTTGCAACAAGCTGGAATTATTTTTTGTCGCTTTGTATTGATCATTTTCTTTTCAACTTTGTTAACCTTAACGACCATGCCCTTAAGTTTGGCCTCAGCTGTCGAAGCTTTGTTAGCGCCTTTAAAACGTGTGAGAGTTCCAGTTCATGAAATTGGATTGATGCTGTCCATGAGTCTACGTTTTGTCCCAACCTTGATGGATGATACGACGCGGATTATGAATGCACAGAAAGCGCGTGGAGTGGATTTTGGAGAAGGAAGCATCGTTCAAAAAGTAAAGGCTATGATTCCTATTTTGATTCCTCTTTTTGCGACAAGTTTAAAACGTGCAGATTCCTTGGCTATCGCCATGGAAGCGCGTGGTTATCAGGGTGGAAAAGGTAGAAGTCAATACCGACAATTGAAATGGACTCGAAAGGATACGCTAGCAATCCTTGTTATTCTCGTACTTGGTTGTTGTTTATTTTTCTTAAAATCTTAGTAGATTTCAGGAATTAATAAAAAAGTTACTGTAACAGTTTTTGATATAAAGGTAGGGATATGAACCGTTTTAAAAAATCAAAATATGTCATTATTGTTTTTGTCACTGTTCTGCTTGTGTCAGCTCTCTTAGCTACGACTTATTCAAGTACAATGGTGACGAAATTAGGAGATGGAATTTCATTGGTTGATAGAGTTGTGCAAAAACCTTTTCAGTGGTTTGATTCTGTCAAATCAGATTTGGCACATTTGACACGAACATATAATGAAAATGAAAGTTTGAAGAAACAGATTTACCAGTTAGAAGTTAAATCGAATGAGGCGGAAAGTTTAAAGACAGAAAATGAACAATTGCGCCAATTGCTTGATATGAAGTCTAAATTGCAAGCTACAAAGACTTTAGCAGCAGATGTTATTATGCGTTCTCCAGTATCTTGGAAGCAGGAATTGACCTTAGATGTAGGTAAATCAAAAGGGGCTTCTGAGAACATGTTAGCTATTGCAAATGGTGGTTTGATTGGGAGTGTTTCAAAAGTGGAGGAGAACTCTACTATGGTCAACCTTCTGACAAATACGGAAAATGCTGATAAGATTTCTGTTAAAATTCAACATGGTTCTACTACAATTTATGGGATTATTGTTGGTTATGACAAGGAAAATGAAGTTCTTAAAATTAGCCAATTAAATAGTAATAGCGATATTAGTGCAGGAGATAAGGTGACCACTGGTGGATTAGGAAACTTTAACGTTGCGGATATTCCTGTTGGTGAAGTGGTTGCCACAACGCATAGTACGGATTATTTGACACGAGAAGTAACTGTTAAATTGAGTGCAGATACTCATAATGTGGATGTGATAGAATTAGTGGGGAATTCATAATGAGACAGTTAAAGCGGGTTGGAGTGTTTTTATTGCTTCCTTTCTTTGTTCTAATTGACGCCCATATTAGCCAGCTTCTGGGTTCATTTTTCCCCCATGTACATTTGGCTAGTCATTTTCTTTTTCTATTTCTCTTATTTGAGACGATAGAAGTATCAGAGTATTTCTATTTAGCTTATTGTTTTGTAGTTGGTTTGGTTTATGATATTTACTTTTTCCACTTGATTGGAATTGCGACTCTGTTATTTATCTTATTGGGAGCGTTTCTTCATAAATTGAATAGTGTTATTTTGTTGAATCGTTGGACAAGAATCTTGGCTATGATTGTTATGAGTTTTCTATTTGATATGGGAGCTTATCTCTTTGCATTAGTGGTAGGTTTAACTGTAGATAGTCTGCCGATTTTTATCGTTTATAGCCTAGTACCATCCATGATTTTAAATCTTGTGTGGATGCTTATTTTTCAGTTTATTTTTGAAAAATATTATCTATGAGAAAGAAACAAAAATGTAACAAAGGCGTAATATTCATTAGGCCTTTTTTTGGTATACTAGTATTGTCTTTAAAAGAAGGAGTATCTACGTAATTATGAAGAAAAAAATCTTAGCGTCACTTTTATTAAGTACAGTAATGGTTTCTCAAGTAGCTGTTTTAACAACTGCGCATGCAGAAACGACTGATGACAAAATTGCTGCTCAAGATAATAAAATTAGTAACTTAACAGCACAACAACAAGAAGCCCAAAAACAAGTTGACCAAATTCAGGAGCAAGTATCAGCTATTCAAGCTGAGCAATCTAACTTGCAAGCTGAAAATGATAGATTACAAGCAGAATCCAAAAAACTTGAGAGTGAGATTACAGAACTTTCTAAAAATATTGTATCTCGCAATGATTCTTTGGAAAAACAAGCTCGTAGTGCTCAAACAAATGGAGCTGCAACTAGCTACATTAATACAATTGTAAACTCAAAATCAATTACAGAAGCTATTTCACGTGTTGCAGCAATGAGTGAAATCGTATCTGCTAACAACAAAATGTTGGAACAACAAAAAGCAGATAAAAAAGCAATTTCTGAGAAGCAAGTGGCAAACAATGACGCAATTAATACAGTTATTGCAAATCAACAGAAATTGTCTGATGATGCACAAGCTCTAACAACGAAACAAGCTGAGTTGAAAGCTGCAGAATTAAATCTTGCTGCTGAAAAAGCGACAGCAGAAGATGAAAAAGCAAGTTTGCTAGAGAAAAAAGCAGAAGCAGAAGCGGCAGCAAAAGCAGCAGCAGCGGCAGAGACAGCTTATAAAGAAAAACAAGCTAGCCAACAACAATCAGTACTTGCTTCAGCAAACACTAACTTAACAGCTCAAGTGCAAGCAGTATCTGAATCTGCGGCAGCACCTGTCCGTGCAAAAGTTCGTCCAACATATAGTACAAATGCTTCAAGTTATCCAATTGGAGAATGTACATGGGGAGTTAAAACATTAGCACCTTGGGCTGGAGACTATTGGGGTAATGGAGCACAGTGGGCTACAAGCGCAGCTGCTGCAGGATTCCGTACAGGTTCAACACCTCAAGTTGGTGCGATTGCATGTTGGAATGATGGTGGATATGGACACGTAGCAGTAGTTACAGCTGTTTCATCATCAACAAGTATTCAAGTATCAGAATCAAATTATGCAGGTAATCGTACAATTGGAAATCACCGTGGATGGTTCAATCCAACAACAACTTCTGAAGGTTTTGTTACATATATTTACGCAGATTAATTTACAGAGGGACTCGAATAGAGCCCTCTTTTTCATGTTTTACCGTGACAATCACTATTAAAAAATTATATCAAAATAGCTTGAAAATATTGGAAAAGTATGGTAAAATGAAACTTGTCGTGTGAACGATAATACTCATTCTTGATGAATTGTGAGACAGTTGCCCTTGGGTCGTTTTGCGAGTTGAAGTCAAGAAGAGGAAAAAAACAAAAAGGAGAAATACTCATGGCAGTAATTTCAATGAAACAACTTCTTGAGGCTGGTGTACACTTTGGTCACCAAACTCGTCGCTGGAACCCTAAGATGGCTAAGTACATCTTTACTGAACGTAACGGAATCCACGTTATCGACTTGCAACAAACTGTAAAATACGCTGACCAAGCATACGACTTCATGCGTGATGCAGCAGCTAACGATGCAGTTGTATTGTTCGTTGGTACTAAAAAACAAGCGGCTGATGCAGTTGCTGAAGAAGCAGTACGTTCAGGTCAATACTTCATCAACCACCGTTGGTTGGGTGGAACTCTTACAAACTGGGGAACAATCCAAAAACGTATCGCTCGTTTGAAAGAAATCAAACGTATGGAAGAAGATGGAACTTTCGAAGTTCTTCCTAAGAAAGAAGTTGCACTTCTTAACAAACAACGTGCACGTCTTGAAAAATTCTTGGGTGGTATCGAAGATATGCCTCGTATTCCAGATGTGATGTACGTAGTTGACCCACATAAAGAGCAAATCGCTGTTAAAGAAGCTAAAAAATTGGGAATCCCAGTTGTAGCGATGGTTGACACAAACACTGATCCAGATGATATCGATGTAATCATCCCAGCTAACGATGACGCTATCCGCGCTGTTAAATTGATTACAGCTAAATTGGCTGACGCTATCATCGAAGGACGTCAAGGTGAAGATGCAGCAGCGGTTGAAGCAGAATTTGCAGCTTCAGAAACTCAAGCAGATTCAATTGAAGAAATCGTTGAAGTTGTAGAAGGCGACAACGCTTAATTCATATAAATAGTAATTACCTAGGAGGGCGGGGCTTAGCCCGGCTCTCCTATTTTTAAAAAATATAGGAGAATCAAAATGGCAGAAATTACAGCTAAACTTGTAAAAGAGTTGCGTGAAAAATCTGGTGCCGGTGTTATGGACGCTAAAAAAGCGCTTGTAGAAACAGACGGTGACATCGAAAAAGCGATTGAATTGCTTCGTGAAAAAGGTATGGCTAAGGCAGCTAAGAAAGCTGACCGTGTTGCTGCAGAAGGTTTGACTGGTGTTTATGTTAACGGTAATGTTGCAGCAGTTATTGAAGTAAACGCTGAAACTGACTTCGTTGCGAAAAACGCTCAATTCGTTGAATTGGTAAATACTACAGCTAAAGTTATTGCTGAAGGAAAACCTGCTAATAATGAAGAAGCTCTTGCTTTGACAATGCCTTCAGGTGAAACTCTTGAAGCTGCATACGTATCTGCAACAGCAACTATCGGAGAAAAAATCTCATTCCGTCGCTTTGCATTGATTGAAAAAACAGACGCACAACACTTTGGAGCTTACCAACATAACGGTGGACGTATCGGTGTTATTTCAGTTGTTGAAGGTGGAGACGAAGCACTTGCTAAGCAATTGTCAATGCACATCGCAGCGATGAAACCAACAGTTCTTTCTTACAAAGAATTGGATGAGCAATTCGTTAAAGATGAGTTGGCACAATTGAACCACGTTATCGACCAAGACAACGAAAGCCGTGCAATGGTTAACAAACCAGCTCTTCCACACTTGAAGTATGGATCAAAAGCTCAATTGACTGATGAAGTGATTGCTCAAGCTGAAGCTGATATTAAAGCTGAATTGGCTGCAGAAGGTAAACCAGAAAAAATCTGGGACAAAATCATCCCAGGTAAAATGGATCGCTTCATGCTTGACAACACTAAAGTTGACCAAGCTTACACACTTCTTGCACAAGTTTACATCATGGATGACAGCAAGACAGTTGAAGCATACCTTGAATCAGTTAACGCTTCAGTAGTTGAGTTCGCTCGCTTTGAAGTTGGTGAAGGTATCGAGAAAGCTGCAAACGACTTTGAAGCTGAAGTTGCAGCTACAATGGCAGCAGCCTTGAATAACTAATAATAAAAAGGAAGCAAATTTGCTTCCTTTTTTGTATAGGGATTAGATTTCTCCTGAAATTGTTTTTTACCTAGCATCACTCAATTAGAAATAGTTAATACTCTTCGAAAATCTCTTCAAACCACGTCAGCGTCGCCTTACCGTATATATGTGACAGACTTCGTCAGTCTTATCTACAACCTCAAAACAGTGTTTTGAGCAGCCTGCGGCTAGATTCCTAGTTTGCTCTTTGATTTTCATTGAGTATAAAACAAAAAGCCCTATAATAAGGGCCAATTGTATTTAGGAGACTAAACTTCAAATTCATAGAGTGTTGTAGATAGATAACGTTCACCGTTATCTGGTGCTAGAGCAAGGACTTTCTTACCTGTACCTAATTTTTTGGCAACCTCGATGGCTCCGTAGATAGCTGCAGCTGAAGAAATCCCTACAAGGAAGCCTTCTTTTCCGCCAATTTCACGGCCGAGTGCGAGAGCGTTGTCTGATGTTACACGAACGATACCATCATAAGCCTTTGTATCCAGTGTATCAGGAATAAATCCAGCTGAGATACCTTGAATTTTGTGAGGACCAGGTTTTTCACCAGATAGAATAGCAGATTCATCTGCTTCCACTGCATAAACTTTAATACCTGAATTTGCTGTTTTGAGTGCATGAGAAACACCAGAAATTGTTCCACCGGTACCAACTCCAGCAACAAAGGCATCTAATCCATCTTTACCGAAAGTAGCTAGTATCTCAGCTCCTGTTGTTCTTTCGTGTACTTCTGGATTAGCTGGATTGTCAAATTGAAGAGGAAGAAAACCATCGCGTTCAGCAGCGATTTCTTGTGCTTTAGCAATAGCACCTTTCATTCCCTCACTACCAGGAGTTAGGACGAGTTCAGCACCATAGGCTTGGATAATCTTACGTCGTTCTACACTCATAGTTTCAGGCATAACGATGACAACTTTATACCCTTTAGCAGCACCTACCCATGACAGTCCAATACCAGTGTTTCCACTTGTTGCTTCAACAATGGTAGCACCCGGTTTTAGAATACCGTCTTGTTCAGCTTTTTCAATCATGCTAAGAGCAATACGGTCTTTTACAGAAGAACCAGGGTTAAATGCTTCAAGTTTTACATAGACGTCCGCAGCATCTTCTGGCACAATGTTGTTGAGCTTAACAATCGGTGTTTGTCCGATTAGTTCAGTAATGTTGTTATAAATAGACATATGAATACCTCTTTGTATAAGATATCTCTAGTATAACGCTATCTATACCATTTGTAAAATATAGAAATCCTATCGAAGCGATAGGATTTTTTTATATCATAGATCAAAGCCATTAATTTTCAAGTGATTGTGATAAGCTAATTCTAGTAAATAGGTGTAAAGGAGAACGCTATCCGTTTTCTTTTTGAATTACTTCATTTTCTAGTAGGTCTTGGCAAGTATCTTTTTATGTTGCTAATTAAAGTAGCGGTGAGAATGTCAGTGAAACACTGTATTATCTATTATTTACACTAAGTTTACAGGAACTTCAACTTCTCGTAAACCTTGATCAGTTAAAGTGACCTTTCCATTAAAAAACTCTACAAGTGCAGCTTTAATAGTCTCTTTTTCTTCTTTATCAACATAAATCATCGTATCGACTTGATCTGTAAAATTTGTATCTAGCTCCATGAGATTATGTTCTTTAAGGAAGTTATTGTACTCTTGGTACTGAGCGTAGGACATTTGAATAGAAATTCCAGCTTGTTCCTTTATTTCAACAATGCCAATTTCTTTGACAGCTAAGGCAACACTGCCAGCGTAAGCACGAATCAGTCCTCCAGCGCCTAATTTAATACCACCAAAGTAACGTGTCACGATTACACAGACATTGGTGAGATTGTGATTTTCTAGTACCCCAAGCATGGGAACGCCAGCAGTACCACTGGGCTCACCATCATCACTTGTACGTTTGATTTCACTACGTTCCCCAATAATGAAGGCAGAGCAGTTATGCGTCGCTTTGTAGTGTTCTTTTTTGATGGTGGTGATGAATTCACGAGCCTCTTCTTCGCTATAAACACGCTTGGCATGACAGATAAAGCGTGATTTTTTGATTTCTTCTTGGACTTGACCGTCCTCTTTAATTGTTCTAAATTCCATGATTTAATTGTACTAAAAAATCATCTAAAGCGCTAGGTTTTTACGAATAAAGAAGTATGAAAGTAAATCCAAATTATCTCGGTCGTTTGTTTACGGAGAATGAATTAACAGAAGAGGAACGTCAGTTGGCGGAGAAACTTCCAGCAATGAGAAAGGAAAAGGGGAAACTTGTCTGTCAACGTTGTAATAGTATTATTCTAGAGGAATGGTATTTGCCCGTCGGTGCTTACTATTGTCGAGAGTGCTTGTTGATGAAGCGAGTCAGGAGTGACCAAGCTTTATACTATTTTCCACAGGAGGATTTTCCGAAGCAAGATGTTCTTAAATGGCGTGGTCAATTAACTCCTTTTCAAGAGAAGGTATCAGAGGGACTGATTCAAGCAGTAGACAAACACGAGCCAACTTTAGTTCATGCGGTGACAGGGGCTGGAAAGACAGAAATGATTTATCAAGTTGTGGCTAAGGTGATCAATGCGGGTGGTGCAGTGTGTTTGGCCAGTCCTCGAATAGATGTATGCTTGGAATTGTATAAGCGCCTGCAAGATGATTTTGCTTGTAAGATATCCTTGCTACACGGAGAATCAGAACCGTACTTCCGAACCCCATTAGTTGTTGCGACAACCCATCAGTTATTGAAGTTTTATCAAGCTTTTGATTTACTGATAGTGGATGAAGTTGACGCCTTTCCTTATGTTGATAATCCCACGCTTTACCACGCTGTCAAGAATAGTGTAAAGGAGAATGGGCTGAGAATCTTTTTAACAGCGACTTCGACAGATGAATTAGATAGGAAAGTCCGTTTAGGAGAATTAAAAAGACTGAGCTTGCCTAGACGATTCCATGGGAATCCTTTGATTATTCCTAAACCAGTTTGGTTATCGGATTTTAATCGCTATTTGGATAAGAATCGTTTGTCACCAAAGTTAAAGTTTTATATTGAGAAACAGAGAAAGACAGCTTATCCGTTGCTCATTTTTGCATCAGAAATTAAAAAAGGGGAGCAGCTAAAAGAAATCTTACAGGAGCAATTCCCAAATGAGAAAATTGGTTTTGTGTCTTCCGTAACAGAAGATCGATTAGAGCAAGTACAAGCTTTTCGAGATGGAGAACTGACAATACTTATTAGTACGACAATATTGGAACGTGGAGTTACCTTCCCTTTCGTGGATGTTTTCGTAGTGGAAGCCAACCATCGTCTGTTTACCAAGTCTAGTTTGATTCAGATTGGTGGACGAGTTGGACGAAGCATGGATAGACCGACAGGAGATTTGCTTTTCTTTCATGACGGGTTAAATACTTCAATCAAGAAGGCAATTAAGGAAATTCAGCAGATGAATAAGGAGGCAGGCTTATGAAGTGTTTGTTATGTGGGCAGACTATGAAGACTGTTTTAACTTTTAGTAGTCTCTTACTTCTGAAGAATGATGAGTCTTGTCTTTGTTCAGACTGTGATTCTACTTTTGAGAGAATTGGAGAAAAGAACTGTCCAAATTGTATGAAAACAGGCTTGTCAAAAAAGTGTCAAGATTGTCAATTTTGGTGTAAAGAGGGAATTGAGGTCTCCCATAGAGCGATTTTTACTTACAATCAAGCTATGAAAGATTTTTTTAGTCGGTATAAGTTTGATGGGGACTTCCTTTTAAGAAAAGTTTTCGCTTCATTTTTAAGTGAGGAGTTGAAAAAGTACAAAGACTATCAATTTGTAGTCATTCCCCTAAGTCCTGAAAGATTGCTTGATAGAGGATTTAATCAGGTTGAAGGTTTAGTTGAAGCAGCAGGGTTCTCTTTTCAAGACTTACTAGAGAAAAGAGAAGAGAGAGCTAGTTCTTCTAAAAGTCGCTCAGAACGTCTGGCGACAGAACTTCCGTTCTTTATTAAAAGTGGAGTCAGCATTCCTAAGAAAATCCTACTTATAGATGATATTTATACGACTGGAACAACTATAAATCGTGTGAAGAAACTGCTGGAGGAAGCTGGTGCTGAGGATGTAAAAACTTTTTCCCTTGTAAGATGAGGAAAAAATTTGCAAAAATAAAATGAAAGCGTTATAATGAAATCAGAAAAATAAAAATGTTTAGAAAGAAGGTACTCATATGATTAAATATAGTATCCGTGGTGAAAACCTAGAAGTAACAGAAGCAATTCGTGATTATGTAGTTTCTAAACTCGAAAAGATCGAAAAGTATTTTCAAGCTGAACAAGAGTTGGATGCTCGAGTTAACTTGAAGGTGTATCGTGAAAAAACTGCTAAAGTGGAAGTAACGATTCCGCTGGGCTCTATTACTCTTCGTGCAGAAGATGTGTCTCAAGATATGTATGGTTCAATTGACCTTGTAACCGATAAAATTGAACGTCAGATTCGTAAAAATAAAACAAAAATCGAGCGTAAAAATAAAAATAAGGTGGCAACTAGTCAATTATTTACAGATGCTTTGGTAGAAGATCCAAATGTTGTCCAGTCTAGAGTTGTTCGTTCAAAACAAATTGATTTAAAACCAATGGATTTGGAAGAAGCTATTCTACAGATGGATTTGTTGGGACATGATTTCTTTATCTATGTGGATGTTGAAGATCAAACAACTAATGTGATTTATCGTCGTGAAGATGGCGAAATTGGTCTGTTAGAAGTTAAAGAATCCTAATTTCAATATGTGTAAAGGTAGGTTTACTGAATTGTAAACCTCCTTTTTCTTACAATGGATAGAATTATTGATTGCACTTTTAAAAAGTCGCTTTTTGGTGGTTATTATGGTATAATGGGTGCCAAGAGGTTTGGAATGAAAAAATTTTATGTAAGTCCTATTTTCCCCTTAATATTAGGAATAGTGGCGTTCGGAGTGCTATCTGTGCAACTTGTTTTTGTAACGAATACACTGGTAACGCTATTTCTTTTGCTACTTATTTTGGGTTCATATATTTTATTGTTCATCCATCAGAGAGACTACTACTCAAAGAGTGAAGTAGAACAAATCCAGTATGTAAACCACCAAGCTGAAGATAGTTTGACAACCTTGTTAGAACAGATGCCTGTCGGAGTTATTAAACTAGACTTATCGTCAGGTGAAGTTGAATGGTTCAATCCTTACGCTGAATTGATTTTGACTAATGAAGTGGGCGAGATTGATGTTGCATTAATTCAAACAATTATAAAGGCGTCTGTGGGGAATCCAGGTTCTTATGCCACCTTGGGTGAGACTCGCTATTCGGTTCATATGGACAAGGTGTCTGGAGTTCTTTACTTCTTTGATGTGTCTGGAGAATACGAAGCGACTGTTGAGTTAGTGACAAGTCGACCTGTGATTGGGATCGTTTCCGTTGACAACTATGATGATTTAGAAGATGAAACATCGGAGTCTGATATTAGTCATATCAATAGTTTTGTAGCCAATTTTGTTTCAGAATTTGCTGGAAAACATGCCATGTTCTCCCGTCGAGTGAGTATGGATCGTTTTTATCTATTTACGGACTACACGGTGCTTGAGGGCTTGATGAATGATAAATTTTCTGTTATTGATGCTTTTAGAGAAGAGTCGAAACAGAGACAGTTGCCTTTGACCTTGAGTATGGGATTTTCTTATGGTGATGGAAATCATGATGAGATAGGGAAAGTTGCATTGCTCAACTTAAACTTGGCTGAAGTGCGTGGTGGCGACCAGGTGGTTGTCAAGGAGAATGACGAAACGAAAAATCCCGTTTATTTTGGTGGTGGGTCTGCTGCGTCAATCAAACGTACAAGGACACGTACGCGTGCTATGATGACGGCTATTTCAGATAAGATTCGGAGTGTGGATCAGGTTTTTGTAGTTGGTCACAAAAACCTTGATATGGATGCTTTGGGTTCTGCTGTAGGTATGCAGTTGTTTGCCAGCAATGTGACTGAAAATAGCTATGCTCTTTATGATGAAGATCAAATGTCACCAGATATTGAACGAGCTGTTTCATTCTTAGAAAAAGAAGGAGTTACGAAGTTGTTGTCTGTTAAGGAAGCAATGGGCTTGGTGACTAATCGGTCTTTGTTGATTCTTGTTGACCATTCAAAGACCGCCTTAACTTTATCAAAAGATTTTTATGATTTGTTTACACAGACCATCGTTATTGACCACCACAGAAGGGACCAGGATTTTCCTGATAATGCAGTTATCACTTATATCGAAAGTGGTGCAAGCAGTGCTAGTGAGCTGGTAACGGAATTGATTCAGTTCCAGAATTCTAAGAAAAATCGTCTGAGTCGTATGCAAGCCAGTGTCTTGATGGCTGGTATGATGCTGGATACTAAAAATTTCACCTCACGAGTGACTAGTCGGACATTTGATGTTGCTAGCTATCTCAGAACGAGAGGAAGTGATAGTATTGCTATCCAAGAAATCGCTGCGACAGATTTTGAAGAATATCGTGAGGTCAATGAACTGATTTTACAGGGGCGTAAATTAGGTTCAGATGTACTGATAGCAGAGGCTACGGACTCGAAATGCTATGATACAGTTGTTATTAGTAAGGCAGCAGATGCCCTATTAGCTATGTCAGGTATTGAAGCGAGTTTTGTTCTTGCGAAGAATACACAAGGATTTATCTCTATCTCAGCTCGTAGTCGTAGTAAACTGAATGTACAACGGATTATGGAAGAGCTGGGAGGTGGAGGCCACTTTAATTTGGCTGCAGCTCAAATTAAGGATTTAACCTTGTCAGAAGCAGGTGAAAAACTGACAGAAATTGTATTAAATGAAATAAAGGAAAAGGAGAAAGAAGAATGAAAGTAATCTTTTTAGCAGATGTTAAAGGAAAAGGTAAAAAAGGCGAAATTAAGGAAGTACCAACAGGGTATGCGCAAAACTTTCTTATCAAAAAGAATCTAGCCAAAGAAGCAACTGCTCAAGCGGTAGGTGAACTTCGTGGTAAACAAAAATCTGAAGAAAAAGCTCATGCTGAGATGATTGCAGAAGCAAAAGCAATTAAAGCCCAACTTGAAGCAGAAGAAACTGTTGTAGAATTTGTTGAAAAAGTTGGTCCAGATGGTCGTACTTTTGGATCTATTACCAATAAGAAAATTGCAGAAGAATTGCAAAAGCAATTTGGAATTAAGATTGATAAACGTCATATTCAAGTACAAGCTCCGATTCGAGCAGTTGGTTTGATTGATGTGCCAGTGAAAATCTATCAAGATATCACAAGTGTAATCAATCTTCGTGTGAAAGAAGGATAAATTGACACCTTCTTGACAAGATTATAAAAGGAAGGGAAGTCTGATGGCAGAAGTAGAAGAGTTACGAGTACAACCCCAAGATATTTTAGCTGAACAATCTGTTTTGGGTGCTATCTTTATTGATGAGAGTAAACTTGTCTTTGTTCGAGAATATATTGAGTCTCGGGACTTCTTTAAGTATGCCCATCGTTTGATTTTCCAGGCTATGGTTGATTTGTCTGACCGTGGGGACGCTATAGATGCAACAACTGTTCGTAGGATTCTGGACGATCAAGGTGACTTGCATAATATCGGGGGCTTGTCGTACTTAGTTGAGATTGTTAATTCGGTTCCAACTTCTGCCAATGCGGAGTATTATGCAAAGATTGTTGCTGAAAAAGCGACGTTACGCCGCTTAATCTCTAAGTTGACAGAATCTGTCAATCAAGCTTATGAGTCATCTCAACCTGCGGATGAAATCATAGCTCAGGCTGAAAAAGGCTTAATAGATGTTAGTGAAAATGCTAATAGAAGCGGATTTAGAAATATTCGTGATGTACTAAATGTCAACTTTGGGAATCTGGAAGCTCGTTCGCAGCAAACTACAGATATTACAGGTATTGCGACTGGTTATCGTGACTTGGATCATATGACGACTGGACTTCATGAGGAGGAGTTGATTATACTAGCAGCTCGTCCAGCGGTTGGTAAGACAGCCTTTGCCTTGAATATTGCTCAGAATATTGGGACTAAGTTGGATAAGACAGTAGCTATCTTTTCGCTCGAAATGGGTGCGGAAAGCTTGGTAGACCGTATGTTAGCTGCGGAAGGCTTGGTGGAGTCACATTCTATCCGTACAGGGCAATTGACAGATGAGGAGTGGCAAAAATATACTATTGCTCAGGGTAACTTAGCTAACGCCAGTATCTATATAGACGATACACCGGGGATTCGGATTACAGAGATTCGCTCACGTGCTCGTAAATTGGCTCAAGAGACGGGAAATCTTGGTTTGATTTTGATTGACTATCTTCAATTGATTACGGGAACAGGTCGAGAAAATCGCCAACAAGAAGTTTCCGAGATTTCACGTCAGTTGAAAATCCTTGCAAAAGAGCTAAAGGTACCTGTAATGGCTCTTAGTCAGCTTTCTCGTGGCGTTGAACAACGTCAGGACAAGAGACCAGTTTTGTCTGATATTCGGGAATCTGGATCTATCGAGCAGGATGCTGATATTGTAGCTTTTTTATATCGTGATGATTACTATGAACGTGGCGGTGAAGGGGAAGATAAAATTCCCAATAATAAGGTAGAAGTTATCATTGAGAAAAACCGTAGTGGAGCTCGTGGAACGGTGGAATTAATTTTCCAAAAAGAATACAATAAATTTTCAAGTATCTCAAAGAGGGAGGCATAAGATGTCAGATGCATTTACAGATGTAGCCAAGATGAAAAAAATCAAAGAAGAAATCAAGGCACATGAGGGACAAGTCGTAGAAATGACTTTGGAGAATGGTCGTAAGCGCCAAAAAAATAGATTGGGTAAGCTAATTGAGGTTTATCCATCCCTATTTATCGTGGAATTTGGGAATGTTGAAGGAGATAAACAAGCTAATGTTTATGTTGAGTCCTTTACTTACTCAGATATCCTTACAGAAAAGAATTTGATTCATTATCTTGACTAAAGTGAGAAATTTTCTCACTTTTTCTTTTTTCTCCGAATAGTTTAAGTGAAGGCAATCTTCGATTTATATTATTTTTCAAGGAGGAAGAATGAAAATTTCACCATTTACAGTAACAGAGACAGGGTTTTCTTTTAGAAAATCAGTTAAAAAGGTTGTTCCTTTTTTAGTAGTAGGATTGATGCTAGCAACGGGTGATAGTGTCTATGCCTATTCTGGAGGGAATGGATCGATTGCGCGTGGGGATGATTATCCTGCTCATTATAAAAATGGGAGTCAGGAGATTGACAAGTGGCGGATGTATTCTCGTCAGTGTACTTCTTTTGCAGCATTTCGTTTGAGTAATGTCAATGGTTTTGAGATTCCAGCTGCCTATGGAAATGCGAATGAATGGGGCTATCGTGCTCGTCGTGAAGGCTATCGTGTAGATAATAGACCAGCTATTGGATCTATTGCTTGGTCTACTGCAGGAACTTATGGTCATGTTGCCTGGGTATCAAATGTAATTGGAGATGAGATTGAGATTGAAGAATACAACTATGGAATAAGAGAATCTTACAACAAGCGCACCGTGAAGGCAAATACTATGACGGGGTTTATTCATTTTAAAGATTTGGATGGGGGTAATGTAGTAAGTAGTAGCAAAGTATTCGATAGTCAACCGTTGTCTTCGACAGGAGGAACACATTATTTTAAGAATAAGGCAGCTATAAAAAATCAACCTTTAGTTAGTGCAACTTCAATTGCATATTATTCTCCAGGTGAGAGTGTTCATTATGATCAGGTACTTGAAAAAGATGGGTACAAGTGGTTGAGTTATATATCTTATAGTGGAAGTCGTCGTTATATTCAGTTAGAGGAGGTTGCGTCATCGCAGAATCAAACAGAAGGTAGTTCCAATGATGTTCTGACTGTTGGTTGGAAAAAAATAAATGGTAGTTGGTATTATTTCAAATCAGATGGTTCTAAAGCGACAGGATGGCTGAAAGATGGTTCTACCTGGTATTATTTGAAATCATCTGGTGAAATGCAGACAGGATGGTTAAAGGAAAATGGTCTGTGGTACTATCTGGATAGTTCAGGGGCAATGAAAACAGGTTGGTATCAAGTCTCAGGTAAATGGTATTATTCTTACTCTTCAGGCGCCTTAGCTGTCAATACGACGGTAGATGGCTACAGAGTAAACAGTGATGGAGTACGAGTATAGAAAATTGGGGCAGGAAAAATTTCCTGCTCTTTTCTGTAAGCAGTTTCCTTGACTTTTTTTTTGTTTTGCGCTATCATATGTCCATATAATATATGGGAGTCTGTGTACAGTCTGAGAGGAAGTGTTAAACTTCGACCGCACCTGATCTGGGTAATGCCAGCGTAGGGAACGATACTTAGTCTAATTCTGCACCTTTTCCATATATGGTAAAGGTTTTTCTTTTTGTCAAAGGAAAACGAGAAGAGGAGGTTGTTATGAAAGCAAGCATTGCCTTGCAAGTTTTACCCCTATCGCAGGGGATTGATCGGATAGCTGTTATCGATCAGGTCATTGCTTATCTGCAAGCTCAAGAAGTGACCATGGTAGTGACACCATTTGAAACGGTCTTGGAAGGGGAGTTTGATGAGCTCATGCGCATTCTCAAAGAAGCGCTTGAAGTGGCTGGGCAGGAGGCAGATAATGTCTTTGCCAATGTCAAAATAAATGTAGGAGAGATTTTAAGTATTGATGAGAAACTTGAAAAGTATACTGAGACGACACATTAGTCTATTGGGCTTTCTGGGAGTCTTGTCAATCTGGCAGTTAGCAGGTTTTCTTAAACTTCTCCCCAAGTTTATCCTGCCGACCCCTCTTGAAATTTTCCAGGCCTTTGTTCGTGACAGAGAATTTCTCTGGCACCATAGCTGGGCCACCTTGAGAGTGGCTTTACTGGGGCTGGTTTTGGGAGTCTTGATTGCCTGTCTCATGGCTGTACTGATGGATAGTTTGACTTGGCTCAATGACTTGATTTACCCTATGATGGTGGTCGTTCAGACCATTCCGACTATTGCCATAGCCCCTATTCTGGTCTTGTGGCTAGGTTATGGGATTCTGCCCAAGATTGTCTTGATTATCTTGACGACAACCTTTCCTATCATCGTCAGCATTTTGGATGGTTTTAGGCATTGTGACAAGGATATGCTGACCTTATTTAGTCTAATGCGGGCCAAACCTTGGCAAATCCTATGGCATTTTAAAATTCCAGTCAGCCTGCCCTACTTTTATGCAGGTCTGAGGGTCAGTGTCTCCTACGCCTTTATCACAACAGTGGTATCTGAGTGGTTGGGAGGCTTTGAAGGATTAGGTGTCTACATGATTCAGTCCAAGAAACTGTTTCAGTATGATACCATGTTTGCCATTATTATTCTGGTATCGATTATCAGCCTTTTGGGTATGAAATTGGTCGATATCAGTGAAAAATATGTTATTAAATGGAAACGTTCGTAGAAGTAGAATGTTTCAAAAAAGAAAAGAGGAAATCAAAATGAAAAAAACATGGAAAGTGTTTTTAACGCTTGTAACAGTTCTTGTAGCTGTTGTGCTTGTGGCCTGTGGTCAAGGAACTGCTTCTAAGGACAATAAAGAAGCAGAACTCAAGAAGATTGACTTTATCCTAGACTGGACGCCAAATACCAACCACACAGGGCTTTATGTTGCCAAGGAAAAAGGTTATTTTAAAGAAGCTGGAGTGGATGTTGATTTGAAATTGCCACCTGAAGAAAGCTCTTCTGACTTGGTGATCAATGGCAAGGCGCCATTTGCAGTTTATTTCCAAGACTATATGGCTAAAAAATTGGAAAAAGGTGCAGGAATTACTGCCGTTGCCGCTATCGTAGAGCACAATACATCAGGAATCATTTCTCGTAAATCTGACAATGTAAGTAGTCCAAAGGACTTGGTTGGTAAGAAATACGGAACTTGGAATGACCCAACTGAACTTGCTATGTTGAAAACCTTGGTAGAATCACAAGGTGGAGACTTTGAGAAGGTCGAAAAAGTACCAAACAACGACTCAAACTCCATCACACCGATTGCCAATGGTGTCTTTGACACTGCTTGGATTTACTACGGTTGGGATGGAATCCTTGCAAAATCTCAAGGTGTAGATGCTAATTTCATGTATTTGAAAGACTACGTTAAAGAATTTGACTACTACTCACCAGTTATCATCGCAAACAATGACTATTTGAAAGATAATAAAGAAGAAGCTCGTAAAGTCATCCAAGCTATCAAAAAAGGTTACCAATACGCTATGGAACACCCAGAGGAAGCTGCAGATATCCTCATCAAAAATGCACCTGAACTTAAGGAAAAACGTGACTTTGTCATCGAATCTCAAAAATACTTGTCAAAAGAATACGCAAGCGACAAGGAAAAATGGGGGCAATTTGATGCAGCTCGCTGGAATGCCTTCTACAAATGGGATAAAGAAAATGGTATCCTTAAAGAAGATTTGACAGACAAAGGCTTCACCAACGAATTTGTGAAATAATGACAGAAATTAGACTAGAACACGTAAGCTATGCCTATGGTCAGGAGAGGATTTTAGAGGATATCAATCTGAAAGTCACTTCGGGTGAAGTAGTCTCTATTTTAGGCCCAAGTGGTGTTGGAAAAACCACCCTCTTTAATCTAATCGCTGGGATTTTAGAAGTCCAGTCTGGGAGAATTGTCCTTGACGGCGAGGAAAATCCTAAGGGGCGCGTGAGTTATATGTTGCAAAAGGATCTACTCTTGGAGCATAAGACGGTGCTTGGCAATATCATCCTGCCCCTCTTGATTCAAAAGGTGGATAAGGCGGAGGCAATTGCCCGAGCGGATGAAATTCTTGCGACCTTCCAGTTGACAGCTGTACGGGACAAGTATCCTCATGAACTTAGTGGCGGGATGCGTCAGCGTGTAGCCTTGCTTCGAACCTACCTTTTCGGGCACAAGCTCTTTCTCTTAGACGAAGCCTTTAGCGCCTTGGATGAGATGACAAAGATGGAACTCCACGCTTGGTACCTTGATATTCACAAACAGTTGCAGCTAACAACCTTGATTATTACTCATAGTATCGAGGAGGCACTCAATCTCAGCGACCGCATTTATATCTTGAAAAATCGCCCTGGGCAGATTGTTTCAGAAATTAAACTAGATTGGTCTGAAGATGAGGACAAGGAAGTCCAAAAGATTGCCTACAAACGTCAGATCTTGGCAGAATTAGGCTTAGATAAGTAGAAAAATAGGGAGTTGGTGAAGATTATCCTTTACCAGCGCCCTTTTTCTTTTAAAAATGAGAAAATTTCGGTATAATAGTCAAAGATAGTCAAGGTTTAAAGAGAGAGGTGGGTTTGTAATGAGATTTAAAAATACATCGGATCATATTGAGGCCTACATCAAGGCAATTTTAGATCAATCTGGTATCGTGGAGTTGCAGCGGAGTCAGTTGGCAGATACCTTCCAGGTTGTTCCTAGTCAGATTAACTATGTGATCAAGACACGCTTTACGGAAAGTAGAGGATACTTGGTTGAAAGTAAGCGTGGTGGTGGAGGCTACATTCGCATAGGACGGATTGAGTTTTCCAGTCATCATGAAATGCTCCGCGATTTGCTTTACTCAATTGGTGAGCGAGTTAGTCAAGAAATTTATGAAGATATTCTGCAGCTTTTAGTTGAGCAGGAATTGATGACCAAGCAGGAGATGAATTTGCTACTAGCAGTAGCTTTGGATCGCGTTCTAGGAGAAGAAGCTCCAGTCCTTCGTGCTAATATGCTACGACAGGTCATACAAGAGGTAGATAGAAAAGGGAAGTAAGATGAACTATTCAAAAGCATTGAATGAATGTATCGAAAGTGCCTACATGGTTGCTGGCCATTTCGGAGCTCGTTACCTAGAGTCTTGGCACTTGTTGATTGCCATGTCCAATCATAGTTATAGTGTGGCAGGGGCGACTTTAAACGATTATCCATATGAGATGGACCGTTTAGAAGAAGTCGCTTTGGAATTGACTGAAACGGACTATAGCCAGGATGAAATCTTTACGGAGTTACCGTTTTCTCATCGCTTGCAGGTCCTCTTTGACGAAGCAGAGTATGTAGCGTCAGTGGTCCATGCTAAGGTGCTAGGGACGGAGCACGTCCTTTATGCGATTTTGCATGATGGTAATGCCTTGGCAACTCGTATCTTGGAGAGGGCTGGTTTTTCTTATGAAGACAAGAAAGATCAGGTCAAGATTGCTGCCCTTCGTCGAAATCTAGAAGAACGTGCAGGTTGGACTCGTGAAGACCTCAAGGCTCTACGCCAACGCCATCGTACAGTAGCTGACAAGCAAAATTCTATGGCCAATATGATGGGCATGCCGCAGACTCCGAGTGGTGGTCTCGAGGACTATACGCATGATTTGACAGAGCAAGCTCGTTCTGGCAAGTTAGAACCAGTCATTGGTCGGGATAAGGAAATCTCGCGTATGATTCAAATCTTGAGCCGTAAAACCAAGAATAATCCTGTCTTGGTTGGGGATGCTGGTGTCGGGAAAACAGCCTTGGCGCTTGGTCTTGCCCAGCGTATTGCTAGTGGTGATGTACCTGCGGAAATGGCTAAGATGCGCGTGTTAGAGCTGGATTTGATGAATGTCGTTGCAGGGACACGCTTCCGTGGTGACTTTGAAGAACGTATGAACAATATCATCAAGGATATTGAAGAAGATGGCCAAGTCATCCTCTTTATCGATGAACTCCACACTATCATGGGTTCTGGTAGTGGAATTGACTCAACTCTGGATGCGGCCAATATCTTGAAGCCAGCCTTAGCGCGTGGAACTTTGAGAACGGTTGGTGCGACCACTCAGGAAGAATATCAAAAACATATCGAAAAAGATGCGGCCCTTTCTCGTCGTTTCGCCAAAGTGATGATTGAAGAGCCAAGTGTTGCAGACAGCATGATCATTTTGCAAGGTTTGAAGGCGACTTATGAGAAGCACCATCGTGTGCAAATCACAGATGAAGCGGTTGAAACAGCTGTCAAGATGGCCCATCGTTACTTGACTAGTCGTCACTTGCCAGACTCTGCTATCGATCTCTTAGATGAGGCGGCAGCAACAGTGCAAAATAAGGTAAAGCATGTAAAATCAGACGATTCAGGTTTGAGTCCAGCTGACAAGGCCTTAATGGATGGTAAGTGGAAACAAGCTGCTCAACTAATTGCTAAAGAAGAGGAAGTGCCTGTCTATAAAGACTTGGTGACAGAGTCTGATATTTTGACCATCTTGAGTCGTTTGTCAGGTATCCCTGTTCAAAAATTGACGCAAACAGATGCTAAGAAATACTTGAACTTGGAAATAGAACTCCATAAACGTGTCATCGGTCAAGATCAAGCTGTTTCAAGCATTAGCCGTGCCATTCGCCGCAACCAGTCAGGGATTCGCAGTCACAAGCGTCCGATTGGTTCCTTTATGTTCCTAGGGCCTACAGGTGTCGGTAAGACCGAATTAGCCAAGGCTTTGGCAGAAGTCCTCTTTGATGACGAATCTGCTCTTATTCGCTTTGATATGAGTGAATATATGGAGAAATTCGCAGCCAGCCGTCTCAACGGAGCTCCTCCGGGCTATGTGGGTTATGAAGAAGGTGGGGAGTTGACCGAGAAGGTTCGCAACAAACCATACTCTGTTCTTCTCTTTGACGAGGTAGAAAAAGCCCACCCAGACATCTTTAATGTGCTCTTGCAAGTCTTGGATGACGGTGTCTTGACAGATAGCAAGGGGCGCAAGGTTGACTTTTCAAATACTATTATTATCATGACATCGAACCTTGGTGCGACTGCCCTTCGTGATGATAAGACTGTTGGCTTTGGGGCTAAGGACATTCGTTTTGACCAAGAAAATATGGAAAAACGCATGTTTGAAGAGTTGAAAAAGGCTTATAGACCTGAGTTTATCAACCGTATTGATGAAAAGGTGGTATTCCATAGCTTGTCTAGCGACCATATGCAGGAAGTAGTGAAGATTATGGTCAAACCTTTAGTGGCAAGTTTGGCTGAAAAAGGTATTGACTTGAAATTACAAGCTTCCGCACTGAAATTGCTGGCAAATCAAGGATATGACCCAGAGATGGGAGCTCGTCCACTTCGCAGAACTCTGCAAACAGAAGTGGAAGACAAGTTGGCAGAACTTCTTCTTCAGGGAGATTTAGTGGCAGGCAGCACACTTAAGATTGGTGTAAAAGCAGGCCAGTTAAAATTTGATATTGTATAAAAACGAGGTCGGGACAAAGTTCCCGACCTCTTTATGTACTATCATGAGCTGGCTTTTCTGTTGCGACTGTTTTTATGAATGGCTATTTTTCTTAGGATTACTCATGATGCGAATGAATAAATCTTTGTATTTATATTTTAAATAGGTTTCGTGTAAGTACAATAAAGCTATATCTACAATCATAAAAATGGTTATTAAGTAAAATAAATCAAATGTAGTCTGAGCGTAGCGAACTGCAGACTGATAAGAACAGAAAGCTCCCAAAATAAACCAAGGCAGATACTTGTAATACTTATTTAGCATAAGAGTGCATCTCCTATATTCTAGTTCACTATTATTATATTCCTTTGTCTAATGCAAGCGATTACAAAAACAAATTCAAATTTTAAAAGAAAAATCTCCTGTTTTTCTGTTTTATTACGAATAGAATAGTAGGAGGAGTAAAGGTGTTTAAATTATGTGAGATTTTTAAAATAGTTTAGATAAATTGTTGACATATTTGAACCCCAATGTTACAATTATATTACAAAAAGATTTCTTTATGTTTCTAAAATATTACAAAGGAGTAGAAAAATGAAAAAGAAAACCTATATCAAATTGATGGCAGCGACTGTATTGGCTTCTACCTTACTATTAGGAGCTTGTGGAAATAAAAAAGAAACAACTCAAGCAAGCAGTTCTGCTAAGACAAGCCAGTCATCAAGCTCTAAAGCAACTTCTTCTAACAAAGAAAGCAAGACTCAGAAATCCTCAAGTTCAGCTTCATCTGAAAAGACTAAGGCATCTACTGATCAATCTTCAGCAACTGCAACGCCATCACAAGCGGCACCTGCACCAGAGCAAAGACAAGGTCAAGAGGTGTCTAATCAACAGGCGGCTAGTCAACAAACTCCTGCTCAGACTCCTTCAACTCAACAGGCTCTTCAAGCCCAGTCTAACCAATCAAGCTATGATTCAACAACTGACCGCAAACTTCAAGACAAGCAAGCAGAGCAAAATAAACGCTACAAGGGTGTTTTAACCATGGTAGATGGTGATTTCTCAGCTGCAGCGGGCAATTGGAAGGGAGCCAATGGTGAAACCATTACAGTTTCATCAGGAGGTCAATTTACAGTAGAATCTGCTGATGGAAAGAAAGAAAACTACTCTATTAGAGGCTATTCTTATACTCTTGATGATGGTAAGTATAATGCCAAAATCGGTGGAGGAAAAGTCATCCAAATTACAACAGGAGCGGATGGCAAGGTTTCCAGTGTTGCTTTGAATCAATAATAGCTCTCAGTATTTGAATTTTTACAATCAATGAAAATCCGTCAGCTCAATAAGAGTTGACGGATTATTTTATACTTGTACTTGGGTTAAAAATTCTTCTGTAGTAAGAATTTGAGCAAACTCATCTTGTAGAGAAAGGAGATTAATCTCATGGATAGTCTCAGGAGAGATGGACTTACCGTTTTTGTTAGACAGGGTAAAACTGGCAGTAGCATCTGCTAGTAAAGTGACTTCAAAACCAAGATTTGCTGCCATTCGTGTCGTAGTAGATACACAATGAGGCAGCGTCAGACCAACAACGACTAAATGACAAATCTGATTTGTTAGTAAATATGTTTCAAGATTTGTCCCAATAAAGGCGCTATTAACCTTTTTTGGAAAGACAGGTTCGGAAGCAACTGGTTCAAATCCACCTTTAAACTTCTGATTTTGTTTGTTATGAAATTGCGACTGGGGATTGTCAGATATGTGTTGAACATGTAAGACTGGAAGAGCGTGTTTACGAAAGTATGCCAGTACCCTCAATGCTTGTTGTTCAGCTTGAGGGTTGTTCCGTTCTCCCCAGATAGGGTTATCAAATGCTTTTTGCATATCGATAATCAGTAGAGCAGTATGAACCATTTTAAGCTTTATCCAACTGCAATAGTGCTTCAATCTCTGCTAGGGTGCTAGCTTGTGAAATAGCTCCACGGAGTTTGGCAGCGCCAGATGTTCCACGGAGGTAGTGAGGAGCGAGGCCACGGAATTCACGAACTGCGACATTTTCCCCTTTGAGGTTAATCAAGCGTTTCAAGTGTTCGTAGGCGATTTTCATCTTGTCTTCAAAGGTCAAATCAGGGAGGATTTCTCCTGTTTCAAAGTAATGGTTGATTTGGTTGAAGAGGTAAGGATTCCCCATGGCAGCGCGGCCAATCATGACTGCGTCAGCGCCGACTTCTTCGATACGCTGTTTGGCTTCTTGGACCGTACGGATGTCACCGTTGGCGATGAATGGAATTTTTGTCAGTGCTTGAGCGACCTTGTGAAGGGTCTCAAGGTCTGCGTGACCAGTATACATTTGTTCGCGGGTACGACCGTGCATGGCGAGGGCAGAAACACCTGCAGCTTCAGCAGCCAGGGCATTTTCTACTGCAAGTGATGGGTCAGCCCAGCCGGTACGCATTTTGACAGTAAGGGGGATATCAAGGACAGACTGGACCTTGTTGATGATAGAGTAAATCTTATCTGGATTCTTGAGCCACATAGCGCCAGCTTCGTTCTTCACGATTTTATTAACTGGGCAGCCCATGTTGATATCCACGATATCGGTCTTGGTGTTTTCTTGGATGAATTCTGCTGCGCGTGCTAGGCTGTCTTCATCACTACCAAAAAGTTGGATAGAAACAGGGTTTTCGCCCTCATCGATATGAAGCATATGCAAGGTTTTTTCATTGTTGTATTGGATTCCCTTGTCAGAGACCATTTCCATGACAACGAGTCCAGCTCCGAGTTCTTTTGCGATGGTACGAAAGGCTGAGTTGGTCACGCCAGCCATAGGCGCTAAAACGGTACGATTGGGAATCTCAACATTGCCAATCATAAAAGGTGTATTAAGATTTGTCACGAATGAGTTCCTCCAGGTCGTTTTCATCAAAGTTGTAAGTAGTTTGGCAGAATTGACAAGTGATTTCTGCCCCGTGGTCTTCCTCTTTCATTTCCTGTAAGTCTGAGCTTGGAAGGCTGGCAAGAGCGTTCATAAAGCGATCATGGCTACAGTCACATTGGAAACGGATTTCTTCTTCAGAAAGACGCTTGTAGACCTCGTCACCGTAGATAGCTTTAAGGAGGGCTTCGATATGGTCTTCACTTTCCAGAAGGGTTGAGATAGCTGGCATTTCTTGGATGCGTTTTTCAAAGCGAGCAATCTCTTCTTCCTTGGCTCCCGGCAAGACTTGAACTAGGAAACCACCTGCAACCTTGACCTTGTCTTCTTCGTCCAAAAGGACATTGAGGCCGACTGCTGAAGGTGTTTGTTGGCTTTCGGTCAGGTAAAAGACCAGGTCTTCACCGATTTCCCCAGAAATGAGAGGAGTCATGGAGTTGTAAGGATTTCCAGTACCGTAGTCTGTGATAACGAGGAATTGGCCATTGCCGACAAAAGGTCCGACTAGGACTTCACCAGTTGCAGTTTTTTTGATGTCAACACCAGGATTTTGAACGTAGCCTTTGACATTCCCCTTGGTATCTGCGACCGTGATGATGGCACCGAGAGAGCTCGATCCCAGCACCTTAACTGTTAGTTTGGTATTCCCTTTTTCATTGGCTGCGAGAATCTGGCTAGCGATAAGAGTTCGACCAAGCGCTACAGTTGAGCTGGCTTGGGTTTGGTGTTTTTCTTGAGCAGTGCGGACGGTTTCTGTGCTATCAAGGACAAAAGCACGAAAGGCTCCACTTTCTGATATAGTTTTAATAATTTTATCCATAGCTACTATTTTAGCATAAAAATGCCCAAAGGGGGAGCCGTGTGTTTGCTGATTTTCAGGATAATGGACCAGGAAATCAGCATGAAAATAAAAAGAGAAACAGATTATTTCAGCATTTCTAAGATTTATGCTATGCTTAAGGTAGAAAATGAAAGGGGTAACAAATGTATTTAGGAGACTTGATGGAAAAGGCCGAATCTGGCCAATTTTCAATCCTTTCCTTTCTATTACAAGAGTCTCAGACGACCGTCAAGGCTGTAATGGAGGAAACAGGATTTTCAAAAGCAACCCTAACCAAATATGTCACCCTACTCAATGACAAGGCTTTGGACAGTGGCTTAGAGCTGAACATCTCCTTTGAAGATGAAAATCTGCGCCTGTCGATCGGTGCAGCTACCAAGGGGAGAGAGATTCGGAGCCTGTTTTTGGAGAATGCTGTTAAATACCAGATTCTTGTTTATCTTCTCTACCACCAACAGTTTTTGGCCCATCAGCTGGCTCAAGAATTGATGATTAGTGAGGCTACGCTTGGTCGCCACTTGGCTGGTTTAAATCAGATTTTGTCAGAATTTGATTTATCCATCCAAAATGGACGGTGGCGAGGTCCAGAGCATCAGATTCGCTATTTCTATTTCTGTCTTTTTCGCAAGGTCTGGTCTAGTCAGGAATGGGAAGGTCACATGCAGAAATCAGAGAGAAAACAGGAAATTGCTACACTAGAAGAAATCTGCGGTGCAAGTTTGTCTTCGGGGCAGAAATTAGATTTGATTCTCTGGGCTCACATCAGTCAACAACGTCTTCGGGTTAATGCCTGTCAGTTTCAAGTCATAGAAGAAAAAATGCGAGGGTATTTTGACAATATTTTCTATCTTCGTTTGTTGAGAAAGGCACCTTCCTTTTTTGCTGGTCAACACCTTCCTCTAGGGACTGAGGATGGGGAGATGATGATATTCTTCTCTTTCCTTCTATCTCATCGTATTCTTCCTCTTCATACTATGGAGTATATTCTTGGTTTTGGAGGGCAGTTGGCAGATTTGCTGACGCAGTTGATTCAAGAAATGAAGAAGGAGGAACTATTGGGGGACTATACAGAGGACCATGTCACCTATGAACTTAGTCAGCTTTGTGCTCAAGCCTATCTCTATAAGGGCTATATTTTACAGGATCGCTACAAGTATCAGTTAGAGAATCGTCATCCTTATTTGTTGATGGAACATGATTTTAGGGGAACGGCAGAGGAGATTTTTCATTCTCTACCTGCCTTTCAGCAGGGGACGGATTTGGATAAGAAAATTCTCTGGGAATGGCTCCAGTTGATAGAATATATGGCTGAAAATGGTGGCCAGCATATGCGGATTGGTCTGGATTTGACATCTGGTTTTCTTGTCTTTTCAAGGATGGCTGCCATTTTGAAACGGTATTTGGAATATAATCGTTTTATTACTATTGAAGCCTATGACCGAACTCGGCATTATGATTTGCTGGTTACAAATAACCCGATTCATAAGAAGGAACAGACACCAGTTTATTATTTAAAAAACGACTTGGATATGGAAGATTTGATAGCGATTCGTCAGTTATTATTTACTTAAAGAAGATGGTCAAAAAACTCAATTTTAGGAGAAAAAGAAGTAAATTTTTCTGCAATAAAACGCATATTATCGAGTCTTCAACACTTGACAATATGCGTTTGTCTGACTTTAAATTCTTTTTGCTCAGTTTCTTATTTTATATTCTTAGACAAAATTGCTAGAATTGCCTCGTTATCATTTGTGTTATCTACTTTAATAAGACCTGTATCAATTCTACTAAATAATGAATTAATAATGATTAGTCTTTCCTCTTTATCAATATTTGTACCAGCATAAGTCAAAGATTGATAAAATCTAGTTAAAGCTGCTTTCTGTTTGTATTCTGTGGCTAAATGATGATTTGACATTACGATTTTTATCAGTATTCTAATTATGTAGATAAAGAAAGAAATAACAGAAATAAATATGAATGATTCTGAAAGAAAAGGAATTTCTTTGATGATATCTAAAGAATAATTATGTATAACTATAATTAATTTTGTCGAAGTAAAAATTAAAGTCAATACAGTTACAATAAGGATGATAGTCCAATTTCTAGCCTGCTTTATATATTCTGTAGCACGTTCATTCCAGAGTTGTTCGGGTGCCTCTAATGATAGTTTATTCTTATAAGTCTCCTCTAAATGTTCAAGTTTATCTTTCTTTTCATTTTGCCAACGATTTATTGAGCTTTGAAACTCTTTTAATTCTATGGCCTTATCATCAAATTGTTGTTGAATATCATTGTATCTGTTTTCGATAAAAGAGGTAATTTCTTTATATTGTTCATTAGAATTATCAGAAATTTCTTGTAACTTACTGGTTAATGGATATATAATATTTTTTTCAAAGTCGAATATATTTTCCCTAATATTAGAGAACTGTTTTCTAAGTAAATACAGAGCCGGATAGAATTGGTATGGATAAGAGCTTGAAAAATAATTGCCTATAGAACTTATATTCTTGGAGAGATAGATGTAACTTCTTATCGCTTCTGTAAGATTGTCTGTTGTTTGCTCTATATAGAATGAAACAAAATTCTTTATTTTTCGAATTTCTAAATCTTTATCAATAGGTGAATCAATTGATAGTATGTAAACAAGCTTCCCTTGCTCAGTAGTTTCACGACTACTTGACAAGTTATAATAAAGATAGTTATTTATAGTATCCGTATTTAAGTCGTTAATCTCAGAAAGAAATTTCCTTATGCCATTTATCTTATTATTCATGATTTGCCAATTTGAATAATAATTAGATGGTGCTTTTTCTGAAACAATCTTCCAATAATCAAAATTAGTTTTTATTACTTTTTCAATTTGATCAAAAGTAAAAATCGCTTCACGTTCGTTGAAGTTTATAGTATTGTTACTGTTAATTGTAAATCGAAATAAAATTTTATCATCCAAAAAATTAGATATTTGTTTGCTCGTAAAACTCATCATACTACCAGCCTATTTAGTCGTTTGAAACTTCTTATTTTTAATTAATATCCTAAAATAAGTGCTCTTACCATTTATTGATAAATCTTTTCCGTCATCTCCTTTTCGGAATCCAACAATTTCAAATTGATTTGGATTAAACTTATGAAGAAAAGTTATTGGAACTCCCATAACTCCTCGATAATCATAAGGAATATCTACTGTTTTATTGATATTGATACCGTTGTAATTATCGTAGGTTAAATATTGGTTTTCATTATTTTTATACTTTTTGGTAAGAATAATGTCCTCGTGCCTTTTGAAATTATCTAAATTTGTTAGCCATAAACAGTTATTAGGGGAAACAATTCTTTCACCACGTTCATTTATAGTGGTTTCTGTCCCATAGAGTTCATAGTGGTCTGGAACGATAAATCCAGAAATACCACGTCCCATATTTATCCCCATCCAAACTTTATTGTTTTCTATGAGTTTAAAAGTTTCTTTGTAAGTAATAGCATTAATATTGCCAATGATTAAAAATTGTTTATCATATTGAACAACTTGTGCAAGGAAGTCTCTGAAAAGGGAAAATGGTGGATTTGTTACCACTACATCTGCTTCTTTTAATAGTTTCATACTTTCCTCACTGCGGAAATCACCGTCACCTTTAAAAAATGTCACGTCATTTAGACTGGGAATAATGACCTCTTCTTTTTTCCCAGTGTATTCATAGTAAAAACCATTTGAAATTTCTGAATTTAAGCTAAATAAATCAAATTGTTGTTCGATATAACAGGATGCAATCAGCTTTTTCAAACCAAGTTCATTAAAATTTTGAGCAAAATATCTATAAAAATTGCTAGTTCTAGGGTCATCACAATTGCAAAATATAACTTTGTTTTTGAAATGTACCTTGTAATGTTGTAACTCCCTATCTATATCTTGTAGTTGAGTATAGAACTCATCATTTTTATTTTTTTTTGCCTTTCTTAAAAAATCATTTTCGTTTTTTCTCATTATCTTATTCCATACTCCTTGTTAATTGGTTAAAAATATCGCTTCCCAAAACTTTAAGAGAAGTCTGAGCCACATCTAACATTATATTAAACATTTCCTGAGGCTTCCAGTGACTTCCATCACCAGTTGTGTAGATAGAGGTTGCTTGAAGCATTATTGATTTGTCTTTATTTTTTATAAATTTATTTTTGCACAAATTAGTATTGATTGGCATACCGTAATTAGCGGCAGTTAGTCTGTCTAAGCGGTTTAGTATTCCTGAGTCATGTTCAAGCACCACAGACCGTCCATCTGGGCGTATTACAGAAATAGTTTGCGTTAAAAAATTAGAACCTTCTAGAAAAATGATATAAGGGAAATGTTCCTCGGATAGCATAAAATTTGCTATTTCAGCAATATTTTTATGTGAGCGTTCAATAGCATTTCCGGCAGCCATTAAATCTTGGTCGTTGTTTTTTCCTACTAGTTTACCTGATTTAATATTTTCAATATCCTTTCCTTGATGTTTAGCTTCTGTTACTAGAACTACACGCCAACTGCCTGAATCATCTTTTACCTCAATGATACCGCCGTCAGGAATAATACTTGCATTCTGTGTAAATAAAGTTTTTCCTAAATCTTTATCCAGCTTACTAAGATAATGATTAATCTCCTTTTTACTAACTGATTTTCTAAATCTAAACTCTAACATCGGATATAATTCCTCTAGTTTCGATTTTACTAGATGAGAGATAGTGCCTACGGCAATATCATGAGATTTTGCATCTTCTCCGAATATACCTACTACTCCTCTTGAATCTTTATGTTGGTTAGTTAGACGATTAGATTGATTCTTTTTAGCCATAAAATTCTCCCCTTTTTTATATTTTGAGGTGTTTTTAGTTATTAACAATATTATATCACACTATGAATGGGTATTAAATAATTGCATTATGTAAACTTTTCATATCGTAAATCTTAGAAAAATACTCTTATTAGCTACTTCTTCATTAAAATAGGTTATTAAATCTAACTTTTGAGGCCTTTTTTGTGAAATTCACACAATCTCCTCACATTTTTTTAAAAATTAAAAAAAGTTGATGAACAAGAAAGCGCTTTATTTTGTATACTAGTTACTGTAAAGAGGATACATCCTCAAGATCTTTATCAGGAGGACAGCACATGTCACAAGAAAAATACATCATGGCCATTGACCAGGGAACAACAAGTTCTCGTGCCATTATTTTCAACAAAAAAGGAGAAAAGGTCAGCTCGAGTCAAAAAGAGTTTACTCAGATTTTTCCTCAAGCAGGTTGGGTTGAGCACAATGCCAATGAAATTTGGAACTCTGTTCAGTCAGTTATTGCGGGTGCTTTCATAGAAAGTGGTGTCAAGCCAAATCAAATCGAAGCAATTGGGATTACCAACCAGCGTGAAACAACGGTCGTCTGGGATAAGAAAACAGGGCTCCCTATCTACAACGCAATTGTTTGGCAATCTCGCCAGACAGCACCTTTGGCTGAGCAACTAAAAAGCCAAGGTTATGTGGAAAAATTCCATGAAAAGACTGGTTTGATTATCGATGCTTACTTCTCTGCTACCAAGGTTCGTTGGATTTTGGACCATGTAGAAGGAGCACAAGAGCGAGCTGAAAAAGGAGAATTGCTCTTTGGTACGATTGACACTTGGTTGGTTTGGAAATTGACTGATGGTGCGGCTCACGTGACGGACTACTCAAATGCAGCCCGTACCATGCTTTATAACATTAAAGAACTTAAATGGGATGATGAGATTTTGGAAATCCTCAACATTCCGAAGGCTATGCTTCCAGAAGTTCGTTCTAACTCTGAAATCTACGGTAAGACAGCGCCATTCCATTTCTACGGTGGAGAAGTGCCAATCTCAGGTATGGCTGGGGACCAACAGGCAGCCCTCTTTGGACAGTTAGCTTTTGAACCAGGTATGGTCAAGAATACTTATGGAACAGGCTCTTTCATCATCATGAATACTGGTGAAGAAATGCAGTTGTCTGAAAATAACCTCTTGACAACCATTGGTTACGGAATCAATGGCAAGGTTTACTATGCCTTGGAAGGTTCTATCTTCATCGCAGGAAGTGCCATTCAGTGGCTTCGTGATGGACTTCGCATGGTTGAAAATTCACCAGAATCTGAAAAATACGCTCGTAATTCTCACAATGATGATGAAGTTTATGTCGTTCCAGCCTTTACAGGACTAGGAGCACCATACTGGAACCAAAATGCTCGCGGTTCTGTCTTTGGTTTGACTCGTGGAACAAGCAAAGAAGACTTTATCAAGGCGACTTTGCAATCTATCGCTTATCAAGTACGTGACATCATTGACACCATGCAAGTGGATGCTCAAACAGCTATCCAAGTCTTGAAAGTAGACGGTGGTGCAGCTATGAACAATTTCCTCATGCAGTTCCAAGCTGACATTTTGGGAATCGACATCGCACGCGCCAAAAACTTGGAAACAACAGCTCTAGGGGCAGCCTTCCTAGCAGGTTTGTCAGTGGGCTATTGGAAAGACTTGGATGAGTTGAAACTCTTGAACGAGACAGGAGAGCTCTTCGAGCCATCTATGAACGAATCTCGCAAGGAACAACTCTACAAGGGCTGGAAGAAGGCTGTAAAAGCAACCCAAGTCTTTGCGGAAATCGATGACTAATACTGGAAGAATAAAGCGACTTAGTTAGAAAGTGTGTAAATATGGAATTTTCAAAGAAAACACGTGAATTATCAATTAAAAAAATGCAGGAACGCACCCTGGACCTCTTGATTATCGGTGGAGGAATCACAGGGGCTGGTGTAGCCTTGCAGGCGGCAGCCAGTGGTCTTGAGACTGGTTTGATTGAAATGCAAGACTTCGCAGAAGGGACATCTAGCCGTTCAACTAAATTGGTTCACGGAGGACTTCGTTACCTTAAGCAATTTGACGTAGAAGTGGTATCAGATACGGTTTCTGAACGTGCAGTGGTTCAACAAATCGCACCACACATTCCAAAACCGGACCCAATGCTCTTACCAGTTTACGATGAAGATGGAGCAACCTTTAGCCTCTTCCGTCTTAAAGTAGCCATGGACTTGTACGACCTCTTGGCAGGAGTTAACAACACACCAGCTGCTAATAAGGTCTTGAGCAAGGAAGAAGTTTTGGAACGCCAGCCAAACTTGAAGAAGGAAGGCTTGGTAGGAGGTGGGGTTTACCTTGACTTCCGTAACAACGATGCGCGTCTCGTGATTGAAAATATCAAACGTGCCAACCAAGACGGTGCCCTCATTGCCAACCACGTGAAGGCAGAAGGCTTCCTCTTTGACGAAAGTGGCAAGATTACAGGTGTTGTAGCTCGTGATCTCTTGACAGACCAAGTCTTTGAAATCAAAGCTCGTCTGGTTATCAACACGACAGGCCCTTGGAGCGACAAGGTACGCAATTTGTCTAATAAGGGAACCCAATTCTCACAAATGCGTCCAACTAAGGGAGTTCACCTGGTAGTGGATTCAAGCAAGATCAAGGTTTCACAGCCAGTTTACTTTGACACAGGTTTGGGTGATGGCCGTATGGTCTTTGTTCTCCCACGTGAAAACAAGACTTACTTTGGTACAACCGATACAGACTACACAGGTGATTTGGAACATCCAAAAGTAACTCAAGAAGATGTAGATTACCTACTTGGCATTGTCAACAACCGCTTCCCAGAAGCGAATATTACAGTTGCTGACATTGAAAGTAGCTGGGCAGGTCTTCGTCCATTGATCGCAGGTAATAGCGCTTCTGACTACAATGGTGGAAATAACGGAACCATTAGCGATGAAAGCTTTAACAACTTGATTGCGACTGTTGAATCTTATCTCTCTAAAGAAAAAACGCGTGAAGATGTTGAGTCTGCCGTCAGCAAGCTTGAAAGCAGTACCTCTGAGAAACATTTGGACCCATCTGCAGTTTCTCGTGGTTCTAGCTTGGACCGAGATGATAATGGTCTCTTGACCCTTGCTGGTGGTAAAATCACAGACTACCGTAAGATGGCTGAAGGAGCTATGGAGCGCGTGGTTGACATCCTCAAAGCAGAATTTGACCGTAGCTTTAAACTGATCAACTCTAAGACTTACCCGGTTTCAGGTGGGGAATTGAACCCAGCAAATGTGGACTCAGAAATCGAAGCCTTTGCGCAACTTGGAGTGTCACGTGGTTTGGATAGCAAGGAAGCTCATTACCTAGCAAATCTTTACGGTTCAAATGCACCGAAAGTCTTTGCTCTTGCTCATAGTTTGGAACAAGCACCAGGGCTTAGCTTGGCAGATACTTTGTCACTTCACTATGCAATGCGCAATGAGTTGGCTCTTAGTCCGGTTGACTTCCTTCTTCGTCGTACCAACCATATGCTCTTTATGCGTGATAGTTTGGATAGCATCGTTGAGCCAGTTTTGGATGAAATGGGACGATTCTATGACTGGACAGAAGTGGAAAAAGCAGCTTACCGTGCGGATGTCGAAGCGGCTCTTGCCAACAACGATTTAGCAGAATTAAAAAATTAAGAAAAAATAAAAGAGGTGGAGGGCAGGACTCCTTGTCGCCCGTCCCTTCTTTTTAATGGAGACAGAAAGATGATGAATGAATTATTTGGAGAATTTCTAGGGACTTTAATCCTGATTCTTCTAGGGAATGGTGTTGTTGCAGGTGTAGTTCTTCCTAAAACAAAGAGCAACAGTGCAGGTTGGATTGTGATTACCATGGGTTGGGGGATTGCAGTTGCGGTTGCGGTCTTTGTATCTGGCAAGCTCAGTCCAGCTCATTTAAACCCAGCTGTGACAATTGGTGTGGCTTTAAAAGGTGGTTTGCCTTGGGCTTCCGTTTTCCCTTACATCCTAGCTCAGTTTGCAGGAGCCATGCTCGGTCAGATTTTGGTTTGGTTGCAATTCAAACCGCATTATGAGGCAGAAGAAAATGCAGGAAATATTTTGGCTACTTTCAGCACAGGACCAGCTATCAAAGATACTGTATCAAACTTGATAAGTGAAATCCTTGGAACTTTTGTATTGGTCTTGACAATCTTTGCTTTGGGTCTTTACGATTTTCAGGCAGGTATCGGAACCTTTGCAGTGGGGACCTTGATTGTTGGTATCGGTCTTTCACTAGGTGGGACAACAGGCTATGCCTTGAACCCTGCGCGTGACCTTGGCCCTCGTATCATGCACAGTATCCTTCCAATTTCAAACAAGGGAGACGGAGACTGGTCTTATGCCTGGATTCCTGTTGTAGGACCTGTTATCGGTGCAGCCTTGGCCGTGCTTGTATTCTCACTTTTCTAATCTAGAAAAAAATTATTTTGATAGAGCTTGAGATGAAAATCTCAGGCTTTTTTCATTGAGTATAACTTCTTAGAGATAGCCACCAACGATAATAATCTCTCCTTAAAAAAGTAGGAATAATAAAGGCAATAGCTTTTTCTTTTTCATGTGAAAAACCTCACTTTTATTTTCTTCTATTTTATGCTAAAATATTAAAAATCAAATTTTAATTCCAAAGTTGGCAACTAAGATAGGAGAGCTATATGTCTAATTCATTTATCAAGTTGTTAGTCTCTCAATTGTTTGCAAATTTAGCAGATATTTTCTTTAGAGTAACCATCATTGCTAACATATACATTATTTCAAAATCAGTAATTGCCACATCACTAGTTCCCATTTTAATAGGGGTATCCTCTTTTGTTGCGAGTCTTTTAGTTCCTTTAGTTACTAAAAGGTTAGCGCTAAATAGGGTTTTATCTTTATCTCAATTTGGAAAGACTATATTATTAACGATACTGGTAGGAATGTTTACCGTAATGCAATCAGTAGCGCCTTTGGTAACCTATCTATTTGTTGTGGCAATTTCCATATTAGATGGTTTTGCTGCACCTGTTTCCTATGCTATTGTGCCACGCTATGCGACCGATTTGGGTAAGGCTAATTCAGCCTTATCAATGAGTGGTGAAGCTGTTCAGTTAGTGGGTTGGGGATTAGGTGGACTCTTGTTTGCAACAATTGGTCTCTTACCTACCACGTTTATCATTTTAATCTTGTATATCATTTCTAGCTTTCTGATGTTATTTCTTCCGAAGGCTGAAGTGGAGGTGTTAGAGTCAGAAACTAATCTTGAAATTTTGCTCAAAGGTTGGAAGTTAGTTGCTAGAGATCCTAGATTAAGACTTTTTGTATCAGCAAATTTATTTGAAATTTTCTCAAATACGATTTGGGTTTCGTCTATTATACTTGTTTTTGTAACTGAGTTATTAAATAAAACGGAAAGTTACTGGGGATATTCTAATACAGCATACTCTATTGGGATTATAATTAGTGGCTTAATTGCTTTTAGGCTATCTGAAAAGTTCCTCGCTGCTAAATGGGAAAGTATTCTTTTTTCTCTTGTAGCTATGGCAATAGTGACACTGACTATTCTATTTTTTCCAAATGCACAGATGTTTTTATTATTTTCAGCTTTAGTTGGTATATTATCGCAACTAAAAGAAGTTCCTGAAAGTGTATTTCTTCAGGAAACAGTAGAGGAAAATAACTTGGTTAATGTCTATTCCGTTCTTGAAGTGATTTCGACATTAGCATTTTCAGTATTTGTTTTACTAATGAGCTATATTACTGAGAATTTTGGTATTAGCATCAGTTTTTGGCTATCAGCAATTTGTCTGATAATAGAAGCTGTTTTAATCTATATCAGACGAGACTATTTTAAATGAGAGACTTTTTCCCAACCTCATAATTTTTTAAAGTTTATATACTGGTGTTGATTACTATTTCAGTTAAAAAGTTAGAATCCTTTACCGGTTCCTTCATAAATTTTTTGTTCTTGAATTTTATTTATTGTGTGAATAATTTTGTCTCATTATTGGGGTTCAGTACTAAGAGTCAGTTGGATTTTTTATTTTAAGAAATGAAATAATAGAAGTATTTATAGTTTTTAAATTATGATATAATGAATAAAGTTAACTATCCTTGGTAATATGATAGGAACTAATCCTAAAAAGATAAATCAAGAGATGAGAAAAAGAAAAAAGGAGTTTGGCTGGTATGAATTATTTCGAGGGGAATGAGTTTTTCCTTCTCTTGTTTGTAGTTTTACTGATTGGTTTTGTGGTAAACTTTTTTGAAAAACGTAAGGACTACTATATTTTGGCGCTCTCCCTCTTATTTGCAGGAGCTATCTATGGTAAGAGCCGAGCGATGATTGTCTATTTGCTCGCCTTTATCGTCTACCAATATTTTCTGGTTTTTCTAGCACAGAGGATAGAGGTAAAGTGGCTGAAACCACTGGTTTTCCTTTCCATTCTTCCTTTGGTGATCAATAAAGTCTTTGCCCTGACTTCTCTGCATTTGTTGACCTTTATTGGAATTTCTTACATGTCCTTTAAGACCATTCAGATCATGCTAGAGATATCGGATGGCTTAATCAAAGAAAAAATCAGTGTAAAAGATTATCTACAGTTTTTGCTCTTTTTCCCAACAGTTAGTGCTGGTCCAATTGATCGGAGTAGGAGATTTTTAAAAGAGATAAACGAGGTCATGCCACGAAAAGAGTATCTAGAGTTAGCAGGGGACGGTGTGTATCGTATCGTTCTAGGACTCCTTTACAAGATTGTTTTATCAACCTATGTTTACCAGATGTTACTCGCTCTAAATAATACGGGCACAGTCGTTTACTCAATCAAGTATATGTACCTCTATACCTTGTATCTGTTTTTTGACTTTGCAGGCTACAGTCTAATGGCCGTTGGAAGTAGTAATATTCTAGGTATTCAGACACCGATGAACTTTAACAAACCTTTCTTGAGTGTCGATATCAAAGATTTCTGGACTAGATGGCATATCACCTTGTCGACCTGGTTGAGAGATTTTGTATTTTCAAGAGTATTGATGCAGGTTATCAGGAAAAAATGGTTTAAAAATAGACTACATAATGCAACCTATGCCTATATGGTCAATATGTTGGTCATGGGTTTTTGGCATGGTCTTAGTGTTAGCTACATTGTTTATGGTTTTTACCATGGTGTCTTGATGGCTGGATTTGAAGTGTATCAAAAGAAAAGCAATTTTTATAAGAAAAATAAAAACAAAAAATGGTATAAGCTACTAAGTTGGTTTGTGACCATGAATTTGGTTATGGTTGGTTTCTTTATCTTTTCAGGTGAACCCTATAAAATCTTACTGACGACTTTAAAGAGATAAGAGATTGAGAAGAAATCGGACAGATCGAAGGGATAGGATAAAACGAGATGATTAAATTAAAAGCATTTTTACTATCGCTTGTGCTCGTAATTGCGACGCTTGCCCTTTTAAATGTGACGTATGTCAAGAAGATTGATGATTATTATAAAGTCAAGGATAACAGTATTCGTTACAGCACTTCGTATGAAAAGTATAAAAGTAGAGATATTCTAACAAGCAATATCACCCTCAATACACTGGTTCTAATGGGTTCCTCAGAGTTGGTTGCGACGATAAATGAAGACTATCATCCAAATAAAATTTTTAACTACAACGATTTTAATATCATGCAGATTGGGACCAGTTATTCTCAAAACATCATTCAGGCTACGACCTTGGGGTCTATTGAAGGATCGATGACTAAGCGAAAAGTAGCTATAGTAGAGTCGGTTCAGTGGTTTGAAAAAGATGGGACCCATCAAGATGCCTTTTTGAACAAGGCTTCTCAGGAACATATTTTCCACATGCTAGATAATGACAAGATTAGTAAAGAAACGAAAGAAAAACTAATCAATCGCATTATCGAGATTACCAAAGGAAACAAGCAACAAAACGACATCTACAAAAAATACAAAAGTTATTTCATAGATGGAAAAGGAACCATTGTTGATAAAAAACTATTAGAGTTAGATAACGCGATGTATTCCTTTAAGCTCAAACGAAAATTTTATGAAAATCATGAGAAATCAGATTATCCTTCACTAGGAGACAAAACCCCAGACTATGATTGGGAAAAGATGACGGATCAGTTTGTGGAAGAGGTCAAAAAGAAAACAGACAATAATGACTATGCTGTTGATAATAACTACTACAATACTTACTTAAAAGATCGCTATGCATCACTGAAAGATTCTAATAAAGATTTGAGCTACCTGGAGTCACCAGAGTATTCAGATATGGAACTCTTCTTGACAGTTGCCAAAGAATTGGGAATTGAAGTTGAGGTTATTATTTTCCCAGTAAACGGGAAATGGAATGACTACACAGGTGTCTCAAGAGAGATGCGAGAAAAAACTTATAAAAAAATAGAAGATGTCGCAAAAACCTATGGTGCAACCGTATTAAACTATGGAAACAGAGAGTATGATGATTACTTTTTATTTGACGTGATGCACGTTGGAGTGAAAGGATGGATGGAAGTTGAAAAAGAACTTTACAAATTTGCAAACCAAGCTAACTAACACTCATCGATTAATCTTGTGGACACTATTTTTCTATACGGTTATCTTGAGCATCGTGATTTACTGTTTTGTGACCGATTTTTCGAATATTCAAGAATTTATCTATAGTGAATTTTAGGATTACATACTATAAAAATCTCTAGATAAAGAGAACTGCACCGATAAAGTGAGACATAAGATAAGGCTCTATAATATTTATAGTGGAGACATCCTCTATAGGTAGTATGGAGCCTACTTTATTGTAGCCCCATATAATTTATACTGAAAAGCATTCAAGCTATCATTAGAAAGAATCATATGGAACAAATTAGTGTTACTGAAACGTAGTTAAAATAGACGGGTAAACAATTGAAAAACTAGTCTATAAAGTGGTATAATAGCAGAAAAATAAATTAGTAAGAAATTGATTTTATTTTAGCGAAAAATTATAGAAATGAATGGTTTTTCTTGATGAAACAGAGAAAAGAATTGTACCTCTTTTTTGGTCGGACAGCCTTGTATTTTATTATCTTTCTAGGGCTACTTTACTTTTTTAGCTATCTTGGTCAGGGTCAAGGAAGCTTTATCTATAATGAATTTTAACTTGAAGGAGAATCCTTATTATGTCAAATAAACCAATAGCAGATATGATTGAAACCATTGAGCATTTTGCTCAGACCCAGCCTAGCTATCCTGTTTATAATGTTTTGGGGCAGGAACACACTTATGGCGATTTGAAGGCTGATTCGGATAGTTTGGCTGCAGCCATTGACCAACTAGGATTGCCTGAGAAGTCTCCTGTGGTCGTTTTTGGTGGCCAAGAATATGAAATGTTGGCAACCTTTGTAGCCTTGACTAAGTCAGGTCATGCCTACATTCCAATTGATAGCCATTCGGCCTTGGAGCGAGTTTCAGCTATTTTAGAAGTAGCAGAGCCAAGTTTGATTATTGCCATCTCAGACTTTCCATTAGAGCAGGTTTCGACACCGATATTGAATCTAGCTCGGATTCAAGAAGCCTTTGCCCAAGGGAATAACTATGAAATTACGCATCCAGTCAAGGGAGATGATAATTACTACATTATCTTTACTTCTGGTACAACTGGTAAGCCTAAGGGAGTGCAGATTTCCCATGATAACCTTCTCAGCTTTACCAACTGGATGATTACGGATCAGGAATTTGCGACACCAAGTCGTCCGCAAATGCTGGCTCAGCCACCTTATTCTTTTGACCTGTCTGTCATGTACTGGGCGCCGACCTTGGCACTAGGTGGTACGCTCTTCGCTCTTCCCTCAGCCATCACTCAGGACTTTAAGCAACTCTTTGCGACCATCTTTTCATTGCCAATTGCTATCTGGACATCAACACCGTCTTTTGCAGATATGGCCATGTTGTCTGAAGACTTCAACAGTGAGAAAATGTCTGGCATCACGCATTTCTACTTTGATGGGGAAGAATTGACAGTCAAAACAGCTCAAAAACTGCGCGAGCGTTTCCCCAATGCCCGTATTATCAATGCTTACGGCCCAACAGAAGCGACAGTGGCCCTGTCAGCAGTTGCCGTGACAGACGAGATGTTAGCGACTCTCAAACGCCTACCAATCGGCTATACCAAGGCTGATTCTCCAACCTTTATCATTGACGAGGAAGGCAATAAACTGCCAAATGGTGAACAGGGAGAAATCATTGTTTCTGGGCCAGCTGTTTCAAAAGGATATATGAACAATCCAGAAAAAACAGCGGAAGCCTTCTTTGAGTTTGAAGGACTGCCAGCCTATCACACAGGTGATGTGGGAACCATGACGGATGAAGGCTTACTTCTCTACGGCGGACGCATGGACTTCCAAATTAAGTTTAACGGTTACCGCATTGAGCTAGAAGATGTCTCTCAAAATCTTAATAAGTCTCGTTATATCGAGTCTGCTGTCGCTGTTCCGCGCTATAACAAAGACCACAAGGTGCAAAATCTATTGGCCTATGTTATCTTAAAAGATGGTGTTCGTGAACAGTTTGAGCGTGATATCGATATTACCAAGGCCATCAAGGAAGATTTGACAGACATCATGATGTCCTACATGATGCCGTCTAAATTCCTTTACCGAGATAGTTTACCACTGACTCCAAATGGAAAAATTGACATCAAAGGATTGATTAACGAGGTGAATAAGAGATGACGGAGTTCTTTCAACAGCTTCCTCATTTAGAGCCATACGGCAATCCTCAGTATTTTGTCTATGTGATTGCTGCGACCTTGCCCATCTTTATCGGTCTCTTTTTCAAGAAACGCTTTGCCTGGTATGAAGCGCTGGTAAGTCTCTCCTTTATCGTCACCATGTTGGTAGGTGGGAAGACCAATCAATTGGTTGCATTAGGTATTTACCTTTGCTGGGAAATATTGCTCGTACTCTTCTATAAGCATTATCGAAAAAGCAAGGATGGCAAGTGGGTCTTCTATCTAGTTAGCTTTCTGTCCCTCCTTCCGATTATCTTTGTCAAGGTGCAGCCAGCTATCAATGGAACGCAGTCTTTGCTTGGATTTTTGGGAATTTCTTACCTGACCTTTCGTTCGCTTGGGATTATCATCGAGCTGAGAGATGGAGTGATTAAGGATTTTACCCTCTGGGAATTCCTCCGTTTTCTTCTCTTCATGCCGACTTTTTCAAGTGGTCCAATCGATCGCTTTAAGCGTTTTAATGAAAATTATCAGACCATTCCTGAGAGGGATGAGTTGATGGATATGCTGGATGAATCTGTTCGCTATATCATGTGGGGATTTTTGTACAAGTTTATCCTAGCTCATGTTTTAGGAGAGACCTTGTTGCCTCCTTTGAAGAATCTAGCCCTGCAGTCAGGTGGTTTCTTTAACCACTATGCCTTGGCAGTTATGTATACTTTTGGTCTGGAGCTCTTCTTTGACTTTGCAGGTTATTCTATGTTTGCCTTAGCCATTTCAAATTTGATGGGAATTCGTAGCCCTATCAACTTTAATAAGCCCTTTTTATCAAGGGATTTAAAGGAATTTTGGAATCGTTGGCATATGAGTCTCTCTTTCTGGTTCCGTGACTTTGTCTTTATGCGAATGGTCATGGTGTTGACTAGAAAGAAGGTCTTTAAGAATCGCAATGTAACTTCAAGTGTGGCTTATATTGTAAATATGCTGATTATGGGATTTTGGCATGGCGTGACCTGGTACTATATCGCCTATGGACTCTTTCATGGACTAGGCTTGGTCATCAATGATGCTTGGGTTCGCAAGAAAAAAACGCTCAATAAGGAACGGAAAAAAGCAGGGAAAGCTGCTCTACCTGAGAATCGCTGGATTCAGTTGCTTGGCATGGTTGTCACCTTCCATGTCGTCATGCTGTCATTCTTAATCTTTTCTGGATTCTTGAATGATTTATGGTTTAAAAAATAAAGGAAATAAAATATGGATATCAAATCAGAAGTTATCGAAATTATTGATGAGTTGTTTATGGAAGATGTTTCTGACATGATGGATGAAGATCTTTTTGATGCAGGTGTCTTGGATAGCATGGGCACGGTTGAGTTGATTGTGGAGATTGAAAACCGTTTTGACATTCGTGTCCCTGTAACAGAGTTTGGTCGTGATGATTGGAATACGGCTAATAAAATCATAGCTGGTATTGTGGAGCTACAAAATGCTTAAACGCTTATGGATGATCTTCGGACCGGTCTTGATAGCTGGTTTGTTGGTTTTTCTGCTCATTTTCTTTTATCCTACTAGTAAAAGTTATAATTTATCAGAAGAAAAACGATATGCAGCAGCGATTAGTACACAAAGTTTTAGAGAAAGATTTCAGAAAGTGAGAGCTCTTTCGGATCCAAATCTACGATTTATTCCCTTTTTTGGTTCTAGTGAGTGGATTCGATTTGATAGTATGCATCCAGCTGTTTTAGCGGAGAAGTACAATCGTTCGTATAGACCCTATTTTTTAGGACAAGCAGGAGCAGCTTCTTTGAATCAGTACTTTGGTATGCAGCAAATATTGCCAGAGCTAGAAAATAAACAAGCTGTTTTTGTTATTTCTCCGCAGTGGTTCACAGAAACGGAGTATGAACCTGCAGTTTTTCGTAGGTATTTCAACACGGATCAATTGGGTGCTTTTTTGGAAAATCAGTCTGGAGATGTGTCAAGTCGTTACGCCGCTTCGCGTTTAATGAAAAAGTATCCTAATGTAGTATTGGGAGATATAGTCAAAAAAATAACCGAGGGTGAGCAACTTTCAGAAATAGATAAGACACTCATAGATACATTGGCACGATTCAACCAAAAACAATCATTTCTATTTGGACAATTGTCAGTGAATGATGGAGAAAAATATAGAGATCGCGTGGAGAAGTATCTAAAAGACTTACCAGATAGATTTTCTTACGATAAATTGAGAGAAATCGCTGTAAAAGATGCTGAAGCAAATACCACGAATAATGATATGGGGATGGAAAATCGTTTCTATGATACGCAAGTAAAGAAAGATTTAAACAAGTGGAAGGATTATCAGAAAAATTATAATTTTCTAAAATCATCTGAATATAATGACTTGCAATTAGTCTTGAATCAATTTGCGAATTCAAAAGTGAATGTATTGTTTGTGATTCAACCTGTTAATAAAAAATGGATGGATTATACAGGATTAAATCAAGATATGTATCAACATGCAGTTGAAAAGATTCGTTACCAGTTAGAAAGTCAAGGTTTTACCAATATAGCAGATTTTTCAAAAAATGGTGCTGAACCGTATTTTGTAAAAGATACAATTCATATTGGTTGGTTGGGTTGGTTGGCTTTTGACAAGGCTGTTGATCCTTTCCTATCCAATCCCACACCAGCTCCGACTTACCATCTGAATGAGCGCTTTTTCAGCAAAGATTGGGCGACTTATGATGGAGATATCAAGGAATTTCAATAGATAATAGTATGGAAGAGTTTAAGAATGAAACCAGTTTTCACATTTTTTCTTGACTCTTTTTTTGGTTGTGATATAATTAACTGGTAAATGAAGTTTCAAAGAATAGTATTTTTCTCATAAAAAGAGAAGTCTAAAAGGAAAGGAGTCAGATATGAGACAGCTCGCGAAGGATATCGATGCCTTTTTGAATGAGGTGATTTTGCAGGCAGAAAATCAGCATGAAATCCTAATAGGTCATTGCACTAGTGAGGTGGCTCTGACCAATACTCAGGAGCATATCCTCATGCTCTTGTCAGAGGAATCTTTAACCAATTCAGAATTGGCCCGTCGCCTCAATGTCAGTCAGGCGGCAGTTACCAAGGCCATTAAGTCTTTGGTCAAGGAAGGGATGTTGGAAACATCTAAAGATCCTAAGGATGCGCGTGTGATTTTTTATCAGTTGACTGATTTGGCTCGTCCAATTGCTGAGGAGCATCATCATCACCATGAGCATACACTTTTAACCTATGAACAAGTGGCGACTCAGTTTACTCCAAATGAACAAAAAGTGATTCAGCGGTTTTTGACTGCTTTAGTAGGAGAAATCAAATAATGAGATACATTACGGTAGAGGATTTATCCTTCTATTATGATAAGGAGCCTGTTCTGGAACATATCAATTATAGTGTTGATAGTGGGGAATTTGTGACCTTGACAGGGGAAAATGGAGCGGCTAAGACGACACTGATCAAGGCCAGTCTTGGGATTCTTCAACCACGCATTGGTAAGGTGACCATTTCAAAGACAAATACCCAGGGCAAGAAATTGAGAATAGCCTATCTTCCCCAGCAGATTGCCAGTTTTAATGCTGGTTTTCCAAGTACGGTTTATGAATTTGTCAAGTCGGGTCGCTATCCGCGAAAGGGTTGGTTCCGTCGCTTGAATGCTCATGATGAGGAGCATATCAAGGCTAGTCTGGACTCAGTTGGTATGTGGGAACACCGAGACAAACGCTTGGGGTCTCTCTCTGGGGGGCAAAAACAGAGAGCGGTGATTGCGCGAATGTTTGCTTCTGACCCAGATGTGTTTATCCTAGATGAGCCGACAACGGGGATGGATGCAGGAAGTAAAAATGAATTTTACGAACTGATGCACCACAGCGCCCATCATCATGGCAAGGCTGTTTTGATGATTACCCATGACCCTGAAGAAGTTAAGGACTATGCAGACCGCAATATTCATCTAGTCCGTAACCAAGACTCGCCATGGCGTTGTTTCAACGTTCATGAGAATGATCAGGAGGTGGGCCATGCTTAGTTTATTATCTTATGACTTTATGCAACGTGCCTTTCTGGCGGTTATTGCCATGAGTCTTTTCTCGCCAGTATTAGGAACCTTCCTAATCTTGCGCCGTCAGAGTTTGATGAGTGATACCCTCAGCCACGTCTCGCTTTCGGGTGTAGCCTTTGGTCTGGTACTAGGGATTTCTCCGACAGTTTCTACGATTGCCATTGTCTTGATTGCGGCAGTCTTTCTGGAGTATCTCCGTACGGTTTACAAGAGCTTTATGGAAATCGGGACAGCTATCCTTATGTCAACAGGTCTGGCTGTTTCTCTGATTGTCATGAGCAAGGGTAAAAGCTCGAGTTCTATGAGTTTGGACCAGTATCTTTTTGGTTCGATTGTGACTATCAGCGAAGAGCAGGTCATTTCCCTCTTTGTCATTGCGGCGGTTGTTTTGATTTTGACCTTCCTCTTCCTTCGTCCGATGTATATCTTGACCTTTGATGAGGATACGGCCTTTGTGGATGGCTTGCCAGTTCGTACCATGTCCATTCTTTTTAACATGGTGACAGGGGTGGCCATTGCCCTCATGATTCCTGCTGCAGGAGCTCTTCTGGTGTCGACCATTATGGTATTGCCAGCTAGTATTGCCCTGCGTCTGGGGAAAAACTTTAAATCGGTTATGCTGCTTGCCAGTGCTATTGGATTTTTAGGAATGGTGGCAGGACTTTACATTTCCTACTATGCAGAAACACCTGCAAGTGCAAGTATTACTATTATTTTTGTAACTGTTTTCTTGCTAATTAGTTTAGTAAGACGTTTTATCAAATAGGAGACCAACATGAAAAAAATTAGCTTATTGCTAGCCAGTCTATGTGCCTTGTTTTTAGTGGCTTGTTCCAATCAAAAACAGGCTAATGGCAAACTCAATATCGTGACAACCTTTTACCCTGTCTATGAATTTACCAAGCAAGTCGCAGGAGATACTGCTAATGTAGAACTCCTCATCGGTGCTGGTACAGAACCCCATGAATATGAACCGTCTGCCAAGGCAGTTGCCAAAATCCAAGACGCAGATACCTTCGTTTATGAAAATGAAAACATGGAAACATGGGTCCCTAAATTGCTAGATACTTTGGATAAGAAAAAGGTGAAAACCATCAAGGCGACTGGCGATATGTTGCTCTTGCCAGGTGGCGAGGAAGAAGAGGGAGACCATGACCATGGAGAAGAAGGCCATCACCATGAGTTCGATCCCCATGTTTGGTTATCACCAGTTCGTGCCATTAAATTAGTGGAACACATCCGTGACAGCTTGTCAGCAGATTATCCTGATAAAAAAGAGACCTTTGAAAAGAACGCAGCTGCCTATATCGAAAAATTGCAAGCCTTGGATAAGTCTTATGCAGAAGGCTTGTCTCAAGCAAAACAAAAGAGCTTTGTGACTCAACACGCAGCCTTTAACTACCTTGCCTTGGACTATGGACTCAAACAAGTCGCAATCTCAGGTCTCTCTCCAGATGCCGAGCCATCAGCTGCTCGTTTGGCAGAATTGACAGAGTACGTCAAGAAAAATAAAATTGCCTATATCTACTTTGAAGAAAATGCCTCACAAGCTCTGGCTAACACACTTTCAAAAGAGGCAGGTGTCAAAACAGATGTCCTTAATCCTTTAGAAAGTCTGACAGAAGAGGACACCAAGGCTGGAGAAAATTACATCTCTATCATGGAGAAAAATCTCAAGGCTTTGAAACAAACAACAGACCAAGAAGGCCCAGCAATTGAGCCTGAAAAGGCAGAGGATACCAAGACAGTTCAAAATGGTTACTTCGAGGATGCAGCTGTCAAGGACCGCACCTTGAGTGACTATGCAGGTAACTGGCAATCAGTTTATCCTTTCCTCGAAGATGGCACGTTTGATCAAGTCTTTGACTACAAGGCTAAGTTGACTGGTAAGATGACCCAGGCTGAGTACAAGGCTTATTATACAAAAGGCTATCAGACAGATGTTACTAAGATCAACATTACTGATAACACTATGGAATTTGTTCAAGGTGGACAAAGTAAGAAATTCACCTACAAGTATGTTGGTAAGAAAATCTTGACTTATAAGAAAGGCAATCGTGGTGTTCGCTTCCTCTTTGAAGCGACAGATGCGGACGCTGGACAATTCAAGTATGTTCAGTTTAGTGACCACAATATCGCCCCAGTTAAGGCAGAACATTTCCATATCTTTTTTGGAGGCACAAGCCAAGAAGCTCTCTTTGAAGAAATGGATAACTGGCCAACCTACTACCCAGATAACCTATCTGGCCAAGAAATCGCTCAAGAAATGTTGGCGCATTGATGAGAAACCGACTAGTTCATAGGAGCTAGTCGGTTTTTGGATACTAGATGGTAACTTCATTATAGATATTTCAGAATTTTAAACAATAAATAAAACTCTTGAAATCTTAGCGCTTGTGTGTTAGAATGCACTCAATGGGTAAGGTTCATTAGAACACCAAATCCCTTAACTATTGCAGTAGTTAAGGGATTTTTTGACGTATCTTAGCGATTAAACGGGTGTTGATAGGCCAGTCACTCGGTCTATTTCTTACCATCTAGCCATTTGCAAATGAAATACAAGATAATTCCTGCTATGACGTCCGCTATAATAGTAAGAACGAGATCAGATAGTACTTGGATAAACAACGGAGCTAGAAATATTCTGAGCAATGTTTCTAACATATGTAACTTAAATTGATAGAGATTAGACGACAATGGGACAATTCACCTCTAATTATTGACATTTCAGGAAAAATCGCAGTAAAAACTGCACAGCCTTCTTTAAATGTGCTATAATACAGGAAAAATAATGATGGAGGTCGCAATAATGGCAACATTTTTGATGATTTTTGTGGTGGTTTGTGTGCTCCTATTGGTGATAGTCACACTGAGTACAGTTTATGTGGTTCGTCAGCAGTCGGTGGCGATTATTGAACGCTTTGGGAAATACCAAAAGGTTGCCAATAGCGGTATTCATATTCGCTTGCCTTTTGGAATTGACTCGATTGCAGCACGAATCCAGTTACGCTTGCTGCAAAGCGATATTGTGGTTGAGACTAAGACCAAGGACAATGTGTTCGTTATGATGAATGTGGCGACTCAGTACCGTGTCAATGAGCAGAGCGTAACAGATGCCTACTATAAACTCATGCGTCCAGAATCTCAGATTAAATCTTATATAGAAGATGCCCTTCGCTCTTCTGTTCCAAAATTAACTTTGGATGAATTGTTTGAGAAAAAAGATGAGATTGCCCTTGAAGTCCAGCACCAAGTAGCGGAAGAAATGACAACTTACGGTTATATTATCGTGAAAACCTTGATTACCAAGGTCGAACCAGATGCAGAAGTTAAGCAATCCATGAATGAAATCAATGCGGCGCAACGCAAGCGGGTCGCAGCGCAAGAATTGGCGGAAGCCGATAAGATTAAAATCGTTACTGCAGCAGAAGCAGAAGCAGAAAAAGACCGCCTTCATGGTGTGGGGATTGCTCAACAACGTAAGGCGATTGTGGATGGATTGGCAGAGTCTATCACTGAACTCAAGGAAGCCAATGTTGGCATGACAGAAGAGCAAATCATGTCCATTCTTTTGACCAACCAGTATTTGGACACCTTGAATACCTTTGCTTCTAAAGGAAATCAAACTATCTTTTTACCAAATACGCCAAATGGTGTAGATGATATCCGTACACAAATCTTGTCAGCCCTCCGTGCTGAGAAGAAATAATAGACTAAAGAGCTTGGCAACAGGCTCTTTTTGCATTACCCTTGTAGCTTTGAGGACTAAATCCTCCTCCACAAATTATAGAATCTTTTCTGAGTATTTAGGGAGTGATGGAGGAAGTGTTGAAAGCGCTTTTGTTTTGTGCTATAGTCAAGTAAATCGAATCGTTTAAAGAGGAATGCTTGCATGAGAAGAGAAGAAGTTTTACGAAATCACTGGTTTTTTAGCCAGGAGGTGGGGAAAGAAGAGGCCTTGGCGCCGGATTTTCAGAGGGAAAATTGGCAAGCGATTCAAGTGCCGCATGACTGGAGTATTTATAATGATTTTGACCATTATTCGCCAGCGCAAAATGAGGGTGGCCAGCTAAATGGGGGTCAGGCCTGGTACCGGACGCAGTTTTACTTGGAAGAAGATGCCAGTCTTGTTTCGGTGCGTTTGCTCTTTGATGGGGTTTACATGAATGCCCAAGTCTATATCAACGGGCAAGTGCTGGGCTATTATCCCAATGGCTATACACCTTTTGCTTATGATATCACGCCTTATCTAAGAAACGATGGGACGGCCAACCAGCTTGCGGTTTTTGTGGAAAATCAGCAACCTAGCAGTCGTTGGTACTCGGGTAGCGGTATTTATCGAGAAGTGAAGTTGTTGGTCACAGATTCGGTGCATCTGGATTTGTATGGGATTAAGATAGTAAGTCACAAGCTTAAGGAGCAAAGGCAATCTTGGGTGGAAACCCAGCTTGAAAGCAAGGTTTCAAATGATGGGACTCAATCCGTTTCGATATATTTAGAACAGAGTATCTGGTATGAAGGGCAGCAACTGTCAGACTGGCAGGCGACAGACTCTGTAGTGATTGAGTCTGGGGACAAATATTCTTTCCAACAAGCCATATCAATTTTCCAACCTTTGCTTTGGGATATTGATCATCCCCACCTTTACCAATTGAAGACTCGTCTTTACAAAAATGGCATTTTGGTTGATGAAGAAGAGGAGACTTTTGGTTACCGCTATATGGATTGGCAAGCGAATAATGGCTTCTTTCTAAATGGTCGCTGGTTGAAGATTCATGGAGTTTGTCTGCACCATGACTACGGAGCGCTGGGAGCTGTGGAAAACAGGTCAGCTGCAGAGAGACGCTTGCGCCAGATGAAGGAAATGGGAGTCAATGCTATCCGAATTACCCATAATCCAGCTAGTAGCATTTTGCTGGATGTGGCTGCCAAAATGGGGCTACTCATCCAAGAAGAAGCCTTTGATACCTGGTATGGAGGCAAGAAAGAATATGACTATGGTCGCTTTTTTGAGGAAGAAGCGACTCATCCAGAAGCGAAAGCAGGCGATTTCTGGTCGGATTACGATTTGCGCACCATGATTGAGCGTGGCAAGAACAATCCAGCGATTTTTATGTGGTCTTTGGGAAATGAAGTCAGCGAAGCAAATGGAGATGCTCATTCATTGAAGACTATCAAACGCTTGCTAGAAAGGGTCAAGGAAGTGGATGATAGTCGTTTTGTGACCATGGGAATGGATCAGTTCCGCTTCGGAGATGGTTCTGGAGGTCATGAAAAGATTGCTGATTTGCTGGATGTGGTGGGTTTGAATTACTCGGAAGACAATATTGATGGGATTCGCAAAAGACATCCCAAGTGGCGACTTTACGGGTCTGAAACCTCATCGGCTACACGGACGCGTGAGAGCTATTTTCGCCCAGATAAGGAATGGGTTGGGGATAATCGCCGCGTGAGGAATTTTGAACAGTCAGACTATGGAAATGATCGGGTTCCTTGGGGGAAGACGGCGACGGCTTCTTGGATAGCAGATAGAAATCGGCTAGACTATGCGGGGCAGTTTATCTGGACAGGAGTGGACTATATCGGTGAGCCGACTCCTTGGCACAACCAAAATGACACGCCTGTAAAGAGTTCCTATTTTGGGATTGTGGACACAGCAGGGATTCCTAAAAATGACTATTATCTCTATCAAAGTCAGTGGGTGGACCTAGATCAGCAGTCTATGGTTCATATCCTGCCCCACTGGAATTGGGAAATCCACAAGAGTTATCAACAAGTTGTGGATAAGTATGGGGATATCCCTGTTAGAGTGTATTCAAATGCTGGTTCTGTAGAGCTATTTCTTAATGGAAAATCCCAAGGTAGGAAGACTTTTCAGGAAAAATGGACTTCAGATGGCAGAAAATACCAAGAGGGACAAGGTTCTGGCCACCTCTATCTCGAATGGCGTTTGCCTTATCAACCAGGAGAATTGCATGCTGTAGCCTATGACTGTCAAGGTCAGCTTGTGGCAGAAGATAGGGTGGTGACTGCAGGTAAGCCAGCCAAAATCGGGTTACATGCCGAGAAATCACAACTGGAGCCAGATGGGCAAGACCTCCTTTATCTCTATTTTGATGTATTGGACCAAGCTGGAAATTGGGTGCCGAGTGCTTCCAATCAGATTCATTTTAAAATTGAAGGCCCTGCTCGCATTGTAGGTGTGGATAATGGTAGGCAGGCTAGTCGTGAACGTTACCAAGCCCAGAAAAATGGTCGGTTTAAGCGGAAAGCCTTTCATGGCAGAGGTGTCCTCTTAGTTCAGAGCTTGGAGCAGGTAGGTCAAGTGAGAGTAAAGGCCAGTGCTAGGGGGCTAGAGTCAGCAAGTTTTGATATCTTAGTGGGAGATGCTTTGGCTACCCAACCAGTGAAAAATAAGCGCTTATTTGAGATTCGAGTGGACAAGCAGGTAGGATTACAAGAAGGGGATTCCCCAGCTATTGGACTTTATCCACAAACTGTGGATAACCCTGTGAACAAGGTGGGGAATAGTGAAGTGATTTGGGAGACGAGTGGTAGTGCCCACGCCATTATCAAGCAGGGAGTGCTTCATTGCTTGTCTGCAGGCGACTTGGCTATCCGAGCCATGTATCAAGGTAAGATCTATCAAATTTATTTGCAGGTCGCAAAAAATACCTCGCTAGGGCAGGCGGTTTCTGTACGACCACTTCGCTTGTATACAGATAGGGGGACTTATCCACAACTACCGTTCTCGGTCTTGGTGGACTATGAGTCAGGCGGTGCAAAACGGGTCAAGGTTGTCTGGGAGGAAATTCCTAAAGAAGCTTTGGAAAGCTTTCATGAATTTACGGTATCTGGTCATCTGGAAGGATTGGATCTAAAGGCTTCTGCTCAGGTTTGTGTCCAGGGGATTTGCGCTATTGAGCCTGAAAAGGTTTGGACGCTTATCAAGGAAGCCCCACACTTACCAGACCGAGTCAAGCTAGTTTTATCAGATGGCAGACGAGATACGGCCAAGGTGACTTGGGATGAACTCGAACCTCAAATCTATGCTCAGGTAGGAGAATGTGTTCTCACAGGGCAGGTAGCGGGTTGTGAGTTGCCAGCAACAGTCACCATTCATGTGACAGATGCAAGTGTAGATGGGGAAGTCATTTCCAATCAATGGACAGGGTCCAATCTGCCTCTGGTCTTTGCTTCTCACTCAGAACCGAATCACCCAGCCTCATATCTCAATGACAAGGTCATTGCTCGGAAGAAATCGACAGCCAATACTTGGATTGCTAAGTCAGAGCAAGCCAGCGTGGGCATTCTTTTTGGAGATGCAGGGATTTTAAAACCGCGATTTGTGGATAACGTGACCTTGTATTATGTTGAAAATAAAGAATATGTGGCTGTTGAGCCGACCTTTATTGATTATTACATAGGGAATGAGCCTAGCTTACCCCGGACTCCAAATCATTTGGATAAGGATTCTCTGCTCAAGCAAGAGGAGAATTGGCTCCCTGTATCAGCTATCCGAAAAGTTTCAAGCGACAAGGATGAAGAGCTTCGTTTTGAATTTGATAAGGTAGAGACTTATGTCCTTCGTCTTCGATTTGAAGGCTTGGCAAGCCCTCTAGCGTTAACAGAATTGCAAGTACATGCCAAAAAAGTGAAGAAAAATGTAGATAGGAAATAGTATGGTAAGAGAAATAAAACCGCAGGGGCCCTTGCCTAGTCAGGCCCAGCTAGCTTATTTAGAGGATGAACTAGCAGCCTTTATCCATTTTGGGCTCAATACCTTTTATGACCAGGAATGGGGGACAGGTCAGGAGGATCCTGAATGCTTTAACCCGACACAGTTAGATGCGCGTGAGTGGGTTCGCGTACTCAAGGAAACGGGCTTTAAGAAGTTGATTTTGGTGGTCAAGCACCACGACGGCTTTGTCCTCTATCCGACAGCCCACACAGATTATTCGGTCAAGAGCAGTCCTTGGAGGAATGGAGAAGGGGACTTGCTCCTTGAAGTTTCCCAAGCTGCCACAGAGTTTAATATGGATATGGGGGTCTACCTATCACCCTGGGATGCCCACAGCCCCCTCTATCATGTGAACCGAGAAGCGGACTATAATGCCTATTATCTGGCACAGCTGAAGGAAATCCTATCAAATCCTGCCTATGGGAATGGAGGGAAATTTGCTGAGGTCTGGATGGATGGTGCCAGAGGAGAGGGCGCTCAAAAGGTCAATTATGAATTTGAAAAATGGTTTGAAACCATTAGGGACCTGCAGAGAGATTGCTTGATTTTTTCAACAGAAGGCACCAGTATACGCTGGATTGGCAATGAAAGAGGGTATGCAGGTGATCCTCTATGGCAAAAGGTGAATCCTGACAAACTAGGGACAGAAGTAGAGTTGGACTATCTTCAGCATGGGGATCCTTCAGGCACGATTTTTTCAATTGGTGAGGTAGATGTTTCCATCCGGCCGGGCTGGTTTTACCATGAGGATCAAGATCCTAAGTCACTTGAGGAGTTGGTCGAAATCTACTTCCACTCGGTGGGGAGGGGCACACCTCTCTTACTCAATATTCCGCCTAATAAAGATGGCCTCTTTGATGATAAGGATATTGAACGCCTCTATGAATTTGCTGCCTACCGTGACGCGCTCTATAAAGAAGATTTGGCTCTGGGAGCCAAGGTATCTAGTCCTGCTCTTTCCGCAGACTTTGCTTGTCATCATCTGACAGATGGCCTTGAGATCAGCTCTTGGGCAAGCGATGTAGACTTGCCAATCCAGTTAGAACTCGATTTAGGGGCACCTAAAACTTTCGATGTGCTTGAGTTAAGAGAAGATTTGAAGCAGGGGCAACGAATCGCAGCTTTTTATGTGCAAGTAGAGGTGGATTGCGTCTGGCAAGAATTTGGTACGGGTTTCACAGTTGGTCATAAGCGCCTCTTGCGAGGTCCACTAGTAGAGGCGCAAAAGTTGCGCGTGATGATTACGGAGGCACAAGATTTGCCCGTTTTAACAAAAATTTCACTTTATAAAACTCCTAGCTTAGCAAACAAAGAAGTTGTTCAGGGCCTAGCATTTGCAGAAAAAAGTCTAGCTGTGGCAAAGGGAGAGACTCTTCATTTTAGGGTTGAACGTAGCGAAAGTAGTACTCCTTTGGAAGCTAAGATTTCGATTCAACCGGGTACAGGTGTTCATGGCGTCGCCTATCAGGATGAGATTCAATTCCTTCAATTTCAAGCTGGGGAGAGCAAAAAAGACCTGACCATACCAACCCTGTATTTTGCTGCCGACAAGACCTTGGATTTTTATCTGAATCTGACTGTTGATGGACAGTTGGTTGATCAAGCTCATATTTTAGTTGAAACGAGATAAAATAACTTCACAATTCATTTCCTTTTCGAATAAATAGATAGAACCATCGAATCTAGCAAAATTAGATTTAAAAATATGGTATAATAGAAGGAGGAAATGGATGACTTTAAGACATCCGGGCATCAGCCCGACCAATGATTTGGTAGCTAAGAAGATTTTCAGCAATCCAGAAATCACTTGTCAATTTATTCGCGATATGCTGGACTTACCAGCCAAAAATGTAACCATTTTGGAGGGGAGTAACATTCACGTCTTGCCTTCCCTGCCTTATTCAACCCAAGATTTCTACACTAGCATAGATGTCTTGGCGGAGTTGGATAATGGTACTCAAGTTATTATCGAAATACAAGTTCATCATCAGAATTTTTTCATTAATCGTCTGTGGGCTTACTTGTGCAGTCAGGTTAATCAAAATCTAGAAAAAATTCGCCAACGTGAAGATGATACACATCAGAGTTACAAACACATCGCACCCGTTTATGCCATCGCAATTGTCGATAGTAATTATTTCTCAGATGACCTGGCTTTTCATAGTTTTAGCATGCGAGAGGATTCGACAGGTGAGGTTTTAACCATCACAAACAATGGACAAGAAAACCATCTAGTCAAGATGGCATTTTTGGAATTAAAAAAATATAGAGAAACCAGCAAAGACGAGGTTCGTAAACCGTGGTTGGAGTTTTTCGGGAATAAGCCCTTTACCCAAGAACCCGAGCGAGCCATCAGCCAAGCAGACCAACTGCTAGACTACAAGAGCTGGTCCGAGGAGGACAGGAAAATGTTTAGTGAACAGCGCAGACGCGAAGAACAAGCCTTGTTAGCACAGGACTATGCCTTGGAACAAGCTGAGGAAAAAGGTTTAGAGCGGGGACTAGAGCGTGGTCGAGCTGAAGGTGGTTTCGCGATGTTAGCAAATCTAGTCCGTCAAGGTCTGCTGCCATCTGAGGTTGCCAGTCAGCAGTTGGGTATGTCAGTATCTGAGTTTGAGGCACTGCTGAAAGACTATCATAAATAAGGCCTAAAAAATACAGAGAAACCAGCAAATATAGTATTCGCAAACCATGGTTAGAGTTTTTCGGGAATAAGCCCTTTACCCAAGAACCCGAGCGAGCCATCAGCCAAGCAGACCAACTGCTAGACTACAAGAGCTGGTCCGAGGAGGACAGGAAAATGTTTAGTGAACAACGCAGACGTGAAGAACAAGCCTTATTAGCACAGGACTATGCCTTGGAACAAGCTGAGGAAAAAGGTTTAGAGCGGGGACTAGAGTGTGGTCGAGCTGAAGGTGGTTTCGCGATGTTAGCAAATCTAGTCCGTCAAGGTTTGCTAACACCTGAGATTGCAAGTCAGCAGCTGGGAATGAGCGTCTCTGAATTTGAGACACTGTTGTAAATAGTAAAAAATGACATGTTATCGCATAAGATAGCATGTTTTGTGTTTGTACTCTTTAGGTGGCTCTCCAAGGTCAGGTCATCGTCTTTTGGCTGTAGTTATGTAGTCTAGCCAATTGTGACCTATCTATGAGTAGCTTTCTGATTGTCTTAAGTATATTATTTTTACGAATGATTTCTTTTTTTAAAGTTGGAATAGATGGTTTCATGTTTCAAACTGATATATTTTACCTTTGCCAAGAAATATATGCGCTAACTTTCCGAATGGCAGATGAATAGCAAAGTATCAACATATAATAATCTTTGAACTATTTATTTATAAAAATGTGAAAAAATGCGAAATGGAATTTTCTGAAAATTGCCTACATTCCCAAAACGTTTTTTTTTTTTTTGCGAAAATTCAAAGTCAAATAACTTGCATATATATTAAAAATAAAGTAGAATAGTTAATGTAGAAACTTACATTGAATATCATTATTAGCCGTTGCTTTCGTAGACGGCTAGTTTCATGTAAGAAAACATAAACTTCTAAAAGGAGATCCTAAATTAATGGAAAACAAATCATCAAATAGTCTACGTCGCGAAAAGGTAACGCGCTATTCAATTCGTAAGTATAGCTTTGGTGCGGCCAGTGTAGCTGTTGCTGCCCTTTTCATGTTCCTAGGAAATGGAGCTGTATCAGCTAGCGAACTTAACAAGACAGAAGAACAATTGATTGAAAAGTCACTCGAAAAGAACGAATCACAAGCCGATAATGAATCCTCTAAACCAACCTACCTTGCTCCAGCAGCAGAGAATACTGTTAAACCATCAGAAGGCGCTCCTGTAGAAAAGCCAGCTGCACCAGAAGTAACAACTCCAGCTTTGGACAAAAAGCAACTTGAAAACTACATTTCAGAAGTTAAATCAAAACTTTCTGCAGGCAAGTATGCTAATAAAACAGAGGAAAGCCTTGCTCTTTTGAATGGTGAATTGGCTTCTGCTGAGTCTGTACTCGCTTCTGCAACTACTCAAGAAGAATTGAACTCAGCTTACAGAAACCTTGTCACTACAGTAAGCTCAAAATTAAAAAACAAACCCAAAAAAGAAGCTCCGAAAGTAGACACTACTAACGGACAACCAACTCTAGGCAAAAAAGCAGAAAACACAGAACCTAAAGCTGGTACTAACTCAATCGAAAACTCAGGGGCTAACGACTCACGTAATGGGAAATTGTTAGATAAAGATAATGCGTTTAGAGCTGAAACAACTGAAACTCAAGGTAACTTTACTTATTCTATGGAGTATTCTAATGGAAAAGAAATTTACCTTTATAATGAAGAAGACGCAGATGTCAATATTACAGTTAACTCAACAGCTGGAAATATTACTAAAGCAACAGTTAAAGCCGGAAGTGGTCAGTTCTTACTAAAATCGAAAAGTGACCAAGCGATAGCTTATACGAAATTTGGACGCGGATCTATGCCTCCAGAAGAAGAAGTTGAAATAGATGGTTATGGTTGGAGTTATCATCAAACACTAACTGAAACTCAAGGACCAGTAACAATTAGAATCACTGGTAAACCAAACGATACGTTTAAAGACCTTCCATCTTACACGAAAACTGAAGATCAACGAGCAGTATTAGGGGCAAGATATTTACAACTTGAAGATTCTAATGGTAATAAACTGTCTGGAGGTAGCAAGCCATCAGCTCCTGGTTATTTCAATTTAGTTGTTAAATCTCAAACATACAAATACGATATTAAAGATTTGACTGAGGAAAGACGTATTACAGTTAATGATATCAATAATATTACAACAACAGATCTAACAACAATTAAATCTAGACTAAAATTAGAGTATTCTAAGAAAAGTAATGATGCACGATTTGAAAGTCTAAAAGGTACAGCAGTTGCTAATCCTACTTCACTTATTGATACAGTTGCAGTATCAACAACTGATTCCTCTAAACTTGTTGTAACATATGTTGATGGTTCTACAGATGAAATTGAAAAAAGTAAAGTTTTAAACGTAAAACCAGCAGGGATCATCCCATTCTCTAATCCTACTACAAAAGAGATTTATGTTTATAAAGGAGAAGAAACAAACCTTGAATTTGGTGTTACAGATGATAGCGGAAAAGTTAAAGATCTTCGTATAGTACAAGGTTCAGCAAACATAAAATATTCAGGTGCGGCAAGAGGACAAGTTACGAATCAATATGGTCTAACAATGACTTCTGAAACTAATGAAGATGGTATTGTTGCAACAGCAACGACTCCAGCAACTACAAGAATTACAGGAACTATATCTGTTCCAGGGAAACCAAATTATGTAGGTGACTTGATGACTAGATACCTAGTTGCGGAAGATTTAGATGGGGCAGTTTTCTCTTATCCAGATGCTAATAAGAATCTAGAGCAAGAAGGTGCTTTCAAACTTGTAGTTCGTGAACAAACTCAAAAATATGATATTCAAGGACAAACAGAAGAAGATAATAAAATAGCAGTTTCTGATGTTAATAATTTATCAAATGCTGATTTTGAAAAAATTAAAAATAACATCAAGATTCAATATAAAACTAGTGATGATGAGAGACTAAAAGATAAAGATGGCACATTAGTAGAAAATGCTTCACAATATATCCAATCTATAACTAAAGAAGGCGATAAAATTGTAGTTACTTATAAAGATGGTTCTACTGATAAACTTGAATTATCTAGTGTTGTACGTACAAACCCAGCACCAACAGTAGATCTTCCATACTCAAATGCTGACAAACGTCAAATCTATGTTTACTCAGGTGAAAATACTGATTTAACATTTACCGGTACAGACGAGACAACAGTTAAAGATTTATATCTACGAAATAAAGGTCAAGATGAAAGTGATAATGCTAGTGTTTATGGTTTTACCATAGGAAAGGTAACTAATAGTGCTGTAGCATCTGGGGAAGGAACTGTATCTGATGATAAGAAAACAGCTACTATCAAGATGGTTGGAGTAACAAATCTGAGAGCTGGGCAAAAGTGGACAAGTTTTATCGAGGCTAAAGATAATGACGGTGTTAAATCTATGCCAGCAAATGAAGCCTACAATGTTGAGAATGATTATGAACTTCGTCGAAGAAAACCTGGGTATGTTGAATTCATTGTTAAATCTCAAACAGATAAGTACGATATTAAAGCTCCAACAGAAAAAGTAGTTGTAACAGATCCAGCTAATGTTACAGAAGATGAGTTAGCTAAAATCAAAGAAAAACTACAAATTGAGTACAATAAGGATAATGACGACGCAAATATCTCAAAAGATGCCCCAGTTACAGATAAAGATTCTAAAATCAAGTCAGTTACAAAAGATGCTGATGGAAATCTTGTAGTAACATATACAGATGGTTCTACAGACAAAAAACAATTGTCAGAATTCGTAACTTTAGATAAACAACCAGCAATCAATGAAGTTAACAAGGCAGCGGAAGATAAAATTGCTGAAATCAACAAAACTCCAAATGCTACTGATGAAGAAAAACAAGCAGCAATCGATAAAGTAAATGCAGATAAAGAAAAAGCTTTAACTGCAATTAACGATGCTACTGCAAAAGATGTATTGGATAAAGCAAAAGAATCTGGAACAACAGCAATCGCAGCTGATAATCCAGTAGTAGCTAAGAAAACAGAAGCTAAGAAAGCAATTGATGATGCACTAAAAGCCAAAGAAACAGCAATTGACGCTCGTACAGATTTATCAGACGCAGAGAAAAAAGCAGCTAAAGATGCAGCTAAAGATGCAGCTGATAAAGCCAAAGAAGCAGTAGATAATGCAACTTCAAATGCAGATGTAGAAACAGCTAAAGGTACTGGAACAACAGCAATCAATAATGTGAATCCAGTAGCCAAAGAAGCAGCTAAACAAGCAATTGCGAAAGCATTAGAAGATAAAAATGCTGAACTTGATAAACGTACAGATTTAACAGACGAAGAAAAAACAGCGGCTAAGAAAGACGCAAAAGATAAGGCTGATGCACAATTAGCAGAAATCGCTAAGCAACCAGATATAGCAGATACACCAGAAGCAGCTAAAACAGCACAAGATGCAGTCAATTCAGCAGGAACAAAAGGTGCAGCAGATGTAGCAGCTGTTAACCCAACAGCGAAAGCAAAAGAAGATGCGAAAGCAGCAGTTGAAGCAGCTCGTAAAGCAAAAGAAGATGCGATTAAAGCAGATGCAAACTTATCAGACGCTGAAAAAACAGCAGCAATTGCAAAAGCTAATAAAGCAGCAGAAGATGCAACTAAAGCTATTGACGCAGCAACTTCAAATGCAGATGTAGAAACAGCTAAAGGTACTGGAACTACAGCAATCAATAACGTAACTCCAGTAGCTAAAGAAGCAGCTAAGAAAGCAGTTGAGAAAGCGTCAGAAGATAAAAATGCTGAGATTGATAAACGTACAGATTTAACAGATGAAGAAAAAACAGCAGCAAAAGCTGAAGCTAAGAAATTAGCAGATGCACAATTAGCAGAAATTGCTAAACAACCAGATGTAGCAGATACACCACAAGCAGCACAAACAGCTCAAGATGCAGTAGATGCAGCTAAGAAAACAGGTGTAGACGAAGTTACAGCAGTAAATCCAACAGCAGTAACTAAACCAGCAGCTAAGAAAGCAATTGAAGATAAATTAGCAAAACAATTAGAAGAAATTGCTAATACTCCAGATGCAACTGATGAAGAAAAAGTAGCAGCAGCTGAAAAAGCAAAAGTAGCAGCTGAAAAAGCCAAAAAAGCAGTTGATAATGCGACAACAGATGCGACAGTTGAAACTGAAAAAGATGCAGCAGTAGGTAAGGATGGTGCCAAAGGTACAATTGATGAACTTCCTGTTGTAGAAGACAAACCAAACGCACGTAAAGCGATTGAAGAAGAAGCTAAAGCTAAGAAAGAAGCAATCGAAGCACGTAATGATTTAACACCTAAAGCTAAAGAAGCATTAAAAGCTAAAGTAGATAAAGTTGCAGAAAAAGCTAAAGAAGCAATTGATGCAGTAACTAGTGTAGAAGATGTTAATACAATAGAAGAAGCAGATAAAGCAGCTATTAAAGCAATTGGAGATATCAATAGACCAATCGATAAAGTTCTAGTAAAAGATCCAAGTGCTCTAACAGATGGAGAAAAAGCTAAACTTCTAGAAGAAGTTAAGAAAGTAAATCCAACAGCCACAGAAGTTAAATATAACGACAATGGTGATATTGAAGTTACTACAGAAAACGGTAATAAAGGAACAATTAAGCCAGCTAAATTAGTTAAAACTGAAGGAGATTTAGATAACGGTAAAGGTGGAAATGATATTCACAAACCACTTGATAAAGTTATCGTAAAAGATCCAGCTAAATTAACAGATGAAGAGAAAGCTAAGATTGTTGCTAAAGTTGAAGAAGTAAATCCAGATGCTATCGTAACAATAGATGAAAACGGAACTGTTTCTGTTTCTACTCCAGATGGTAAAACTGCTGCAATTCCAGCATCAGATTTAGTAAGAACTAAAGAAGATATAGCCAAAGCCGGAGCAGGTAACTCTAATATTGTTAAACCAGCAGACAAAGTAGTTGGTGAAGCAAATGATCCAGATGATCAAGCTAAAGTAGAAGCAAAATTAAGAGAATTAAACCCAGAAACAAAATCTGTTAAATTCGACGAAGATGGTAATGCGACAGTTACTCTAAAAGATGGAACTACAGCAACAATCCCATCAGAAGATTTATTCAGATCAGAAGCAGACGTAACTAAACCAAATGCAGGAAATGACGTTGTTAACCCAGCAGATAAGACTGTAGTAGCAAATCCAGATAAACTTACAGATGCTGAGAAGAAAGCGATCGAAGATAAGGTTAAAGCTGTTAACCCAGGATCAACTGTAGTAGTGGACGATAAAGGAAACGCGACAGTCACAACACCAGAAGGTAAGACAGCGGTTATCCCAGCGTCAGACTTGACTAAGTCAGCAGCAGATGCAGCTAAACCAAACGCAGGCAACGATATCGTTAAACCAGCGGATAAGACAGTAGTAGCAAATCCAGCTAAA
>CAJNBW010000009.1 GCA_905221105.1 bacterium
TAGATGTCTTTGTCTTTTTCTCTAACTGTTACTTCCACTGGAACGATATCTTTTGAACCGTCTGGGTAAGTTACGGTGATTGTACCTGTAATCTTATCGCCTGGTTTTGCTCCTTCTGGGATTGTGACAGTTACTGTACCATCTTTTCCTACTGTGATGCCTGGAGTATCACTTTCGAACGTAGTTCCTTCTGGAATTTCTTTTCCAGATTTCTCCTTCAATGGTAATTCGACAGTGCCACCTGGTTTGCCATTTCCTTTGTCGTACTCTGGGGTGTAGATGTCTTTGTCTTTTTCTCTAACTGTTACTTCCACTGGAACGATATCTTTTGAACCGTCTGGGTAAGTTACGGTGATTGTTCCTGTAATCTTATCGCCTGGTTTCGCTCCTTCTGGGATTGTGACAGTTACTGTACCATCTTTTCCTACTGTGATTCCTGGAGTATCACTTTCGAACGTAGTTCCTTCTGGAATTTCTTTTCCAGATTTCTCCTTCAATGGTAATTCGACAGTGCCACCTGGTTTGCCGTTTCCTTTGTCGTACTCTGGGGTATAGATGTCTTTGTCTTTCTCTCTAACCGTTACTTCCACTGGAACGATGTCTTTTGAGCCATCTGGGTAAGTTACTGTGATTGTTCCTGTAATCTTATCGCCTGGTTTTGCTCCTTCTGGAATTGTTACGGTTACTGTACCATCTTTGCCGACTGTGATTCCTGGAGTATCACTCTCGAACTTAGTTCCTTCTGGAATTTCTTTTCCAGTTTTCTCTTTCAATGGTAATTCAACAGTGCCACCTGGTTTCCCATTTCCTTTGTCGTACTCTGGTGTATAGATGTCTTTGTCTTTTTCTCTAACCGTTACTTCCACTGGAACGATGTCTTTTGAGCCATCTGGGTAAGTTACTGTGATTGTTCCTGTAATCTTATCGCCTGGTTTTGCTCCTTCTGGAATTGTTACGGTTACTGTACCATCTTTGCCTACTGTGATTCCTGGAGTATCACTCTCGAACTTAGTTCCTTCTGGAATTTCTTTTCCAGTTTTCTCTTTCAATGGTAATTCGACAGTGCCACCTGGTTTCCCATTTCCTTTGTCGTACTCTGGGGTGTAGATGTCTTTGTCTTTCTCTCTAACCGTTACTTCCACTGGAACGATATCTTTTGAACCGTCTGGGTAAGTTACGGTGATTGTTCCTGTAATCTTATCGCCTGGTTTAGCTCCTTCTGGGATTGTAACAGTTACTGTACCATCTTTGCCTACTGTGATGCCTGGAGTATCACTTTCGAACTTAGTTCCTTCTGGAATTTCTTTTCCAGATTTCTCTTTCAATGGTAATTCAACAGTGCCACCTGGTTTGCCGTTTCCTTTGTCGTACTCTGGGGTATAGATGTCTTTGTCTTTCTCTCTAACTGTTACTTCCACTGGAATGATATCTTTTGAACCATCTGGATAAGTTACGGTGATTGTTCCTGTAATCTTATCGCCTGGTTTTGCTCCTTCTGGGATTGTGACAGTTACTGTACCATCTTTGCCTACTGTGATGCCTGGGGTATCACTTTCGAACTTAGTTCCTTCTGGAATTGTCTTACCAGTTTCTTCTTTTAGTGGTACTTCTACCTTCGTTCCTGGTTTGCCATTTCCAGCGTCATACTTAGGTGTGTAGATATCCTTGTCTGGAGTTTTCACTGTTACTTTCACAGGGATTTCTTCATGTGATTTATCTGGATACGTTACTGTAATCTTACCTGTGATTTCATCTCCTGGTTTCGCTCCTTCTGGAATTGTGACGGTTACTTTTCCATCTTTGTCGACTGTAATTCCTGGTGTTGAAGTTTCGAATTTAGTTCCTTCTGGAATTGTCTTACCGTTTTCTTCTGTAACTGGAATTTCAACTTTAGCACCTGGAATTCCTGTTCCATCATCATACTTAGGTGTGTAGATATCTTTATCTTGGTCTGTGACAGTTACACTTACTGGAACTTCATCTTTCGAACCGTCTGGATATGTTACTGTTACTTTTCCTGTGATGACATCTCCTGGATTCTTATCTTTTGGAATTGTTACAGTTACTTTACCTTTATCATCTACTGTAATTCCTGGTGTATCGCTTTGGAATTTCGTTTTCTCCGGAATTTCTTTACCATCTTTTTCTTTCAACGGTAATTCTACAGTTCCACCCGGTTTTCCGTTTCCTTTGTCGTACTCTGGGGTGTAGATGTCTTTATCTTTATTAGTTACCGTAACTCTTACAGGTACTTCTTCTTTTGATCCATCTGGATATGTTACTTTGATTGTACCTGGGAATTCATCTCCTGGATTTTTATTTTCAGGGATTGTGACAGTAACTTTACCTTTATCATCTACTGTAATTCCTGGTGTTAAACTTTCGAACTTAGTTCCTTCTGGAATTGTCTTACCGTCTTTTTCTTTCAATGGTAATTCTACAGTTCCACCTGGTTTTCCTTCTCCATCATCATATTTAGGAGTGTAGATATCTCTATCTGGAGTTGTTACCGTTACTTTAACTGGTACTTCTTCTTTTGATCCATCTGGATATGTTACTTTAATCGTACCTGGAATTTCATCTCCTGGATTTTTATCTTCAGGGATTGTGACAGTAACTTTACCTTTATCATCTACTGTGATTCCTGGTGTTAAACTTTCGAACTTAGTTCCTTCTGGAATTGTCTTACCAGCTTCTTCTTTCACTGGTACTTCAACCTTAGCTCCTGGAATTCCATTTCCATCATCATACTTAGGATTGTATTTATCCGCTTGTTCTTGGACTTTAATCGTAATCGTTTGTGTCGTTACATTGCCGTCCTTATCATGCGCTTTGATAGTTACAGTATAGTTACCTTTATTTCCTGTTGGTGTTCCTGTAATTTGTCCATTCGCATAAGTTAATCCGTCTGGTAAATCTGTTACTTCTACTGGAGTTTCTTCTCTTAAGCCTGATCCACCTTCGTTATCCGCAACAGTTACTGGAATTGGAGTGATTGGCTCGTTTTTCGTTACGGTTGCACCTTCAGCTGTAATTGTTGGGCCTGTTACGTCTCTTACTGTTACTGGTACTGTTACTTCTTCACTTGATCCATCTGGATATGTTACTTTAGCAACCGCATTTCCAACATTACCTTTTGTAGATGTTGATGGTTTACTTACGACTGTAACTGTTCCTGGTCCATTACCTTTTACTTTAGCAATAACTTCTGAATCTTCAATCACATGATTTTGATCAACCGTTAAACCTTCTCCTGTTGGATTATATTTATCCGCTTGTTCTTGGACTTTAATTGTAATTTTTTCAATCGTTTCATTACCGTCTTTATCATATGCTTTAATCGTTACAGGGTAATCACCTTTATTTCCTGTTGGTGTTCCTGTAATTTCTCCATTTGCATATGTTAAACCATCTGGTAATCCTGTTACTTCTACTGGATTTTCTTCACGTAATCCACGTCCACCTTCATTGTCCGTTACAGTTACTTTGATTGGTGTAATTGGTTCATTTCTAGTTACTGTTGCTCCATCAGCTGTAACTTTTGGTCCTGTTACGTCTGATACAGTTACTGGTACATTCACTTCATCAGTTGAACCATCTGGGTATGTTACTTTTACAATCGCATTTCCTGCATCACCGAATGTTGATGTTGATGGTGTGCTTGTAACAGTCAGCTCTCCTGGACCGTTATCTTTTACTTTACCTGTCACTTCATCATCAGTAATTGTATGACCTTGATCAACTTTCAGACCGTCTCCTGTTGGAGTATATTTGTCCGCTTGAGTTTGAACTGTGATTGTAATTTGTTTTTCTGTAGAGTTACCATCTTTATCAGTTGCTTTGATTGTTACAGTATAATCCCCTTTTTCAGCTGTTTTAGCTGGTGTTCCTGTAATTTCTCCATTTGCATAAGTTAAGCCATCTGGTAATCCAGTTACTTCTACTGGATTATCATCACGTAATCCACGTCCACCTTCGTTATCCGCTACATTTACCGGAATTGGTGTGATTTCTTCATTTCTCGTTACTGTTGCGCCGTCAGCTGTAATTGTTGGGCCTGTTACGTCTTTTACAGTGACTGGTACATCTACAGTTTCACTTGATCCATCTGGGTACGTAACTGTTACTACTGCATTTCCTACAGTACCAGTTGTTGCTGTTGATGGTTTGCTTGTAACTGTTAGTGTTCCTGGTGCGAAATCTTTTACTTTAGCTTTCACTTCATCATCTGTAATTTCATGACCTTGATTTACTGTTAAGCCTTCAGCTGTTGGATTGTACTTATCTTTTTGTTCTTGAACAATAATCGTAATTTTAATTGGGGCTTCACTTCTATTACCGTTTTTATCAAATGCGGTAATCGTTACAGGATATTCACCTTTATCTGCTGTTGGTGTTCCTGTGATTTTTCCATCTTTGAAAGTTAATCCATTTGGTAACCCTTCTACTACGATTGGATCGTTATCACGCATTCCAACCCCACCCGGGTTATCTTCAGCTCTAATTGGAATTGGTGTGATTTCTTCATTTTTCGTAACAGTTGCACCTTCTGCTGTAATTGTCGGTCCTGTAGTATCAGCTACTGATGTATCACGTACTGTTACCGGTACATTTACATCTTCGCTTGATCCATCTGGATACGTTACTGTTACTACCGCATCTTCTACATTCCCTACAACTGCTGTTGTTGGTTTGCTCTTAACTGTCAATTGAGTTGCTGGTGCGTAATCTTTTACCTTAGCGATCACTTCTGAATCTTCAATCACATGATTTTGATCAACCGTTAATCTTTCTCCTCTTGGATTATGAGCATCCGCTTGACTTTGTATGGTAATCTTAATCGTAGTTGTTGAAGGATTATCGTTTTTATCATATGCCGTAATTGTTACTGTACTTTCACCTGCTGAGCCAGTTGGTTTACCAGTAATTTGTCCATTTGCATATGTTAATCCTTCTGGTAAGCCTGTTACCACGATTGGATTTGTATCACGCATTCCAACTCCGCCCGTATTATCTTTAGCCGTTACAGAAATTGGCGTGATGTCTTCACGATTTGTAACTGTAGCATTATTAGCTGTAATCGTTGGGCCTGTTACGTCTTTTACCTTAATTGGAACATCTACTAAGTCATGTGAGCCATCTGAGTAAGTTACTTTAACAACTGCATTTCCTGCTGGACCTGCTGTTGCTGTTGATGGTTTGCTTACAAGTGAAAGTGTTCCTCCTCCAGGATTATTTACTTTAGGAGTTAATTTTTCAATTGTAATGTCTTCATTTTGGTTGACTGTTAATTCAGTTGCTGTTGGAGTGTATTTATCAGCTTGTTCTTGAACATTAATTCTAACTTTTTTCGTTGAAGCCGTATTGTTCTTATCATACGCAGTAATTGTTAGAGTATAGAATCCTTTTCTTGCTGAAGTTGTACCTGTAATTTTTCCATCTTTGAAAGTTAATCCTGAAGGTAAATTACTTACCGTAATTGGATTTGTATCACGCATTCCTACCCCACCTGCGTTATCTTCAGCTGTAATTGGAATTGGTGTGATTTCTTCATTTTTCGTTACAGTTATTTCTTCTGCTGTAATCGTTGGGCCTGTTACGTCTCTTACAGTTACTGGAACATTTACAGTGTCATGTGAACCATCTGGATAAGTCACTTTAACAACTGCATTTCCTGCTGAACCTGCTGTCGCTGTTGAAGTTGGTTTACTTTGTACAGTTAATTTTCCTGGTCCAAAATTCGTCACTTTTGCTGTTACTTCATTATCTGTAATTACATGTCCTTGATTTACAGTTAACCCTGCTCCTGTTGGATTGTATTTATCCGCTTGTTCTTGAACTTTAATCGTAATATTAGATGTAGTATGGTTTCCATTCTTGTCATACGCTGTAATCGTTACAGGGTAATCGCCTTTACCTGCTGTTGGCGTTCCAGTGATTCTATTATTCGCATACGTTAATCCTGTTGGTAATCCAGTTACTTCGATTGGATTCTTATCACGTAATCCTACTCCGCCTGGGTTATCCACAGCTGTTACTGAAATTGGAGCAATTGGTTCATTTTTCGTTACTGTTGCTCCATTTGCTGTAATTGTTGGTCCAACTGTATCACGTGCTGTTACCGTAAAGTTGAAGTTCACTGGATCCGCATTATTTCCATCATTATCTGCAGCATTGAATGTAATCGTATTTTGTTTACCGATATCTTCTGCTGAAGTTGTGATTGAAATTCGAACAACTTTTTCTGTTTCAGTTGTTTTTACTGGCGTAGAAGTTGCTTTACCTGCATTCATTCGACCAAAGTATTTATTTAAGAAATCTGTAGCATTCAATGTAACAGATGTATTATCTTTCGCTGTTACTGTAAATTCTACTTTTTCCCCTTCAACGACTGTTTGGTTTGATGGAGTAATCGTCAATGTTGGTTTTTGAGCATCTTTTGCGTTTTGTCTTGCTACTGGACTCTCTAAAAGAACATTATTATCGATAGTCTTAGAAACTTTTGCAGTTACTTCTTTTCCGTCTGCTACTTCAAGGTCTGCAATTTTCACAACGCCTTGAGGTGTTACAGATACTTTATCCGTTGGTTTACCATTTACTGTCCAGTTATTTCCTGATTTTGTAACTGTTACCGTTTCAGGAGTTGTTTTTCCTGTTGGAGTATAAGTCAATGTAATCGTATCGATATCTTGTGGGTTGTTGCTATTTGGACGTTTTGGTGGTGTAATTTCCACGCTACCATCTTTGTTAGCCACTACGCTAGGCGCTGTCGGTGTTACCGCAAGAACTACTGGACGTTTAATTTCAGCTGGAGCAAATGTTGTTCTAGTTGTACTATTCGTATCAGTAATAGAATTCGTTCCAGTTGGGAATTTTGCTACCGCATTTCTTGTATATTTACCTGAATTGTCTAATGTAGTACCTGAATCTAAGTTGTCTCCAGATTTCCATGTCCATACCATACCTTGAGGTAAGTAGCTATCTCCACGATCTCGTTGATCGTTACTGTCTACTACTTTAAGGTAATTATGAGCGTCAACATTTGTAGGGCTATTTGCGATATTTAGAGTTGAGCCTACTGGAACTTTTGCGATACCATTTTCAAGGTTTTTAGTTGTAATATCTACAACACGATACTTGAATTTCAAGTCACGGCTATCCGCTGCACTACTTCCCTCTACATGAAGAGTTCCGATATGTTCCCCTAATGTTTGAGTATCGATTACTCTACCTGAAGATAAACGAGTTTTATACTTCTTATCTTCTGAACTTCCATCTTTACCAGTTTGAGCTGTAAAGATAGAAGCATTTACTCCTCCCGGAAGATTTCCAACTGTTACTTTTGAGATTTTTCCTGAGTTATCCCATACTTTCAATTCAGGGTTAAATTCAGCACCACGATAGACTGTAAAGATTGGTGAATTAGCTGTTTCTGTTAATGCAATACCATTTAAAGTAGCTTGTGGTTTTTGAACATCTTTTGCAATTGCTTTTGCTGGATCTGAATCCGCACTATTTCCATTCTTAGTAATAGCAGTTACTTCTGTTAAATCTTTTACTTTATTGGCTGGAATTGTAATTTCACCATTATTTGCATCAATTCGCACATCTGGATTATTTACAGTCCATTTACCGTTTGTTCCTTTACTTCCTTCAGCTGTTTTCGGTTGATTATCTTCACCTGTAAAATTCACTTTGATTTTATCTACTTTTGTAGAATCTTGTGGTTTTGCAGTTACATCCCCATTATCCTTAGCTGTCGCAATTGGTTTTGCAGCCTTGTCATCTACAACATGCACGGGTGCATCTACAATAAATGTTCCACGTTCTGGAATAATCACTTCCACTTTACCGTACACAGGTGCATTTGGTGCTGTAGGTCTTGATACATCTGGATCTTTAAACCAACGATATGTTGTTCCCGCAGGTAATTCATTTGGATTCGCAATACTGTTGTAAGCATCTGGAATAACCCCTACTTTAGTACTTTGCTCCTTAGCTTTTGGTTTAAGATTATATCTTTCTGCTTCTTCTGGTTTCAGTGGTAACGTACCGATAATGGCATTTTGTCCGTTTCTATATCGAACATAACCAAGGTCTGTATATCCACCATATGCTAGGTATGGATCATTTGCTAAACGTTTTTTAATGTCAGCAAGCATCGGATTACTTTTATCTTTATTATTCCAATCTGACATAATACTTTGATCTAGCTCATCACCTTCAAGAATTTTTGTTTTGAAAGTGATAATCGTACGTTGACCAGCAACTACGTTCATTTTGTCTTCAATAACACCTCTACCAAGGTTGTAAATCAGACCACCCGTTGTAATACCGTACATATCTTTTACACGAGAAGCCGCATCTGGATTACGATCGGTACCATCTTTTCTAGAATCACGATAAATATTTCTCCACCAAGTGTTATCTGGATGAGCATAATCCATCCAAGAACCTAAATTCTCTGTATAAGAAGCTCCTGAACGACGCTCTCCATTTTTAACATAAGCACGATAATTAGAGTTTTCATGTTCCCAAGCCGTTGCGTTGGCATATTCCTTATGAGATGTCTGAGTACCATTTTGATATTTTGTATAAGTAAAGTCATACGGATCTCCTACAGTACGAGGAATCGTAAGTGAAATTTTCTTAGATAATCCTGCCTGTGCATTTGCCGCTGGACCTGAATCTAACATCCAGTAGTAATATTTATTTCCATCTTTTTCGATACGCTCTTCACGATACACACGAATATTGTCATAGGCTTTATCAGCAGTCCCTACACTTACGAAGGCATATTGTTTCGTATCTGGTGAATATACGTCACGCTCTGAATAGTTAATCATTGGGTTTTTAATCCAACCAACCCCGAAGTCAGTTACTTTTGTTTCACGAACTGTACTTGTTCCAGAACCTACTTCTTTCCCATTCTTTTTAACGACAGTTGTAATAACGGCATCTTTTTTCATTAAGCTTGTGTCAACATTGACTGTAAAGTAACCATTTGATTGTGATCTAGTTGTGTATTTTCTTCCACCGATTGATACTTCCACATCAGCTTCTGCCGCTGTATATCCGTCAACTTGAGCAATACCTGCTAAACTATCGTTGAATGATACTGTATCTGTTTGTTTTACAGTAGTATTAGAAACACTTTGTCCATTCACTACTAAGTCAACTCTATCTCCAACTTCAATACCTTTGGCATTTAATTTAAAAGTTCCAGTATCGTCTAATTTAGAAGTTAGAATTGTTTTACCATTTTTCTTAATCTCAATTGTTGAAGACGGTGTTGCATATCCTGTAACAAATCCAGAATTTGCTACAACGATTCCAAGACTCCCTTGTTTAGTCGTCTTATCAATGGGTGCTGAGCGAAGATCAGATCCTTCTTCCATGGTTTCACCATTACGTGAATCACGAGATCCAGTATTAGCAATCGTATTTTCACCTTCTTTTACAACCTTTTTAGGCGCATCAACCTTAGGCATTGAAGATAAGACAAAACTTTTCTCATTAAGTTTTTTAGCGATGGCATCAATTTCAGCTTGTGTCAACTCATTATTATTTAATGCATTTTTAGCTGTTTCTAAATCTGCTTGGATTGCAGCAAGAGTCGAGGCTGGAGCTTTTTCCTTGTTGACTTTATCCAAGAGTTCTTGAACTTTTGTAATATTAGCTTGTAACTGAGACTTATCTAGTGTTTGTTTTTCCGTCACTTTATCACCACTAGCATCTTTAGTTTCAGTCATTGTGCTAGTAGATGTGCCGTTATTTAGAGAATTAGCCTCTACGGCTTCTTTATTTTCAGATGGTTTCTCTCTTTCCTCAGTTTCCTTGGCTACCTCAACTTTTTCAGTTTCCTTGGTTTCCTCATTTTTTGATGTTGGAGCAGACTCTATCAGAGGCGATTTCTCCTCATTTGGATTCGGTGCGCCTATGGCAGGTTGGTTTTTACCATCTACAACATCCGCACTAACGACATGCGTACCTAAAAACATCAGTGCTGCTACAGCTACTGAAGCCGCACCAAAGCTATATTTACGAATCGAAAAGCGCAAGACCTTATCACTTTGATGACGTTTAATTCGACTTAATGACTTATTTTTATGTTCCATTTTCCCTCCTAAAGGTAATATAATATAGAAAAAGCAATTTTTATAACTTCAAAAAAGAGTCAAGTTATAAAAATCACTATGATGACTACTATTTGCTAATAACATCACAGCTATCACAGCTATCACAGCTCAATTATACCATTTTTAATATATTTACACAAATATAAACCGGTTTTTTCTATCAAATAAAGTTAAAAACCATTATTTTACATAAAATGTTATCATGTTATATAAACAAATTCAAAAAAGATGCCTTCTATACCTATAAAATAAATCTATCATTGCCTATCATATCAATCGATCCATATTCATTGTGGCTCCTGAAACATTTCTCAAGAATGTCGAGTAGTAGCTGTGTCATGTCAGGTGAAACGTATCGAAAAATGCACTAATCGCAAAGCGATGGAGAGTTTATTGGGGTATCCCAAAACTGAGTATTGGGATTAAAAGAAACACAATGTTTTAATACTCTCCAAACAACGTCAGCGTCATCTTGGCGTAGGATAATTGCTGACTTTGTCAGTTTTATCTACAATCTCAAAATAGTGTTTTGAGCTATCTGCGCCTAGCTTTCTAGTTTTCTCTTTGGTTTTATTGAGTATGAGTATTTTGGTACAAGTTTCTACTTTTTCTAAAACACAACAATAGCCTTGCACCTCTTTTAAAACGAGGAGCAAGGCTGTTGTTTAATCTTTTTATTCATTGTCCACTTAACAATGAACCATTCATATTTTGACTAAATTTTTAGTCTTCTTTTTTCTTTCCAAGAGCAAGCCCGAGACCACTTAGAATACCAAGAAGTCCTAGAGAGACAAGAGTCGTATTTGATTCTGTTCCTGTATTTGGCAATACATTTTGAGAATCATTTGATTTAGCTCCATTGTCACTAGCATCTGTAGTATCTTCATGATTTGCATTCGGAGTAACCTCATCTGGAATTGGAGTTGTTGGTGCAGGTGTATCGTGACCAGAATTTCCATTAGCATCAGATGTTACTGGCGCAACTGGGATTGGAGTTGTTATCGCAGGTGTATCGTGACCAGAATTTCCATTAGTATCAGGTATTACTGGAATTGTATTTGTATTTGTGTTTGAACTTACTTTTCTGAAAATGTGGGTCATTACTGGTTCATTTTCATCAATCACAGTTCGTACAAATTCATATCCAAGAATTGATCCATGTTCAGCATCCTTTTCACTACCTGTCTTAACGGATAGTTTCAATACATTTCCATCTTCATCAATCCATCGAACCTCAATCATTAGCTCTGGCAATTCAATTGAAGCCGGTAATACACCATTTTCAAAAATTGTTACCTTAGCTGGATTTTCTACTGGAACTTCCACAGCTGGTTTACCTGGTTCAGTAATCTTACCTGTACCTGAAACTTTACCTTCTGGTAATTCACTGTTTAGTACTTTACCTTTACCGTCTTCACCGATTGTGACTATGATTGGCTTGTCACCTTTACCTGGGATTTCTACCGTAGTTCCTGGTGGGTATGTTGAGCCATCTGGTTTCTTAGGTATTACTGTAACGTCACCTGTCTTAGGATCTTGTTCTAACTCTACTTTTGGTTCTTTCGTTTTCCCATAAGTTCGAACTGTTGTAGAAGTTACCTTACCTGTTTTTTGATCAACCTCATAGATAGTAGTATCAATCACATCACGGCCTTCAGAATCTTTAGATTGTTCAACCTTAGTTTTAGCCCCAACCTTAACTATTGTTTTAGTAGCTGGGGTGACGACTGGATTACCAACGTGTTCTGTGATATGACCGTCGGTTGGATCTACATCATAAGTGATTGTAGTGACTATTTTACCTTTTTCACCCTCAGTACGCTGATCTGGTGTACCGAAGTCTTTTTCAACATCTTTAACGTATTCCACTTCTGGTTCAATCGGTGTTTCTACTACTTTATCCTTAGCTGGAACTTTAACGATCGTATTAGTTGGTTCTTTCAGGCGAACCGGTTTTCCTACAGTTGGGGTAATTTCCCCTGTTGTTGGATTTACTTTGTACGTTGTTACGATTGTATCTTCACCATCTTCTCCTTTAACGGTAGTTGCTTCAGTTCCTTTTTCTTTCGTATCATCTTTTTCGTAAACTACTGGAGATGGTACTACCCTCTTCTCAACCGTTGGTTCTTTCCTTGTTCCGTAAGTAGTTACTGTTGTAGGAGTTACCTTACCTGTTTCTGGATCAACTTCATAAGTTGTAGTGTTGATAACTTCACGACCTTGCTCATCCTTGCTACGCTCAACCTTAGTTTTAGCCCCAACCTTAACTATTGTTTTAGTAGCTGGGGTGACGACTGGATTACCAACCTGTTCTGTGATATGACCGTTGGTTGGATCTACATCGTAAGTGGTTGTAGTGACTGTTTTACCTTTTTCACCCTCAGTACGCTGATCTGGTGTACCGAAGTCTTTTTCAGCATCTTTAACGTATTCCACTTCTGGTTCAATCGGTGTTTCTACTACTTTATCCTTAGCTGGAACTTTAACAATAGTATTAGTTGGTTCTACTATTATCGGTTCTCCTACATGTGCAATAGTTTCTCCATTGTCTGGATTTACTGTGTAAGTCGTTGTGGTTGTCTTACTTCCGTCTTTTCCTAGAACAGTAATATTGTCTTGACCTTTTTCCCTACTAGTATCTTTTTCGTATTTTACCGGGGATGGGATTGTTTCTACATCTACTTTATCCTTCAATCCGTTTTCTTTAAACGTTTCTTTTATTGTATGCTCTATTATGTTTCCATTATCTGGATTTACTGTATATGAAGTTGCTGTCTTAACAATGTTATTTCCATCTTTAGAAGTTACTACTTTATCTTTCGCTGCTACTTTAACGATAGTAGTTGTTGGATTTACTATTACTGGCTCTCCTACATGTGCAATAGCTTCTCCACTGTTTGGATTTACTGTGTAGGTCGTTGTGGTTGTTTTACTTCCATCTTTTCCTGGGACAGTAATATTATCTTGACCTTTTTCCCTACTAGCATCTTTTTCGTATTTTACTGGGGATGGGATTGTTTCTACTTCTACTTTATCCTTCAATCCGTTTTCTTTAAACGTTTCTTTTGTTGTATTCTCTGTGATGTTTCCATTGGTTGGATTTACTGTATAGGTAGTAACTTCTTTGACAATGTTATCTCCGTCTTTAGAGTATACTACTTTATCTTTTGCTGCTACTTTGATAATTGTATCCGTTGGATTTACTATTACCGGCTCTCCTACATTTGGAGTAACTTCCCCATTAGTTGGATTTACTGTGTAGGTCGTTGTGATTGTCTCACTTCCATCTTTTCCCGGAATAGTAATATCATCTTGACCTTTTTCCCTACTAGCATCTTTTACATATCTCTTAGATAATGGAATTCCTCTTGATTCTACTTTATTCTTAGCTGGAACTTTAACGATCGTATTAGTTGGTTCTTTCGTACGAACCGGTTTTCCTACAGTTGGAGTAATTTCCCCTGTTGTTGGATTTACTTTGTACATTGTTACGATTGTATCTTCACCATCTTCACCTTTAACGGTGATTGCTTCAGTACCTTTTTCTTTCGTATCGTCTTTTTCGTAAACTACTGGAGATGGTACTCCCCTCTTCTCAACCGTTGGTTCTTTCCTTGTTCCGTAAGTAGTTACTGTTGTAGGAGTTACCTTACCTGTTTCTGGATCAACTTCATAAGTTGTAGTGTTGATAACTTCACGACCTTGCTCATCCATGCTACGCTCAACCTTAGTTTTAGCCCCAACTTTAACTATTGTTTTACCAGCTGGTGTGACCACTGGGTTACCAACCTGTTCTGTGACTGTTCCATTATTTGGATTAACATCATACCTTGTAGTCGTTACAGATTTTCCTTTTGTTCCTTCTCTACGCTCGTCTGGTCTACCGAAGTCACGAGTGTCATCTTTTTCATAAACCACTGCAGGTTCAATTGGTGTTTCTACTACTTTATCCTTAGCTGGGACTTTGACCACTGTAGGAGTTGATGGGACTACTACCGCCGGTTCTTCATGCGGAATAAGACTGCCATCTGTAGGATTCACAGTATAAGTGGTAGTAACTGTTCTAGTGCCTGGAGTACCAGCTATTGTTACATTAGTTTCACCTTTGGATTTTGTTGCGTCTTTTTCATAACGAACACTTGACTGTATTTGCGTAACAACAACCTTAGATTTGGCACCATCTTTCTTGAACACTTCATCAAGTGTATTTTTAGTAATCTGTCCTGTATCAGGATCTTTCATACTCACAGTTGTTGACTTAATGATGTCATCTCCGCGTTTACTGTATACAGCAGTTTCTCCAATTTTTTCTACAGATTTAACTGCTGTAATTTTTTTATCTTGATAACCTGTCCCATCCAAAGAAATTCGTTTCCCAGATATAAACTCTGATCGTCTATTAATCATATCGGCTTCAAAATAAGAACGTGAACTATGACCTCCGCTTGTTGGTCCAACATTTATAACAACATCACTATCATTGCTAACACCTTTTCTTATCGTCGAATCATTATCAACAATATAATGAGTCAATTTCCCTGACTTAGCTATTTTTTTGCTATCTAAACCTTTTTGCCAAAATTCACGGCCAGAAACCAAACTTGTCACAACTTTTGGAGCATTGAATGTTGTTCCTTTTTTTAATACATTATTATAAAAGTTTCTATAAGCCCGCTGTTCTTTAGGAGACATAACTCTGCTGTCAGAATATGCCAACTGATAGGCTTCAACCATTGCCCGTTGTACTAAATATCCTCCTAAAGAATGGCCTGTCAAATAAAGATTGGTAATACTCTTATCTTTGGCTAGTTCACGCATGATATTTTCTGCATCTATCCCCTGTTGAGGATTTCCTCCGGTCCCCAGAGTTATATCTGCTTTAATATCTTTCGCATCACTTGTTCCACGAAACGCCAACACTTGAGCAGTGCCATTTGGTAAATATAAAAAATCACTCTTAGTTTCATACAAGACAGCATCTAGTCCACTGGATGTATGATAACTTTTCTTCCTTTCCCAATAAGGTCCCAATTCCTTATTCATCATCATATACTCATAACGCGGCTTCCTATCACCATTCTTTTTATATAACTCTGACTCTGTTAAAGGTTTCTTATGATCCAACACTCTATCGATATAATTATCATCACGGTAAGACAATTCCATGAACATAATCATATCGCGCTCACTTACATTCCATTTTAATTTTTCATCTGGCTTTTCTTTACTGTCAATAATACCATCACCATCAGTATCTTCTAATAAGGGATGACTATTATAGCCTACATACTTTTTCCCACCTTTTTCATAAATATAAAGTTCCTCTTTATCCTTCAAGAAATCATCATCTGTATAAGATTCTGGACTTAACTTAGGGCCGTTTAGTAACAAACTGTCAAGCTTATTACCTTCTGAACCGATTACTCCTGCTTTTATTTGCTTAGCGTACTCATCAGTTAATTCATACTTTTTAACCTCGGAAGGAGTTGATGTTGCTCTCACCTCTGGAGTACTTGATCTATCTTCACCTGCTACGAAAGCCCTTGTTGCCAAGCTATTATTTTCTTTATCCCCAGATGTGCCGAGTTCTGTAGTTCTTGTAGATCCTATTGGAGTATCTTTTGGAGCTGGACTGGAGATAGCACCTTGATTCTCTGGTGAATTTTGATTCTCTTCTTTTTTCTCTACAGTAGGGGTCGCATTCTCCTTTTCAGAATTAGCCCCTATCTCTGTTGCCAAATTATTTTCCGTAGAAGCCAATACTCCTTGGGATGGTGTAAACAAGGAAATTCCTATTAATACAGAAGCTACTCCAACAGAAAATTTTCGAATCGAAAAACGTTGATGTTTATTAAAAATATCTTTCATTTTACCAACTTTCTTTCTAACTATTTTTACAAAATAGAGGGTTCTAATATTTTCCCTTGACAGAATACTAGATCATTTCTTTAACTAAAATTTTAGAGCTTTTCCTCTACTTTATCATAAACTACTACATTGATTTCTAATCATAGAAAAATGGATCGATTAATATTAATAAAATATCAGTAAAATATAAAAAAATGTAAATATTTTACTTCCAACACTGCCATTATACCATAAAAAATCATGACACTCATGTGTTTTTAAAAAGGTTTGTCAAAAAGTCTTCAAAATCAAAAAAACACATAATATCAGACATACAGCCCTTAATACTATGCGTTTTATCTTATACAATTTACTAGATTTGCGACTACTATTGGATTTTTATCCAACTCTCTTAAATCTAGATTTTTTCTTCTTTGATATCAATAACAATCTCTTCTGATTGGTCAAACGTTTCGGCCTTTTCTTGCCATTGCTCCTTGAGATTATTGAATTGATTTTTTGATGCTTCTGTCGCTTGGCGAGCACATGATTTGGCTTGAGCAAGTACACTGTCCACAGTGATTTCACCTGACTCAACCTGTTCTTTGGTTTTCAGAACAAAATCTGTAGCTTGTTCCTTGACTTCTGTCAGTTTTTCACAGACTTGCTCCTTGGCATACTCTGGATCTTCTCTCAAATCATCTAGAAAATCTTGAGCCTGACTGCAAACTTGTTTGCCCTTGTTGCTTGTTAAAAACAAGGCAAGAGCTGCACCTGAAACGGTTCCTAAAAGGATTGAGGATAGTTTACCCATAAGAATTCTCCTTTTTTATTTTTTGAATAATTTACTTGCAAGACGAAGAGCTGACAAACTTGCACCAGTCTTAATGGTTTTTGAACCAGCTGATGAAGCTTTCTTGCTCAAGACACGCGCATGGTCATTGAGGTCTGAAACAGACAGAGATAAATCAGCAACAGCACTAAAGAGTGGATCAATCGTTGCCACCTTGACATTGATATCATCTGCCAAGACATTAACCTTAGCCAGTAATTCATTGGTATGATGCAAAGTCACATCCACATCTGAAGTCAAGGTTTTAATCGTCTTCTCTGTTTCATCGATAACACGACCAAGCTTTTGTACAGTGATAATCAGATAGACCAAAAAGACAATCAAAGCTAGGGCGACAAGAATATATGCAACTTCTAACATTTAGTTTTCCTCCTCAGTAAAATAGTAAGGGGCCTTCTTTCGATTTTGATATAAAATGATAAAAATACCCAGTCCGATAAGAACAACTGATAGCCATTGAGAGACTCGAAGACCAAAGAACATGAGACTATCTGTCCGCATACCTTCGATGACCATGCGACCAAAACCATACCAAATCAAGTAGAAGGCAGTGATATGACCTCGTCTGAGGCTCTTCCATTTTCGTCTGGCAATCAAAATCAAGGCAAAGCCAAGTAGATTCCATAGAGACTCATAAAGGAAGGTCGGCTGACGGTAGCTCCCTTCAATATACATCTGGTCACGGATAAAGGCAGGTAGATAATCCAGATTATCCACTGCTGCACCATAAGCTTCTTGGTTAAAGAAATTTCCCCAGCGACCCAAACTTTGGGCAATCATGACGCTAGGCGCCGCGATATCTAGAAAATCCCAAGTATTGATGAGTTTACGATCAGCAAAGATATAGAGGACAAGGGCACCAGTAATCAAACCACCATAAATGGCCAAACCACCATTCCAAATGGCAAAAATTTCTCCGACATTCTGACTATAGTAATCAAAACGGAAAATAACATAGTAGAGACGAGCCCCTAAAATAGCCAAGGGAAATGCTAACAAGATAAAATCTAAAATATCGTCTGGTATGATCTTCTTTCTAGGCGCTTCTTTCATGGTCAAATAAACCGCAAGAATCAAGCCTGTCACAATACACAAGGCATACCATCGAATAGCTAGAGGCCCTAGATGAATAGCAATTGGATCAAGCATTAGGCACCTCGTTTTGAGCAATGAGATTTGTCAAGCGTTCTTCGAACAAACGCGTCGCATCAAAGCCCATTTCCTTGGCACGATAATTCATGGCAGCAGCCTCAATCACGACAGAGATATTACGACCTGTTTTAACTGGAATACGAATACGAGGAATAGCTACGCCAGCAATTTCAAGTTCCTCTGCATTGTTTCCAAGACGATCAAAAGTTTTATGCGTATCGTAATTTTCCAAGTAAACAGCCAGCTGGACTTGTGAAGAGTCCTTGACCGCACTGGCACCGTAGAGACTCATAACATCGATAATCCCAACCCCACGAATTTCAATCAGGTGTCTCAAGATTTCAGCCGGTTCACCCCAAAGAGTAATCTCATCCTTGGCAAAGATATCGACACGGTCATCTGCCACCAAGCGGTGACCACGTTTGACAAGCTCTAAACCTGTCTCACTCTTACCAATTCCACTATCGCCTTGAATCAAGACACCCATCCCATAGATATCCATCAAAACACCGTGCACACTGGTACGTTCTGCCAAACGAGAATCCAGATAACTAGATAACTCTCCAGACAAACGACTAGTAGCCGTACGGCTGGTTAAAATGGCAATCTTACACTCTCTGGCTGCCTTTAACATCTCCTCTGGAACCACCAAACCACGGGCAACAATGACCGCAGGTGTCTCAGGTAGAAACATTTTTTTCAAAACTTCATAGCGGCTGTTGGAAGGCATGCTGATCAGATAAGACCACTCCTTCATCCCCAAAAGTTGAATCCGCTCTGGCGTATAGTAGTCAAAATAGCCTGTCATTTCAAGACCAGGTCGCGTAATATCCGCTGTATTGATTTCCTTTTCAAGCAATTCTGGTTCGCCATAGACAATGTCTAGTCTAAGCTTTTCAATCACTTCTTTTACTAAAACCGACATCATTTCCTCCTTTAATCAAGTTCTTTTTACTATTATATCAAATTGTAGGAGGATATTTCAGATTTTTGCAGGCTTTGAAGTATTTATTTATACTCAATGAAAATCAAAGAGCAAACTAGGAAACTAGCCGCAAGCTGCTCAAAACACTGTTTTGAGGTTGTAGATAAGACTGACGAAGTCAGTCACATACATACGGCAAGGCGACGTTGACGTGGTTTGAATTTGATTTTCGAAGAGTATTAAAAGAAAAAAGACTAGATTTCTCCAGTCTTTCATTTCTAATTAGAATTTTTTACGTTTACGAGCTGCTTCTGATTTACGTTTACGTTTTACAGAAGGTTTTTCATAGAATTCACGTTTGCGTGTTTCTTGAAGAGTACCAGCTTTAGTAACCGCACGTTTGAAACGACGAAGTGCGTCGTCAAGAGATTCATTCTTACGTACTACTGTTTTAGACATTTTTTTCACTCCCTTCAAGTTCAAGATCTATTCTATTTTACACGTAAAAGGAATAATTGTCAAGAAAAAATGCGGTTTAATTTTGATTTTTTCTTCCATTTATACAAGAGTTGAAGGCATTCAATAGAACATTGCTTTTTATTTTTCAAGTAAGCTAAGCGCTTCAGCATCCGCAATAATCGTCACATCAGGGTGATTTTGCAGGCTACTTGCAGGTAGGTTCTCAGTCACTGGACCAGACACGGTTCCAGCAATGGCTTCTGCTTTTGATTCACCGTAAGCAAAGAGAATAATAGACTTGGCATCCAAGATGTTTTTAATCCCCATTGAAATAGCTTGGGTTGGGACATCTTCAATCTTGTCAAAGAAGCGAGCATTGGCTTCAATAGTAGACTGGTCAAGCTCTACAAGGTGTGTTTGACTGTCAAATGGAGTGCCAGGCTCATTAAAACCAATATGTCCATTACGACCAATTCCCAAGATTTGCAGGTCCACTGGATGGTCAGCCAAAATTTGATTGTAGCGTTCAACTTCAGCTTCAGCATGATCCTTAACCCCACGAGGCAAGAAACTTTCTTTAAATGGTTTTTGGTTGAACAAGTTTTCTTGCATGAAGTGGCGGTAAGACTGAGGATTGTCGCCATCAAGGCCTACATACTCATCAAGGTTGACACTGGTTAGATTTGAAAAATCAAGGTCACTTTCAACGATTTCCTTGTAAAATTCAAGTGGGCTGCTTCCTGTCGCAAGTCCCAATGTTTGAGCGCCATTGGCTAATTTCTCCTTCAAAATCTCAAACGCAACTTTTCCACCTTCAACTTGGTTTTCAACTTTAATGACTTTCATCTTTTCATCCTCCATTTCTATCTATATTCATTATATGGTATAGACCAATTTTTGTCAAGTGAAAACGATTTAATTTCTAAAAAAAGAGCGTCCAAACTTGAAACATGTTATAATGGATAAGATTAGAACTTAGAAAGAATGAACAGATATATGAATACAGCTGATTTTGATTTCCACTTGCCAGAGGAATTGATTGCCCAAACCCCTCTTGAAAAACGGGATGCCTCTAAACTCCTCATCGTCAATCGTGAGACGGGAGAAATGCAGGATAAACACTTCCACTCTATTATTGATATGCTGGAACCTGGTGATGCCCTTGTTATGAACGACACCCGAGTTCTTCCTGCTCGCCTCTATGGTCAAAAAGAGGAGACAGGAGGCCATGTGGAACTTCTCCTCCTAAAAAACACTGCTGGAGATGAGTGGGAAGTTTTGGCTAAACCTGCCAAACGCCTCAAGGTTGGCACTCGTGTCAGCTTTGGTGACGGCCGTCTCAGCGCTGTCGTTACGGAAGAATTGACCCACGGGGGCCGTATCGTCCGCTTTGAGTACCAAGGAATTTTCCTAGAAGTCTTGGAAAGTCTGGGTGAAATGCCACTGCCACCTTATATCCACGAAAAACTGGATGACCGTGAACGTTATCAAACCGTCTACGCTAAAGAAAGTGGCTCTGCTGCAGCACCGACTGCTGGTCTTCACTTCACCAAAGAACTGCTGGCAGAAATCCAAGCCAAGGGTGTTCATCTAGTCTATCTGACTCTTCATGTCGGACTCGGAACCTTTAGACCTGTCTCTGTGGATAATCTGGACGAACACGAAATGCACTCAGAATTCTACCAGCTTTCTGAGGAAGCAGCTGCCACCCTTCGCTCTGTTAAGGAAAATGGTGGTCGCGTCATCGCTGTCGGAACCACTTCTATCCGCACCTTGGAGACTATTGGTTCCAAGTTTGATGGGCAAATCCAAGCAGATTCTGGCTGGACCAATATCTTTATCAAACCTGGCTACGAATGGAAGGTTGTAGATGCCTTTTCAACAAACTTCCACCTGCCAAAATCAACTCTGGTCATGTTGGTTTCTGCCTTTGCAGGCCGTGAATTAGTCTTAGATGCTTACCATCATGCCATTCAAGAACACTACCGTTTCTTCAGTTTCGGTGATGCCATGTTTATCTATTAATTTACATAATCAAAAAACGCATATTATCAGGCAAATAAAACCTTGATAGTATGCGTTTTGTTATGGATAAAGAATTAGTCTGTTCTCAAGCTCGTATCTTTCAAACTCTGCACACTGGCATTGATCACCGCTCCGACAATCAAAATCTTAGCGATGAGAATAAACCAGAACATCATGACCACCACGACAACGGAACTGAAGAAACGAACGTCCACGAGGTGATTAACATAGTTGTTGACATAGACTGAAAAGATATTAAGCAGGAAGACCAAGGTCAACAAGACAAAGGCACTACCTGGCAATACATGTCGAATTCGTCGCACCTTAACATTGGGCAGAAAATAATAAAGCATAACCAAGATGGCAAAAATCAAGGCATAGACCAAGGGGCCTGTTAGATCTTGCAGGTAATCAAATAGGGGACTATCCGATTTCCAGTAGCTTTTGATAAGGTTGAGGAGCATGCGACCAAAAACACTCAGAAAGAGAGCCAAGGCAAAGAGAATCTGCAATCCGAAACTGACAAACAAACTCATGAGCTGATGGGAAATCATTCCACGATTTTTTGCTACTCCATAGGCTTTATTAAAGGCTTTCTGCAGGAAATTCATGGATTTTGAAAAGGTCCAGAGGGCTGACAAAACCGCAAAACTCAACAAGCCCGTTGAAGGTTGGGTCAGTACTTCTGTAATAATCTTTGCAACCACATCATAGACCGTATCCGGCAAAAATTCATTGACAACCTTTAAAAAATTGGAAACTGGAATCTGAAAATAGGGGAGGATATTAACCACCACCAAAAGCAGGGGAAAAATCGAAATCAACCAATAGTAAGCTACCGCGACACTAGTCAATTCACTATCTGAGGCTTGATAATAATGCAAAAAAGCTTTTACTAAAGGCCTGTCTATCAGCTCTTTCCACCACTTCTTCATGTCACACTCCTTCACTTACAATCTTATACTCAATGAAAATCAAAGAGCAAACTAGGAAGCTAGCCGCAGGTTGCTCAAAACACTGTTTTGAGGTTGCAGATAGAGCTGACGTGGTTTGAAGAGATTTTCGAAGAGTATTAACTAATTTCTTCTTACCAATTCCATCATATCATAAGGCAGGGTATTGGCAGCTTCCTTCAAGGAATAGTTCTCTAAGTTATTCACATTTTGTCGTAATTTCTTGGCATACTTGGTCGTAATCAATCGTTTCTCTTCATATTCGAAAATCAATTTGCGCTCCAGATAATAGCCTCTCAGCATTTCATCGATATTGTTTGGTTTGACACGATTGATAACCCGTTCTACAAAGGCACCACTGGTAATAATAGCTGTTTCTCGGAGACGAGAATCCTGCATGAAGCTGATTAAAGAACTCTTATAAACCCCTTTAAGGTTCTCCAAACTTTCGATAATCATCTCTGTATTTTCTAGATAGAGCTCTGCGATTTGGTCATAGTCAAGAGCTCTGAGTTTCTTAGATTCTTCATTTTTCCAACTGCGGAAGGTCTTGCCAAAGGTAAAGACTTCATGAAGGAGAAAGCGTAGAATCCTCAAGGAAACAAGGAAGTAATAGGTCAACCGTGAAGCAAACTTGCGATTGATACCTTGTTCCATGTTTTTCAAATAACGTTGGTAAACCCGATAAGCACGCTCACTCATCTTGCCTTCCTCGTAAGCTTGTTCCAAACCATCACTTTCAATACTGAGGATAAGAAGTTTCAAGGCCTCCCAGTCTTCTTGAGCTCCCTTATTTTCTTGACTCAAAATGAGATTTTCAATACGTCCATGGTAATTATCAATAGCCGCATAGAGGGGAAGTTTATTTCTGGTATCTTCCAACTCTTTTTCCAACTCTAGCGTCACTTCATTCAAAATGGCGATATGCATGAGATAGTCCTTGCTTTCTTCCTGTTCATCAGAAAGATGAGGCAAGACCAAGAGACCTGTTAAAAAGCTGACAAGCGTCACCCCTGCGACAAGGAAAAGTAAGATAGGATACTCCTGCTCTAGATTACTTGGTATCAGAAGAATTGTAGCGATTGACACCGTTCCCTTGACACCTGAGAAGGTCAAGAGAAGCATATCCTTCGTATACTTATTCAACTTTTTCTTGAGGCGCCGTGTCCTGTAGGCATAATAGCCATAAATCATGATAAAACGAATGGCAAAGAGGACAAAGGTAAGGGCAACAAGAGATACCAGCAAGAGTAAGGGATTATAGATTGGATTGGTTAAGATAGGTTCTGCTATCATTTCCAACTCCATTCCCAAAATCACAAAGACAGAACCGTTGAGCATAAAGGTCACTGTATGCCAGACTGTCTCGGTCACCGTATCCACTTGGGCTTCGAGAAGCGTGATTTTCTTAAAGCGACTTGCCTTCAAAATCCCCGCAACCACAACGGCAATAATCCCAGAAACGTGTACCTCTTCTGCTAGGAAGAAGGTCACCAGAGGTAAACTCAATTCTAATAAAAGTTCGCTGGCAATATCCGTTGCGCGCACACTTAGCAAGAAAGTATGGAGGAAGCGATTGGTCATAGCTGTTAAAAAGCCAATCAAAAAACCGCCTAGAATTGAAAAGATGAGCGAACTACCAGCTTGACCGAGGGAAAAGGCTCCTGTTGTCCAAGCGGCCAAGGCCACCTGAAAGGCCACCAAGCCAGAAGCATCATTCAAGAGACCTTCACCTTTGAGGATATTGGACACGCGCTTAGGAAAGCTAAACCGCTCCGAAAGAGAGGCAAATGCCACCAAATCCGTAGGCCCAAGGGCTGCCCCAACAGCCAAGCAAGCTGCCAAGGGAAGGCTGAGCCAAAGAAGATGGGCCAAGCCACCCAAACTCAGGGTCGAGATGAAAATCACTGGAAATATGAGATAGACAATGATTCGCCAGTGTTTTAAAATAGCCGTAATATCCGCTTCTTCGGACTCTCGGAAAAGCAAGGGCCCGATAACCAGTGCCAAAAACAACTCCGTATTAAGGTGAAAGTCGGTATTGGGTAAAAAGAGACCAATCACAATTCCCAAAAGAATCTGCACCAAAGGGAGGGGCAAAAAGGGCAAGAGCTTATTGGTTGTACTTGAGACAATCAAGACCAGTAAAAATAGGATGAGGTAAATCAGTAATTCCACGCAATTCCTCCTTAGTCTTTTTTACAACAGAATTCAAATATCTCCTTCTGCTCTTTGATTTTTTGATCAATCTTGGAACAGTCTTTGTGCTCAATTTTTCTCTGACACCGTTCCATTTCAAGAGCGACTAATTTTTTCTTGATTTTAAGCATTTTTTTGCTCATATGCGCTTGGTCTAGCACTCCCACTGCTCTTTCGTGGTGGGTTGATTCGACAAATTTCTGGCGCATAGCATCTAGCTTTTCACGTAGGTATTGTTTATCCATGTCTATATCTCTCTAATTTTTCAATCATAACTAAAAAGGGTGGGTTGTTGACTTGATTTAAAGTTCGATAAATGGCAGCTGTGTACTCTTGTTGGTTCAACTGGCTAACAAAATCCAAGACAGCATCCCTCTCGAGGTCGCCACCTTCATGACCATAGTAGATCATAATGGCAATCCGTCCCCCTTTGACAAGTAAGTGGCACAACTTTTCTAATGCCTCAATAGTTGTCTGAGGTTGGGTAATGACGGATTTATCAGCCGACGGTAAATAGCCCAGATTAAAAATCCCTGCCTTGGCTTCTGTCACAAACTGGTCCAGTGTCTCATGGCCTTGCAAGATTAACTGGGCATTTGTCATTCCAGCCTGGTCCAAACGCTCTTGGGTTTTCTCCAGAGCTTGCTCCTGAATATCAAAAGCATAGACTTGCTTAGCTAGCTTGGCTAGAAAAAGCGTGTCATGGCCATTTCCCATGGTCGCATCCACTACGATATCATCCTGAGTCACTACCTCAGCCAAAAAATCATGGGCCATTTCAAGTGGTCTTTTCATTTTCAAACTCCTGTTTTACAGCCTTGCATCCTTGGACACTTCCACGACGTCGCATTTCAGTTTCAATAGCATTTAGGACTTCCCATTTATTGAGACTCCACATAGGACCGATCAGCATATCTCTAGGTGCATCTCCTGTGATTCGATGGATGACAATATGTTTGGGAATGATTTCCAGTTGGTCACAGATGACCTTAACATATTCGTCCTGACTCATCAGTTGTAAGCGTCCCTCATGGTAATCCCGTTGCATACGTGTATTTGTCATGAGGTGAAGCAAGTGCAGTTTAATTCCTTGAATATCGTTATCCGTAACACAGCGGCGTACATTTTCAACCATCATCTCATGAGTTTCACCAGGCAAACCATTGATCAAATGAGAAACAATCTCAATCTTAGGATACTTTCTCAAACGCTTGACCGTTTCTACGTACAATTCATAGGAATGGGCACGGTTAATCAGGTCAGAGGTTGCTTCATAAGTGGTCTGCAAGCCCAATTCAACCGTCACATGCATGCGCTCCGATAACTCAGCCAAATACTCGATGGTTTCATCAGGCAAGCAATCTGGGCGTGTTCCGATATTGATTCCTACTACACCCGGCTCATTGATCGCCTGCTCATAACGTTCTCGGATAACTTCCACCTTTTCATGGGTGTTGGTAAAATTTTGAAAATAAACCAGATACTTCTGAACATCTGGCCACTTGCGGTGCATAAAGTCAATTTCCTTATAAAATTGCTCACGGATAGGCGCATCCGGTGCTACGATAGCATCTCCAGAACCAGAAACCGTACAAAAAGTACAGCCCCCATGAGCCACAGTTCCATCACGATTGGGACAGTCGAATCCCGCATCAATAGGGACTTTAAAAGTCTTTTCTCCAAAGAGTTTTCGATAATAATCATTCAAGGTGTTATAAGATTTCATAACTTTCATTATAACAAAAATCACCCACAATCTCAAAAGCCTGACTTTCCTATAAATTCCTCTGTTTCTCATTTCCTTTAGCAATTTTTTATGATACAATATGGGTATGATTTTAATGAAATTAGCATCTATTTTATTATTGATACTGACCTTAGTAGTCTGCATCATCATAACCAAACTTTTTAGATTAAAAAAACTAGGACGAAACTTTGCGGATCTGGCCTTTCCAGTCTTGGTATTTGAATATTACCTGATCACAGCTAAAACCTTTACCCATAATTTTCTCCCTAGACTGGGCCTAGCCCTCTCACTCCTAGCTATTATTCTCGTTTTTTTCTTTCTTTTGAAAAAACGTAGCTTTTACTATCCTAAATTCATCAAATTCTTCTGGCGTGCAGGATTCTTATTGACCCTTGTCATGTATATCGAGATGATTGTTGAATTGATGGCTCAGAAATAAAAAAATAAAATCAAAAACACCTCAATCAAACTAAAATACAGTGGTTGAAGTGTTTTTTCTTTATCTATTTTTCAATAATTTCTATTTACTCTCTTTATCAGGAAATAGGTAACCAATACCTACACAAGCTAGCACACCTGCTCCAATGACTAAGCTACTTGAAATTGGCAACAGATCCAAAATTGCATTCGCAATGATAAAGGCGATAATCAAACACATCAGACTAGCCTTGTAATCCTTTTTCCAAAGATTCTCTAGAGTGAAAAAGAGAAACAATCCTACCGGAATCAGTGACCAGAGGTTGACATCCAAACTTAGCCAGCCTACAGAACCAAAATACAATACTGTCGCTGCTGCTACTAAAAATACAATTCCCAATAATTTTTTCATTTTTTTGTCTCCAATTTCTTTTTTAGGAACTTGAATTACCTGGTATCGATGCCTCACATCCCTTACAAAAAACATTATAGCAGAGGAGTTCTTCAAGAACAAGGCCTTTTGCCTATCTGGTCTATATCCCAGTCTATGTGGTTCAATAGTTAAGATAAAATAAAAAGAAACCCAGTAGAATGAGTTTCTTCACTTTGCCGATTGCAGGGCTTGAACCTGTGACCTACGCGTTACGAGTGCGTTGCTCTACCAACTGAGCTAAATCGGCGATTACACTTACAGTATAGCACTCTGAGAATAGATGTCAAGGAATTTTCATCTCTATTTAAAAAAGCCTGTCCTGAGACAAGGCTTTAAGTTTCTTCCTCTTAAGACCCTGCACTTTCGTAGGAATCCAAACCCCTGTCCCAGAGTTTCAAGGAAATAGCAAAAAAGACGAGGGAAATCAGAATCAAACCTCCGATGTTAAAGATCACATCCTTGTCCTGCAAGAAATAGCTAGCAGGATAGTAAGCCGTAAAGGCAAAAGGCACGATAAAGCTAATCAACCAACGAAGAGCTGAATTGTAAATTGAAATGGGATACTTGGCAAAATCATTAAACATATAGAAAATATAAATCATAGCGCCTGACTGCTTAGTCCAAAAAGCGATGCTGGCAGTCGAGATTTTCAAGGAAGTATAAATCAAGGTCGCAAAAGGAATACAAACTAGGAAAAGCAGGAATTTTGGAAGCGTCCAAGCAATGCTAGTCACTGTTGTTCCCAGTAAAATTCCACCAACCAAAAGTTCACCCAAGGCATCAATCTGAAAGGTCTCAACTAGGATGTGAAAGAGAGGATTGATAGGACGAGTCAGATACTTGTCAAACTCCCCTTTTCGGACTAGGCGTTGCCCTAGCGCCCAGAGATTGTCAAAAAAGAGATGATCCAGTCCCTTAGGAATCAAGGAAAATCCATAGATAAAGGCGATTTCTTGAAAAGTCCAACCTTCTAGTGATGGAATGTGTTGAAAAATGACATTAAGAAACAATAGGTTCAGACCTTGAGTCAGAAAGACTCCTAGCACACCAACCACAAAATCAACCTTGTATTCCATGATTTGTTTGATGTATTGTCTGATAAAAATCAGATGCATGCGTTGATATTTTTTCATACTAACCTCCCTGAATGGTAATAAAGGACTGGACTCGTTTCCAAATCAACTGAGACAAGCCCACCATCACTAAGAGCCAGAAAAACTGCAAAACGAGAACCTGAAGAATCTGACTGGCATCGTATTTCCCAACAATAATCATGACTGGCGTGTAGATCAAAGATGAGAAAGGCAGGAAGGACAGAATATCTGCAACAACCTTTGGAAAGAAAGCCAAGGGAATCAAACTTCCAGACATAAAGGCCACTAAGGAAGTTTTGAGTAGATTAGAACCCCATAGATTTTTAAACACAAAGGCAGAAAATCCAAAGCAGATATTAAAGAAAAAGTTAATCAGATAGGCCAGCGTTAAGCTAAAAAGATATAAAACAGTTAAACCCAGCACTTCTACAATCCCTTGTCCAGATAAGATTTTCATCAAGACAATGACACTTAAAAATGGAAGGCCAACGCTGATAAAAATCAACCACTTGGACCCAAGCTCAGTAAAGAGATAGGAGGCCGCAAAATGCACTGGTCTCAACAAGCGCATGATAATGGAACCATCCTTGACCTCCTCCCCAATCATGAAGGAAGAATCTGACTTGGTCAACAGATTGGTCACAAAACTCATAATGATGTAGAGGGTGATATCTGCCATGCTGAAGCCCTGAATCAAGGACTCCTGCGAGGAATCAAAGACTGCCTTCCAGAGATAAAAGGCCACAAAAGCTCCCATAACATCGCCAATCCGATAGAGAAGAAAATTGACTCGATAGGTAATCAACTCCTGAATCCCTGCATTGATAAAGGGTTTATAACGTCTCCACAATTTGACCATCTTAGAGCTCCTTTCGGTAGAAGCGACGGATAATATCCTCAATATCCGTATCCACCATCTTCAAATCGCGGATGTCAAAATCAGACAGGGTTTGCTTGATAATATCAGCTGACTGGTAGCGGGAACTATCAAATTCAATATTAAGGCTATTCCCTTGTCTATCAATGATCATATCAGGCAGGCCTTCATAGCGAGAAACGAGATGACTTTGACCCGGTACTAGTTCAAAGGAAAGAGTCTTCATCTTGCCGAAGGTCTCCTTGAGCTGGCTCACCGTTCCATCAAAAATCTCCTGCCCCTTGTCAATCATAAAAATCCGATCACAAAGTTGCTCAATATCACTCAAATCGTGAGTGGTCAAGAGAATGGTTGTTTCTTCCTCCTGATTGATCTGGGTAATGGCCCGACGAATATTGTCCTTTACCGATACATCCAAACCAATGGTCGGCTCATCTAAAAAGAGAACCTTGGGATTGTGGAGCAAGGAGGCTGCAATATCCGCTCTCATCCGTTGACCCAGTGAAAGAGTTCGCACGGGATCCTTGATAAAGTCCTTCAAATCCAAGACTTCATTTAAAAAATCCATTCGCTTATGAAAAAGCGAATCTGGCACATCGTAAATCTCTTTCAAGACCGTGTAGGTCTCTTGCAGAGCCAAATCCCACCATAGCTGGGTGCGTTGTCCAAATACCACTCCAATATCCTTGACATAATCTTGACGATTGTCCTGCGGAATCTTGCCATTAATCCGACAAAAACCAGATGTCGGTTTCAAAATCCCTGTCAGCATTTTAATGGTTGTAGACTTCCCAGCACCATTTGCACCGATAAAGCCTAGAATCTGGCCCTTTGGTACCTCAAAGGTCAAATCCTTGACCGCTTCAAAAGTCTGCTTTTCAGGATGAATAAAAGAGCGCAAAGCCCCCTTCAAGCCTGGTTCCTTAACTGTCTTCACAAAATTTTTCTGAAGATGTTCCACTTCTATCATTGCCATAAATCTCTCCCTAGCGCAAGGAATAACAACATTGTGTTTTTGACTACAAATATTCTAAATCCTTACTTTCTAAATCCTCTACATTTTATTATTACAGAAGGCTTTATACTAACCTATTATAGTCCAATAAAAAATGGAATGCAAGCGTTTGCCTGCAGATTATGAAATTAGAGATTTCTTTCTTAAAATGGTATTTTTATACTCAATGAAAATCAAAGAGCAAACTAGGAAGCTAGCCGTAGGTTGCTCAAAGCACTGCTTTGAGGCTATAGATAGAACTGACGAAGTCAGTCACATATATACGACAAGGCGAAGCTGACGTGGTTTGAATTTGATTTTTGAAGAGTATTAGTCCAAAATTCTGGTTTAATAGTCTCCTTAAAACAACAAAAAACCCACCCAATGGGCAGGTTCTGTATGTATTGTTCAGCTAGATTAAGCTTTACCTTCTGAACCGAATACGTCGATACGTTCTTCAACTGATGCTTGGATAGCTTTTACACCGTCAGCCAAGAATTTACGTGGGTCGAAGAGTTTTTTCTTGTCGTATTCTGCTTCGTTTGCTTCGTAGTCACGAGCAAATTTACGAGTTGCGTTAGCGAATGCGATTTGGCATTCTGTGTTAACGTTAACTTTCGCAACACCAAGTTTGATAGCTTCTTGGATTTGCTCATCAGGAATACCTGAACCACCGTGCAATACGATTGGGAATCCTGGAACAGCTTCAGTTAATTTTTGCAAGTGATCAAGGTGAAGACCTTTCCAGTTTTCTGGGTAAGGACCGTGGATGTTACCGATACCAGCTGCCAAGAAGTCGATACCAGTTTCAACCATTGCTTTAGCGTCTTCGATTGGAGCCAATTCACCATCACCGATGATTCCGTCTTCTTCACCACCGATAGTACCAACTTCAGCTTCTACTGATACACCATTTGCATGAGCAAATTCTACAACTTTACGAGCTTTGTCAAGGTTTTCTTCAACTGGAAGGTGTGAACCATCAAACATAACTGAAGTATAACCAACTCGGATACACTCAAGTGCATCTTCGTAGTGACCGTGGTCAAGGTGGATAGCTACTGGTACAGTGATACCCATTGATTCAACAAGGTTAGCGATCAAGTTGCGAGCAACTTTGTAACCACCCATGTATTTAGCAGCACCCATTGAAGTTTGGATCAAAACTGGAGCTTTTTTAGCTTCTGCTGCGCGCAAGATAGCTTGAGTCCACTCAAGGTTGTTTGTGTTAAATCCACCAACTGCATAACCGTTGTCACGAGCTGCTTGGACAAATTTTTCTGCTGAAACGATTGCCATTTTATCAGGCCTCCTGTATATTTTTATGGGTCATCCCATTTACATTGTTCATTTTATCACTTTTTGACAAAAAAATCTAGTTTTTCCCGCAGTTTCGATTGAATTTCTTCTAGCTTCATCTATGTAAACCCTTTCTCCGACTAGTCTTGGGCAACTTTTGGAAAAGCTATAAAGAAGGTTAAGCGATTCTCTTGCATCTCGAACCGATAAGGTAATTTTTCATGTTCTAATAGACTCTTGACAACAAAGAGCCCCATCCCCGATCCCTTGGCCTTGCGACTAGCATTATCAGAAAAAGACTGGGCCAGTTTTTCTTGTTCTTCTGGACTACAGCTATTCTCGATAAAGAGTTGCCCTTCTCTTTCTCCAATTCGAACCAAGCCACCTGGAATGGAGTGCTTGATAGCATTGCTGATAAGGTTAGAGAGAATCAACTTCATGACAGATGGATTTAGATAAGCCTGCTGATGCTTCAAACTATTGTCAATCTGAAGTTCTCTTTCCTTGGCTAGCAAGGCATAATCCTTAACCAGACTTTGCGTCATCTGGAGTAAATCAATTGTTTCCCTATCATCTCGTAATTCCTGCACAGACGAGAGAGAAAGTATCTGCAGAACATGGTGATTGAGCTCATCCACAATCTCCAAGGCGACTCCCAGATAGTGGTCTCTATCCTTATAACGACCGATATTTTCTTTCATGTTTTCAATCAGAATTTTCAAACTGGCCAGAGGTGTTTTCAGTTCATGAGAAGCGCCACGTAAGAACTCAACCTTCATCTTTTCCAGCTGGAGAATGGCTTCATTCTTGTCATGCAAGTCCGCAATAACAGTCAAAAGATGCTGATAGAGGCTATTGATTTGTTCCTTGAGATCACCAATCTCATCCTTAGAATCCACGCGCAATCGCACTTGGGCATCCAGTTCCATCATCCGTCGGGTCACCCGCTTGATTTCCAAAATCGGGGCAACAATGGTCCGAGCATAGATATAGGCCACCAAGAGGGAAATCAGAAAGGATGCCAGCAAGGTATAGGGCAAAAATTGAAGACTAATCTGCTCAGCTTCCTTTTGCAAGTCCATGGACGCTAGAAACTGGAGAGTCATGGTGCCACCGTCTTGCGTTTTCACCTCACGTTCCTCGATAAAAAGAGATGTTGTCTGGCTGTTTGTGTCCAGAGGAAGGCTGTCCTTGACTTCTAACTTGTCCTCGGTCATCTCCCCCTTGACCGCCCCTTTGATCTCACTAGTCTGGGAATACAGGTCTAAGACTTGCTCAATACTTTGCCTATCCTTTCCTTCGAGTGACCGGGCAATAGCTGTCGCTTTCTGACCAATGGTTTCCTGACGGTGGCTCAGATAAGTCGAGGGAAAGAGAAAATAAATGGCTAAATGGAGACAGACGACCAGAATACTAAAAATCGAGAAGGTGTAGATAAATATCTTTGTAAATAAACCTGTTCGTTTCATTTTCGCTCCAATTTATAACCAACATTGCGCACAGTGAGGATGCAGTCCAAGTCTAACTTTTTCCGCAATTCCTTGATATAGACATCAATGACACGATCAAAGGGAACCTCATCTGTCGCCTTCCAGACCGCGTCGATAATCTGAGAACGAGTCAAGGCCCGGCCTTCATTTTTCACCAGATAGTCCAGAATTTCCAACTCTTTGGCATTAATAGCCACTTCTTGACCCGCGAGGCTTGCACTGTAGCTCTCAAAATCCACCTTAGCATCCTTATAAGAGAAGACTCGTCCCGTATCGTAGTAGCGCTTGAAAATCGCGTCTACCCTCACTTTTAAGAGGGACAGAGAAAAAGGTTTTTCCAGATAGCCATCTGCGAGCGAAGCAAAGGCACTCATCTTGTATTCCTCATCCTGAAAGGCAGTCAACATCAAAACAGGAACCTGACTGGTTTTACGAATCTCAGCTAGGACTTCTAGACCATTGAGCTTGGGCATTTGGATATCCAGTAAAACCAAGGCTACTTCATAGCTGGAAAATTGCTCCAAGGCTTCCTGGCCGTCCGCCGCTTCAGTAGTTTCATAGCCACAATCCGTCAAATAGTCACTGATCCCCTCACGGATCATCTCTTCATCTTCTACAATTAAAATTTTCATACTTTAACTGCTCTCTATTTTTTATTTTTCTTATACTCAATGAAAATCAAAAAGCAAACTAGGAAGCTAGCCGCAAGCTGTACTTGAGTACGGTAAGGCGACGCTGACGTGGTTTGAATTTGATTTTCGAAGAGTATTAGAATAAATACCTACTCTATTTTCTATTATATCCTCTTACTGGCCTTTTGTCTTTAAGAAACTGACCACTAGATAAAACAAAGAGAGCCTATCGCTCTCTCTGCTCACATTTGGATCTCTATGGAATGGAAGTTATTTAGCTGCTTTTGAAAATGTTACAACGTAGTTATAATCTTTCCCATTAGCTTTATATAAATAGTCTTCTTTTAAAGTATAGCCGCGTTTACGCAACTCTTCTTTTTTAGCTTCAACTTGGCTCTTAACCGCTTCTTTCACCTGTTCATTTGTTGAACCTTCCGCGACTTCAAGAGGAGTTCCATTGATATCTCCTAGGAAACCTGCAATATCTTTCATTTGATCAAAGTTATAAAAAACATTGACTTTGACCTTTTGAGGAGCTGGTTGTTCTAGACTTCTACGATTTCTGCTAGCGCGTGGTTGAACTGCTGGCGCCATTCTGAAACCTGAAGTTCCTGTAGCCTCTTTAGTGAAAGTGACTACGTAGTTATAATTTTTCACAGTAGTATCTTGTTCAAAAATAATGTCATTTTTCACATGATACCCTCTAGCAGCTAGATCTTTTATCTTGGCTTGAATTTTTTCTTTTACTAATTCTTTTGCCTGTGCTTCATTCGTTCCAGCAGGAATTGTGACAGTGTTATCTTCTCCCGGATCAGATAGGAAGCCATGAATATCTGGCATTCCAGCGAAGTTATAGCTAATATTGACAGTTCCATCTGGTTCTGATGTTGAACGTGCCACTCTTCTTGCTCTTGCTTGAACTGATGGGGCATTTCTAAAACTTGAAGGCTGTGCTGAAGTTGTTGGTGAAGTTGATCTTTCAGTTGTAGCAGGTTGTGCTGGAGTTGTTGCTGTAGCTTCACCTGATCCATGACCTATTGCTGTACTTCCATCATTAATAGTAGTACCTTCATTACGTCCATTTGTTAAATTATCTTTGTTATAATTTGGTGCTGGTAATTCTTCACCTGGAACATTAATCTCATCAATCTTAGTTTGATATTCATCCGTAGCATCTACTGCTGCATCGTGATCTTTAGCATTATTTATCGCTTCTAATCCTGCTTCTTTTAATTCTTTTAATTTAGCTTCTAACTTAGCTTTTTCTGCTTCATCTTTAACTTTTTCAATTTCACTAAGTTTTGAAGCCGCAATTTTTTCAATAACATCTTTTCCATCTTTTTTTGCTTCCTCAAGTTTTTCATCTTTAGGTGCTACTTCTTCAGACGGAGTATCTTCTTTTGGTGTTGCAGCTGGCTCTTCCGCTTTTGGCGCTGGAGCTGTTGGTTCCTCTGCTTTTGGTGCTGGGGCTGATGGCTCTTCTGCTTTCGGTGCTGGGGCTGATGGCTCTTCTGCTTTTGGCGCTGGGGCTGCTGGTTCCTCTGCTTTTGGTGCTGGAGCTGTTGGTTCCTCTGCTTTCGGTGCTGGAGTTGCTGGCTCTTCTGCTTTTGGTGCTGGCGCTGCTGGTTCTTCCGCTTTCGGTGCTGGAGTTGCTGGTTCCTCTGCTTTTGGTGCTGGGGCCGCTGGTTCCTCCACTTTCGGTGCTGGCGCTGCTGGTTCTTCCGCTTTCGGTGCTGGAACTGATGGTTCTTCTGCTTTTGGTGCTGGCGCCGCTGGCTCTTCTGCTTTTGGTGCTGGGGCTGCTGGTTCCTCCGCTTTTGGCGCTGGAGCTGCTGGTTCCTCCGCTTTCGGTGCTGGAGTTGCTGGCTCTTCTGCTTTTGGTGCTGGCGCTGCTGGTTCCTCCGCTTTCGGTGCTGGAGTTGCTGGCTCTTCTGCTTTTGATGCTGGAGCTGCTGGTTCCTCCGCTTTCGGTGCCGGTGTCGCTGGTTCCTCCGCTTTCGGTGCTGGAGTTGCTGGTTCCTCCGCTTTCGGTGATGGCGCTGCTGGTTCCTCTGCTTTTGGTGCTGGCGCTGCTGGTTCCTCCGCTTTCGGTGCTGGAGTTGCTGGCTCTTCTGCTTTTGGTGCTGGCGCTGCTGGTTCCTCTGCTTTCGGTGATGGTGCCACCGGTTCTTCCACTTTCGGTGATGGTGCCGTTGGTTCTTCCACTTTCGGTGATGGTGCCACCGGTTCTTCCACTTTCGGTGATGGTGCCGTTGGTTCTTCCGCTTTTAGTGATGGTGCCGTTGGTTCTTCCACTTTCAGTGATGGTGCCGTTGGTTCTTCCGCCTTTGGCACTGGAACTTCAGAACTTGGATTTGAAGCTACAGGTTGATTTGTAGCCCCTGTATTTGAAGGGGCATTGTCTGTTACTGGACTTGATTCACCTGAATCAGCACTAGTTATAGCGCCCAGTGATGGAGTATTTGAAACTTCTTCCCTTGTTTCGGCTTTTGGCGCTGCTGTGACTGAGGTTTCTGATTTCGATGCCGGAGATACTGACTCTTCAGCTCTCGCTGCTGACACCACTGGTGTTTCCACAACCACTGGTGTCGTTTGTTTAACTGTAGTAGTTTGCTCTCCAGTTACAGTATCTGTCTTTGTTTCAACTTCATAACTTTGACAGCTACCAGAATTATCAATTGACACTCGCTGTCTTCTTACTTCTGTATTTCCATCTTTTAGAAAAGCCTCTTCGCTAAAATACAATTTATTATTGACAAAAATCAAATCTCTATTTGCAATACGATTTATCTCAACCAAACTATCAACAGATAGCCCTGTTGCTCCACTAATAGCACTCAGTGTATCTCCCCACTTAATTGTGTAGTGTGATAAATTGTCTATATTTTGAATATCAGCTTTTACTTCTGCAACTGTTCTGGCTACCCAAACACCATCTTGTTCGTTAGCGGAAACAGTTGGAGCTAAAAAGCCCAGTCCCAATAAAATCACACCTGTTGCAACAATTGCACCAGTTCTTAGTTTTCTAAAGCCACGGAGGGATAATGTCCCTCTAACATTTGTTTGTCTCATTGTTTTCCTCACTATTTTATATTTTTTAAAAAGGCAAACTCAGCCACAGCAGGCCCGTCTACCTTTGCAGTCTGGATAGGTATCTACAGGTTTTCTATTTATTTAAAATCAAATTATAAATAAATTTTTATGCATATTTGAATATAGAAATTGTAAATTATACTTCCACTGAATTCCACGATTTTAGTATATCACATACACCAGCAAAAGTACAAAGAAAGCAACTGAAAGCAATGATTTTCACCACTGCTTTCGGCTCTATTTTGAATTGTTAAATAATCATTCTCTATCCATCATTCTTGAATAGAAAAATAAGATGTAGTCTCTATTTCAGACTAATTTTTTCAAATTTATTCACCATCCAGCAAGAGTTCTTTTGGTTGTTTTCTAAGGAGATTGCTTGAAGCAAGCGCCATAACGAGAACCACTAGAACCAAGGCTAGGACAAAGACGATGATAAAGTCTGATGTCTGAATAGAAATGTCTAGGCTCGACAAGGTCTTACTAAAGCCATCTACTTCTGCACCACCACCAAGGTTAGAGGCTTGAGCTGCCTTGCTGGCTTGCTTGGCAACACCTGAAGTGACATTGGCAAGAACAGTATTTCCGATTGCACGGGCTGTGTAGCTGGCTAGGAAGTAAGCAGAAACTAGAGCAGGGATGGCAATCAAGATAGATTCAGTGATGAATTGCCCCAAGATACTTGCCTGCTTGAGACCGATAGAGAGGAGGATTCCCACCTCCTTACGACGAGCGTTGATCCAAAGACTAAGCAAAAGGGCAAGGAGAAGGACTGAGAAGCTCAAGCTGCCCCAGAAGAGGAGGTTGGCCATCTTATACATACCAGAGATAGATTGCTCTAGAGCTGGGTAGTTAGAGGAGCTCTTCACCAGTGTGTAGCTCTTCCAGTTGATACCACTGATACCATTCAACTCTTTCATAACATCATCCAAGTTCTTGTCCGCTGTTACAAAGAAGGTTGCGTCCCCATAAATAGCTGTGTCTTCTGTGTATCCATAAAGTTTTGCAGCAGTGTGAATGTCTGTGATAGCTGTATTTTCATAGAGCTCTTGTGAGTAGGTTACTGCCGACTTATTGTGACCATCAAAGAGACCCTTGATTGTCACTTCAACTGTTTCCTTGGCTCCTTTTTCATTGTCTGCATCGTAGACATTTGAGTCCAGTTTGACCTTATCTCCAACTTTCCAGCCGTGTTTGGCTGCCAAGTCCTTGTGCAGGAGGATCTTGTCTTTGTCGTCGTTGGTTAAGTGCTCACCTTCGACTAATTTATAAGATCCAGAGACAAACTTATCTTCTTTGGAAGAGTCATTGACACCAGTGATCATCAAGCTGCTTCCAAAATGTTTAGCACGGTCAGGTGTTAGATTTTTCTTGGTTTCTGGTGTTTCAATGAGTTCATATCCAGTCAAATCTCCGATAGCGTTGATACGTTTAACATAAGACTCGATGGCCTTATTTTCGGTGATTTTTTTGATATCCTCACCCTTAATATTCCCAGCACCACGTGGCGTTCCTTGATTGACGCGACGATTGATTTGCATGGAGAAGCTGTTGGTGATATTTTTAAAGGTCTCCTGAGAAGCCTTGGCTGTAGCTCCCTTGATCGACAAGCCGACCAAACTTAAGCTCGCCATGAGGAGAATAATCAGGAAGATGACAATCGATTTGAAAAACTTCCTTGTAACATAGGCAAATGCGTTGTGTAACATAGGTTCCCTTTCTAGATTTTGTTCTTTCTTATAGTTCTAACAGAAAAGCTCATATTATTTACTAGTATTGCGAGTTTCAGTCAGTTTCTTATCCTTCAACTCAAGTGTAATATCTGACGCTTGTGCCACTTCTTTGCTGTGGGTGACGACGATGACACATTTACCTGTTTTCTGGACAAGTGATTTGAGCAGTTCAACAATATCCCCGGCAGTTTTAGGATCCAGATTCCCTGTCGGCTCATCAGCTAGAATAACTGGGGCTTCTGATACCAGACTACGAGCGATGGCAACACGTTGCTGTTGACCACCTGATAACTGGAGAACATTCCGCTTGATCTGACTTTCATCCAAACCAAGCTCAAGCAGTGTATCCTTGCTTGCCTTTTTGTTGACCAAGCGGATATTTTCCAGTGGAGAAAGATAATCTATCAAGTTATAATTTTGAAAGACCAAGGAAATATGGTGCATACGATGGTAAGAATAGCCCTTCTTACGAATGTCCTCTCCTTGGAAAAGGATAGAACCCTCAACAGGACTATCTAGACCAGCAAGGAGGGACAAGAGAGTGGATTTTCCTGCTCCTGACTCACCAATGATACTGTAAAATTTCCCGGGTTCAAAATTATAATTGATCTGATATAAAACTGCCTCAGCAGTGTTCTTATAACGGTAGGTAACATCTTGCAATTGTAATAAAGTCATGATTTCTCCTTCTTAACTAATAGATGATAAAATTTCTTTCGGTGATTTTCTAAATAAAAATAGGAAACAAAGGGCTACAGATAAGCAACTAAGCAGAACTAGAAAAACATAGGATTCTGCAAAAGATAAGATGCTGGTTGATAAACTGCTTGCTTTGGCTAGCGTGTCTTGTAGGGCTGCCTGATCTCCACTTGCTAGTAGAGTTTGGAGTAGATAGGATGTGATGGCGTTTCCTGCAACAAATGCTGGAAGCAAAGCTCCAAGAGATACCAGCACCACCTCTAAACAGAATTGTAGGAAGATCGAGATCTTACCTTTTCCAAGTGCAAGTAAAATCCCCACTTCGTAGACTCGTTCTCTCAACCAGAGAGACAAGACTAAAATCAAGGCGCCTGCTCCTGCTATCAACATCCCATAAAGGAAGATGGTGAGGAAGGTTTGGAAGGTTGCTACTGAGTCTTTGATTTGTTCAAAGGCCTTGTTTTCCTTCTCGACTTGGTAACCTTGACTTTCTAAAGCCAAGTTTTCCACCTGCTTCATGAGTCCGTCCATTTCCTTAGGATTTTCTATATAGAAGCGAGCTGCACTGACTAGAGATTCACCATTTCCCAAAAGGGTTTGGCTACTTTCATAGTCTGTAAAGACCTGGTTTTCACTGAAGTCAGATGACAAGCCTGTAAATTTCTCTTGTTTTTTACCAGAAAAAATTCCAACAATCTCAAACTCTACTGTTTGCCCTTTTCCAGATTCTGACTGACCAGCATCCAAGCCAATCTTGTCATGAAGGGAAAGACCGTTCTTCTTGGCCAACTCTTCGTGGATTAGGATTTTCTTGGAATCCCCTTTTTGAAGGTGTCGCCCTTCTTTTAGATTGAAAGCCGAGCTACTAAAGGTCACATCCTTGGATGAATCCTGAAGAGCCGTTAAGCTAACCAAATTCTTGTCCGCTGCTGACAAATCATCACGTTCTACGCTCTGCTCACCACTCACTACTTCCTTGTCTTTCAGTTTTGCGACCGTTTCGAGTTCGGGAGAGACATTTTCCAGCCCCTTAATCTGGCTCACGGATGATAAGTTCGACAACTTGAAGGTCTGACCATTTTCTATCTTTTTAATAGAAAAAGATGTATTGAGTGATTTATAAAGATTGGTTTCTACTGTCTTGTTGGACTTCATCAATGTCAAACAGGCTGAAATTCCGCCCAATAGGACAAATAAAATCAGAAATAAAATAAAACTTCTCAGTCGTTTTCTGCTGACATAAGCCCAAGCTCTTTGGATTGGATTCATTTGTCACCTCCATATTTGTAAGACTATTATAAAACCCAAATATGAAATGTTTATGAAATCAAAAAAAAGAACTAGAGTTCTCACAAATGAGTGAGTTTTCTAGTTCTTTTTGATTTACAAAGACTTCGTGTAGGGAAAGCTACTAAGGATCAGATGAGATCATCTATTTATGCTTCCTCTTCATCGTCTTTTTTCTTTTTGGCAAATAGCAAACCAAATGCCCCAAGAAGAGAGAGAGCTCCTAATGCACCTGTAGCACGGTCTTCTTGTGTACCAGTATTTGGCAATACTGCTTGCGTTTGAGAAACTGATGGATTCGTTTCTGACACTTCATTCGGCAATTGAGCAGGCACTTCAACTATTTGACTTGGTTGTTCAGCCGGTTGAGTAGTTGGCACCTCAGCAGGAGTAACAGTATCCGGTCTAGGATTTGTATCGTCAGATGGTGTAGTTGGTCTTTGTTGACCGTCTCCTGTTGGTCTAACTGGACTCACTTTCCTGAAGATGTGAGTTACAACATCATCTTTAGTTTCTGTTCTTACAAATACATAACCTTCAATTTCACCATGTTCAAATGCTTCATTGGCTTCACCTAATACCGTTGGAGCTTTGGCATCCGCTGGTTTCAATTCATGACCTTGTTCATCAGTCCATTTAGTGATGAGTAATGTTGGATGTTCAGCTACTGGTGGAAGAATTAAGTTGCCATTTTCGTCTACTCCTGTTGTACCGATTGGGTCTGTGTACTCTGGAAGTTCTAGTACTGGTGGAAGAATCGTTGTTACTTCTTCACCAGAAAGCTCATGACTGATATTTGTCTTAGGATCAGTGATTATTACTTTACCTGTTGGTTCAACAACTACTGTTTTACCTGGATTTGCTTTTTCCACTGATTCTTTAACTTTATCTTGTTCGTCTTTGCTTAGATTATTCAAATCTTTGACTGGTACTTTATCGGTTGGTTTCACCGGTTCGAAGTCTTGGTTCACTAAATCGCTTCCTGGAATTGTATGACTGATTCCTGTGGTTGGATCTGTCACTGTTGCTGTTCCGTCGGCTCCTACTGTGACTTCCTTACCTGGGTTCTTCGCTTTGACTTTGTCTGCCACTTGTTTTTTCTCTTCTGGAGTTAAGTGGGCTTTGTCTTTGACTAGAACTTTATCGGTTGGTTTCACTGGTTCGAAGTCTTGGTTCACTAGCTCTGTTCCTGGTATTGTATGACTGATTCCTGTGGTTGGATCTGTCACTGTTACTGTTCCGTCGTCTCCTACCGTTACTTCCTTACCTGGGTTCTTAGCTTTGACTTTGTCTGCCACTTGTTTTTTCTCTTCTGGAGTTAAGTGGGCTTTGTCTTTCACTGGAACTTTGTCGGTTGGTTTCACTGGAGTGAAGTCTTGGTTCACTAGCACTGTAATTGGTACTTTAACGTTTTCTTTACTTCCGTCTTCATACGTTACTTCTACAGTTACTTCACCTGTTCCGTCTGGAATATCACCAATCACTTTCTTACCTGTAATCTTGTCGCCTGTTACGGCTCCTGTTACTTGGTCTGCTGTGTGTTTTGGTGCTTGATC
>CAJNBW010000010.1 GCA_905221105.1 bacterium
AAGGCTCGGTAGCTCAGTTGGTAGAGCAATGGATTGAAGCTCCATGTGTCGGCGGTTCGATTCCGTCTCGCGCCATTATATATTTTGGAAGGGTAGCGAAGAGGCTAAACGCGGCGGACTGTAAATCCGCTCCTTCGGGTTCGGGGGTTCGAATCCCTCCCCTTCCATTTTACGGGCATAGTTTAAAGGTAGAACTAAGGTCTCCAAAACCTTCAGTGTGGGTTCAATTCCTACTGCCCGTGTTAATAGAATTATGGCGGGTGTGGTGAAGTGGTTAACACACCAGATTGTGGCTCTGGCATGCGTGGGTTCGATCCCCATCACTCGCCTATTTTATATTATTGGGGTATAGCCAAGCGGTAAGGCAAGGGACTTTGACTCCCTCATGCGTTGGTTCGAATCCAGCTACCCCAGTTACTATTTGCCGGCGTGGCGGAATTGGCAGACGCGCTGGACTCAAAATCCAGTGTCCGCAAGGACGTGCCGGTTCGACCCCGGCCGCCGGTATAGTATAGAGCTAGGAACGTAGTTAATCTTCGTTCCTTTTTTGTATTATTTTTGGTATAATAATAGTTATTCAAATTTTATTTAGATTAAGAAAGAGTAGGATAGTATGTCTCGTTCTATCGATTTATTAAAACATCGGTATTTGAAAAATATTAAAGAAAATCCTGAATTATTTATTGGGATTGAGCTGGAATATCCTGTTGCAAATTTAGAAGGACTTGCTACTGATGTTGATGTTATAAAGGAACTATTTCATTATTTAGTTTCTGCTTTAGATTTTATTGTAGAGAAGGTAGATGATTTTGGAAATCCTATCCAGTTAGTAGATCCGATAAGTCAGGATGCTATTTTATTTGAAGTTTCCTATACAACGATTGAGTTTGCATTTGGTAAGGCTGAAACGATTCAAGAGGTTGAGAATCGTTTTAATAACTATATGGATGTAATTCAGAGTAAATTAAGTGAATCAAATCATGCTATTGTTGGCTGTGGAATTCATCCTAAATGGGATAAAAATGAGAATTGTCCAGTGGCTTATCCACGCTATCAGATGTTGATGGATTATTTGAATTTGAGTAGAAAAGTTACTAAATCGGATTTACATCATTTCCCTGAATATGGGGCTTTTATCTGTGGGAGTCAGGTTCAGTTGGATGTTTCAAATTCCAATTACTTACGGGTGATTAATGCTTTTACTCAAATCGAAGCGGCTAAGGCTTACTTATTTGCAAACTCTGAGTTTTCGGGTGCGGATTGGGATACGAAAATTTCAAGGGATATTTTCTGGGAAGAATCCATGCATGGTATCTATACAGAGAATGTTGGGATTAATACTAGACTCTTTGATGATGAAGCTGATTTTTTTGACTATCTAAATCATTCTGCGATTTTTACTGCAGAACGTGAAGGGCAGACCTATTATTTTTATCCGATTCAGGCAAGAGACTATTTGGCTAGACCTGAAATCCAGGCATTTGCTCTGAATGGGGATAAGGTTCTTATTTACCCTCAAGAGAAGGATTTTGAAACACATCGTAGTTACCAGTACCAAGACTTAACGACTCGAGGAACAGTTGAGTTCCGTAGTGTGTGTACACAGCCACTTGATAGGACTTTTACTTCTGCAGCCTTTCACTTAGGATTGTTGGTTAATTTAGACAAGTTAGAAGCTTACTTAGAAGCAGCATCTTTCTTCAAAGAATTTGGGCAAAATTACAAATTTTTGAGGAGACAATTTTCTAAGAAAAAGCTTACAGATCAGGAAAAAACTGCGATTATAGAGTTTTCAAAAGACTTACTCTTGCTAGCTGAGGAAGGACTGAAGATGAGAAATAAACATGAAATGATTTATTTAGAGACTTTGAAGAAAGAATTGGGACTATAATTTCTTTTACAAAGGGAGAATTTTCTGAAAAATCATGATATAATGGAAGAGATTATAGATAAAGGATAGAGAGTAATGACATTAGTTTATCAATCAACGCGTGATGCGAAAAATACAGTAACTGCCAGCAAAGCAATTTTGCAAGGTTTGGCAACGGACGGTGGCTTGTTTACACCAGTTACTTATCCAAAGGTAGATTTGGATTTTGACAAATTGAAAGATGCTTCTTATCAGGAAGTGGCTAAGTTAGTTTTGTCAGCCTTTTTAGACGACTTTACAGCTGAGGAGTTGGACTACTGTATCAACAATGCCTACGATAGTAAGTTTGATACTCCAGCTATTGCGCCATTGGTGAAACTGGATGGGCAATACAATTTGGAATTGTTCCATGGTTCAACGATTGCCTTTAAGGATATGGCCTTGTCTATCTTGCCATATTTTATGACGACTGCTGCTAAGAAACATGGCTTGGAGAACAAGATTGTCATTTTGACAGCGACATCTGGTGATACTGGTAAGGCTGCTATGGCAGGATTTGCTGACGTGCCTGGAACTGAGATTATCGTCTTTTATCCAAAGGATGGTGTCAGCAAGGTACAAGAGTTGCAAATGACCACTCAGACTGGCGACAATACTCATGTTATCGCCATTGACGGTAACTTCGACGATGCGCAAACCAATGTGAAACATATGTTTAATGATGTGGCTCTTCGTGAAAAATTAGCTGCCAACAAGTTGCAATTTTCATCAGCTAACTCTATGAACATTGGTCGTTTGGTACCACAGATTGTTTATTATGTTTATGCTTACGCTCAGTTGGTTAAGACTGGTGAGATTGTGGCTGGTGATAAGGTCAACTTTACAGTACCAACAGGAAACTTTGGAAATATCTTGGCTGCCTTTTATGCTAAACAAATTGGTCTACCAGTTGGTAAATTAATTTGTGCTTCAAATGACAACAATGTTTTGACAGACTTCTTCAAGACACGTGTCTATGACAAGAAACGTGAGTTTAAGGTAACGACTAGTCCATCTATGGATATCTTGGTATCTTCAAACTTGGAGCGTTTGATTTTCCATCTTTTGGGGAACGATGCGGTTAAGACAGCTGAACTCATGAATGCCTTGAGTGCACAAGGACAATATGAATTGACAGACTTTGATGCTGAGATTTTGGAACTCTTTGCAGCTGAATATGCGACTGAGGAAGAAACAGCGGCAGAAATTAAACGTGTTTATGATACTGATGCCTATATCGAGGATCCACATACGGCGGTTGCCTCAGCTGTTTATAGAAAATACCAAGCGGCTACCGGCGATGCGACTAAGACAGTGATTGCTTCAACAGCTAGTCCATATAAGTTCCCAGTGGTTGCAGTTGAAGCTGTAACAGGGAAATCAGGTCTGACAGATTTTGAAGCCTTGGCTCAATTACATGAAATCTCAGGTGTTGCAGTACCACCAGCAGTTGATGGGCTTGAAACAGCTCCAGTTCGTCACAAGACAACCGTGGCAGCTGCTGATATGCAAGCAGCGGTTGAGGCTTATCTAGAACTTTAAGACAGAGGAAGTAAACTCGGTTGGGAAGCCAACTGAGTTTCTTTTCATCAGGAGGAGAGATTGTTTAAGAAAAATAAAGACATTCTTAATATTGCACTACCAGCTATGGGCGAAAATTTTTTGCAGATGCTCATGGGAATGGTGGACAGTTATTTGGTTGCTCATTTAGGATTGATAGCTATTTCAGGTGTATCAGTCGCTGGTAATATCATCACCATTTATCAGGCGATTTTCATTGCTCTTGGGGCAGCTATTTCTAGTGTTATTTCAAAAAGTATTGGTCAGAAGGATCAGTCTAAGCTAGCCTATCATGTGACTGAGGCGTTAAAAATTACTTTACTATTAAGTTTCCTTTTAGGAGCTTTGTCTATCTTCGCTGGGCAAGAGATGATTGGACTCTTGGGAACGGAGAGAGATGTAGCTGAGAGTGGCGGACTCTATCTATCCTTGGTAGGCGGATCGATTCTTCTTTTGGGCTTGATGACGAGTCTGGGAGCCTTGATTCGTGCAACGCATAATCCGCGTCTGCCTCTTTATGTCAGTCTCTTATCCAATGCCTTGAATATTTTCTTTTCCAGTCTAGCTATTTTTGTTCTTGATATGGGGATAGCGGGTGTTGCTTGGGGGACTATTCTGTCTCGCTTGGTTGGTCTTGTGATTTTGTGGTCGCAATTAAAACTGCCTTATACGAAACCGACTTTTGGTTTAGATAAGGAACTGTTGACCTTAGCTTTACCAGCAGCTGGAGAGCGGCTTATGATGAGGGCTGGAGATGTCGTTATCATTGCTTTGGTTGTGTCTTTTGGGACGGAGGCAGTGGCTGGAAATGCGGTCGGAGAAGTCTTGACTCAGTTTAACTATATGCCTGCCTTTGGTGTGGCTACGGCAACGGTTATGTTGGTGGCCCGAGCAGTTGGAGAGGATAATTGGGAAAGAGTCGCTAGTTTGAGCAAGCAAACCTTTTGGCTTTCTCTTTTTCTCATGTTGCCCTTGACCTTTAGTATCTATGCCTTAGGAATACCACTGACTCATCTCTATACGACTAATCCTCTAGCGGTTGAGGCCAGTGTGCTAGTGACACTTTTTTCACTACTTGGTACTCCCATGGCGACAGGGACAGTTATTTATACGGCAGTTTGGCAAGGTTTGGGGAATGCTCGGCTTCCCTTTTATGCGACAAGTATAGGAATGTGGTGTATTCGCATTGGGACAGCCTATCTGATGGGAATTGTTCTTGGTTGGGGCTTGCCTGGTATTTGGGCTGGAACCCTTTTGGATAATGGTTTTCGTTGGTTATTTCTACGCTACCGTTACCAGCGTTATATGAGCTTGAAAGGATAGGAAATGCAAAAAACAGCTTTTATTTGGGATTTAGACGGGACTTTATTGGACTCTTACGAAGCGATTTTATCTGGGGTTGAGGAGACTTTTGCTCAGTTTTCTATTCCTTATGATAAGGAGAAAGTGAGAGAGTTTATCCTCAAGTATTCGGTGCAGGATTTGCTTGTGCAGGTGGCAGAAGAGAGAAAACTAGGTGTGGAAGAGCTGAATGAGGTGCGTGCCCAGAGTTTGGCTGAAAAGAATGCCCAGGTAGTCTTAATGCCAGGTGCGCGTGAGGTGTTGGCTTGGGCAGACCAAGTAGGGATTCGGAACTTTGTTTACACTCATAAGGGAGACAATGCTTTTGCCATTCTCAGAGACTTGGGGTTGGAGTTCTATTTTACAGAGATTTTAACCAGTCAGAGTGGCTTTGCGCGCAAACCTAGTTCAGAAGCGGCTATCTATCTGATAGACAAGTATCAGCTGAATCCTGAGAAGACCTATTATATAGGGGATCGGACTCTGGATGTGGAATTTTCTCAGAATAGTGGGATTCAAAGTATTAATTTTTTAGAGTCGACTTATGAAGGCAATCATAGAATTCAAGAACTAGCAGATATTCCTTACATTTTTGGGGATTAGGAACGATAAGATTGTGTCAGTTTTATGACAGAGACCTAACAAACTATTTCAAGTAACCGAGTTTGTTACAAGGAATAGACAGTTCTGTTAAATAGGCCCGGGAGGGCTTTTTTTCTGCTTTTTTTGTGTTATGATAGACAGGTACTCATTTGAAAGGAATTTGAAAGAATGAAGAAAAGAATGTTATTAGCGTCAACAGTAGCCTTGTCATTTGCCCCAGTATTGGCAACTCAAGCAGAAGAAGTTCTTTGGACTGCACGTAGTGTTGAGCAAATCCAAAACGATTTGACTAAAACGGACAACAAAACAAGTTATACAGTTCAGTATGGTGATACTTTAAGCACCATTGCAGAAGCCTTGGGTGTAGATGTCACAGTTCTTGCGAATTTGAATAAAATCACGAATATGGACTTGATTTTCCCAGAAACTGTTTTGACAACAACTGTCAATGAAGCAGAAGAAGTAACAGAAGTTGAAATCCAAACTCCTCAAGCAGATTCTAGTGAAGAAGTTACAACTGCGACAGCAGATTTGACAACCAATCAAGTGACCGTTGATAATCAAACTGTTCAGGTTGCAGACCTTTCTCAACCTATTGCTGAAGCTCCAAAAGCGGTAGAAACTACAAGTACAAAAGAAGTAGCATCAAATTCAGAAGTTGCAGAGACAGTGACTGCTACAGAAGAAGTGGCACCATCTACAGGAACTTCTGTCCCAGAGGAGAAAACATCCGAAACAAGTAGTGCAGTTGCAGAAGCAGCTCCTCAGGCAACGACTCCAGCTGAGAAAGAGGAAACACAAGCCAGCCCTCAAGCTGCTTCAGCAGTGGAAGCAACTACAACGTCAGTAGAAGAAAAGGTAGCCGAAACAACTGCAACAAGTTCAGAAGAAGCAAAAGAAGCCTCATCAAATGAAGCTACAACAGCAGTTTCTACTTATCAACCAGAAGAGACGAAAACAACTTCAGCAACTTACGCAGCTCCAGCTGCGCCGGATTATGCTGGACTGGCAGTAGCGAAATCTGAAAATGCTGGCCTTCAACCACAAACAGCTGCCTTTAAAGAAGAAATTGCCAACTTGTTTGGCATCACATCCTTTAGTGGTTACCGTCCAGGAGACAGTGGAGATCACGGAAAAGGTTTGGCTATCGACTTTATGGTACCAGAAAGTTCAGAACTAGGGGATAAGATTGCGGAATACGCTATTCAAAATATGGCCAGTCGTGGCATTAGTTACATCATCTGGAAACAACGTTTCTATGCTCCATTCGATAGCAAATATGGACCAGCTAATACTTGGAATCCTATGCCAGACCGTGGTAGTATGACAGAAAACCACTATGACCACGTTCACGTTTCAATGAATGGATAAATCAGACTTGGTAATATCATTTTGACGAATGAGAACTAGCTTTCATGATAGAAAGCGAGTCTCGTTCGTTTTTTTTTATCAATTTGAATGGAAAATTTTTGCAATGATTTAAGCATAACTCTTGCAATCTATTTTACTTTATAATACAATTGATTAGTCAACTATTGATGAATCAAGGGAAAGAAAAAGAGAAAAGAAATGATAGAGATTCAAGATTTACTGTATCAACTCCGCTTGTCTGAGCAAGCGAGCACGCAATTGTTTGAAAAAAGGCTTGGGATTAGTTTGACAAGGTATCAGATTTTACTGTTTTTGATGGAGCATTCCCCTTGTAATCAAATGGCGGTTCAGGAGCATTTGAAAATTGATCAGGCTGCTTTGACACGGCATTTCAAGATTTTGGAAAAGGAAGGTTTAGTTGAGCGTCATCGCAATCCTGAAAATCAGCGGGAAGTCTTGGTAGAGGCTACAAAGTATGCCAAGGAGCAGTTAGTGGTGAATCCCCCTCTGAAGCATATCAAGGTTAAGGAAGCGATGGAAAGTATCTTAACAGAGTCTGAAAGAACAGAACTCAGCCGTTTATTAAATAAATTGGTTTTGGGTATTGAAAATATAGAAATTTAAGGAGAAATAGATGTCAATTATGACAATCATTTTAGCAACAATCGTTGCTTTGGAGCATTTTTACATTTTTTATTTGGAAAGTATTGCGACGCAATCAGATGCAACCAGTCGTGTCTTTAACATGGAAAAGGAAGAACTGGCTCGTCCGTCGGTAAGTTCACTGTTCAAAAATCAAGGGATTTATAACGCTCTGCTAGGAGTCTTTCTCTTGTATGGGATTTATTTCTCACAGAATTTAGAAATTGTGACTATTTTTGTCCTATTTGTGATTGGTGCGGCGATTTATGGCTCTCTAACAGCAGATAAGAAAATTATTTTGAAGCAAGGTGGACCAGCTATTTTGGCCTTGATTAGTATTTTCCTCTTTAAATAAACTCGAAGGTCAATCCTAGTTTCGCTAGTCCTTTTCACTCCAGAATAAGAGAAATATGTTATACTTGTTTTTAAGAAAAGAGTCTCATTGAATTGGTTGTAAGGAGTTGGAAATGAAAGTATTAGTGACAGGTTTTGAGCCCTTTGGAGGGGAAAAGGTCAATCCAGCCTTGGAGGCCGTTAAAGATTTACCAGCTGAAATCCATGGTGCTGAGGTCCGTTGGCTAGAAGTGCCGACAGTCTTTCACAAATCGGCCCATGTATTGGAAGAAGAGATGAACTGTTATCAACCTGACTTTGTCCTTTGTATTGGCCAAGCAGGTGGAAGAACTAGCCTGACGCCTGAACGAGTGGCTATTAATCAAGATGATGCACGGATTCCTGATAATGAAGGAAATCAACCGATTGACCTTCCTATTCGCCCAGACGGTGCTCCGGCCTACTTTAGTAGTCTACCGATTAAAGCAATGGTTCAAGCTATAAAAAAAGAGGGCTTGCCGGCCTCTGTTTCCAATACGGCAGGGACTTTTGTCTGCAATCATTTGATGTATCAGGCTCTCTATTTGGTAGAAAAGAAATTTCCACATGTTAAGGCAGGTTTTATGCATATTCCTTATATGATGGAACAGGTGGTGAATCGACCGACTACTCCAGCTATGAGTTTAGTGGATATTAGGCGGGGGATAGAATCGGCAATCGACGCCATGATAGAACATGGAGATCAGGATCTCAAATTGGTAGGCGGAGAAACTCATTGATAGAAAAAAGCTTGAGGGAAAACCTTCAAGCTTTTGGACGTTTTCGAGCTAGTACTGCTCGGTAAAAAATTATTTTATTGATTTGAATATAGGGAAGAAGTGAGAAACTAGCAATTCCAAAGGTAATCCAATTGAGGAAGTACCAAGGAAGGAGTTGTAAGTCTAGGACAAAACGCTGAAACTTGTAACCTTTCATTAGGAAACGGCTGGTTTTAAGGATTTGTCCTGGTTTGGCTTGTCCCAAGTCGAGAGTGTCACAGAGGAGAAATTCTACCTGCGAATAGGCATAGTATTGAGGAATATAGAGACTATTTCCGACAATCGTCAAGAAGACACTTGCTAGAAAGTAGAGACCAAAGGTCATTAGGAAGCGTTCCGTTTCAACTGACGTGAGATCCAGATTGGGAAACTCGGGGTGAAGGACAATGAATTTCTTTGCTAGAAAGCTACTGTAAAAGAGGAAGTAAATCCCAAGCAAGCTAGGAATGCTCCATAAGAAGAGATAGAAGCGTTTGAGAAGGAGAGTCAAAAAGGTTTGTGAAAAGTGCTCTTCGCCAAAGAGTACGAGACTATTTTTGATGGATAGTTCTGTATCAGGATTCTTTATGAGTTTCAGAGTTGTATAAACTGAACTGGTTAGAAGTATTGTTCCGATAAAGGAGACTAATAGAGGAAAAAGGTAGGCTTGGAATATATGACTAAGTACGCTTAAAAAGGGTTGTTCTAAAACACTCTCGTTGATGCGCTCTAAGGGATTGAGGAAGCCAGACAAGATGACCAGTATACTAGGTAAGAGATAGACGAGAAAGAGGCGGGGATTTTCAGCTTGAAATTGTCTGGCTTGCAGACGAATGGTTTTTAAATCAATTTTTGGGTATTTCATTCTCTCATTATACCATAGTTCGTGACAGTTCCAGCTTTTTTTGATAAAATCATACAGTATGCCCTTAGGCATAAAGTATGAACTGGGACTGTTTTTCCCAGCTTCGGAGGTAAAAAATGTCAGATTCACCAATCAAATATCGTTTGATTAAGAAAGAAAAACACACGGGAGCTCGTTTGGGAGAAATTATCACTCCCCACGGTACCTTCCCGACACCTATGTTTATGCCAGTTGGGACTCAAGCCACTGTCAAAACTCAGTCACCTGAAGAGTTGAAGGAGATGGGTTCGGGAATTATCCTATCAAACACCTATCACTTGTGGCTTCGTCCTGGAGATGAACTCATTGCACGCGCTGGTGGTCTCCACAAGTTCATGAATTGGGACCAGCCTATTTTGACAGATAGTGGTGGTTTTCAGGTCTATTCCTTAGCAGATAGCCGCAATATCACAGAAGAAGGGGTAACCTTTAAAAACCATCTCAATGGTTCTAAGATGTTCTTGTCTCCAGAGAAGGCTATTTCTATTCAGAACAATCTGGGCTCAGACATCATGATGTCCTTTGACGAATGTCCTCAGTTTTACCAACCTTACGATTACGTTAAGAAATCCATCGAGCGTACCAGCCGTTGGGCTGAGCGTGGTTTGAAGGCTCACCGTCGTCCACATGACCAAGGTTTGTTTGGAATTGTACAGGGGGCAGGATTTGAAGACCTTCGTCGTCAGTCAGCTAGTGACCTTGTAAGCATGGACTTCCCAGGCTACTCTATCGGTGGTTTAGCAGTGGGAGAAACCCACGAAGAGATGAATGCGGTTTTGGACTTCACAACTCAACTGCTTCCTGAAAATAAACCTCGCTATTTGATGGGTGTGGGAGCGCCAGATAGCTTGATTGATGGGGTGATTCGTGGGGTAGATATGTTTGACTGTGTCTTGCCGACTCGTATCGCTCGTAATGGGACTTGTATGACCAGTCAGGGACGTTTGGTTGTCAAAAACGCCCAGTTTGCTGAGGACTTTACGCCACTGGATCCTGAATGTGATTGCTACACATGTAAGAACTATACACGCGCTTATCTTCGTCACCTGCTCAAGGCCGATGAAACCTTTGGTATTCGCTTGACAAGTTACCACAATCTTTACTTCTTGCTCAACCTGATGAAGCAAGTGCGACAAGCCATCATGGATGACAATCTTTTGGAATTCCGTGAGTATTTTGTTGAAAAATATGGCTATAATAAGTCAGGCCGTAATTTCTAAAATGGAATGGATATAAGCTAAAAATCCTAAGTTTTCTCTTAGGATTTTTCTTCTTTTTTTGATAGAATAAGGTGTACAATGAAAGGAAGAATAAACTCGTATGCGCATTAAATGGTTTTCCTTGATTAGGATTACAGGTTTACTTTTGGTACTCTTGTATCATTTCTTTCAGACGATCTTTCCTGGAGGATTTTTCGGGGTAGATGTCTTTTTCACATTTTCAGGATTCCTGATTACGGCTCTACTCATCGAAGAATTTTCTAAAAACCATGAGATTGATTTGGTAGGATTTTTTAGGAGACGCTTTTATCGGATTGTGCCACCTGTGGTTTTGATGGTCTTGGTGACCATGCCTTTTACTTTTTTGGTTCGCCAAGATTATGTGGCTGGAATTGGGGGTCAGATTGCGGGTGTCTTAGGTTTTATGACTAACTTCTATGAACTCCTAACAGGTGGGAGTTATGAATCTCAGTTCATTCCTCATTTGTTTGTTCATAATTGGAGCTTGGCTGTTGAGGTGCACTACTATATTCTTTGGGGATTGGCAGTTTGGTTCTTATCTAAGCAGTCGAAATCAAATGGTCAGTTGAGAGGGATGGTTTTTCTTTTATCGGCTGCTGCCTTCTTGATCAGCTTCTTCTCCATGTTTATTGGTAGTTTTCTAGTAACTTCTTATTCCTCTGTTTATTTCTCCAGCTTAACTCATGTCTATCCATTCTTTTTGGGAAGTGTGTTAGCAACTATCGTAGGCGTTCGTCAGACAACTTCTTTAGTTAAGCAGTTGGATAAAATCTGGGATTTACGAAAGACTTTGGTAGTTTTTGGAGGAGGATTTGCTTTCCTAGTTCTTTTGACCTTCTTTGTCAAATTCACCTATCTCTTTGCCTATCTCATCGGCTTCTTGCTTGCCAGTCTTGCAGCCCTTGCCATGATTCTGGCAGCGCGTGTCTTACATGAAAAGACTCCTAACGTACAGGAGCCAAAGATGATTAACTTTTTAGCAGATACTAGCTATGCAGTTTATCTCTTCCATTGGCCTTTCTATATCATTTTCTCGCAGTTGACATCAAATCTTCTTGCTGTCTTACTGACTTTGATTTTTTCTTATGGATTTGCCAGCCTATCATTTTATATGTTGGAACCTTGGATTGCAGGAAAGAACACACCTATTATACAAACTCTTCGTCCCCTGCCTTATATCCATACAATCCTTGCAGCAAGTACAGGTATCTTGACCTTCATTGTCTTCTTAGTGACCTTGTTGGCGCCACAAGTCGGAGCTTTTGAGACAGACTTAACTGTCAATGGTTTGAAGCAAGCCGCGACCAATATTGGGCAGACCAAGGTAATGGCAGAGCGGGCAGATGCAAATAGTTTGGGAATTGCTGATGGTACTATGCTAATTGGTGACTCAGTGGCTCTAAGGGCCAATACAGCTCTACAGACAGCTCTTCCTGGAGCACAGATTAATGCGCAGGTCAGCAGAACAACCAAGACTGCCAATGAAATTATGCTCAACAATAGCCAGAATAAATTTTTACCTAAGATGGTGGTCATTGCAACTGGGGTGAATAATCCTGAAAATTACAAGGAAGACTGGGACAGTATCGTGAAAAATCTTCCTAAGGGACACCATATGGTTTTGGTGACTCCTTATGAGGGAGATAAGACAAAAGAGACCTACGCTATCGTTGAGAAGGCTGCTGCCTATATGAGAGAATTGGCAGAGAAGACACCTTACATCACGATAGCCGATTGGAATCAAGCTGCTAAGGAACATCCAGAGATCTGGACAGGAACAGACCAAGTCCACTTCGGAAGCGACAACAGTAAAATTGAAGCAGGAGCAAAATTGTATGCAGATACCATTGCCACAGCCTTGCAAACAGCTCAAGACAAACCAGTCAAATCAAAATAACGTGTATTTAAAAGAAAAGAGTTGGAGAAATCCAGCTCTTTTAAAATATCTTTAGAAAATAGGTCTATACCATTTACAAATGAATCAGAAAGGTTTATAATGTAATTGACATAATAAATATCAAAAGTAATCTTTTAAGGAGGTCATTATTATGCCTAATTACGTTAAAGCGGATCAGTTTTTCTATCCATTTGGCATTCGTCGCGGTGGGTACTTAGAACTTGTTGATGGCAAATTTGGGAAACATGTGGATCAAATTCCTGAAGGAGCAGAGGTTCTTGACTATACTGGTTATAGCATTGCACCAGGTCTTGTGGATACTCATATTCATGGATATGCAGGTGTAGATGTGATGGACAACAACATTGAAGGTACATTGCATACTATGAGTGAAGGACTTCTTAGTACCGGTGTTACCAGTTTCTTGCCCACAACTTTAACAGCCACTTATGAGCAATTGCTTGCAGTCACTGAAAATCTTGGAAACCATTATAAAGAAGCAACAGGTGCTAAGATTCGTGGGATTTATTATGAAGGTCCATATTTCACAGAAACTTTTAAGGGGGCACAAAATCCAACTTATATGAGAGACCCGGGTGTTGAGGAGTTTCATTCTTGGCAGGATGCTGCAAAAGGGATGCTAAATAAAATCGCTATTGCACCAGAACGTGATGGGGTGGAAGATTTTGTACGTACTATTACAGGTGAAGGTGTGACAGTTGCACTTGGACACTCAGATGCGACATTTGAACAAGCTAAGAAGGCAGTTGATGCTGGAGCGAGCGTTTGGGTGCATGCCTACAATGGCATGCGTGGGTTGACTCACCGCGAACTAGGTATGGTAGGAGCTATGTATGAGCTCCCACATACTTACGCAGAATTGATTTGTGATGGTTATCACGTAGATCCAAAAGCTTGTGAGATTTTACTTAAGCAAAAGGGGACAGAAAACATCGCTCTTATTACGGACTGTATGACAGCTGGTGGGCTTGAAGACGGTGACTATATGTTGGGAGAATTCCCTGTTGTAGTAGCAAATGGAACTGCACGTCTCAAATCTACTGGTAATTTGGCAGGTTCTATCCTCAAACTCAAAGATGGTATGAGAAATGTAGTCGAGTGGGGTATTGCGAATCCGCATGAAGCAGTCATGATGGCCAGCCTCAACCCAGCTAAATCTGTCCATATCGATGATGTCTGTGGACAAATCCGTGAAGGATATGACGCCGACTTTATCGTACTAGATAAAGATTTGGAATTGGTAGCAACCTACCTAGACGGTGTGAAACGTTATCAAGCATAAGAGAGAAAGCAGAAGTTAGAGACTAGCTTCTGCTTTTTTATGTATGGTACTTTACCGGTAAATAAAAAAGTTAAAAAAATCACAAAAAAGCTTGAACAAACAAATGAAAGAGCTTACAATTATATTATAAATAGTACAAATAAAAAAACGGAGGAGTGCTTTATGAAAGCCTATACTTATGTTAAACCAGGACTTGCTTCTTTTGTTGATGTAGACAAACCAGTGCTTCGCAAGCCAACAGACGCTATTGTGCGTATCGTAAAAACCACTATTTGTGGAACAGACCTCCATATTATCAAAGGGGATGTTCCTGCTTGCCAAAGTGGTACCATTCTCGGTCACGAAGGGATTGGGATTGTTGAAGAAGTTGGAGAAGGAGTTTCTAACTTCAAAAAAGGCGACAAGGTTTTGATTTCTTGTGTCTGTGCCTGTGGTAAATGCTACTACTGTAAAAAAGGAATTTATGCTCACTGTGAAGACGAAGGGGGCTGGATTTTCGGTCACTTGATTGATGGTATGCAGGCTGAATATCTACGTGTCCCTCATGCAGATAACACTCTTTACCATACTCCAGAAGACTTGTCAGATGAAGCCTTGGTTATGCTATCAGACATTCTACCTACTGGATATGAAATTGGTGTCTTGAAAGGGAAAGTAGAACCTGGTTGTAGTGTAGCCATTATTGGTTCAGGTCCAGTTGGATTGGCTGCTCTTTTGACAGCTCAGTTCTACTCACCAGCCAAATTGATTATGGTGGACTTAGACGATAACCGCTTGGAAACTGCTTTATCATTCGGTGCGACTCATAAGGTTAATTCTTCAGACCCTGAAAAAGCCATTAAAGAAATTTATGATTTGACAGATGGTCGTGGTGTAGATGTTGCTATCGAAGCTGTTGGTATTCCTGCAACATTTGATTTATGTCAAAAGATTATCGGTGTAGACGGAACAGTTGCCAACTGTGGTGTACATGGTAAACCAGTTGAATTCGATTTGGACAAACTTTGGATTCGCAACATCAATGTAACAACTGGTTTGGTATCTACAAATACCACTCCACAATTGTTGAAAGCACTTGAAAGTCATAAGATTGAACCAGAAAAATTGGTAACTCATTATTTCAAACTAAGTGAAATTGAAAAAGCCTATGAAGTCTTCGGTAAGGCAGCAGACCACCATGCCATTAAGGTCATTATCGAAAACGATATTTCTGAAGCTTAAGAAGTAAAAAGTTTTTACCATATAAGCAAATAGAAATTCAGTCATCCATCAGATGGCTGGATTTTTTATCAAAAAATTAAGAAATGAGCATATTTCTTTCCTTGTTTGGCGGAATTGGTTATAATATACGGTACAGAGGAATGAATATGTATCGTGTTATAGAAATGTACGGAGATTTTGAACCGTGGTGGTTCTTAGAAGGTTGGGAAGAAGATATTGTAGCGAGTAAGATATTTGACCAGTATTATGATGCTCTCAAATATTACAAAACTTGCTGGTTTAGATTGGAACAAGAATCCCCTCTTTATAAAAGCAGAAGCGACTTGATGACCATTTTTTGGGATCCAGAAGACCAACGCTGGTGCGATGAATGTGATGAGTACTTACAACAATACCATTCTTTGGCTCTTTTACAGGATGAGCAGGTTATTCCAGATGAAAAACTACGCCCAGGCTATGAAAAACAAACCGGTCAGGAAAGGCATCGTTCTTGCCGTATGAAATTAAAATAGAGAAAAAGTAACTTTTTTTGGAGTTGCTTTTTTATTTTTTCCAACTCTTTGCGAATAGTATAGGTGAGGAGGTAAGTATGGTTCAAGAAATTGCACAAGAAATCATTCGTTCGGCCCGGAAAAAAGGGGCGCAGGATATTTATTTTGTCCCTAAGCTCGACGCCTATGAGCTTCATATGAGGGTAGGAGACGAGCGTTGTAAAATTGGTTGTTATGATTTTGAAAAATTTGCGGCCGTCATCAGTCATTTCAAGTTTGTAGCGGGTATGAACGTAGGGGAAAAGCGACGTAGTCAGCTAGGTTCCTGTGATTATGAATATGACGATAAGATGGCGTCCCTACGTTTATCTACCGTAGGCGATTATCGAGGTCATGAGAGTTTAGTTATTCGCTTGTTGCACGATGAGGAGCAGGATTTGCATTTTTGGTTTCAGGATATTGAAGAACTGGGCAAGCAGTACAGGCAAAGGGGACTCTATCTTTTTGCTGGTCCGGTCGGCAGTGGCAAGACTACCCTGATGCATGAATTGGCCAAGTCCCTTTTTAAAGGGCAACAGGTCATGTCTATTGAAGATCCGGTAGAAATCAAACAAGAGGATATGTTACAGTTGCAGTTGAATGAAGCAATCGGACTAACCTATGAAAATCTCATCAAACTTTCCTTGCGTCATCGTCCTGATCTCTTGATTATCGGAGAAATTCGGGACAGCGAGACAGCGCGTGCAGTGGTCAGAGCCAGTTTGACAGGGGCAACAGTCTTTTCAACCATTCATGCCAAGAGTATTCGAGGTGTTTATGAACGCCTGCTGGAGTTGGGTGTGAGTAAGGAGGAATTAGCAGTCGTTCTACAAGGAGTCTGCTACCAGAGATTAATCGGGGGAGGAGGAATCGTTGACTTTGCAAACAAAGACTATCAAGAACACCAGCCAACTAGTTGGAATGCGCAGATTGACCAGCTTCTTAAAGATGGACATATCACAAGCCTTCAGGCTGAAACGGAAAAAATTAGCTACAGCTAAGCAAAAAAATATCATCACCCTGTTTAACAATCTCTTTTCTAGCGGTTTTCATCTGGTGGAGACTATCTCCTTTCTAGATAGGAGTGCCTTGTTGGACAAGCAGTGCGTGACCCAGATGCGCACGGGTTTGTCTCAGGGGAAATCATTCTCAGAAATGATGGAAAGTTTGGGTTTTTCAAGTGCCATTGTCACTCAGTTATCCCTAGCTGAAGTTCATGGGAATCTCCACCTGAGTTTGGGAAAGATAGAAGAATATCTGGACAATCTGGCCAAGGTCAAGAAAAAATTAATTGAAGTAGCGACCTATCCTTTGATTTTGCTGGGTTTTCTTCTCTTAATTATGCTGGGACTGCGAAACTACCTACTACCACAACTGGATAGTAGCAATATTGCCACCCAAATTATTGGCAATCTGCCACAAATTTTTCTAGGAATGGTAGGGTTTGTCTCAGTAGGTGTCCTTTTAGCACTCACTTTTTATAAAAGAAGTTCGAAGATGCGAGTCTTTTCTATCCTGGCACGCATTCCTTTTCTTGGAATCTTTGTGAAGACCTATTTGACAGCTTATTATGCGCGTGAATGGGGTAATATGATTTCGCAGGGGATGGAGTTGACGCAGATTTTTCAAATGATGCAGGAACAAGGTTCCCAGCTCTTTAAAGAAATCGGTCAAGATCTATCTCAAGCCCTACAAAATGGCCGGGAATTTTCTCAGACTATAGGAACCTATCCTTTCTTTAAAAAGGAGTTGAGCCTCATCATCGAGTATGGGGAAGTCAAGTCCAAACTGGGGAGTGAGTTGGAAATCTATGCTGAAAAAACTTGGGAAGCCTTTTTTACCCGAGTCAATCGTACCATGAATCTGGTGCAGCCACTGGTCTTTATCTTTGTGGCTCTGATTATCGTTTTACTTTATGCGGCAATGCTAATGCCCATGTATCAAAATATGGAGGTAAATTTTTAAAATGAAAAAAATGATGACATTCTTGAAAAAAGCAAAGGTTAAAGCTTTCACTCTGGTAGAGATGTTGGTGGTCTTGCTCATCATCAGCGTGCTTCTCTTGCTCTTTGTACCTAATTTGACCAAGCAAAAAGAGGCGGTCAATGATAAAGGAAAAGCTGCTGTTGTTAAGGTGGTGGAAAGTCAGGCAGAGCTTTATAGCTTGGATAAAAATGAAGATGCTAGCCTAAGTAAGTTACAAGCAGATGGGCGAATCACAGAAGAACAGGCTAAAGCTTATAAAGAATACCATGCTAAACAAAATACCAGTCAAACCGTTGCAGATTAAGGCCTTTACAATGCTTGAAAGTCTCTTGGTTTTGGGACTTGTAAGTATGATTGCCTTGGGCTTGTCCGGCTCTGTCCAGTCCACTTTTGCGGCGGTAGAGGAGCAGATTTTCTTTATGGAGTTTGAGGAACTTTATCGGGAAACCCAAAAGCGCAGTGTAGCCAGTCAGCAAAAGACTAGTCTAAACTTAGATGGGCAGACGATTAGTAACGGCAGTCAAAAGTTGACAGTTCCTAAAGGCATTCAAGCACCATCAGGACAAAGTATTACATTTGACCGAGCTGGGGGCAATTCGTCCCTAGCTAAGGTTGAATTTCAGACCAGCAAAGGAGCGATTCGTTATCAATTATATCTAGGAAATGGAAAAATTAAACGCATTAAGGAAACAAAAAATTAGGGCAGTGATTTTACTGGAAGCAGTGGTCGCTCTAGCTATCTTTTCCAGCATTGCGACTCTTCTTTTGGGACAAATTAAGAAAAATAGACAGGAAGAAGCAAAAATCTTGCAGAAAGAAGAAGTTTTGCGTGTAGCTAAGATGGCCCTGCAGACAGGTCAAAATCAGGTAAACATCAACGGAGTTGAGATTCAGGTGTTTTCTAGTGAAAAGGGATTGGAGGTCTACCATGGTTCAGAACAGTTGTTGGCTATCAAAGAGCCATAAGGTCAAGGCTTTTACCTTGTTGGAATCCCTGATTGCCCTTATTGTCATCAGTGGAAGCTTACTTCTCTTTCAAGCCATGAGTCAGCTCCTCATTTCAGAAGTTCGTTATCAGCAGCAAAGCGAGCAAAAAGAGTGGCTCTTGTTTGTGGATCAGCTGGAGGCAGAATTAGACCGTTCGCAGTTTGAAAAAGTGGAAGGCAACCGCATTTATATGAAGCAGGATGGCAAGGAAATTGCGATAGGCAAGTCTAAATCGGACGATTTTCGGAAAACCGATGCCGGTGGACGAGGTTATCAGCCCATGGTTTATGGCCTCAAATCAGCTCAGATTACAGAGGATAAGCAATTGGTTCGTTTTCGTTTCCAGTTTCAGAAAGGCTTAGAAAGGGAGTTCATCTATCGTGTGGAAAAAGCAAAAAGTTAAGGCAGGAGTTCTCCTTTATGCAGTCACCATGGCAGCCATTTTTAGCCTTTTGTTACAATTTTACTTGAACAGACAAGTCGCCCACTATCAAGACTATGCTTTGAATAAAGAAAAGTTAATCGCTTTTGCTATGGCTAAGCGAACCAAGGATAAAGCTGAGAAAGACAGCGGGGAGCAGATTTTTAATCTAGGTCAGGTAAGCTATCAAAACAAGAAAACAAGCTTGGTGACGACTGTTCGTACGCCTATGAGCCAATATGAGTTTCTGTTTCCTTCGATCAAAATCAAAGAAGAGAAAACAGATGAAAAGGAAGAGGTAGTGACCGATTCAAGCGAAAAAGCGGAGAAGAAAAAATCAGAAGAGGAATCTGAAAAGAAAGAGAATTCCTAGCAAACTTGGTTTATCAAGCTATCTACAAACAGTTTGATCTTCTATCAGACAAAGAAATTCTGGATTTCGGTGGAGGGACGGGTCTATTAGCCTTGCCCCTAGCCAAGCAGGCTAAGTCTGTCACTCTTGTAGACATTTCTGAGAAAATGCTGGAGCAAGCTCGTTTGAAAGCGGAGCAGCAAGACATCAAGAATATCCAGTTTTTGGAGCAAGATTTATTGGAAAATCCCTTGAAGCAAGAGTTTGATTGCATTGTTGTTAGTCGGGTTCTTCACCATATGCCTGATTTAGATGCAGTTCTCTCACTGTTTCATCAGCATTTGAAGGAAGATGGGCGACTCCTTATTGCCGATTTTACCAAGACGGAGGCCAACCATCACGGCTTTGAATTGACTGAACTGGAAAAACAGCTAATTGAGAACGGTTTTTCATCTGTGCATAGTCAGATCCTCTATAGCGCTGAAGACTTGTTTCAAGGAAATTACTCAGAACTCTTTTTAACAGTAGCCCAAAAATCACTCGCCTAGTCAGGGAGTGATTTTTCTATAAGGATGGAAAAAAGGAGGGAAATTTGATAAGATAGGAATATGGATTTTGAAAAAATTGAACAAGCTTATACGTATTTACTAGAGAATGCCCAAGTCATCCAAAGTGATTTGGCGACCAACTTTTATGACGCCCTGGTGGAGCAAAACAGTATCTATCTGGATGGTGAGACTGAGCTAAATCAGGTCAAAGAGAACAATCAGGCTCTTAAACGCTTAGCGCTTCGCAAGGAAGAATGGCTCAAGACCTACCAGTTTCTCTTGATGAAGGCAGGGCAAACAGAACCCCTGCAGGCCAATCACCAGTTTACACCAGATGCCATTGCTTTACTTTTGGTGTTTATTGTGGAAGAGCTGTTTAAAGAGGAGGAAATTACTATTCTCGAAATGGGTTCTGGGATGGGAATTTTGGGCGCTACTTTCTTGACCTCGCTTGATAAAAAGGTGGATTATTTGGGAATGGAAGTGGATGATTTGCTGATTGATTTGGCGGCTAGTATGGCAGATGTAATTGGTTTGCAGGCTGGCTTTGTCCAAGGAGATGCAGTTCGTCCACAAATGCTCAAAGAAAGCGATGTGGTCATCAGCGACTTGCCTGTTGGCTATTATCCTGATGACGCCGTTGCGTCGCGTCATCAAGTTGCTTCTAGTCAAGAACATACCTACGCCCACCACTTGCTCATGGAACAAGGACTTAAGTACCTCAAATCAGACGGATATGCTATTTTTCTAGCTCCGAGTGATTTGTTGACCAGTCCTCAGAGTGATTTATTGAAAGGCTGGTTGAAAGAGGAGGCGAATCTAGTTGCCATGATCAGTCTGCCTGAAAATCTTTTTGCTAATGCCAAACAATCTAAGACGATTTTTATCTTACAGAAGAAAAGTGAAATGGCAGTAGAACCCTTTGTTTATCCACTTGCTAGCTTGCAAGATGCAAGTGTTTTAATGAAATTTAAAGAAAATTTTCAAAAATGGACTCAAGGTACTGAAATATAAAATAGATTTTGTTATAATAGATGAAAACGCTTAAAAAAGAGGTATCATGTTATGACAAAAACAATTGCAATCAATGCAGGAAGTTCAAGTTTGAAATGGCAATTATACTTAATGCCAGAAGAAAAAGTATTGGCGAAGGGTTTGATTGAACGTATCGGTTTGAAAGATTCAATTTCAACTGTTAAATTTGATGGCCGTTCTGAACAACAAATTTTGGATATCGAAAATCACACACAAGCTGTTAAAATTTTGTTGGATGACTTGATTCGTTTCGACATTATCAAGGCTTACGATGAGATTACAGGTGTTGGACATCGTGTTGTTGCCGGCGGAGAATACTTCAAAGAATCAACAGTTGTTGAAGGGGATGTTTTAGAAAAAGTTGAAGAGTTGAGCTTGTTAGCCCCTCTTCACAATCCAGCCAATGCAGCAGGTGTTCGGGCCTTTAAGGAATTGTTGCCAGACATTACCAGTGTAGTTGTGTTTGATACTTCATTCCACACAAGTATGCCAGAGAAAGCTTACCGCTACCCTCTACCAACAAAATACTACACAGAAAACAAGGTTCGTAAATACGGTGCCCACGGTACAAGCCACCAGTTTGTAGCAGGAGAAGCTGCAAAACTCTTGGGACGTCCATTAGAAGACTTGAAATTGATTACTTGCCACATCGGTAATGGAGCATCTATTACAGCAGTCAAGGGTGGTCAATCTGTGGATACTTCAATGGGCTTCACTCCACTTGGTGGTGTGATGATGGGAACTCGTACAGGGGATGTTGACCCAGCTATCATTCCTTATTTAATGCAATATACAGAGGACTTTAACACGCCTGAAGACATTAGTCACGTTCTTAATCGTGAATCAGGGCTTATGGGGGTTTCAGGTAAATCTAGTGATATGCGTGATGTGATTGCTGCTATGGAAGAAGGAGACCATGATGCCACTTTGGCCTATGAAATGTATGTTGATCGTATCCAAAAACATATTGGTCAATACCTTGCGGTCCTAAATGGAGCAGATGCTATTATCTTTACTGCAGGTATCGGAGAAAATGCAGCTGCTGTACGTCAGGATGTTATCTCAGGAATTTCTTGGTTTGGTTGTGATGTTGATGATGAAAAGAACGTCTTTGGTGTGACAGGAGACATCTCAACAGAGGCTGCGAAGATTCGTGTCTTGGTTATTCCAACAGATGAAGAATTAGTTATTGCCCGTGACGTTGAACGTTTAAAAAAATAACTAAAATCAGAAAAAATATTCCGTACAAGGAGTTGGAAAAGTGATTTTTCCAGCTTCTTTTTTTGATGAAATTGTTCAAAACCTTGCTATGATTGGCTTTTTTGAAAAATATGGTATAATAGTAGTAATTTAATAGATGGAGTTGAGTTTTGAAGAAAAACTTTCGTGTAAAAAGAGAGAAAGATTTTAAGGCGATTTTCAAGGAAGGAACAAGTTTTGCTAACCGAAAATTTGTTGTCTACCAATTAGAAAACCAGAAAAACCATTTTCGAGTAGGTCTATCAGTTAGCAAAAAACTGGGGAATGCCGTCACTAGAAATCAAATCAAGCGACGAATCCGACATATTATCCAGAATGTAAAAGGGAGTCTGGTAGAAGATGTCGACTTTGTTGTCATTGCTCGAAAAGGGGTCGAAACCTTGGAATACGCAGAGATGGAGAAAAATCTACTCCACGTATTAAAATTATCAAAGATTTACCAGGAAGGAAATGGGAGTGAAAAAGAAACTACAGTTGACTAGTTTGCTAGGTTTATCTCTATTTATTATGACAGCCTGTGCAACTAATGGGACAACTAGTGATATTACAGCAGATTCGACTGATTTTTGGAGTAAATTGGTTTACTTCTTTGCGGAAATCATTCGATTCTTATCGTTTGATATCAGTATCGGAGTGGGGATTATTCTCTTTACAATCTTGATTCGTACAGTGCTCTTGCCAGTCTTTCAAGTGCAAATGGTGGCTTCTAGAAAAATGCAGGAAGCTCAACCACGCATTAAGGCGCTTCGAGAACAATATCCGGGTCGAGATATGGAAAGCAGAACCAAGCTAGAGCAGGAAATGCGTAAAGTCTTTAAAGAAATGGGTGTCAGACAGTCGGATTCTCTTTGGCCGATTTTGATTCAGATGCCGCTTATCTTGGCCTTGTTCCAAGCCCTATCAAGGGTTGACTTTTTGAAGACAGGTCATTTCTTATGGATTAATCTTGGTGGTGTGGATACAACATTTGTGCTTCCGATTTTAGCAGCAGTATTCACCTTTTTAAGTACTTGGTTGTCCAATAAAGCCTTGTCTGAGCGTAACGGAGCTACGACTGCGATGATGTACGGGATTCCAGTCTTGATCTTTATCTTTGGGGTTTATGCTCCGAGCGGAGTCGCTCTCTACTGGGCAGTGTCCAATGCTTATCAAGTTTTGCAAACCTATTTCTTGAACAATCCATTCAAGATTATCGCAGAGCGCGAGGCCGTAGTACAGGCACAAAAAGATTTGGAAAATAGAAAAAGAAAAGCCAAGAAAAAGGCTCAGAAAACGAAATAATAAGGAGGAATCTGGTAATGGTAGTATTTACAGGTTCAACTGTTGAAGAAGCAATCCAGAAAGGATTGAAAGAATTAGATATTCCAAGAATGAAGGCTCATATCAAAGTCATTTCTCGTGAAAAAAATGGATTTCTTGGTTTATTTGGTAAAAAACCAGCCCAAGTGGATATCGATGCGATTAGTGAAACGACAGTTGTAAAAGCAAACCAACAAGCTGTAAAGGGAGTTCCAAAACAAATCAATGATTTGAATGAGCCTGTTAAAACAGTTAGTGAAGCGACCGTTGATTTGGGGCATGTTGTAGAAGCAATTAAAAAGATTGAAGAGGAAGGTCAAGGTATTTCTGATGAAGTCAAGGCTGAAATCTTAAAACATGAAAGACATGCCAGCACGATCTTAGAAGAAACTGGTCACATTGAGATTTTAAATGAATTACAACTTGAAGAAACTGACCTCGAAGAAGAAGTAGAAACTCCTAATGTTGAAAGCCAAGCTGAGCAAACTGAAAGTCAAGAACTAGAAGACTTGGGCTTGAAAGTTGAACCGAGCTTTGATATTGAACAAGTAGCTACGGAAGTAACGACTTATGTTCAAACAATTATTGATGACATGGATGTTGAGGCCACACTTTCAAATGATTATAACCGTCGTAGTATCAATTTGCAAATTGACACCAACGAACCAGGGCGTATTATTGGCTACCATGGTAAAGTTTTGAAAGCCTTGCAATTGTTGGCTCAAAATTATCTTTACAACCGCTATTCAAGAACCTTCTATATCACTATTAATGTCAATGATTATGTTGAACACCGTGCAGAAGTCTTGCAGACCTATGCTCAAAAATTGGCAACTCGTGTTTTAGAAGAAGGGCGCAGTCATCAAACAGATCCAATGTCGAATAGCGAACGCAAGATTATTCATCGTATTATTTCACGTATGGATGGCGTGACTAGTTACTCTGAAGGTGACGAGCCAAATCGCTATGTCGTTGTAGATACAGAATAAGTAAAATCAGGTTTATCCTGATTTTTTGCTAGTTAGAAGAGGTTAAACGGATGTTGAATAAGATAAGAGACTATCTAGACTTTGCAGGTTTGCAGTACCGTAATCCAGATAAAGCTGGGGAAGAACGAGAGAAAATGCTGGAATTCCGCCATAAAGGTCAAGAGGCTCGAAAGGCTTTCACAGAACTGGCCAAAACCTTTCAAGCAAGTCATCCAGAATGGCAACTGCAACAGACTAGCCAGTGGATGAATCAGGCGCAACGTTTGCGACCACATTTTTGGGTTTATCTACAGCGTGAGGGGAAAGTGACAGAACCTATGATGGCTCTTCGTTTGTATGGAACACCTGCTGACTTTGGAATTTCTTTGGAAGTCAGTTTCATAGAGCGTAAGAAGGATGAGCAAACCTTAGAGCAACAAGCCAAGGTATTAGAAGTTCCAGTGGTAGAAGGAATTTATTATCTAGCCTACTCAGATGGTCAAAGTTAAAGATGGGATGCGAACGAAGAAAATCGTCAAATTTTAAGAAATAAACTATCCAATCAGGAAGTGCGAAAAGTGTTAGTTAAGGCAGATGTTTCTTTTATTGAAAATCAATCATTAGAAGTGATTTTAGAAAAATTAGATGAAGCTTATGAGTACTTACTTCTCTACTATCAGGCGACCAGAGGATAGAAATCATGAGACTTATCTAGAGTCGAATTGATTTATTGCTATTCTATGTATTTTTTCATATAATAGTAAAATAGAATGTGTGATTCAATAATCACCTCAAATAGAAAGGAAATTCTATGTCAAATCTATCTGTTAATGCAATCCGTTTCCTAGGTATTGACGCTATCAACAAAGCCAACTCAGGTCACCCAGGTGTGGTTATGGGAGCGGCTCCAATGGCTTATAGCCTCTTTACAAAACAACTTCGTATCAATCCAGCTCAACCGAACTGGATTAATCGCGACCGCTTTATTCTTTCAGCAGGCCATGGTTCAATGCTCCTTTATGCCCTTCTTCACCTTTCTGGTTTTGAAGATGTCAGCATGGATGAGATTAAGAGCTTCCGTCAATGGGGTTCAAAAACACCTGGTCACCCAGAATTTGGCCATACAGCAGGGATTGATGCTACGACAGGTCCTCTAGGACAAGGAATCTCAACTGCCACTGGTTTTGCCCAAGCAGAACGTTTCTTGGCAGCTAAATATAACCGAGAAGGCTACAATATCTTTGACCACTATACTTACGTTATCTGTGGAGACGGAGACTTGATGGAAGGTGTCTCAAGCGAGGCGGCTTCATACGCAGGCTTGCAAAAACTAGAGAAGTTGGTTGTTCTTTATGATTCAAATGACATCAACTTGGATGGTGAGACAAAGGATTCCTTTACAGAAAGTGTTCGTGACCGTTACAATGCTTACGGTTGGCACACAGCCTTGGTTGAAGATGGAACAGACTTGGAAGCTATCCATGCTGCTATCGAAACAGCTAAAGCTTCAGGTAAACCATCTTTGATTGAAGTGAAGACTGTGATTGGATACGGTTCTCCAAACAAACAGGGAACTAATGCTGTACACGGTGCTCCTCTTGGAGCAGATGAAACTGCGGCAACTCGCCAAGCGCTCGGTTGGGACTATGAACCATTTGAAATTCCAGAACAAGTTTATGCTGATTTCAAAGAAAATGTTGCAGATCGTGGTGCATCAGCTTATCAAGCTTGGACAAAATTAGTTGCAGATTATAAAGAAGCTCATCCAGAACTAGCAGCAGAAGTAGAAGCCATCATCGATGGACGTGATCCAGTTGAAGTGACTCCAGCAGACTTCCCAGCTTTAGAAAATGGCTTCTCTCAAGCAACTCGTAATTCAAGCCAAGATGCCTTGAATGTCGTAGCTGCTAAGTTGCCAACCTTCCTAGGTGGATCAGCTGACCTTGCTCACTCAAACATGACTTATATCAAAACGGACGGACTTCAAGACGACGCTAATCGCTTGAACCGTAACATTCAGTTTGGTGTTCGTGAATTTGCAATGGGAACGATCTTGAACGGGATGGCTCTTCACGGTGGACTTCGTGTATACGGTGGAACTTTCTTCGTCTTCTCTGACTATGTGAAGGCAGCAGTCCGCTTGTCAGCCTTGCAAGGACTTCCTGTGACTTATGTCTTTACCCACGATTCTATTGCAGTCGGGGAAGATGGTCCAACTCACGAACCAGTTGAACATTTAGCAGGTCTTCGTGCTATGCCAAATCTAAATGTTTTCCGTCCAGCAGATGCGCGTGAAACTCAAGCAGCTTGGTACCTTGCAGTGACAAGTGAGAAAACACCAACCGCCCTTGTCTTGACCCGTCAAAACTTGACTGTCGAAGAGGGAACAGACTTTGACAAGGTTGCAAAAGGTGCCTATGTTGTTTATGAAAATGCAGCAGACTTTGATACGATCTTGATTGCAACAGGTTCAGAGGTCAATCTTGCTGTCGCAGCTGCCAAAGAATTGGCTAGTCAAGGCGCAAAAGTCCGCGTAGTCAGCATGCCATCTACAGATGTCTTTGATAAACAAGATGCAGCTTACAAGGAAGAAATTCTTCCAAATGCAGTTCGCCGACGTGTTGCAGTCGAAATGGGTGCAACTCAAAACTGGTACAAATATGTTGGTCTCGATGGTGCCGTTCTTGGTATTGATACCTTCGGAGCCTCTGCCCCAGCACCAAAAGTATTGGCAGAATATGGCTTTACTGTAGAAAACCTTGTAAAAGTTGTTCAAAACTTGAAATAATCCTAAGAATCAGAGCGCAAGCTCTGGTTTTTCTTACTAGAAAAGCAAGGTACAATCTTGTAAAAGTAGCTGAAATTTGATATAGTAGTCCTATGTAAAAGACAAAGGAGAATATAATGGAATCACAATATACATTTTTAATCATTCTTGTGGCTATGTTGGGCTTGATGTTCTTTACGCAACGCTCTCAAAAGAAACAAGCACAAAAACGTATGGAAAGCTTGAATAAACTACAAAAAGGCTATGAAGTTATTACAATCGGTGGACTTTATGGAACAGTCGATGAAGTAGATACGGAGAAGAAAACAATTGTTCTTGATGTAGATGGAGTTTACTTGACTTTTGAACTAGCTGCTATCAAGACCGTATTACCACTTAAAGAAACAGCTTCACTCGAAGGCGCAATTGAAAAATAAGACGGGATCACTAACTCCCGTTTTTCTATAAAAGAAAGGAAATGGGATGAAAAAACTAGTCTTTGTCTGTCTGGGAAATATTTGCCGTAGCCCTATGGCCGAGTTTGTTATGAAATCAATGACAGATAATTACGAAATCCAAAGTCGAGCGACGTCCTCTTGGGAACATGGTAATCCGATTCATAAGGGCACTCAGGGAATTTTTCAAGAGTATGAGATTCCTTATGACAAGAGCAAGACATCTCTTCAGATTACTAAGAAAGATTTTGAAGGCTTTGATTATGTTATCGGAATGGATGCTTCAAATGTTTCTGACTTACGTCAGATGTGTCCAGCAGACTGTCAAGATAAGATTTACTCATTTGCATCTGAAAGTGTACCAGATCCTTGGTATACAGGAGATTTTGAGGAAACTTATCGGCGTGTTCAAGAGGGTTGTCAAGCTTGGTTAGAACGTTTAGAAAAGGAGAGTGAAGGTGGAAAATCTTAAGAATTTTTACGACAAGTATCGTGTCTATCTGACTCGTCCACGTTTAGAGCTTTTGGCAGTAGTTACGATTGTTCTCTGTGCTGTACTCGTCTTTTTTCTAAATATTCCCGGAAAAGGTGTCTTAAAACTCGATAATGGAACGATTGTTTATGACGGTAGTCTTGTCCGTGGTAAAATGAATGGTCAAGGAACCATTACCTTCCAAAATGGAGACCAATATACAGGTGGTTTCAGCAATGGAGCTTTCAACGGAAAAGGTACCTTTCAATCCAAAGAAGGCTGGACCTACGAAGGGGATTTTGTAAATGGTCAGGCTGAAGGAAAAGGGAAACTAACAACAGAACAAGAAGTCGTTTATGAAGGGACTTTTAAACAAGGCGTTTTTCAACAAAAATAAAGCCTCCTTATCAAAGGAGGTATTGTTAGAATCAAAAAGTAAGCGCTTACCGGAAAATCTATCTCTTTCCAAGCCCCTCTTCCAAATAAGTTTGTGAAATAAAAAATATTTGAAATAAGTTTCACAAACTTTGAAGAAAAAACCTGATAAGAAAAGAAAATGAGAAAAATTTCACAAGGAACTAAAAATTCTTTGTGAAATGCTTATGAAACTGTTTACAAAGTTGAAATAATGCGTTATAATAAACTTGTGAAAAAATTAACAAAGGATTAAATCCTTGAAAGCTATGGAGGAAAATATGGCTGATAAAAAAACTATGACACCAGAGGAAAAGAAACTCGCTGCTGAAAAGCATGTCGATGGGTTGGTGCAAAAAGCTCTAGTTGCCCTTGAAGAAATGCGTAAATTGGATCAAGAGCAAGTTGACTACATTGTAGCCAAAGCGTCAGTAGCAGCTTTGGATGCCCACGGAGAATTGGCTTTACATGCCTTTGAAGAAACAGGACGTGGTGTATTTGAAGATAAAGCGACTAAGAACTTGTTTGCTTGTGAACATGTGGTAAACAACATGCGTCACACTAAAACAGTTGGCGTTATCGAAGAAGACGATGTGACAGGATTGACTCTCATCGCTGAACCGGTTGGTGTTGTCTGTGGGATCACTCCTACAACAAACCCAACATCAACAGCAATCTTTAAATCATTGATTTCATTGAAGACACGTAACCCAATCGTTTTTGCCTTCCACCCATCAGCACAAGAATCATCTGCTCATGCAGCTCGCATCGTCCGCGATGCAGCTATCGCAGCTGGTGCCCCTGAAAACTGTGTGCAATGGATTACTGAACCATCTATGGAAGCAACAAGTGCCCTTATGAACCATGAAGGTGTTGCGACAATTCTTGCAACTGGTGGTAATGCTATGGTTAAGGCGGCTTACTCATGTGGTAAACCAGCTCTTGGGGTAGGTGCCGGAAACGTTCCAGCTTATGTTGAAAAATCAGCAAATATCCGCCAAGCAGCTCACGATATCGTTATGTCTAAATCATTTGATAACGGTATGGTCTGTGCATCTGAACAAGCGGTTATCATTGATAAAGAAATTTACGATGAATTTGTAGCAGAGTTCAAATCTTATCACACTTACTTTGTAAACAAAAAAGAAAAAGCACTTCTTGAAGAATTCTGCTTTGGTGTGAAAGCAAACAGCAAAAACTGTGCTGGTGCGAAATTGAACGCTGACATCGTTGGTAAACCAGCAACTTGGATTGCAGAACAAGCAGGATTTACAGTTCCAGAAGGAACAAACATTCTTGCTGCAGAATGTAAAGAAGTTGGTGAAAATGAGCCATTGACTCGTGAAAAATTGTCACCAGTTATCGCAGTTTTAAAATCTGAAAGCCGTGAAGATGGTATTACTAAAGCTCGTCAAATGGTTGAATTTAACGGTCTTGGACACTCAGCAGCCATCCACACAGCTGATGAAGAATTGACTAAAGAATTTGGTAAAGCTGTTAAAGCTATTCGTGTTATCTGTAACTCACCTTCTACTTTCGGTGGTATCGGGGACGTTTACAATGCCTTCTTGCCATCATTGACACTCGGATGTGGTTCTTACGGACGCAACTCAGTTGGGGATAACGTTAGTGCCATTAACCTCTTGAATATCAAAAAAGTCGGAAGACGGAGAAATAACATGCAATGGATGAAACTTCCTTCAAAAACATACTTTGAACGTGATTCAATTCAATACCTTCAAAAATGTCGTGACGTTGAACGTGTCATGATCGTTACTGACCATGCCATGGTAGAACTTGGTTTCCTTGATCGTATCATCGAACAACTTGACCTTCGTCGCAATAAGGTTGTTTACCAAATCTTTGCTGATGTAGAACCAGATCCAGATATCACAACTGTAAACCGTGGTACTGAAATCATGCGCGCCTTCAAACCAGATACAATCATCGCTCTCGGTGGTGGATCTCCAATGGATGCCGCTAAAGTAATGTGGCTCTTCTACGAACAACCAGAAGTGGATTTCCGTGACCTTGTTCAAAAATTCATGGATATTCGTAAACGTGCCTTCAAGTTCCCATTGCTTGGTAAGAAGACTAAATTCATCGCGATCCCAACTACATCTGGTACAGGATCTGAAGTAACACCATTTGCCGTTATCTCTGATAAAGCAAACAACCGTAAATACCCAATCGCTGACTACTCATTGACACCAACTGTGGCAATCGTAGACCCTGCCTTGGTATTGACAGTTCCTGGATTTGTTGCTGCTGATACTGGTATGGACGTATTGACTCACGCGACTGAAGCTTACGTATCACAAATGGCTAGCGACTACACTGATGGACTTGCACTTCAAGCCATCAAGCTTGTATTCGAAAACCTTGAAAGCTCAGTTAAGAATGCAGACTTCCATTCACGTGAGAAAATGCACAACGCTTCAACAATCGCTGGTATGGCCTTTGCCAATGCCTTCCTAGGTATTTCTCACTCAATGGCTCACAAAATCGGTGCGCAATTCCACACAATCCACGGTCGTACAAATGCAATCTTGCTTCCATACGTTATCCGCTACAACGGTACACGTCCAGCTAAGACAGCAACATGGCCTAAGTACAACTACTACCGTGCAGATGAAAAATACCAAGATATCGCACGCATGCTTGGACTTCCAGCTTCTACTCCAGAAGAAGGGGTTGAATCTTACGCAAAAGCTGTCTACGAACTTGGTGAGCGAGTAGGTATCCAAATGAACTTCAAAGCACAAGGAATTGATGAAAAAGAATGGAAAGAACATTCTCGTGAATTGGCCTTCCTTGCTTATGAAGATCAATGTTCACCAGCTAACCCACGTCTTCCAATGGTTGACCACATGCAAGAAATCATCGAAGATTCTTACTATGGTTACAAAGAAAGACCAGGACGCCGTAAATAATCGTTTATCAGCCTAGAGGCAGGAATTTCCTGTCTCTTTTTTGTGAAATTGGAGTATCGAAAATAAATTTTAGCTTTCTATTTTAGCTTTTTATCTGAAAAGAAAAGTGGGAAATGACTATGCAGACAAGGAAAGACAGCAGTATAGGCTTTTAGAAAAGAAAGAAAAATAAGTGAGGTGTGGACAAAAAACAACGCCCGTACTTGCAATTAAACTTAAATAGTTATATAATAGGTTTGTTGAAAGGTGATTTGTAGTGATTCAAGTTACTCTTTTCACAATAAAAATTTCATGATTTTCATAAGGAGGAAATCACTAATGGTAGTTAAAGTTGGTATTAACGGTTTCGGACGTATCGGTCGTCTTGCTTTCCGTCGTATCCAAAACGTAGAAGGTGTTGAAGTTACTCGTATCAACGACCTTACAGATCCAGTTATGCTTGCACACTTGTTGAAATACGACACAACTCAAGGTCGTTTCGACGGTACTGTTGAAGTTAAAGAAGGTGGATTTGAAGTTAACGGTAAATTCATCAAAGTTTCTGCTGAACGTGATCCAGAACAAATCGACTGGGCTAACGACGGTGTAGAAATCGTTCTTGAAGCTACTGGTTTCTTTGCTAAGAAAGCAGCTGCTGAAAAACACTTGCACGCTGGTGGTGCTAAGAAAGTTGTTATCACTGCTCCTGGTGGAAACGACGTTAAAACAGTTGTATTCAACACTAACCATGACGTTCTTGACGGTACTGAAACAGTTATCTCAGGTGCTTCATGTACTACAAACTGTTTGGCTCCAATGGCTAAAGCTCTTCAAGACAACTTTGGTGTTGTAGAAGGATTGATGACTACTATCCACGCTTACACTGGTGACCAAATGATCCTTGACGGACCACACCGTGGTGGTGACCTTCGCCGTGCTCGCGCTGGTGCTGCAAACATCGTTCCTAACTCAACTGGTGCTGCAAAAGCTATCGGTCTTGTAATCCCAGAATTGAACGGTAAACTTGACGGATCTGCACAACGCGTTCCGACTCCAACTGGATCAGTTACTGAATTGGTAGCAGTTCTTGAAAAGAACGTTACTGTTGATGAAGTGAACGCAGCTATGAAAGCAGCTTCAAACGAATCATACGGTTACACAGAAGATCCAATCGTATCTTCAGATATCGTAGGTATGTCTTACGGTTCATTGTTTGACGCAACTCAAACTAAAGTTCTTGATGTTGACGGTAAACAATTGGTTAAAGTTGTATCATGGTACGACAACGAAATGTCATACACTGCACAACTTGTTCGTACTCTTGAATACTTTGCAAAAATCGCTAAATAATTCTTGAGTCGATAAAAAGCAAGGCCTCTTGGTCTTGCTTTTCTTATATGGAAAAATGGATGAGACGATCATCCATTCTTTTTTGTTTCTCTTTCGAAAGTATCAGAAAGGGTAGTGAAGCTTAATTTCTCTAAAGTAAGCGGGTGAGTAAAGGAAAGTCGGAAGGCATGAAGCATAAGCCGACTCCAACTGGTTCAGTAACTGAATTGGTAGCAGTTCTTGAAAAGAACGTTACTGTTGATGAAGTGAACGCAGCTATGAAAGCAGCTTCAAACGAATCATACGGTTACACAGAAGATCCAATCGTATCTTCAGATATCGTAGGTATGTCTTACGGTTCATTGTTTGACGCAACTCAAACTAAAGTTCTTGACGTTGACGGTAAACAATTGGTTAAAGTTGTATCATGGTACGACAACGAAATGTCATACACGGCACAACTTGTTCGTACTCTTGAATACTTTGCAAAAATCGCTAAATAATTCTTGAGTCGATAAAAAGCAAGGCCTCTTGGTCTTGCTTTTCTTATATGGAAAAATGGATGACACAATCATCCATTCTTTTTTAATTCTGTTTCAAAAGTGTTCGAGAGGGCAGTAAAACTCAATTTTTCTAAGGTGAGTGGATGAGTAAAGGAAAGTCGAAAGGCGTGAAGCATAAGCCGACTTGATTTTGATTTACTATTATAGAGAGGGTCACCCAAGATAGGAAAGTTATGATGAGAAAGGTGGACACGTATTTGATGGGTTCGTCCTGTTTTTAGTTTGCAACGAACAAGAGTTGTTTTGTTGGGAAATTGCTTTAATCTGCTTACCTGCGTTTCAGCATATTGCCCATTTTTTGCATCAACTATTCGCTTTCTACGATCATGGCGATCACGTCCGATTTTATCCTTGAAAACAAGCTCTTTGCTGCTGATATTTCCGTTAACAAGTGCCCAATATTCTCTAGAAATCTCTTTTTTCTCCAATAAGCGATTGAGAATAGGCAGGATAAAAGGATTTTTAGCGAAGAGAACTAAACCGCTGGTTTCCATGTCTAGACGATGAACGACATAACAGGTCTGGCCAACGTAGGCACTGACATGGTTAAGAAGAGCAATTTCGTTTGGTTGATTACCGTGGGTTTTCATACCCTCAGGTTTGTTTACAATAATCAAGTGTTGGCCTTGATAAACTTCCTGAACTAAGTCTGGATTTCCCCAAAGGATTTCCTTTGTGGGATAATCTTCCTCGTCAAAAGTTAACTGGCAAACATCTCCAGGATTCACCATCTCGTTCCAGTGAACTTCTTCTTGATTTATCAAAATATGTTTCTTGATTCTCAAAAAATGCCGGATTTTTCTAGGGATGAGGAGTTGTTCCTCTAGTAATTGCTTCACCGTCATTTGAGACAAAGAAGCAGGTAATGTAAATGTGAATTTCATACAGATATTGTAACAAAAAAAGCCCTTTTTGGATAGGAAATAGCTAAATTCTTGTCTTCCTATGATGAAGATGATAAAATAAACGCATGAAATTAGATAAATTATTCGAGAAATTTCTTTCTCTTTTTAAAAAAGAAACAAGTGAACTAGAGGAATCTGATTCTACTAGCTTACGTCGCTCTCGTAGTGATCGAAAAAAATTAGCTCAAGTGGGTCCAATTCGAAAATTCTGGCGTCGATATCATCTAACGAAAATCGTTGTTATACTAGGTTTGAGTGCAGGCTTGTTAGTCGGAACATATTTGTTTGCTGTAGCCAAGTCAACCAATGTGAACGATTTGCAAAACGCCTTGAAAACTCGAACGCTCATTTTTGACCGTGAAGAAAAAGAGGCTGGTGCCTTGTCTGGCCAAAAGGGAACCTATGTTGAACTGACTGACATCAGTAAAAATTTACAGAATGCTGTTATTGCGACAGAAGACCGTTCTTTCTATAAAAACGACGGGATTAACTATGGGCGTTTCTTCTTGGCTATTATCACTGCTGGTCGTTCAGGTGGTGGCTCTACTATTACCCAACAGCTGGCTAAGAATGCCTATTTGTCACAGGATCAAACTGTTGAGAGAAAAGCGAAAGAATTTTTCTTGGCTTTAGAATTGACTAAAAAATATAGCAAGGATCAAATTCTAACCATGTACCTTAACAATGCCTATTTTGGAAATGGTGTGTGGGGCGTAGAAGATGCGAGTAAGAAATACTTTGGAGTTTCTGCATCAGAAGTGAGTCTGGATCAAGCTGCGACTTTGGCAGGGATGCTCAAGGGTCCGGAACTGTATAATCCTTTGAATTCTATAGAGGATTCAACCAATCGTCGCGATACTGTTTTGCAAAATATGGTTGCAGCGGGTTATATTGATAAAAATCAAGAAACCGAAGCTGCTGAAGCTGATATGACTTCGCAGTTGCATGATAAGTATGAAGGGAAAATTTCAGATTACCGTTACCCCTCTTATTTTGATGCAGTGGTGAATGAAGCCGTTTCTAAGTATAATCTAACCGAGGAAGAAATCGTAAATAATGGCTACCGCATTTACACAGAGTTGGATCAAAACTACCAAGCAAATATGCAGGTTGTCTATGAAAACACCTCACTATTTCCGAGGGCAGAGGATGGAACATTTGCTCAATCAGGAAGTGTAGCTCTCGAACCGAAAACAGGGGGAGTTCGTGGGGTTGTCGGGCAAGCTGCTGATAATGATAAAACTGGATTCCGTAATTTCAACTATGCAACCCAATCAAAACGTAGCCCTGGCTCTACAATTAAGCCTTTAGTTGTTTATACGCCAGCAGTTGAGGCAGGTTGGGCTTTGAACAAGCAGTTGGATAACCATACCATGCAGTATGACAGCTATAAGGTAGATAACTATGCAGGAATCAAAAAGAGTCGTGAAGTTCCTATGTATCAAGCCTTGGCAGAATCGCTTAATCTACCTGCTGTTGCCACCGTTAATGATTTGGGTGTTGATAAGGCTTTTGAGGCAGGCGAAAAATTTGGACTCAACATGGAAAAGGTTGATCGTGTTCTTGGTGTTGCTTTAGGAAGCGGTGTTGAAACCAACCCTCTTCAAATGGCTCAAGCATACGCTGCCTTTGCAAATGAAGGTTTAATGCCTGAAGCTCATTTTATTAGTAGAATTGAAAATGCTAGCGGACAGGTTATTGCAAGCCATAAAAATTCACAAAAACGGGTGATTGATAAGTCTGTAGCTGATAAGATGACCAGTATGATGTTGGGGACATTCACAAACGGAACGGGTATTAGCTCATCGCCTGCAGAATATGTCATGGCAGGGAAAACTGGGACAACTGAAGCTGTTTTTAATCCTGAATACACAAGTGATCAGTGGGTAATTGGTTATACTCCAGATGTAGTGATTAGCCACTGGCTTGGTTTTCCGACCACTGATGAAAATCACTATCTAGCAGGATCTACTTCAAATGGTGCAGCTCATGTCTTTAGGAATATTGCAAATACCATTTTACCTTATACACCAGGAAGCACCTTTACAGTTGAAAATGCTTATAAGCAAAATGGAATTGCACCAGCTAATACAAAAAGACAAGTACAAACCAATGATAATAGCCAGACAGATGATAATTTGTCTGATATTCGAGGACGTGCGCAAAGTCTAGTAGATGAGGCTAGTCGGGCTATCTCGGATGCCAAGATTAAGGAAAAGGCTCAAACAATCTGGGATTCGGTAGTCAATCTATTTCGCTAAGATGCTTGTCAAAGCCTAGCTTTCTTGTTATAATAGATAAGATGGAGGCGTTATGGCACTAAAAAAAGCAAGCCTAGCTTGTGCGGTTTGTGGTTCTAGAAACTATTCAATCAAGATCAGTGGAAACCCCAAGCCTACACGACTAGAAGTAAATAAATTTTGTAAGCATTGTGGCAAGTACACTACACACAGAGAAACGAGATAGGAGAGAGCGATGCGTTTTATTGGAGATATTTTTAGACTTCTTAAAGACACAACATGGCCAACTCGCAAGGAAAGCTGGAGAGATTTTCGTTCTATCATGGAATACACTGCTTTCTTTGTTGTGATTATTTACATTTTTGACCAGTTGATTGTTTCAGGTTTGATTCGATTTATTAACATTTTTTAGAAGACTAGTGGCGTTAACCACACTAAAAGTTTTCTATTTATGAAAGGAAGTATCATGGATAGTTTTGATAAAGGATGGTTTGTCTTACAAACTTATTCTGGTTATGAAAATAAGGTAAAAGAAAATCTATTACAACGTGCGCAAACCTACAATATGTTGGATAACATTTTACGTGTTGAAATTCCAACACAAACAGTGCAAGTTGAAAAAAATGGAAAGAGAAAAGAAGTAGAAGAAAATCGCTTTCCAGGTTATGTTCTTGTAGAAATGGTGATGACAGATGAAGCTTGGTTTGTTGTTCGAAATACACCAAACGTTACAGGATTTGTCGGTTCTCACGGAAACAGATCAAAACCCACTCCATTATTGGAACAAGAAATTCGTGATATCTTAGTTTCTATGGGACAAACTGTACAAGAATTTGACATCGATGTTGAAGTCGGTCAAACTGTACGTATTATCGATGGTGCTTTTGCAGATTATACTGGTAAGATTACAGAGATTGATAACAATAAAGTGAAGATGATTATCTCTATGTTTGGTAATGACACAGTTGCAGAAGTAAACCTAAACCAAATTGCAGAATTATAACCCAAAGAGAGGCAAGACCTCTCTTTTTTGTGCAGTTGAGGCGGTAAAGGGTTCAGAATGGATGAAATGTGCCAAAAGTGTTTCTGAATCTGTTAGACTGTAAACAGAAAGGGGAAGATTATGCTTAAAGA
>CAJNBW010000011.1 GCA_905221105.1 bacterium
TTAACATAAGTAATTGTACGTGTTACTTCTTTTTCTAAGTCAGATTTTGCTAAGCCAGTTGCTGGCCATTTTGGTCCGTCTGGTTTATCTGGATCTACTGGTTCGTTTGGATTTTTCGGTTCTGTTACTTCTACCACTTTTTCATGAACTTTTAGCGTGAATACTTGGGAAGGATCTTTGCCTTCTTCGTCTTTTTGCTTATCAAAGCTTGACTTCGTAATTTCAGCGACTACCTCGTCCTTATTATCCACAACAAAGCCACGTTTTTCCAAGTCCGCAATCTTAGCAAGTACTTCCTTTGTTGAAATCTTTTCTGCAGTTTTGCCTTCAAGATTGACATCTTCTGCTGGTAAGTACACCTCCACTCCAGTTGTAGTATTGATGACTTTGACCAATGCTTTTTGTGGATCTGGTTCATAGGTGACAGCTGTGTTAGACGTAGGATCGCTTGGTTTTGGCGGTGTATAGCCTTGACTTGGATCTCCTGGTACTTTTGGTTCCAACGGTGTTTCCCCAATTTTTGGTGTATATCCTGGCACATGTGGAATCACTCCCGGTGTCGGATCACCTGGTTTAGTTGGATCTATTGGATGGTTTGGATATGGAATTGGTGTTGGTGTTTCTTCACCTGGTTTATTTGGTACCCATGACCCTAACTTAGTATAAACTACTTTACGATCTAAATTAGTTGAATTTACATTCGTTTCTACTTCTTCGACAGATGCTTTGTCCGCTACATAACCATCTAGTTTTTCTGTTGTGACAGCTTCTAGAACTTTATCCGCACTTGTCCATTCTCCTGGTGTTACTACTTTTGTTACTAAGTTATATGTTGCGCTACGTTTGAAGTGGGCTGTTTGTTTCTTAGTTGGTTTCGCATCCGCTATTTCTGGCCCATCTGCAGTATCTTTCTTAACATAAGTAATTGTTCTTGTTACTTCTTTTTCTAAGTCAGATTTTGCTAAACCTTCTGTTGGCCATTTTGGTCCTTCTGGTTTATCTGGATCAACTGGGTCATTTGGATTTTTCGGCTCTGTTACTGTTACAGTACGTTCCTTAACAAGTAATTTGAATACTTGTGTTGGATCTCCATTTTCAGGGTCTTTATTCTTATCGAATGTTTCACCTTTTAATGGTTCCTTGTTTTCTACTGTATATCCACGTTTTTCTAAGTCTGCTATCTTAGCTGTTACTGAGCTAGTTGGAATTTCTTCTCCTGTTTTACCTGAAAGTTCTACTTTCTCTTCTGGTAATTCCACCTCAGTTCCAGTTGTTGTGTTGAACACTTTCACTACAGCTTTTTGAGGATCTTTTGAATACTCAATCGGTGTATCGTTTTCTGGTGTTTCTGGAATCGGTGGTACCTTGTATCCATTTTCTGGATGATTTGGATCAACTGGTTCTAATGGTTTGTCTCCAATTTTTGGTGTATATCCAGGTACATATGGAATTACTGGTGGAGTTTTTGGTTTTTCAGGAGTTCCTGGAGTTTCACCGCCCGGAATTTCGCCTCCTGGGGTATCAGGTTGAGGGTTTGGTGTCTCTCCTGGATTTTCCGGTGTTGTTGGATAATCAGGATATTTAGGTTTTGTTGGATCGTTTGGATCGTTTGGATATGGAATTGGTGTTGGTTTTTCTACACCTGGCACTTTTGGTAGCCAGCTTCCAATTTTCTTGTAGACAACTTCCTCTTCAAACGATTCAGTATCAGCTGTCACTTCACTAGAAGGAACCTTCACTTTATCAGCTATATATCCAGTTAATACTGGAGTTTTCACTTCATCTAGTGTTTGTTTATCACTCCATGCACCGATTGTTGTTAGACCTGTCGCTAAGTTAGTAGTTACTTCGCGGGTAAATTCAGCTGTCTTAGTATTCGTTAATTTACCATTATCAACTTCAACTTTTGATCCATTTGTTTCATCAATTTTATAGTATTTAATCGTACGTGTTACAGATTTTGTTTCTGTTTCAACTGATGTACGCTCTCTAAGAATGAGTTCATAAACTTGCGATGGGTCTCCAGTTTCTGAATCTTTTACCTTATCAAACGTTTCACCTTTTAATGGTGTTTTATTATCTACAATATATCCACGTTTTTCTAAGTCTTTGATTTTTTCATCAAGCTTTGTTGAAGGAATTGCAGCGTCTGGTATACCACTATCGATGCTTACTTTTTCATTCGGCAATTCTATTTTTACGCCATCTCTTATCGTATAGACTTTTACTACTGCTTTTTGTGGGTCTGGTGTATAGTTTATTTCTATATTTGTTTTTGGATCTGTTGGAGTTGGTGGAGTATATCCTTCCGTTAAATCATTTGGATTTTTCGGTACTAAAGGAGTTCCGCCAACATTTGGTGTATATCCAGGTACATATGGAATAAGTCCTGGTGTTGGGTCTCCTGGTTTTGTTGGGTCTGTCGGATGGTTCGGATATGGTTTTGGTGTCATATCTGTTCCTGTCGGTGGTGTTACTCCAGTCGGAGGTGTTAGTACCCAACTTCCTAATTTCGTGTACACCACTTTTTCAGTAATATTTCCTGAAGTATCTGGCACAGTTACTTTTTCTACAGAAGCTCTATCTGCAATATACCCTTCTAATTTCTCTGTTGGTACAGCCTTTAAGGTATTATCAGTACTTTCCCATTCTCCTGGTGTTACTTCTTTTGTTACTAAGTTATATGTTGCACTACGTTTGAAGTGGGCTGTTTGTTCTTTAGTTGGTTTTGCATTTTCAATTTCAGGCCCATCTGCAGTTTCTTTTTTAAAGTAATTAATTGTTCTTGTTACTTCTTTTGTAAGATCTGACTCTTTTAGTCCTGTTTCTGGCCATTTTGGTCCGTCCGGAACAGTAGGGTCAACCGGTGTATCTGGAGTTGGTGGTGTTGTTACTGTTACTACTTTTTCTCTCACAGTCACACTATACACCTGACTTGGCTCTTGTCCGTCTTCATCAGTTGTTGAGTCAATTGTTTTATTACCAGTTGTAAATGTGTCTTCAACAATCTCATATCCTGCATTTTTGAGTTCTGTGATTTTTGTATCTACATCTGTTGAAGAGAATGTCTCCCCTACACCACCTTCAAGACTAATATCTGGATATCCATTTAATGCTTCAGTTGTAGTTTCAGATACTTGTTTTTTGAAGTGTACTAGGCCTTTACCTGTAGTGTATTCCTCATATACATAAGTTACCGTTCTTGCTCCTGTAGTTATCGTTCCTGTGTCACTTGCAGAACTTCTTAATCTTCCATCTTCAACCGAATTGTCATCTAATGATCTCTTCAATCTATAGCGTTTACCATCAGTTGCTGTTAAAGTAGCAAGTTTTTTGCCTGTTACATCATAATCTGTACCTAATAATTGATCTTTTTGAGCAATATATGTTCCATCTGTATCTTTTTTACCTAAATCAGTCTCTTTTTGATGTTCTTTAGTATTATCAAGTGTTAATACAGTTCCATCGACAGCTTGATACTTAACTTTTACATTCCCCGACATAGCTGATCTTAGTTCAGATGTTTTTTTAACCTTTTCGATTTCTTCTTTTATTTTTTTCTCTTGCTCTTCAGTAATCTTACCTTGTTCTTTTAATTTAGTAATGATACGTCTTGCGACATCCTTCGATGGTTCAACGGTATCTTGAATTACTGAGAAATCGGCTAGGATAGGTAAGTTGTATTGGAGTCTTGGACTTTGCATATTAACACCAACACGTTTTTCGTTTTCAGCAAACACTTGCACTTTATAGGATACAACGTCTTTACCTAATGGAATATCTCCTGTTGAGAAGTAGCCACCTTTACCTAATTTGTCCTGATCTCCTCCAATTGCATCAGTGATTTTTTCTGATAATTCAGCATCAGTGATTACATTTGAACGTGTAACATTTTCTTTTTCTACAAAATGGTTAGTGAATTTTTTTAAACCATCTTTTGCCTCCAAAGCGAGTGCATTGGTTCGTATTTTATTATACTCATCTTCCGTCATTTCAGTTGTTGAAGGTTTCACTGAAGCTTCCATGTGTGAGCCAAGGATTTTCGCTTCTCTACTACCGTCTCTTGCTTCCGTGTAAGTATAGTTATTTGTGGATTTAATAGCTGATTCTAAGGCAGAGATTTCTTTCTTAAGTTTAGTTTTTTCATCGTCATTCGTACTGCTTTCTAGGCTAGCTTTTTTAGTTGCTAATCTATTCTTAAGATCTTCTTGATGAGTCTTCACTTTAGCTGGATCTGTTACAAGTTCTAATTGATCTGTATCTGCATGATAGACAATTTTTTTCGCAGTTGGTAATATAAAGTCCAATAATTTATAGACACGATCTGGGTCTTTACCTTTTGGATCGGCGGCAGCATCCCAAACTGGAGAGCTTTTTTTCACCACCGTATCTGTCATTTTCTTTAATTCATTGTTAAGATTATTGGCTACAGTTGCGTAACTAGCTTGAATATTAAGTTCTTCTTTAAACTTGTTTTTGTTTGCTCTTAATTTATCCTGATCTATCGGTAGCTCAACTATCGCTTCTCCTTTTTCAGCGAGTTCTTTTTCTATAATAGGATACAGATGTTTATATTTAGTAACACTTGGATTACGTTGCCCTGGATTTTCTTTGATATATCGATCTTTTGCAAGTGCCTTAACTTTTTCATCGAACTCCTTCTTCAATAGTTCTTTAATTTTGGCATTAACCGCCGTTAAATTGACACCTTGAGCATAGCGTTCTTCGTTCTCTACTACTCCGTCAATACGGTTGATAGTGTGATCATAGACAGTTTCTTCAGAGTTATCCTTTTTAATCGCTTTAACAACGATACGATAAGTTCCTTTTGACCCTGCAAAGTCTGAGATATACCCTGTTACAAAATCAATTTTCAAACGACTTCCATATTTCGTTGAAAAGGCTTTAAAAGTTTTTTCAATTCCATTGAACCCCTCAACATTTGGAGCGTGTTGGAGAATATCTTCCCTTTCTTTGACAGGTAAATTAGCAAGCTCAGCTTTATTTTCATCACTATTTGCTGTCTTTATATCGAAATCAGAGTGATCTTGTGCTTTATCAGTTTTATTTGCGATTGTACGACCTTTGGCAAGCATCAACATGTATTTGAAGCGACGGTCTAAGGCTTGCTCGTGTACGTAGATTTGGTCAAGAGCGTTAGATCCAACCATTCCACCTTCTTGGCGTTTGCCATCTTTGTCAGTGTACCAACCAGTGAAGTAACCTTCTTTATTTTTCATCCCAATGGCGAATTTACCAGTTTCACCATCTTTTTTCATAATGGCTGTCCATCCACCGAAGCTACTGATTTCTCTAATTTCTCCTGGTTGAAGTTTTACACCACTTGGGTCAGTAGTGACGTTTCCGTTTTTATCAAATCGAAGTTCGTCTCCTAGTGTATCCATGTTTCTCAAGTAGGAACGCTCATTATTTTGGAAGTCATCCGGCATATTTTGGATAATCTTCCACATTTCTTCAACTGTTGCAGTATGATCAGGATCATCGAAACTCAAGTGAGCACTCGGATCATGTGCTCCATGGTCATCTCCTTTTGGTATATGTACCCCAGGTTGATCTGGTTTTACAGTAGCTCCCTTACGCTCGGTTACAGTAGAATCTAATGCTCCGTTATTTCCAGTTGAAGTTCCAGTAGGAGCATCTCCCACGTCTCTTTTTGAACGGCGACCTCTACTAGGCGTTGTCTCTGAATTTGATGCAGAGTTACTTGATGCAGATTCTTTTTTAGAATAGTACACCAGCACTGTTTCAGATTCAGTTGACGATGTAACTTCTTTTGCTTCTACAGCATTGTTTCCAGATACGTCATATCCATCAACTGTTGGAGCAGTTTGCGCTTCCCATTTTCCTGTTGTCCATTCTTCAGTACCTTTTTTACGTGTTAAGGTAACTGTTTGAGTGACTGCTGTTTTTACTTCTTTACTTTCATCAGAAGCGTCTACATATTTAATCGTACGTGTAACTTCTTTTGTTTCTGTTTCTTCCTTAACAGAATGAGCCACTCCAGCTAGAAGGGTAGCTGGATTTTGAGCAGGCTCCGCTCCATAGCTAGAGGAAGTCAGACCGTTAGGTTGGCTCGTCTCCGGGTCTGGAGACGGACTAGAGTGACTTGCACCTCCATCAGTAGGAGTATTCGTTTCCGCCGCATGTACCACACCTGCCCCCATGGCAAGGTAAAAAGCACCAATGACGACACTAGCTGCACCGACACTTACTTTTCGAATACTATATTTTAGTTGTTTATCAAATTTACCCATTTCAGACTCCAATCGTATATATATATATATATATTGTTATACTATTACCTACATAATAGCAGACAATCTCATTTAAATATTATACATCAAACAACTATAAATTTCAATTTTTTTGATTCTTGATTGAAATGGAAAATTAGCGGGGAAAATTAGCAGATAGACGACTCCTTTTGCCAAAACCAAAGGTAGGCTAGGAATCCCTCATCAGTAGACCAACAGCACAGATGAAGCCCCATAAGCCTTGCCCTGTCGTGTGCATCTGATGGACTTGCTTCCTCCTATCAGCAAGCTCAGTCCTGTGCTTTGAGACCTTCCCAGCTTGCTTTAGGATTTCCATTAACTTTTTACACTTATTTCTTTAAAAATGAGACATTTTGAGATTTTTTCTACTTTTTCCGAATAAATAGATAGAAGCATCAAATTTAGTAAAACTAGATTAAAAAATGTGCTATAATGAAAGGAGAGAAAGAATGATTCTCAGACATCTGGGCATCAGCCCAACCAACGATTTGGTTGCTAAGAAAATCTTTAGCAATCCAGAAATCACTTGTCAATTTATTCGCGATATGCTGGACTTGCCAGCAAAAAATGTGACCATTTTAGAGGGGAGTAACATTCACGTCTTACCTTCCCTGCCGTACTCGGCTCAGGATTTCTATACCAGTATAGATGTCTTGGCAGAGTTAGATAATGGGACGCAGGTTATTATCGAAATACAAGTTCATCATCAGAATTTTTTCATCAATCGCCTGTGGGCTTACCTATGTAGTCAGGTCAATCAAAATCTTGAAAAAATTCGCCAACGTGAAGGTGATACTCATCAGAGTTACAAACACATCGCACCAGTATACGCAATCGCTATTGTAGATAGTAATTATTTCCAAGATGATTTGGCTTTTCATAGCTTTAGCATGCGCGAGGATACGACAGGTGAGGTCTTAACTATCACAAATAACGGACAAGAAAACCATCTAGTCAAGATGGCATTCTTGGAATTAAAAAAATACAGAGAAACCAGCAAAGACGAGGTTCGCAAACCGTGGTTAGAGTTTTTTGGGAACAAACCCTTTACCCAGCAACCTGAGCGAGCCATCAGCCAGGCAGACCAACTGCTGGACTACAAGAGCTGGTCCGAGGAGGACAGGAAAATGTTTAGTGAACAACGCAGACGCGAAGAACAAGCCTTGTTAGCACAGGACTATGCCTTGGAACAAGCTGAGGAAAAGGGCTTAGAGCGGGGTCTTTCACAGGGATTAGAGCGTGGGCTTGAACGAGGTCGTGCAGAGGGGATTGAACAGGGACTTGAACGAGGAAAACTCTTTGCTTTCTTGGACATGGTTCGCCAAAGTCTTCTGACAGCTGAGGTTGCAAGTCAGCAGTTGGGTATGTCAGTATCTGAGTTTGAGGCACTGCTGGAAGAATATAAGTGAGAAATCTGTAAATATTACACGAGACAAAAACAACTAAAAAGGATAGCTAAATTTCTTGATGTAAAGAGTTTGGCTATCCTTTTTATCTAAGGTATTGTTATTTTCAGGAAAGTTTGAACTTTTCACTTTCTTTTCCGAATAAATAGATAGAGCCAGAGAATCTAGTAAACCTAGATTTAAAACTATGGTATAATGAAAGGAGAGCAATATGGCTGTACGTCATCCGGGCATCAGCCCAACTAACGATTTGGTTGCTAAGAAAATCTTTAGCAATCCAGAAATCACTTGTCAATTTATTCGCGATATGCTGGACTTACCAGCCAAAAATGTAACCATTTTGGAGGGGAGTAATATTCATGTACTACCCTCCCTGCCGTACTCGGCTCAGGATTTCTATACCAGCATAGACGTTTTAGCTGAACTAGACAATGGGACACAGGTTATCATTGAAATTCAAGTTCATCATCAAAATTTTTTCATCAATCGTCTGTGGGCTTGTCTATGCAGTCAGGTCAATCAAAACCTAGAGAAAATTCGCCAACGTGAAGGTGATACTCATCAGAGTTACAAGCATATTGCACCAGTATACGCTATCGCTATCGTGGATAGCAATTATTTCCAAGATGACTTAGCTTTTCACAGTTTCAGTATGCGCGAGGATTCGACAGGTGAGGTCTTAACTATCACAAATAACGGACAAGAAAATCATCTAGTCAAGATGGCATTCTTGGAATTAAAAAAATACAGAGAAACCAGCAAAGACGAGGTTCGTAAGCCGTGGTTAGAGTTTTTTGGGAATAAACCCTTTACTCAGCAACCCGAGCGAGCCATCAGCCAAGCAGACCAACTGCTAGACTATAAGAGCTGGTCCGAGGAGGACAGGAAAATGTTTAGTCAACTACGTATGCGTGAAGAACAGGCATTGTTAGCACAGGACTATGCCTTGGAACAAGCTGAAGAAAGAGGAATCGAAAAAGGCTTAGAACAGGGGCTAGAACGTGGCCGTGCTGAGGGGATTGAACAAGGACTTGAACGAGGAAAACTCGTTGCTTTCTTGGACATGGTTCGCCAACATGCTCTAACTTCCGAATTCGCGAGTGAACAATTGGGTATGTCAGTAGCGGAGTTTGAAGCGCTGTTGTAAGACCAGCACTAACGGTCAGGAAAACCATCTGGTCAAAATTGCGTTCTTGGAACTAATAAAATACAGAGAAACCAGCAAAGACGAGGTTCGCAAGCCATGGTTGGAGTTTTTCGGGAACAAACCTTTTACCCAGCAACCTGAGCGAGCCATCAGACAGGCAGACCAACTACTGGACTATAAAAGCTGGTCCGAGGAGGACAGGAAAATGTTTAGTGAACAACGCAGACGTGAAGAACAAGCCTTGTTAGCACAGGACTATGCCTTGGAACAAGCTGAGGAGAAAGGTTTAGAGCGGGGACTAGAGCGTGGTCGAGCAGAGGGGATTGAACAGGGGAAAGCTGAAGGTAGTTTCTCGATGTTAGCAAATCTAGTACGTCAAGGTCTTCTAACACCTGAGGTTGCAAGTCAGCAATTAGGCATGACCGTTGCTGAGTTTGAGGCCTTGTTGTAATACCAGCACTAACGGTCAGAAAAACCATCTAGTCAAGATTGCCTTCTTAGAGCTAAAAAATATATAAAGTCAAACAGCAAACTAAACATCTCGCCACAAGACTGGGAAAAATCTTTAAAATTAAAAACCGCATATAATCAGGTATTGAAGAACCTTGATAATATGCGGTTTATTGTGGAGAGATTTACTTCATTTTCTCCTGAAATTGAGTTTTTCCCCACATCAACCTCATACACACAGCAAAGTTAAGCTGACCTGGTTTGTCGAAAAGATTTTAGAGGAGTATAAGCATTTACTAAAACTAAAAAAAATGATATAATGAAGCCGATTAAATGTTTTAAAAATAAAGGAGAATTTTAATGTCTTACCAAGAAAATTACCAGAAATGGGTTGATTTTGCGGAGCTTCCTGACTACCTTCGTCAAGATTTGGAAAATATGGACGAAAAAACAAAGGAAGATGCCTTCTATACAAATCTTGAATTTGGTACTGCAGGTATGCGTGGCTTGATTGGTGCTGGTACAAACCGCATCAACATCTACGTTGTTCGTCAAGCTACTGAAGGATTGGCTCGTTTGATTGAGTCAAAAGGTGGAAACGAAAAAGAACGTGGTGTCGCAATCGCCTACGATAGCCGTCACTTCTCACCAGAGTTTGCCTTTGAATCTGCAGCAGTTCTTGCTAAACACGGTATCAAATCTTATGTATTTGAAAGCCTTCGTCCAACTCCAGAACTCTCATTTGCAGTTCGTCACCTCAACTGTTTCGCAGGTATTATGGTCACAGCCAGCCACAACCCTGCTCCATTTAACGGTTACAAGGTTTACGGTGAAGACGGTGGACAAATGCCTCCACACGACGCGGACGCTTTGACTACTTATATCCGTGCAATTGAAAATCCATTTGCAGTTGAAGTTGCTGATGTGGAAGCTGAAAAAGCTTCTGGCCTGATTGAAGTTATCGGCGAAGCTGTCGATGTAGAATACCTTAAAGAGGTTAAGGACGTAAACATCAACCCAGCCTTGATTGAAGAATTCGGTAAAGACATGAAAATTGTCTACACACCACTTCATGGTACTGGTGAAATGTTGGCTCGTCGTGCTCTTGCCCAAGCAGGATTTGACTCTGTTCAAGTCGTTGAAGCACAAGCAACTGCTGATCCTGACTTCTCAACTGTAAAATCTCCAAACCCAGAAAGCCAAGCAGCCTTTGCCCTTGCTGAAGAACTTGGTCGTCAAGTTGGTGCAGATGTTCTTGTCGCAACTGACCCTGACGCTGACCGTGTTGGTGTTGAAGTTCTTCAAAAAGATGGTAGCTACCTCAACCTTTCAGGTAACCAAATCGGTGCTATCATGGCTAAATACATCTTGGAAGCCCACAAAAACGCTGGAACTCTTCCTGAAAATGCAGCCCTCTGCAAATCTATCGTTTCAACTGACTTGGTAACGAAAATTGCTGAAAGCTACGGCGCAACTATGTTCAACGTCTTGACTGGTTTCAAATTTATCGCTGAAAAAATCCAAGAATTCGAAGAAAAACACAACCACACTTACATGATGGGATTTGAAGAAAGCTTCGGTTACTTGATTAAACCATTCGTACGTGATAAAGATGCTATCCAAGCTGTTCTAGTCGTTGCTGAACTTGCTGCCTACTACCGTTCACGTGGTTTGACACTTGCTGACGGTATCGAAGAAATCTACAAAGAATACGGCTACTACGCAGAAAAGACTATCTCTGTTACCCTCTCAGGTGTCGATGGTGCAGAACAAATCAAAGCAATCATGGCTAAATTCCGTAACAATGCTCCAAAAGAATGGAACACAACAGCTATCACTGTCGTAGAAGACTTCAAGGCTCAAACTGCTACTGCTGCTGACGGAACTGTTACAAACTTGACAACTCCTCCAAGTGATGTTTTGAAATATACACTTGCTGACGGTTCATGGATTGCAGTTCGCCCTTCAGGTACAGAACCAAAAATCAAGTTCTACATTGCAGTTGTAGGTGAAACCAACGAAGAATCACAAGCTAAAATCGCTAACATTGAAGCAGAAATCAATGCTTTTGTAAAATAAAGACCTATAAAAGATGAGACAAACCAATCTCATCTTTTTTTCGTATCAAATCTAAGCAATTTTAGAAACTTTATGGCATACTAGACATATCAATGAAAGCGAGGTAATCTCATGGAACAATTTTTAGATAATATCAAAGACCTTGAAGTCACTACAGTTGCGCGTGCGCAAGAAGCTCTTGATAAAAAAGAAACTGCAACCTTCTTTATCGGTCGCAAAACTTGCCCTTACTGCCGTAAATTTGCAGGTACATTGGCTGGTGTCGTAGCTGAAACTAAAGCTCACATCTACTTCATCAACAGTGAAGAACCAAGCCAACTCAATGAGTTACAAGCATTCCGTTCACGCTACGGAATCCCAACTGTACCAGGCTTTGTTCACATTGCAGATGGACAAATCAATGTCCGTTGCGACTCTTCAATGTCAGCACAAGAAATCAAAGAATTTGCAGGATTGTAAAAAAGCCACTCATCGAGTGGTTTTTAAATGGTCAAAATTACCTTTTTTCAAGCAAATCTTGTATCATTCTATGCAGTTCTTCTATCTTCTCGGATTGTTTCTCTAGTAATATTCTCTGACTATATAATTCATCGCGGAGTTTATCAAGTTTTATCTGTTCATCTGGATTATCTTTTACAAAAAAGTTCGTCAAGGTACTCGTTAACATTCCTATTGTTCCAATACCGACAAGCATTAATAAAACAGCTAACCATTTACCAAAAATTGAAGTCGGAACAATATCCCCATAACCAACTGTCGTTACAGTAACAAGGGCCCACCAAAGACTTTCTGAAAAAGATTTTTCTTCAACAACGGATAAAATCGAACTCCCTACCAGCACAATAAAGGAATTGAGATAGAAAATATAAAGCAAGCCATTTGTTCGTAAGAGTTTTCCAATCTTCTTTTCCAGCTTACCAGTCAATCCAACGATTCTTAAAAGACGAGTCAGTTTCAATAATTTTGTCAGCCTTGCTAGGCGAAAGATGCGTCCTAATCGAAACACTGTAAAAATAGCATTTAAAGGCAGGATAGCTAGCAAATCAAAGATATTTTCAATTATGAATCGCCATTTCCCTTTACTTAAAAAGAAGCGCCAGCCATAATCCACCACGAAAACACCCCAAAGTAGTAAATCAATAATATTGTACGGAGGATTGTCCAAATCGACCATCTCAGCAAATCCAAGCAAGACTAGAGCAACAGATATCAACGCAAGTATGATAATCGTTGTATCGTAGTAATCCTTAAATAACCATTTTATTTTCACGCTATTTCTCCTATTTCATTTTTGAACATTATACCACAACAAATATCTACTAATTTATAAAAAAGAAGGCGCTCGCCTTCTTTTTTATATATCTGTCAATGGTGTTGCGGTATCTGGTGAGGTATCATAAACTTTAAAGTCTATTCCGACTCCCAGATCAGCTTGTGCTAGCTGGTTGACCATGGTCATGTGAGCCAGCTCCTTGATATTGTTCTCCTTGGACAAGTGACCAAGGTAGATTTTCTTAGTGCGATTTCCTAGCGTCCGAATCATGGCTTCAGCACCATCTTCGTTAGAAAGGTGACCGAGATCCGATAGGATTCGTTGTTTGAGTCTCCAAGCGTAAGAACCTGCTCGCAAAATCTCTACATCGTGGTTGGACTCGATAAGATAGCCATCCGCATTTTCGACAATTCCTGCCATACGGTCACTGACATAACCTGTATCGGTCAAAAGGACAAAACTTTTATCATCTTTCATAAAGCGATAGAACTGCGGTGCGACTGCATCATGGCTTACACCAAAACTCTCGATGTCGATATCTCCAAAAGTTTTGGTTTTGCCCATCTCAAAGATATGCTTTTGCGAAGAATCCACCTTGCCAAGATATTTACTGTTTTCCATAGCTTGCCAAGTCTTTTCATTAGCATAAAGATCCATACCATATTTGCGGGCCAAAACACCCACTCCATGGATATGGTCTGAATGCTCATGGGTAATCAAGATGGCGTCCAAGTCTTCTGGTTTGCGGTTAATTTCAGCAAGTAGGCTGGTAATTTTCTTACCTGACAAGCCTGCATCCACTAAAAGCTTCTTTTTTGGGGTTTCCAGATAAAAGGAATTTCCACTGGAACCCGACGCTAAAATACTGTATTTAAAGCCTTTTTCACTCATTCTAGTCTTCTACTTCATCCTCCCATACTTCTTCTTTTACTGCATCCTTATCATAAGGGAGTACAATGGTAAAGGTTGAACCCTTACCGTATTCACTCTTGGCCCAAATAAAACCATTATGCTGTTTGATAATTTCTTTGGCAATAGACAGTCCCAAGCCTGTTCCACCTTGGGCACGACTTCTAGCACGGTCCACACGGTAGAAACGGTCAAAAATACGTGGTAAATCCTGCTTAGGAATACCCAAACCTTGGTCTGAGATGGATAAAATCATCTGATCATCAGTCGTCTTCATGGTCACTGTGATTTTACCACCGTCTGGAGAATATTTAATGGCATTATTAAGAATATTATCAATCACCTGAGTCATCTTATCTGTATCAATTTCAATCCAGACAGAGGTAATTGGGTAATCTCTCACCAGTTCGTATTTCTTCTCTTCATCCTGCCCTCTTATCTGATCAAAACGGTTGAGGATAAAAGTAATAAAGGCAGTAAAGTTAATCAGTTCCACATCCAGATGACTGGTCGCATTGTCAATCCGAGAGAGATGAAGGAGGTCAGTTACCATGCGCATCATACGATTGGTTTCGTCTAGAGATACCTTAATAAAGTCTGGTGCTACGGTTTCACACAAAGCTCCCTCATCCAAGGCTTCAAGATAAGATTTAACACTGGTTAAGGGCGTCCGTAACTCATGGCTAACATTGGAAACAAAGAGTCTCCGCTCGCGTTCCTCCTTCTCCTGCTCCGTCGTATCATGCAAAACAGCAACTAGACCCGAAATAAAGCCAGACTCTCGACGAATCAAAGCAAAGCGAACACGAAGGCTCAGATACTCACCATTAGCATCCTGAGAATCAATGATGAGCTCAGGAATTTGGGTGATCAAATCACGAAGTTCATACTCATCTTCAATCTTAAGCAATTCTAGAATACTTTTGTTGAGAACATCTTCTTTCTGAACACCTAACTGTTTCTTAGCCATGTCATTAATCATGGTAATCTTCCCACGACGATTGGTCGCAAGGACTCCATCCGTCATGTAAGAGAGGATACTGTGTAATCGTTTACTCTCTTGCTCCAGATTTTCTTGAGTCAACCGAATTACTTCTGATAAATCATTAAGATTATTGGTAATATTAGTGATTTCAGAGCTTCCCTGCATATCCAATACCTGAGAATAATCTCCTGCAATCAGGTCTTTTACCTTTTGATTGATTTGCTTCAGCCGAATATTATCCCGACGATTTTCTAGCAAGAGCAAGGTCACGACTAAAATAAAGCCAAGTAAAATGAGGATAAAGATAAAATCACTGGTTAAAACTGTGTCTTTAATTAGTTTAATCATTATTTCTCATATAATAACCAACACCGCGACGTGTCAGGATATACTCTGGACGACTTGGTGTGTCTTCAATCTTCTCACGCAAACGTCTGATAGTTACATCAACTGTTCGAACATCTCCGAAATAATCATAACCCCAGACCGTTTCAAGCAAGTGTTCACGCGTAATTACTTGACCGATATGAGAGGCCAAGTGGTACAAGAGTTCAAATTCACGGTGAGTTAAGTCTAGTTCTTCACCGTATTTCTTAGCTACATAAGCATCTGGCACAATCTCCAAGTCCCCAATTTGCAAGGGTTGAGTTTTCTTTTCATCAGACTCTTGATTATCTACAGAAGTCAAATCTGTACGACGGAGAAGAGCTTTGACACGCGCCTGCAACTCACGATTTGAGAAGGGTTTGGTCACATAGTCATCCGCTCCAAGCTCTAAACCGATAACCTTATCAAATTCGCTATCCTTAGCTGACAGCATGATAATAGGCACACTACTAGTCTTACGAATAGTCTTCGCAACTTCTAAACCATCAATTTCTGGAAGCATCAAATCCAAAATAATAATATCTGGTTGCTCTGCTTCAAATTGCTCTAGCGCTTCACAACCATTAAAAGCAGTTACAACCTCGTAACCTTCCTTGGTCATATTAAACTTGATAATATCCGAGATTGGTTTTTCATCATCTACAATTAATATTTTTTTCATATGTTCACCTTTTTCTCTACTATTATACCAAAAAATAGCAAGAAGACATAATAGCTAGTCTTTGCTACTGTCTAAGTTGGCATGTGCATAAGCCTGCCAGATTTTTTGTTGGGGTTTGGCAAGTGGAACATCCTTGAACTCTTCTGGTGAAAGCCAGCGAACTTGCCTATCTGAAAAACCATGGAAGTCACTCACTTGACCTGCTACAATTTGAACATGCCACTTGCGATGACTAAAGACATGCTTAACAGTGTCAAAACAAATATTAAGCCAATCAACATCTAGGTCATAGTCCTGCTGGAAACTCTCTTCTGGACTGGGGCCAAAGTTTACACTTTCTTCTGCAACCTGATGAAAGAGGTCAAACGGCTCTTCTTGCGAAAACTCATCTACTTCTATCAAGGGAAAATGCCAAAATCCTGCTAACAACTTTTCGCTTTCATTTTTTTCAAGTAGAAATTGTCCCTGAGCATTTTTCACAACTAGTGCTTTTAGATAAATAGGAACTGGCTTTTTCTTTGGAGCCTTAATTGGATAACGATCCATGCTTCCATTCTGATATGCTGCACTAAAGTCCTTAACCGGACTCTCTTCTGGCCTAGGATTTACAGGAGCCTCAATATCTGAACCCAAGTCCATCAAAGCTTGGTTAAAGTCGCCAGGACGTTCTGGGTCAATCAAGATTTCCATCATCGCCTGAAAAATTTTGCGATTACTTGGAATGCCAATATCGTGGTTAACTTCAAACAGACGCGCCAAAACTCGCATGACATTGCCATCGACAGCCGGCTCAGGCAAATTAAAAGCAATACTGGATATGGCTCCTGCTGTGTAAGGACCAATCCCTTTCAGACTAGAAATTCCTTCATAGGTGTTTGGAAATCGACCACCAAAATCCGTCATAATCTGCTGGGCCGCAGCCTGCATATTGCGTACTCGAGAATAATAGCCCAAACCTTCCCAAGCCTTTAACAAACGTTCTTCGGGAGCATTTGCCAGACTTTCGACTGTTGGAAACCAGTCCAAGAAGCGTTCGTAGTAAGGGATAACTGTATCAACTCTGGTCTGCTGGAGCATGATTTCAGATACCCAGATATGATAAGGATTTTTACTTCTACGCCAAGGTAAATCTCGTTTATTTTCATCATACCAAGTGAGAAGTTTCTTACGGAAAGAAATGATCTTCTCCTCCGGCCACATGACAATACCGTATTCTTTCAAATCTAACATATCTCTAGTATAACACAGAAGACTCTAACTGTCCTTTTCCTAGTATTAAAAAGCCTCTTCCCAAGGGAAAGAGGTTGAATTATTATTGATGAACTGCTTGAGCTGCTGTGATAAGAGTCAACTTGTACACATCATCAGCATTACATCCACGAGAAAGGTCGTTAACTGGCTTGTTCAAACCTTGCAAAACAGGACCAACAGCCGCAAAACCACCAAGACGTTCAGCCATCTTGTAGCCGATATTTCCTGCCTCGATACCTGGGAAGATGAAGACATTTGCTTGACCAGCTACTGTACTTCCAGGAGCTTTCAGAGCTGCAGTCTCTGGAACAAAGGCCGCATCAAATTGCAACTCACCATCGATTTCAAGGTCAGGGCGCAAGTCGTGAGCAATTTTAGTTGCTTCAACGACCTTATCGACGCTTTCACCAAACCCTGAACCTTTAGTAGAATAGCTTAGCATAGCAATTTTAGGCTCGATACCAAACATCTTAGCTGTTATTGCTGAGTTGATGGCAATTTCAGCCAAAGCTTCTGCATCTGGATTAATGTTAATGGCACAGTCACCAAATAGGTAACGTTCAGTACCACGTACCATAAGGAAGGCACCTGACGTACGAGTTACGTTTGGACGAGTTTTAATGATTTGAAGGGCTGGACGTACTGTTGAAGCAGTTGAGTGAATCGCACCTGATACCATTCCATCAACCAAGCCCAAGTATACCAACATAACACCAAAATAGTTGACATCTTCAACCAAAACCTTGCGTGCATCTTCTTCAGACATTTTGCCCTTACGACGCTCTACCAAAGCAGCAACCATTTCTTCAAATTGAGGATAGTGTTGAGGGTCAATGACTTCATAGCCATCTTCAATACCTTCAATTTCAAGATAAATTTTAATTTTTTCAGGATTTCCAAGCAAAACAGGAATCACTTCTGTTTCTTTTACCAAGCGTTTAGTTGCTTGAAGAATACGTGGCTCTTCCCCTTCAGGGAGAACGATACGAGCATTTTTACCAACAAGGTTGGCTTTGAGACTTTCAAAAACTTCCATGAGTTTTCTCCTTTAAAAAATAAATTATACTCTGAATTACTTTATTATAGAGTATTAGTTGATAACTGGGTAATAAGATTACTGAAATCATCCGGCAAGGGACTTTCTAACTGCAAGTCCTGCTCTAGAAATGGATGATAGAAGGATAGGTAATGGCAATGCAGGGCCTGCCGTTGGATGCCGTCGTCCAGGCTACCACCATACAAATCATCTCCCAACAAAGGAAAACCGATATGGGAAAAATGGACTCTGATTTGGTGGGTACGTCCAGTATGCAGGCGAATATCAACCAAGTGAATATTCCCATAAGATGCTACAATCTTATAGGATGTATGGGCATACTTTCCACCTTTAGCCACTCTTCTGGTAATAATGGAGTCTTCATCACGCGCAATCGGAGCAATAATTTCTCCCTCTGGCTCCAAATGTCCATCTCCCTTAACCAAAGCAAAGTAGCGCTTCTCGATAGATTTCTTCTGCAACTGCTTATCTAATCGTGCATGGGCATAGCCGTGTTTGGCAAAAAGCATCAAGCCAGAAGTGTCCCTATCTAGTCTGGTCACAATGTGAACCTGCTGATTTTCATAGTCTTGCCTGACGTAGTAACCCTTGATAAAATTGGCAATGGTATTAGAGTGGTTGACACTAGGAATAGAAGCCACTCCATAGGGTTTATTCAAAACTAGAAAATGGTCATCCTCATAGAGAATATCCAGTGGACGCTCGATTGCTTCTAGAGTTTCAAAGCCTTCTTCAGCGGGAATATCGATAGTAACGCGGTCTCCAATATCCAATAGATAAGTTGCATTTTGCGGTTGGTCATTGACCCGAATAGCTCCACCTCGAAACTTAATCTTGGCCAAAAGTCCCTTAGAAACCTCGTGCTTTTTCAAAAAGGTCTTAACCTTGACGTGCTCATCTGCGATAAATTCAAACCTCATTCATCCACCTCGCCGATGAAAGCATCCTTAACACGGTTCCAAAAACTGGTATGGCTAGGAGTCGCAACAAAGTGAATCTTATGATGATCAATTTGATACTCGATTCGCTCGATATTGCGGAAAGAATACACACTATTATCCACCGAAATGGTATGGTAATCGTTTCTCGTTGGAATGAGTTCAATCTTATCCTTTTTAGGGACGATAATGGACGAACCCAGCGTTCGATAGACACGATTATTGAGGCTGGCAATTTCCGTCAACTGAAGAGCTTCAATGGTAGGGTGTAACACTGCACCACCAAGAGACTTGTTATAGGCTGTGCTACCAGTAGGGGTTGAAACTGTTAAGCCGTCTCCGCGAAAACGTTCAAAGGGAACACCATTGATGACAATATCTGCTACCATGGTTCGATCAGACCTGCGGATGCTAGCTTCATTAAGGGCACGAAAAATCTTGACCTCTCCATTTCCAAGAAAAACCTTCACATTCAAAACAGGATAAGAAACCCTTGCTCCAGTATCTAGCTGCAAATTAGTCATTAACTTATCCAACTCAAAATCACGATAGTCGGTATAAAAACCCAAATGTCCAGTATGAAGACCGATAAAGCGCACCTTATCAAGCTGGTCTTCGTACTTATGAAAGGCCGACAAGAGCATGCCATCCCCACCAATGGAAATGACAATGTCCGGATTGGTATCATTGAGTATAAACTGGTTTCTCTTTAAACGATCTCGCAATTCATACAAAACCCTTTGACTCTGCGGTTTTCTATTAGCTATCAGATCAATTCGTTTACCTATATTCTTCATCTGTATCGTCACTATTTCCTACACCGTCATTTAATTTTCTACTCAAAGGATCAAAAAGAGCCTGGGCTTCCTGGATATCATCACGAATTTTACCCATTTCTTCATCCAACTGATGAGCAATCTTGGCTGTAATTTCCAGTCGCTTCTTTATCTCCTCTGGGAAATCCCCTTGGTACTTGTAGTTGAGAGAATGTTCTATTGTTGCCCAGAAATTCATGGCCAAGGTACGTATTTGAATTTCTGCCAAAATGGTCTTGGCTCCATTGATAGTATCAACCGTATATTCTACTACCACGTGATAGGAACGGTAGCCCGATGCTTTTCGATGAGTAATGTAATCTCGCTCCTGTATGATCCGCATATCCTGACGCTTATGCAAAATCTCCACCACTTCTCGGACATCATCTACAAACTGAACCATCACACGTAAACCAGCAATATCTTGCAAATCGTGTTCCAAGGTCGCATAAGTAATACCGCGACGGGCCATTTTTTCTTTTATACTCTCAATTGGCTTGACCCGACCAGTCACAAACTCAATCGGAGAATGCTTATTTTGCTTACGATATTGCTTACGAATACCACGAAGTTTAATCTTTAACTCACCAACAGCTTGAATGTAAGGATCTAGAAATTCTTCCCATTCTAAGGTCATATATTCTCCCTTGTTCTCATATTATCCTTCAAAAATGTCTTTGATTTTTTCTCCAGATTCATATACAATAAATACAATGCTTATTATACCATAAATCCGCTTTCAACGATAAAGAAAAGGTAAGAAAAATGAAACATTTAGAAATTGAATTGAAAACACTATTGAAAAAAGATGAATACAATCGTCTAAAAGACCAGTTCACAGGTGTCACTCCTATTCTTCAAAAAAATTACTACATCGACACACCTGATTTTGAACTGCGAGAAAAAAAAGTTGCTATGCGTATTCGAACCTTTGAAGACTGGGCAGAATTGACACTCAAAGTCCCACAAAGTGTTGGAAACATGGAATATAATCAAAAATTGCAACTAAAAGATGCTGAGAACTATCTGGCTAAGGAAGAACTTCCTCAGGGGCTTGTGCTCGATGAATTGGCGAAACATGGCATCCAAAGCAAGAACTGGCAGGTACTAGGTTGTCTAAAAACGCTTCGCTATGAAATGCAAACAGCTATTGGCCTCATGGCACTGGATGAGAGTCAGTACTTTGATATTACAGATTATGAATTAGAGCTTGAAGTGGAAAATCACGAGCAAGGCAAACAAGATTTCCAGCAATTTTTAGAGGAAAATCAGATTGCTTATCAAAAAGCTCCCTCAAAATTGGTTCGATTTGTCAAAAGCATGAAAAATAGCTGAAATAATCTCCATTTTTTGGTAAAATAGAAAAGATAAGAATACACAAATCCCAGTTCATATATGTAAGACAGATATAACTAGGATTTATAAAGTTTACAGAGGACGGTCTATAATGTCAGATAGAAAAAACATGAAACTTTTCGCACTCAACTCTAACCAAGAGATTGCACAGAAAATTGCACAAGCTGTTGGTGTCCCACTTGGAAAACTATCATCACGTCAATTTTCAGACGGAGAAATCCAAGTAAATATCGAAGAAAGTGTCCGTGGTTATGATGTTTACATCATCCAGTCTACAAGTTTCCCTGTTAACAACCACCTAATGGAATTGTTAATCATGGTCGATGCTTGTGTTCGCGCAAGTGCCCACAGTATCAACGTTGTCCTTCCATATTTTGGCTATGCACGTCAAGACCGTATCGCTTCACCTCGTGAACCACTTACAGCTAAACTAGTTGCCAATATGCTGGTTAAGGCTGGTGTTGACCGTGTCCTTACGCTTGATTTGCATGCTGTCCAAGTTCAAGGTTTCTTTGATATTCCTGTTGACAACCTCTACACAGTTCCTCTATTTGCAAAACATTACTGCGATAAGGGCCTACTTGGTTCAGATGTTGTTGTCGTTAGCCCTAAAAATTCAGGTGTCAAACGTGCTCGTAGCTTGGCTGAATATCTTGATGCTCCTATCGCCATTATCGATTACCCACAAGACGATGCAACTCGCAACGAAGGCTATATTATCGGTGATGTTGAAGGTAAGAAAGCCATCTTGATTGATGATATTTTAAATACAGGACGTACCTTCTCTGAAGCTGCTAAAATCGTTGAACGTGAAGGGGCTACAGAAATCTATGCTGTTTCTAGCCACGGTCTCTTCGTCGAAGGTGCTGCTGAACTTCTTGATAATACTAATATTAAAGAAATTCTTGTGACTGATTCAGTAGCAACAAAAGAAAAAACTCCTAAAAACGTATGCTACATCACTGCTAGTGAGTTAATTGGTGATGCTATCGTCCGTATTCACGAAAGAAAACCAGTCAGCCCACTCTTTGCTTACAACAAAAAGAAATAAGGTGATGCTTTGATTTATTTGGACAATGCTGCAACGACTCCTATGTCAGCAGTTGCTATTTCAACTATGACTAAGGTTATGCAAGAAACCCACGGAAACCCTTCTAGTATCCATGGTCATGGTCGTCAAGCTGGCAAACTCTTGCGTGAAGCACGTCAGGAACTAGCTCAATTACTAGGGACAAAACCTCAACATATCTTTTTCACTTCTGGTGGGACTGAAGGAAACAATACTGCCATCATTGGCTACTGTCTTCGTCACCAAGAACAAGGAAAACATATCATCACAACTGCCATCGAGCACCATGCTGTCCTTGAAACCATTGATTACTTGGTTCAACACTTTGGTTTTGAAGTAACCATTATCCAGCCAAAAAATCAGGAAATCACCGCCCAGCAAATTCAAGAGGCCTTACGTGACGATACGATTTTGGTTTCTACCATGTTTGCTAATAATGAGACAGGAAACCTACTGCCCATTGCTGAAATTGGCCAAATCCTCAAGCAACACCCAGCTGCCTACCATGTTGATGCAGTTCAGGCAATCGGTAAAATTCCTATTCATCCAGAAGAATTAGGCATTGATTTTCTCACTGCTTCAGCCCATAAATTCCATGGCCCTAAGGGAATCGGCTTTCTCTACGCATCAAGCATGGACTTTGATTCCTATCTCCATGGCGGAGACCAAGAACAGAAAAAACGTGCAGGCACTGAAAATCTAGCTGCTATCGTTAGCATGGTTGCAGCCCTAAAAGAAGACCTAGAAAACCAAGAACCTCATTTCCAACATGTACAAAATCTAGAAACAGCCTTTCTTACGGAGCTTGAGGGAGTTCAGTATTACCTGAATAGAGGAGAGCATCATCTCCCTTATGTTCTCAATATTGGATTTACTGGCCAGAAAAATGACCTCTTACTCCTTCGTCTAGACTTAGCTGGAATTTCTATCTCTACTGGCTCAGCCTGTACGGCAGGCATTGTCCAATCCAGCCATGTTCTCGAAGCCATGTACGGGGCAAATTCAGAACGATTAAAGGAATCCGTTCGCATCAGTTTGTCGCCACAAAATACTATCGAAGACCTAGAAACTCTCGCAAAAACCTTAAAAGAAATTATCGGAGGTTAGCCATATGGCATTCGAAAAAACCATTCAGTTAAAAAATTGTCGTTACGACTACACTCTTAGCTCTTCTGTTAAGAAGTTTACTCTCAAGGACAACACTTTTTTTGAGACCAAAGTTGGGAACTATGAACTGACTCGCCTACTTGAAAAGGTTCCAAACAGCGGTGAAGGCTTCCAACTCAAAATCATCATTAACAAGGAACTTACAGGGGCTAAAATCAATATCACTGACAAGTTTGGTCTTCGTCTAGTTGATATTTTCAAATCAGAGGACCACCACATTCATCAGGAAAAATTCTACTTCCTCATGGATAGTTTAGTAGAACGTGGTGTCTTTACAAAATCTGAAAGATAGGTCTCATATGTTTGAACTAACCTATAAAGACAGCTATCATGTAGAGCGGACTCTCAAGTACGAGGACTATGAAGCACTCATGCTAGCTTTGTCAGGCTGTGTGACCCTACCAGATACACTTTATGTGACTTCTTTAACCTTTAAGGGACAGGAAGTTTACCAGGGACTGGTTGGAGACCTCTACCGTTTTCTATCACATGCAGATTTTTTACATCAAAACTAAGATTTTTCTTAGTTTTTTCTTGTTTTTGTTGATTTTTTCACAATGTTTCTATAAAATAGAAGAATAGAAAGGTTGTGATTTTGTGAAAGATAAACAGTCTGCTATTCCAAAAGCTACAGCGAAAAGACTCTCTCTCTACTATCGAATTTTTAAGAGATTTCATGCAGAAAAGATTGAACGTGCCAACTCTAAACAAATTGCAGAGGCCATCGGGATTGATTCAGCGACCGTACGTCGTGATTTTTCCTATTTTGGTGAACTAGGTCGTCGTGGTTTTGGCTATGATGTCAAAAAACTGATGACGTTTTTTGCCGATTTGCTCAATGATAACTCTATTACCAATGTCATGCTTGTTGGCATTGGAAATATGGGCCATGCCCTTCTCCACTATCGCTTCCATGAGCGTAACAAGATGAAGATTATCATGGCCTTTGACCTAGATGACCATCCTGAAGTCGGTAGCCAAACTCCTGATGGGATTCCTATTTACGGGATTTCTCAAATCAAAGATAAAATTCAGGATGCTGATGTGAAGACTGCTATCCTGACTGTTCCTAGCGTTAAATCCCAAGAAGTTGCCAATCTCTTGGTGGATGCTGGCGTGAAAGGGATTCTCAGTTTTTCACCAGTCCATCTGCATTTACCAAAAGACGTGGTCGTTCAATATGTCGATTTAACAAGTGAACTCCAAACCCTCCTCTATTTCATGCGAAAAGAGGATTAGAAAGCGAAAATCATTTTATGAAAAAACCAGTTATTGGGATTACAGGAAACGAAAAAACTCATCCAGATGATGACATCATGATGAGCTACGCAGCAAAAGGCTTTGTTGAAGGCGTTAAAGACGCTGGAGGGATTCCCATCATCCTACCGATTGGTGATCAAGAAATGGCCTGCCACTATATCAGTATGATTGACAAGCTCATCTTAACAGGTGGGCAAAATGTTGATCCTAAATTCTATGGTGAACCAAAAACCATTGATAGCGATGACTACCACCTTCAAAGAGATATTTTCGAACTGGCCCTCATCAAGGAAGCTATTAAACAGAAAAAGCCTATTTTCTCTGTCTGCCGTGGGACTCAACTCTTTAACGTTGCCATGGGTGGAACTCTGTATCAAGATATCGAAGACCACTGGCAGGATTGTTCTGCCGAGTACACAACCCAGCGCTTGGTAACAGAACCAGATACTATTCTTCGAGAAATCTATGGAGAAATCTCCCATATCAACTCCTTCCACCACCAGAGTATCAAGGATTTAGCACCTAACTTAAAGATTGCAGCTCATGATCCTAAGGATGGTATCATTGAAGCTGTCATAAGTACGGATGATGTCGCCTTTCTCGGCGTCCAATGGCATCCAGAATTTCTATTTGAAAATCGTCCCAAAGATAAAAGCCTCTTTGACTATATCGTTAATGAACTTTAGATTAAATCTGTCTTTTCACGGTAACTAAAATAACTGGAGTGAGAGACAATCAAATGGTCTAAGAGAACAATTCCCATCAGATCGCAGGCTTCTTTAACAAGTTTAGTGACATGATCATCATTTCGGCTAGGGGCCACCGCTCCTGAAGGATGATTGTGAACCAAGATCAGAGAAGTCGCCATATGCTTGATGGCATAATGAAGAATCTCTCGCGGTTCAGCAATACTGCGAGTAGCAGAACCGATAAAAATGGTCTGCTGATGGATGATTTGATTTTGTGTATTGAGATAGAGCGCCACCAGGTGCTCTTGTTTTTTATGTCCCAACTCCTGCTGCATCTTCTTGGCCAACTTTTGGCTGCTGAGAATACTTTCCATCTCAAGGGTCTCGTGTTTATGAATACGATGCCCCAGTTCAATCATAGCTTGTAACTCTATGGCCTTAACTCGCCCAATACCAGACAGACTCTGTAATTCCTGCAGGGTCATTTTTTTCAAATCTGTTAGGCTTGAAAGATTGTTCAAGACTTTCTGGGCAATTTCAAAAACACTGGCCTGACGTGTTCCTGTCCTGAGTAAAATAGCTAGCAACTCTTGATTACTGAGCGCTTCTACTCCTTCTTGAGCCAGTCTCTCTCTTGGTAATAGTGAATCTTCTTGGAATGAAATACTGTACATAAAAATCCTCCTCACTTTATTATTCGTGAGAAGGATGGAAAATTAAAGTTTTTTCTCAATTGGAGCTACACTAGCTAAAAGTTTTTTCAAACCAACTTCTGGGAAATTGATTTTCAATTCCTGTGTAGCACCGCTACCTGAAACTTCCAGAACGGTTCCCTCTCCCCATTTCTTGTGGAGAGCAATGTCACCAATGGACCAATTTGTCTCGCTAGACGCTGATTTTACACCAGCTGAAAATTGACCAAATGGAAGGCCGCTTGACTGGATAGTTTTTGGTGCCGCACTGCGTTTACGGTCCTGAAGAGCCTGAGCAAGACTCATACCTTGACCGAAGGCAAGACCACCACTGCTATAAGATGCCTTAAAGCTTGTATTTGCTGGACGGGCCAATCCTTGATACTCAAGCAAGTCTGAACTGATTTCGTTAATAAAACGAGTCGGACGGTTATAGTTGGTACGCCCGAAAAGCAGGCGCGAGTTGGCATTGGTCAGATAGAGAATTTTCTCTGCACGTGTGATACCTACATAGGCCAGACGGCGTTCTTCTTCCAACTCATCTTGTTCTTCAGCTGCACGGCTAAGCGGAAAGACATTTTCTTCCATCCCAATCAAAAAGACAACTGGAAACTCGAGACCTTTAGCAGCATGAAGGGTCATCAAGGTCACTTCTGATGTCTCCTGACTACCTGAATCTGTGTCCGCAATCAAGGCCAAGTCATTTAAGAAACGACTCAGTTTATCCAAACCAGTTTCCTCTTCGGGGACATCAGAGGTATCATCAAAGTTTTTCGTCACAGAGAGGAACTCTTCGATATTTTCAACCCGAGCCTTGCTTTCTAAGGTCGCTTGGGCATTAAGAATATCAACGTAACCTGTTTTTTCTAGGACAGCCTCAACCAACTCTGTAATAGTTAAGTGGTCTAGCTGCTCCCGTAAATCAAGAATCATATTAGCAAAATCCCAGATAGATTGAGCTGCCTTACCTTTGATTCCAGACAACATGATATTGGCAGAAGCATCTAGCATGGACATGTTTTGCATATTGGCAAAATCACGGATTTTCTCAACAGTACCTGGGCCAATTCCACGTTTAGGCTCGTTAATAATACGTTCAAAACTAATATTATCACTCAAATTGGCAATAAGGTTGAGGTAGGCAATAATATCACGAATTTCCTTACGGCTGTAGAACTTGGTTCCGCCAACCATGGTATAAGGAATGTTAGACTTGAGCAGGGCTTCCTCAATAGTACGAGACTGCGCATTAGTCCGATATAGAACTGCAAAATCCTTGTGAAGGAAGTTTTGACTGCGACTAAGTTCATCGATGGTTCTGGCTACAAATACAGCCTCATCCAGCTCATCATTGGCACGATAGTATACGATTTGCTCCCCATCCGCATTTTGGGTCCAGAGATTTTTAGGACGACGATTTTTATTGTTTTTAATAACCTCGTTAGCCGCTTGGAGAATGGTTTTAGTTGAGCGGTAATTTTCCTCCAACAAGACAACCTTGGCTTGAGGGTAATCCTTTTCAAAGTCCAAAATATTCTGCATATCAGCACCACGCCAACCGTAGATAGACTGGTCCGCATCCCCAACTACACAGATATTTTTAAAGCGCGAAGCTAAGAGTTTGACCAGTTGGTACTGAGCGTGATTGGTATCTTGGTACTCATCAACGTGGATGTATTGAAATTTTTGTTGGTAGTAGGTCAAAACATCAGAATTTTGATCAAAAAGACGCAAGGTCAGCATAATCAAATCATCAAAGTCAACAGACTCAGACTGACAAAGTTCTTTCTGATAGGCTGTATAACACTGGGCTACGATTTGCGTATACATATCGCCAGCTTGAGCAGCATAAGCTACATCATCAATCAAATCATTCTTGGCATTGGAAATAGTCCCTAAAATGCTCCGTTCATTCCATTTTTTAGGATCCAGGTTCAACTGCTTGAGAATGCGTTTCATGAGAGTTCGCTGCTCTCCTGGATCTACAATAGTGAAATTTCGGTTGTAGCCAATATGGTCCGCATCACGACGCAAGATACGAACACACATGGAGTGAAAGGTCGCAATCAAACAGTCCTGAGTGGCTGGATTAAGACTATAAGCACGCTCCTTCATCTCACGCGCAGCCTTGTTAGTAAAGGTAATGGCCAAGATATTCCAAGGATTGATCAGCTTTTCATCAATCAAATAAGCGATACGGTGGGTCAAAACACGGGTCTTTCCAGAACCAGCCCCCGCCATGATTAACAAAGGACCTTCTGTCGTTTGCACCGCCTCAGCCTGACGGTCATTCATTCCATTTAATAATGCGTTCATCTTCTTTTCCTTACTCTTGAAGTCAATATTTCTATTATATCAGAAATCAGGGAAAATATCTTTACCTAGACTGATTGCTTATAGAAAGCAACTCTTTAATCAGCTGAAAATAAGGCCTTATATCTAGATAAGAAAATGAGCTTGGATAGTATTTCCAAACTCATTTAAAGTCAATTGCAATATATTAGAACAAGCCTAGAACGGTTCCGTCACTTTCAACATCCATATTGAGGGCTGCTGGTCGTTTTGGAAGACCTGGCATAGTCATGACATCACCAGTTAGGGCAACGATAAAGCCTGCCCCTAATTTTGGTACCAATTCACGAATGGTAATTTCAAAGTTTTCTGGTGCTCCAAGGGCATTTGGATTGTCAGAGAAACTATACTGAGTTTTAGCCATACAGATTGGCAATTTGTCCCAACCGTTTTGAACGATTTGAGCGATTTGTGTTTGAGCTTTCTTTTCAAAGTTCACTTTGCTACCGCGATAGATTTCTGTGACAATTTTTTCAATCTTTTCTTGAACAGAAAGTTCATTGTCATAAAGACGTGTGTAATTGGCTGGGTTTTCAGCGATAGTCTTAACAACCGTTTCAGCAAGAGCTACTCCACCTTCCGCGCCATCAGCCCAGACACTAGCCAACTCAACTGGCACATCAATTGAGGCACAGAGTTCTTTCAAGGCTGCGATTTCAGCTTCTGTATCAGAGACAAATTCGTTGATAGCTACAACTGCTGGAATACCGAACTTACGGATATTTTCAACGTGGCGTTTCAAGTTAGCAAAACCTGCACGAACTGCTTCCACATTTTCCTCTGTAAGAGCATCCTTAGCCACGCCACCATTCATCTTAAGGGCACGAAGGGTTGCGACAATGACTACAGCATCTGGAGAAGTTGGCAAGTTTGGTGTCTTGATATCAAGGAATTTCTCAGCACCAAGGTCTGCACCAAAACCAGCTTCAGTAACTGTGTAGTCCGCTAAGTGAAGGGCTGTTGTCGTCGCCAAAACAGAGTTACAGCCATGAGCGATATTGGCAAATGGACCACCGTGTACAAAGGCAGGTGTTCCGTAAATTGTCTGAACTAAGTTTGGCTTAATAGCATCCTTCAAAATCAAAGCCAAGGCACCTTCAACCTGCAAATCACCAACAGAAACAGGCGTACGGTCATAACGATAACCGATAACGATATTCGCCAAACGGCGTTTCAAGTCCTCGATGTCTGTTGCCAAGCAAAGAATGGCCATGATTTCAGAAGCAACTGTAATATCAAAACCATCCTCACGTGGAATACCGTTTAGAGGACCACCAAGTCCAACGGTTACATGACGAAGAGCACGGTCATTCAAGTCCACAACACGTTTCCAGAGGATACGACGTTGGTCAATTCCTAGCTCATTTCCTTGGTGCAAGTGGTTGTCAATCAAGGCAGAAAGCGCATTGTTGGCAGTCGTAATGGCATGCATGTCTCCAGTAAAGTGGAGGTTGATGTCTTCCATTGGGAGAACTTGGGCGTAACCACCACCAGCTGCACCACCCTTAATCCCCATTACTGGACCAAGAGATGGTTCGCGGATAGCAATCATGGTTTTCTTACCAATCTTGTTCAAGGCATCCGCCAGACCAATGGTAATAGTTGATTTTCCTTCACCTGCTGGTGTTGGGTTGATGGCAGTAACCAAGATCAATTTCCCAACTGAATTGCTCTCAACTGCACGAATTTTATCAAAGCTGAGCTTAGCTTTGTACTTTCCATACAATTCCAAATCATCGTAAGAAATACCCAGTTTCTCTACAACATCAACGATTGGCTTCAACTCAATACTCTGTGCGATTTCAATATCTGTTTTCATTCAAAACTCCTCTAACCTCTTATATGATAATTCATTATAACACAAAACAAGATTTTTAACATCCTAAAACTCTCTAAACGTTCGTAAATATCCCTATTTTTAAGGTTTTTAGAGTCCTTTCTTAAATTTTATATGGCTTTATAGTTTGAAACTATAGTAAATCTTCGTTTTTACCAAAATTTATCGCTTTCATTTTACTTACCGTTTATTTTTGTGTACAATAGTGCTATGAAAATTTTAGTTACATCGGGCGGTACCAGTGAAGCTATCGACAGCGTCCGCTCTATCACTAACCATTCTACAGGTCGCTTAGGGAAAATCATCACAGAGACCTTGCTGGCTGCAGGGCATGAAGTTTGTTTGATAACGACAAAACGAGCTCTAAAGCCAGAAGCTCATCCCAACCTAAGCATTCGAGAAATTAATAATACCAAGGACCTTCTCCTTGAAATGAAAGAACGTGTCAAGGACTATCAGGTTTTGATTCATTCTATGGCCGTATCTGATTACACTCCTGTTTATATGACAGGACTGGAGGAAGTTCAATCTAGCTCCAATTTGGAAGAATTTTTAAACAAGCAAAATCATCAAGCTAAGATTTCTTCAACTGACGCTGTTCAGGTTTTGTTCCTGAAAAAAACACCAAAAATCATCTCTTTAGTCAAGGAATGGAATCCTGCTATTCATCTGATTGGCTTTAAACTGCTGGTTGATGTTACCGAAGATCATCTGGTTGACATTGCTAGAAAAAGTCTTATCAAGAACCAAGCAGACTTAATCATCTCAAATGATCTGACTCAAATTTCAGCAGATCAACACCGCGCAATCTTTGTTGAGAAAGATCATCTTCAAGCAGTCCAGACTAAAGAAGAAATTGCAAAACTCCTCCTTGAAAAAATTCAAGCCTATCAATCTTAGAAAGGAAAGCTATGGCAAACATTCTCTTGGCTGTAACGGGTTCAATCGCCTCTTACAAGTCGGCAGATTTAGTCAGTTCTCTAAAAAAACAAGGCCATCAAGTCACTGTCTTAATGACTCAGGCTGCTACAGAGTTTATCCAACCTTTGACACTACAGGTACTATCACAGAATCCTGTCCACTTGGATGTCATGAAGGAACCCTATCCAGATCAAGTCAATCATATCGAACTGGGAAAAAAAGCAGATTTATTTATCGTGGCTCCTGCAACTGCTAATACTATTGCAAAACTAGCACACGGCTTTGCGGACAACATGGTGACCAGTACGGCTCTAGCCCTGCCAAGTCATATTCCCAAACTCATCGCACCAGCAATGAATACAAAAATGTATGACCATCCGGCAACTCAGGCTAATCTGAAAACATTAGAAACCTACGGCTATCAGCTGATTACTCCTAAGGAATCCCTACTAGCTTGCGGAGACCATGGACGAGGAGCCTTAGCCGACCTCACAATTATTTTAGAAAGAATAAAGGAAACTCTCGATGAAAAAACGCTCTAATATTGCGCCCATTGCTATCTTCTTTGCAACCATGCTTGTGATTCACTTTCTAAGCTCACTTATCTTTAACCTTTTTCCATTCCCAATCAAACCGACCATCGTTCATATTCCTGTCATTATTGCCAGCATTATTTACGGTCCGCGAGTTGGGGTTACACTTGGATTTTTGATGGGGCTACTTAGTTTGACGGTTAACACAATTACAATTCTGCCGACAAGCTACCTCTTCTCCCCATTTGTACCAAACGGAAACATCTACTCAGCTATCATTGCCATTGTCCCACGTATTTTGATTGGTTTAACTCCTTATCTAGTCTATAAACTGATGAAAAACAAGACTGGTCTGATTCTAGCTGGTGCCCTTGGTTCACTTACCAACACAGTCTTTGTACTTGGTGGAATTTTCTACCTTTTTGGAAATGTCTTTGATGGTAATATCCAAAAACTCCTAGCAACCGTTATTTCAACCAACTCAATTGCTGAATTAGTCATTTCTGCAGTTCTAACCCTAGCTATTGTCCCACGACTACAAACCTTGAAGAAATAAAAATAATCTCCGCTTTCAAACTTGAAGGTGGAGATTTTGTTTGATGTGGTTACTATTATTAGTGAAATGTTTACAAATCTTTAACTTAAGGTGACTTATAAACCTAGGTAAATTCTTGCTTTATTATCTACTTTATTGTACTATACTAGTGTATATACAGTTAAAAGGAGATTCTTATGAATACACGGAAAAAGACACAATTTATGACAATGACAGCCCTCTTAACGGCTATTGCGATTTTGATTCCAATTGTTATGCCTTTCAAAATTGTCATTCCACCTGCTTCCTATACTTTAGGAAGCCACATCGCTATTTTTATTGCCATGTTCTTGTCGCCCTTGATGGCTGTTTTTGTCATCCTAGCCTCTAGTTTTGGATTTTTGATGGCTGGCTATCCTATGGTTATCGTTTTTCGAGCTTTTTCCCATATCTTTTTTGGGACTTTGGGAGCTCTTTACCTACAAAAATTCCCCGATACCCTAGATAAACCAAAATCTTCTTGGATTTTTAACTTTGTTTTAGCGCTTATCCATGCCCTTGCTGAAGTATTAGCCTGTGTTCTTTTTTACGCAACTTCCGGTACCAATGTAGAAAATATGTTTTATGTTCTATTTGTACTAGTTGGATTTGGCACAATTATCCATAGTATGGTAGACTATACATTAGCGCTAGCTGTCTATAAAGTACTTCGAAAACGCCGTTAAAAGGAAAAGCTATGACAAAAGATCGCAAACAAGCCCTGCTCCAACTCTTGAAAGAAGCTCCTAAAGCCCTTAATGGCCAAAGTTTGGCGGAACATTTTCATGTCACACGTCAGGTCATTGTGCAGGATATTGCAATTTTGAGAGCCGATGGCGCTCCTATCCTATCCACTAATCGTGGCTACATCTATAAGCAAGTTGATGTCAATCCATACGTCCACAAACTTTTCAAAGTGAAACATGAAGTTGAAGAAATCGGTCAAGAACTCCTTGCTATCGTAGATAATGGTGGACGTGTTCAAAATACCTTGATTGACCATCCCGTTTATGGAGAAATTGAAACCTTGCTGAAACTGTCTTGCCGCAGAGATGTTCAGCATTTTCTAGAACAAGTCGAGCATTCAGACTTTAGACCTCTGTCTGAATTGACAGATGGCATCCATTACCACCTAGTCGAAGCCGAAACACAACAAGACCTCCACTATATCGAGGAGGCCTTGGATCAGCTAGGTTATTTAGTAAAAGACTAGAAGATTTTCTTCGCCCAGCCATCTTCTGTACGGTGGAGGTAGAAAAACTCTGACTTGTCAGGAGCTTCCATCATTTCCATCAAGGGTAACATATCATAGGCCAGATCCAAGTTTGGAATCTGGTCTTTTTGAATCCCAGAAACTTCTTCTTCATCGGATAATTGGAGACTTCCAGTTCAAACTCGGTCGTTTTATAGTCAATTGAACTATAAAAAACCTCCAGATTAGAAACTATGATTGAATTCACTAACCTGGAGGTTTTAGATAATTATTCGACTTTTACAAATTTGCTAGCCATTTTAGCAAGTAACTATACTGATTAAACTTCTTCATCCTCTTTACGACGACGTCCTCCTACAAGACCTAAACTAAGTAAAGCACTTGTAATTGCAACTGGAATAGCTAATGTTGATTTTACTGTACCAGTATTAGGTAATGCTTTCGCTGCTGCCTTGACATCATCTAGACTTCCAACTGTATGCACTGCTTTAATAGCCGCCACTCCAGCTGTTTTGGCTGTTGCTACTTTGTCCGCATCATCCGCTGCTGTAATCTTAGCTTCTTCTGCTGCTTTCGTATCATCAACGGCTTTTTCTTTC
>CAJNBW010000012.1 GCA_905221105.1 bacterium
GTATTATAATATGATTGTAGGAAAGAAGGTGTTTTTATGTGGAAAAAATATTTTTCAAAATATAGATGGACTGATTTATTTTGGATTTTATTTGTTATTTTGACCTGCCTCTATATAGGTAACCATGATTTGTTTCCTCTCAATCATCAAGAAATTTCTTTTCGTGGTAGTTTCTGGGGATTTGTACTTGCCTTATTTCACTTACTATTTATTGATAAGTTTGTTATCTCGAATCGAAAATAAATATGAGGTATATGCCTGACTGTGTACTTTTAGGATTTATTTTGGAGGGAAGATTTTGTCTCTATTATTTATTGCTTTAAATTTATTTATGTTGTATAAGATCTATTCTTTGAGGCGGGAGAAATCGAAATACTTGATTTATACGGCCTATATCATATTTGGAGTAAATGTAATATATGGTATTCAATGGTTATTAAGAGAACTGATTTCAAATATTTCCTCTTAATATGTATGGAAACTATAACAAAACGCATAAGATTAAGGTTTTTGTGAGCACCTGTTCTTATGCGTTTTTGTAATATTGAGGATTTTCAGTAAGTTTTCTACCTTTGCGAAGTCTAGTTTAGAATGCTTTCCCAACCAGAATCTCCGCTTCAATGGTAATCTCTGTCAGTTGGCTCCAGTCAATCTTAGTCTGGTCAACGTGAAAGAGGAGAGGTGTCATGCTGAGTAGGGCTTGGAGTTGCTCTGCTGTGATAGTCTTAGTCAGAGAGGCCGTTTGGCTAGATAGGATGGTAAAGTGTTCTTGGAAATGATTTTTGATATCTTGGTTGGAATAGTCCTTGTTTGTCAGCTGGTCCTGTACCCTTTGACGGATTTCTTTGAGGTGATTTTCAGTTGGGATAACCTTTATCAGGATACCGTCTTTGGATAAAACGCGACGAAATTCTCCATAGTTGGCTGGCGAAAAGATATCAAGCAGGATATCCATGCTAGCATCTTTTATAGGAAGACGAGCTAGGTCACCAACGAACCAATTGACTGCCCAGTTGGGTTCGCTCTTGGCAGCGATTTGGACAGAATCTTTGGAAATGTCGAAGGCATAGAAGGTTTTGTCAGGATGACTTTCTTGAAGTTTGCGAGAATAGAATCCTTCGCCACAACCGATATCTAAAATTGTTTTGGCATTGTTTGAGTTTGAAAGTAAATCAGAGATGGCCTCTAAGATAGCTTGGTAAAAGCCGGCTTCTAGGATTTGTTGGCGGTTTTGAAAGTTTTCCTTGTCGTAGTTGGCAGATTGCTTAATTTGAGGTGTCAGATTGACATAGCCAAATTTCGCCAGATCAAAAGAATGGCGATTGCTGCATTTGAGACTAGTCTCTACCAAGGTCAGGTTTTCTTGGCAGATAGGGCAGGCAAAGGCAGTTGCAGAAGCAAAACGCTGAAGTTTAGGTTTGAGGTTTGTATTCATAGTTTAAGTGTATCAAAAGAGGCAAATGAAAGCAACTTTAGGAATAAGTAGATGGGAGATTCAGTAGAAATAAAACTAATTCTCCAATTTATAAAATAAAATTGCTTTTATATCTAAATTGCTATATAATAATGATAAGGAGGAAATAAGTATGTTAAAAGAAGTATTAAGCGTCGCAAAAGTTGCGAAAAAATCTTCATTATTTTTGGGTGGTGTCGCATTTGGTACCCTTGGTTTGAAAATCTTAGCAAGTAAGGAAGCTAAAAAAGGTTATTCTAAAGCTTTGGCTAAGGCTTACAAGTTGAAAGACGAGCTAGATGCATCTGTTTCTGTTGTGAAACAACATGGAGACGATGTTTTGCAAGATGCTAAATATTTGTATGAGCAAGAGAAAAAAGAAGAGCAATTAGATAGCCTTATAGGAGAATAATATGTCTTTTAAAGTGCTACATAGAGGATACCAACATATCCGCCTATCATCTTCTTTTTCACTCACCTTGGATATTCAAGACTATCTTCGTTCCTTGGCGAGAGATGAAAAGGGGATTGAGTCTATCCAGTTTTACATGGATCAACAGCACTTTACTCTACGCATAAAAGAAGGCTTTTCTGTATTAGATAATGCAGAAGCCTTTTTAAAAAGAATTGATAAAGGGAAAGTTTCTGAGTTGATGAATCTTCCTGTTCGTAGAGAAGAAAGTGCCTATTCTATCGTTTCAGGTGCAGCGATTAAGCGTGTGCTTTTTCGTAGTCTTGTGCCGTCTCCTATTCGCTATATATGGACTTGTTATCAGGCTTTTGGATATGTTAAAGAAGCCTATCAAACACTAGCGCGTAAGGAACTAACGATGGAAGTCTTGGACTGTTCGGCTATTTTATTGTCTTTGTTTATGAACCAATCCAAGACTGCCAGCAACATCATGTTTATGCTTGATTTGGGGAATCATTTAGATCAGTGGTCCTTGAAAAAAACTGCAACAGATTTAGAACAGAGTCTTCTTGCAAAAGAGAGCGATGTATTCTTGGTACAGGGCGATACGGTCGTTAGTATCAAGAGTTCCGCTGTTCAAATAGGAGATGTCTTGGTCCTATCTCAAGGAAATGAAATTCTGTTTGATGGACAAGTAGTTTCAGGTTTAGGTATGGTCAACGAAAGTTCCTTGACGGGAGAGAGTTTTCCAGTTGAAAAAAGAGAGTCTGATTTGGTTTGTGCAAACACCGTCTTGGAGACTGGGGAGCTACGCATTCGTGTAACCGATAATCAGATGAACAGCCGTATTTTACAGCTGATTGAGTTGATGAAAAAATCTGAAGAAAACAAGAAAACGAAACAACGCTATTTCATCAAGATGGCGGATAAGGTCGTCAAATATAATTTCTTGGGGGCTGGTCTGACTTACTTATTAACAGGTTCTTTTTCTAAGGCTATTTCATTCCTATTGGTTGATTTCTCCTGCGCTTTGAAAATCTCTACTCCTGTAGCTTATTTAACAGCTATCAAGGAGGGGTTGAACCGTGAAATGGTGATTAAGGATGGAGATGTTCTAGAGAAATATCTGGAAGTTGACACTTTCTTGTTTGATAAGACAGGAACAATCACAACTAGCTATCCTATAGTTGAAAAGGTGTTACCTTTTGGGGATTATAGCGAGGAAGATATTCTCAGAATCAGTGCCTGTCTTGAGGAACACATTTATCATCCTATTGCTAATGCCATTGTCAAGCAAGCTGAGATAGAGGGGATTGAACATGAGGAAATGCATGGGAAACTCCAATATATTGCAAGCAAGGGAATTAAGTCACATATTGATGGCCAACCAGTTGTTATTGGGAATTATGTCTTGATGCAGGATGAGCAGATTCATATTAGTTTGGAACAACATGCTTTGATCGAAGAGTACAAGAATCACTACAATCTCTTATTCTTAGCCTACCAGAATGAATTGATTGGAATGTTCTGCATTCATACTCCTCTGAGAAAAGAAGCTAAGGCAGCCTTGGAGAAACTGAAGGCACAAGGGAAAAAATTGATTCTGGCAACAGGGGACACCTTGGTTAGAACAGAGGAATTAGTTAAAGATTTGCCCTTTGATCAGGTCTATACAGACTTGAAACCTGATGGGAAGTTTGAGTTGGTAGAGGAACTGCAGAAAGCAGGTCACACTATTTTGATGGTTGGAGATGGATTGAATGACTCAGCGGCTCTAACCCTATCAGATATCGGTGTGGTGATGAATGAGAGTGCAGATATTTCTAAGCAGATGAGTGATATCTTATTGTTAGATAATCGTTTGGATTTCTTCCAAGAGTTGGATTCGCTATCATCATCTTTGCAAACACTCATCAAGAAGAATATTCAAGATACCGTTGTCGTAAATAGTAGTTTGATTGGCTTTGGCTTGTTTAATTGGCTCAGTCCTTCAAATCTCTCTATCTTACATAATCTAACAACCTTGCGCATTGTCTTGCGTAGTCTGTCTATTAAAAATAGATAGATGAGAGTTATTAACAGCAAAAAGGAGTTACCTTTCTCGAGGTTAACTCCTTTGTTTATAGATAAATGATGAACAGTTTAGTAAGTCAATACAAAGTATTTTTTCTTACCGCGACGGATAACAGTCAGTTCGTTCTCTAACTTATCTGCGTCACTCAAGACATAGTCAAGGTCTTGGATACGGTCGCCGTTGACGTAGATAGCTCCATTTTGGACATCTTCACGGGCTTGGCGTTTTGAGTTAACTACACCAGATGAAACGAGCAGTTCCACGATATTGTGGTTTTCATCTGCTTGAACTTGGTAGTTTGGCACTCCACGAAGTCCTTGTTTGAGTTCTTTGACAGAAAGGTTTTTGATGTTTCCTGCAAAGAGTTGTTCAGTGATGTTGAGGGCTTCTTTGTAAGCTTCTTCTCCGTGAACAAGTGTAACAACTTCACGAGCCAAGATTTTTTGAGCCAAGCGTTCATGTGGAGCCACTTCAAATTGTTTGCGGATGTCTTCAATCTCATCAAGTGACAAGAAAGTAAAGATTTTCAAGAAGCGAACAGCGTCAGCGTCCATCACATTCATCCAGAATTGGTACATTTCGTATGGAGAAGTCTTTTCAGGATTGAGCCAGACGGCATTTCCTTCTGATTTACCAAATTTCTTACCAGTTGCATCTGTAATCAATGGAACAGTGATAACGTGACCAGTCTTGTCAGACTTACGACGAAGCAATTCGGTACCAGCTGTCATATTTCCCCACTGGTCAGAACCACCGATTTGAAGCGTTACGTTGTGGTCTTGGTTAAGGACGAAGAAGTCGTAACCTTGCATGATTTGGTAGGCAAACTCAGTGTAAGAAATTCCTGTTTCGATCCGTTTTTTCACAGATTCCTTACTCATCATGTAGTTGACAGTAAAGTATTTTCCGATATCACGGAGGAAGTCAATGAAGCTGATGCTGCCAAACCAGTCGTAGTTGTTGACCATGACAGCTTTATTTTCGCCATTTTCAAAGTCAAGAAAACGAGAAAGTTGTCCTTGGATAGACTTGACCCAGCCATCTACTGTGTCTTTTGTTTGGAGACTACGTTCAGCATCTTTGAAGGACGGATCTCCGATGAGACCTGTAGCACCGCCAACGAGCGCATAAGGTTTGTGCCCTGCTAGCTGCAAGCGACGACTTGTCAAGATTGCGACAAGGTGGCCTAGGTGAAGGCTGTCAGCAGTTGGATCGTAGCCAGTATAATAAGAAACTTGACCTTCTTCTAGGGCTTTACGCAAAGCTTCTTCATCAGTCGTTTGAAATATCAAACCACGCTCTTTTAGCTCATCAAAAATGTGCATGTGTCTTTTCTCCTTTTTAAAATTATTGTTTCTAACTATTGTATCACAAACTTGGGCAATAGCCTAGCAGAATAGGGAAGAAAGTGGCTATTTTATTGAAAGTTTACCTTTTGTGGTATAATAGATAGAGTGAGGAAATCCATGCAAAATCAATTAAATGAATTAAAACGAAAAATGCTGGAATTTTTCCAGCAAAAAAATAAAAAATCAGCTAGCCCTGGCAAGAAAGGTTCAAGTGTCCAAAAATCTAAATCCTTAGAGAAGCCAGCCATTTTTCCAGCTATTTTACTGAGTATAAAAGCTTTATTTAACCTACTCTTTGTGCTCGGTTTTCTAGGAGGAATGTTGGGAGCTGGGATTGCTTTGGGGTACGGGGTGGCCTTGTTTGACAAGGTACGAGTGCCTCAGACAGAAGAATTGGTACATCAGGTCAAGGACATCTCTTCTATTTCAGAGATTACTTATGCGGATGGGACGGTAATTGCTTCTATAGAGAGTGATTTGTTGCGCACTTCTATCTCATCTGAGCAAATTTCGGAAAATCTGAAGAAGGCTATCATTGCGACGGAAGATGAACACTTTAAAGAACATAAGGGTGTAGTGCCCAAGGCGGTGATTCGTGCGACCTTGGGGAAATTTGTAGGTTTGGGTTCTTCTAGTGGGGGTTCAACCTTGACCCAGCAACTGATTAAACAGCAGGTGGTCGGGGATGCGCCGACCTTGGCTCGTAAGGCGACAGAAATTGTGGATGCTCTTGCCTTGGAACGCGCCATGAATAAAGACGAGATTTTAACGACCTATCTCAATGTGGCTCCGTTTGGGCGGAATAATAAGGGGCAGAATATTGCAGGAGCTCAGCAGGCAGCCGAGGGGATTTTCGGTGTAGATGCGAGTCAGTTGACGGTTCCTCAAGCAGCATTTTTAGCAGGACTTCCACAGAGTCCCATTACCTATTCTCCTTATGAAAATACTGGAGAGTTGAAGAGTGATGAAGACTTAGAAATTGGCTTGAGACGGGCTAAGGCAGTTCTTTATAGTATGTATCGCACAGGTGCCTTAAGCAAAGATGAGTATTCTCAGTATAAGGATTATGATCTTAAACAGGACTTTCTCCCTTCAGCTACAGTCACAGGTGTGTCCCGCAGCTATTTATACTTTACAGCCTTGGCAGAAGCTAAGGAACGTATGTATGACTATCTAGCTCAGAGAGACAATGTCTCCGCTAAGGAGTTGAAAAATGAGGCAACTCAGAAGTTTTATCGCGATTTGGCAGCCAAGGAGATTGAAAATGGTGGTTATAAGATTACTACTACCATAGACCAGAAAATTCATGCTGCTATGCAAAATGCGGTTGCTGACTATGGCTATCTTTTAGATGATGGAACAGGTCGTGTAGAAGTAGGGAATGTCTTGATGGACAACCAAACAGGTGCTATTCTAGGCTTTGTAGGTGGTCGTAATTATCAAGAAAATCAAAACAATCATGCCTTTGACACCAAGCGCTCACCAGCTTCTACTACCAAACCTTTGCTGGCCTACGGTATTGCTATTGACCAGGGCTTGATGGGAAGTGAGACGATTCTGTCTAACTATCCAACAAACTTTGCCAATGGCAACCCAATTATGTATGCTAATAGCAAGGGGACAGGAATGATGACCTTGGGAGAAGCCTTGAACTATTCATGGAATATCCCAGCTTACTGGACCTATCGTATGCTCCGTGAGAAGGGTGTGGATGTCAAGAGTTACATGGAGAAAATGGGTTACGAGATTCCTGAGTACGGTATTGAGAGTCTGCCAATGGGTGGTGGTATTGAGGTCACAGTTGCCCAGCATACCAATGGCTATCAGACCTTGGCCAATAACGGAGTTTATCATCAGAAACATGTAATTTCTAAAATTGAAGCAGCAGATGGTAGAGTGGTGTATGAGTATCAGGATAAACCGGTTCAAGTCTATTCAAAAGCTACTGCGACAATTATGCAGGGCTTGTTGCGAGAAGTTCTATCCTCTCGTGTGACAACAACCTTCAAGACGAACCTGACTTCTTTAAATCCTACTCTGGCTAATGCAGATTGGATTGGGAAGACTGGTACAACCAACCAAGACGAAAATATGTGGCTCATGCTTTCGACACCTAGATTAACCCTAGGTGGCTGGATTGGGCATGATGATAATCATTCACTGTCACGTAGAGCAGGTTATTCCAATAACTCTAATTACATGGCTCATCTGGTAAATGCGATTCAGCAAGCCTCCCCAAGCATTTGGGGGAACGAGCGCTTCGCTTTAGATCCTAGTGTCGTAAAATTCGAAGTCTTGAAATCAACAGGTCAAAAACCAGGGAAGGTTTCTGTTGAAGGAAAAGAAGTAGAGGTCACAGGTTCGACTGTTACCAGCTATTGGGCTAATAAGGCAGGAGCGCCAACGACCAGTTATCGCTTTGCTATTGGTGGAAGTGATGCGGATTATCAGAATGCTTGGTCTAGCATCGTGGGGAGTCTACCAACTCCATCAAGCTCCAGCAGTTCAAGTAGTAGCTCTAGCGATAGCAATAACTCAAGTGCTACACGACCCTCTTCAAGGACGAGACGATAAGTCCTTTAAACTTTTCTAAATGAAGTGGCTAATCAATGGATTGCCACTTTTTTCTTTTTTCCTTTCGTGTTACAATAAAGGTATGAATCAGTATCAGAAAAAGATTGTTAAAGGAACCATTTATTCGCTTCTATCCGGCTTAATCTGGGGAATCTGTGGAATTTTAGGAGAGTATTTCTTTACTCATTATCAGGTGTCTTCGGGCTGGATTACCTCTATGCGTTTGACACTAGCAGGGAGTCTTGTGCTCATTTGGTCTGCAATGCAATTAAAATCGCAAGTGCTAGATATCTGGCGAGACAAGAAAAATTACCTGCCCTTTTTGGCCTATGCTATTTTGGGAATTTTCTCAGTCCAGTATTTTTTCTATCTCTGTGTAGAATACTCAAATGCAGCGACAGCAACTATTTTACAGTTTATCAGTCCTGTCTTTATCCTCTTTTACAATCGCTTGGTTTATCAAAAACGAGCGTCAAAAAGCGCTATTTTTTATGTTTTGGTTGCCATGTTGGGTGTTTGCCTGATGGCGACAAAGGGGGATCTCTCTCAATTATCCATGACACCACTAGCCCTTGTGACGGGTCTGCTGAGTGCCATGGGGGTCATGTTTAATGTTATCTTGCCCCAACCTTTTGCGAAGCGCTATGGTTTTGTACCGACGGTTGGGTGGGGGATGATTTTGGCCGGTTTATTTAGCAATATCCTTTCGCCAGTGTATCAGCTTTCCTTTACTCCCGATATTTGGAGTATCTTGATTTGTCTCATTATCGCTTTCTTTGGGACGGCTTTTGCCTTTTTCATTTCCATGCAGGCGGTGTCCTTGGTCTCTCCTTTAGTGGTTTCTGTCATTAGTGCCAGTGAACCTCTCTCTTCTGCCCTTTTGAGTGTTTTATTTTTAGGCTTGGTAGTGGATTGGTCCCTTCTTCTAGCTATGGCCCTGATTATTTTACCCATGATTTTCTTATCGATAGAAGAAGCGAAAGAAAGTAAATAAAAAGTCTTTTCTTAATTCTAAAAGTGTGCTATACTAGAATAGTCAATAAAACACGGGGAGATAGTTGTGAAGAGTGTTTTTAGGTTGTATCGGTAGGGGCTTGCTTTTACCGACAGCACGTTTTATCTCACATCCCTAAAAATCATACCTAAAAACAAACAAAAAGGCTTCAAATTTGAGGCCTTTTTTGGTAGAATAGGTATCATTAAAATGAACTAGGAGGCGCTTATGACTGCTACAAAAATGAACGCTCAAGAAATTATCCAATTTATCGCCAATGCTGAAAAGAAAACCAGTGTGAAAGTAACCTTTGAGGGACAACTCGCAACTGCTGTACCAAGCTCTGTTGTCAAACTAGGGAATGTCCTATTTGGAGACTGGAAGGACGTAGCTCCTCTTCTCGATGGCTTGGTAGAAAATCAAGACTATGTTGTTGAGCAAGATGCTCGCAATTCTGCAGTTCCTTTGCTAGATAAGCGTGCTATCAATGCTCGTATCGAGCCAGGTGCCATTATACGTGACCAGGTTGAAATTGGTGACAATGCTGTTATCATGATGGGAGCGGTTATCAATATCGGTGCTGAAATTGGTGCAGGAACCATGATTGACATGGGTGCTATCCTTGGTGGCCGTGCTATCGTTGGGAAAAACAGTCACGTTGGTGCAGGTGCCGTTCTTGCAGGTGTGATTGAGCCAGCTAGTGCAGAACCAGTCCGTGTTGGAGACAATGTTCTTATCGGTGCTAATGCAGTGGTTATCGAAGGAGTCCAAATTGGTAGTGGTTCAGTTGTGGCAGCGGGAGCTATTGTTACCCAAGATGTCCCAGAAAATGTGGTCGTAGCAGGTGTTCCAGCTCGTATCATCAAAGAGATTGATGCCCAAACCCAACAAAAAACAGCGCTAGAGGATGCGCTTCGTACCTTATAATTGTAAAAGTAATAAAGAGGCGGAACCCTTCTTCCAGCCTCTTTCTGCTATATCGGAGGATAGATAGATGTTAGATTTGATTCAGACTAGACGAGATTTGCACCAGATTCCAGAGATTGGCTTGGAGGAGTTCAAGACTCATGCTTATTTGCTAGATGTGATTGAGAAATTGACTGCGGGCAAGGAGTTTGTTCAAGTTCGTACTTGGCGGACAGGTATTTTGGTTTATTTGCAGGGAAGTCAGCCAGAGCGTACTATTGGTTGGAGAACAGATATTGATGGCCTGCCTATTGTCGAACAAACAGGATTTCCTTTCGCTTCTCAGCACCAAGGTCGCATGCACGCCTGTGGCCATGATTTCCACATGACCATTGCCTTGGGCTGTCTTGAGCGAGCCCTTGAGGAGCAACCAAAGAACAATCTGCTCTTTTTGTTTCAGCCTGCTGAAGAAAATGAAGCTGGTGGCATGCTCATGTATGAGGATGGCGCTTTTGGAGACTGGTTGCCAGACCAGTTTTATGGCCTCCATGTTCGGCCAGATTTGAAAGTCGGCCAGATTGCGACTAATACTCATACACTCTTTGCAGGAACTTGCGAGGTGAAGATCCGTTTCAAAGGCAAAGGTGGCCACGCAGCTTTTCCACATGAAGCTAATGACGCCTTGGTGGCGGCTAGTTACTTTGTGACCCAGGTGCAGTCAGTTGTCAGCCGCAATGTCAACCCAATCGAGGGAGCGGTGGTGACCTTTGGAGTTTTCCAAGCTGGAACAACCAACAATGTTATCACAGATACAGCCTTTTTGCATGGAACTATTCGGGCCTTGACTCAGGACATGAGTCTCTTGGTACAAAAGCGGGTCAAAACAGTTGCAGAAGGGGTTGCAGTTGCCTTTGGTATGGAAATCGAAGTGGAACTCAAGCAAGGTGGATACCTGCCCGTTGAGAACAATCCAGTCTTGGCGCGTGAATTGATGGACTTCTTTGAAGAAAAAGAGGGAATCGAGTTGATTGATATCGAGCCTGCTATGACTGGTGAGGACTTTGGTTATCTCCTTTCAAAAGTTGATGGTGTTATGTTCTGGCTAGGTATCGATAGTCCCTACGCTCTTCATCACCCTCAAATGAGTCCCAAGGAAGAGGCTTTAGCTATTGGGGTGGATGCGGTCTCTAGTTTCCTGAAAAAGAAGGCAGCAGAGTAGAGGGCTTGTCTATGAAATCGGAATTACGCAAGCAAGTCTTGCACGAAATGAAGGCTTTAACTCGAGAGCAAAAACAGGCTATGGATCAAGATTTAATGGATCAATTTTTGAAACATCCCTTCTACCAAGAAGCCAAGGTTATCGCAACCTATCTCTCTTTTCCTCATGAGTTTCAAACGCAGGAACTGATTGAGCAGGCGCTGAAGGATGGCAAGAAGGTTCTGATACCCAAAACCTATCCCAAGGGGCGCATGGACTTTGTGGTCTATGATCCGCAACAACTGGTCAAAACTTCTTTTGGCTTACTGGAACCACAAGGAGAGTTGGAGGTAGTGGATGCCTCTCAGATTGATTTGATTCATGTTCCAGGGCTGGCTTTTACGACGGAAGGATATCGGATTGGCTATGGCGGAGGTTATTATGATCGCTATCTGAAACATTTTACTGGTCATAGTATGAGTACAATCTATCCTTGTCAAATTCAGAACTTTATCCCTGAAAATCATGATATTCCTGTTCAGGAGGTACTGATTGATGAAGGAAATCTTTGATAGGCGTTACCCTGTGACAAGTTTCTTCCTCTTAGTGACGGCCTTGGTATTTCTACTAATGTTGGTGACCACAGGAGGAAACTTTTACAGGGCAGATACCTTATTTCGATTTGGAGCCATGTACGGGCCTGCCATTCGCCTCTTTCCAGAGCAGGTTTGGCGTCTTTTTTCGGCTATTTTTGTTCATATTGGGTGGGAGCATTTCATTGTCAATATGCTTTCGCTTTATTATCTTGGAAGGCAGGTAGAGGAGATTTTCGGTTCTAAGCAGTTTTTCTTTCTCTATCTCTTATCAGGAATGATGGGTAATCTCTTTGTTTTTGAGTTTAGTCCCAAATCCTTAGCAGCAGGAGCATCCACCTCTCTTTACGGACTATTTGCCGCGATTATCATTCTTCGCTATGCAACTCGCGACCCCTATATCCAACAGCTAGGTCAATCTTATCTGACACTTTTTGTGATTAACATTATTGGAAGTGTTTTGATTCCAGGAATCAGCCTAGCTGGCCATATCGGAGGTGCAGTTGGTGGCGCATTTCTAGCAATTATCTTTCCAGTTCGAGGAGAAAGACGGATGTATAGCGCCAGCCAGAGGTTAGGAGCGGTAGTCTTGTTCGTAGGACTCGCAGTCTTACTTCTCTACAAGGGAATGGGATGAAAATTTGTGTAATGAAAAAAGATAAGGCATTTTTTGAACCTTATCTTTTTGTTTTATTCCTTCTCAGCCAATTCTTTTCCTAGTTGGATGAGGTATTCTTTCAAATCATCTTTGACTTGTGGATGTTTGAGGGCGTAGTCAATAGATGTTTTCATAAAGCCAAACTTATCCCCAACGTCGTAACGAGCTCCTGTAAATTCACGGGCGAAAACACGTTGTGTTTTATTGAGAGTATCGATTGCATCGGTAAGTTGGATTTCATTTCCAGCACCAGGAGCTTGCTTTTCGAGGATATCAAAAATTTCTGGTGTCAGAAGATAGCGACCGATAATTGCTAAATCACTTGGTGCATCTTCGGGAGCTGGTTTTTCAACGAAAGTTTCGACACTGTAGAGGCCATTGATTCCTTCGCCTTGAGGAGCAATGACTCCATATGATGAAACGTCTTCGTGTGGTACGGGCATGACAGCAATGGTTGATGCGTGTGTCTTTTCGTAATCATTCATCAGTTGTTTTGTCAACGGAACGGCATTCTCATCTGTGATGTCCATAAGGTCATCACCAAGCATGACAACGAAGGGCTCATTCCCTACAAAAGCTTTGGCTTGTAAGACAGCATCTCCAAGACCACGAGGGTGAGTTTGGCGAATGAAATGGAGGCGCATGCCAGTTGCTTCATCTACTAGTTTTAACAGATCCGTTTTACCTTTTTCTTTGAGGTTGTACTCAAGCTCAAAATTTGAGTCAAAGTGGTCCTCAATAGAACGTTTTGATTTACCAGTGACAACCAGAATATCTTCGATACCTGATTTAAGAGCCTCTTCCACGATAAACTGGATAGTTGGTTTATCTACAATTGGCAACATTTCTTTGGCAAGGGCCTTGGTTGCTGGTAAAAATCGAGTTCCTAGTCCAGCGGCAGGAATGACTGCTTTTCTAACTTTCAGTGCCATAATAATCCTTTCTATAGAGGGCTAAGACCACTCATTTTCTGCTTTAAATTCATTGTTCATGATGTCATAAATGGCATCTTTGATACTGGTTCCTTGGTAAATAACTTGGTAAATAGCCTGTGTGATTGGCATATAAACCCCAAGTTCTTGCGCTAGTTCATAGGCTGCTCGGGTCGTTGAAATCCCTTCAATCACCATGCCCATATTGGCTTCGATATCAGCTAGGGATTCTCCCCGACCAAGGGCATCTCCAGCTCTCCAGTTACGAGAGTGGATGGAGGTTCCCGTTACGATCAAGTCCCCAACACCAGATAAGCCGCTATAGGTCAATGGACTAGCACCAAGTGTTACCCCTAGGCGGGTAATTTCTGCTAGGCCTCGAGCGATGATGGCCGCCTTGGCATTGTCACCAAATCCCAGACCATGTAGAGCTCCGGCACCGACAGCGATAATGTTTTTAAGAGCACCAGCAGTTTCGACTCCAATAACATCCGTATTGGTATAAAGTCGGAAATAGTGATTACTAAAGAGTTCTTGAACGTACTGAGCTGTTTGTAAGTCTTTAGAAGCAGCAGTGATTAAAGTCAGGTCACGCACAATGGTCTCTTCTGCATGACTAGGACCTGAGACAACGACGATATCACTGCGGAGCTGTTCAGGAATTTCTTCTTCAAGGATGGTTGACAATCGTTTATGGCTATCAGGCTCTAATCCCTTTGATGCGTGCATGATGATAGCCTTATGGTCCAGGGTTTGTGCAACTTGTTGGGCAACAAGTCGTGTCACTTTTGTTGGGACAACAAACAAAATCGCATCCACCTCTTTCAATGCCTCTGCTAAGTCAGTGTAGGCATTGATTTTTTCATCTAGAACGACATCTTTAAAGTAGTGTTTATTAGTATGGTGTGTATTAATTTCATTGATTTGTTCGGGAATATTTCCCCAGATACGTACCTCGTGTCCATTGTCATTTAAGACTTGTGAAAGGGCAGTCCCCCAAGAACCAGGCCCCAAGACGGCGACGGTTTGTTTTTTCATGTTTTCCTCCTTGATAGAGTTCTCTCTTTTATTTTATCACATTCTAGGGGATTTTGCACTTGCATTGCTGGGGGAGTGGTGACTTTGTTACTTGAAAAATACATAAAAAACCGAGATGAAGGGATAAACTCTTAGTCTCGGTTTTTATATTCCTTAAAGAATAGCTAGGTTTATTTCAATTGATCTGTAATGTCTTTTGATAGCAACATTCCCAGATGATAAGTTTTATTGATATAAGCAATAACATCATTGATATTTTCAGTTGTGTGAATTTTCTCTTTTATGTCAGTCCTAAATGTTTCATCCTTCAAAAGTTGTTCTTGGTAGAGTTTTTGCAGTCTCTCCTTCTCGTACTTATTGAGCAGAAAAAGGAACACCAAGCTAATCACAACGAGGATATAAGCATATTGGCTCATAGAAAATCTCCTTGTATAATAAAGAAGTAGTAGTGAGTAGATTGAATTAGTGAAGCGCCTAAGTAAATCCCTGATAGGGTTTGACATTCGTTGCTTAGATTGCCTTGCATTCTAGTGACTTGAAGATTACGACATGAACCAAATCAAATCGATATTATTTGGTTTGGTGAATTAGTGAAGCGTTTAGGCAATTCGCCAGATAGCGATTGCCGTCAAGAGACTAGGAACTTTAGTTCCAGTCTCTTGTAACGATTTACATCTTCTCTGGTGCTTCTACTCCGAGCAAGCGAAGAGCTTCTTTGAGAACGACTGCGGTTGCGTAGCTGAGGGCTAGACGGCTGTTGCGTTCTGTGCTTTCATCCAAGATACGGGTATGTGCATAGTACTTGTTGAAGGCTTGAGCCAGATTAATCGCAAATTTAGCAATGATAGAAGGTTCAAAGTTATCCGCCGCACGGTTGATAATACGTGGGAAGTCTTGGATGAGTTTAATGATTTCCCAGCTTTCAGCATCATTCAAGCTATAGTTGCCAGCTGTTTCTGGTTTGAAATCTGCTTTACGCAAGATAGATTGGATACGAGCGTAGGCGTATTGAACGTAAGGTCCAGTTTCGCCCTCGAAGGATACCATGGCCTCTAAGTCGAAGTCGTATCCATTTGTACGGTCGGTCTTGAGATCATAGAATTTAATAGCTCCAACCCCAACAGCATGCGCTACTTGGTCCTTGTTTTCAAGTTCAGGATTTTTAGCTTCTATTTGGGTCTTGGCACGGCTAACAGCCTCTGCAATAGTAGGCTCTAGCAAGATGACATTCCCTTTACGAGTAGAGAGTTTCTTCCCTTCTTTTGTAACCAGACCAAAAGGAACGTGAGTAATGTCGTCACTCCAGTCGTAACCCATCTCTTGCAAGACAGCTTTGAGCTGTTTAAAGTGGGCGGATTGCTCTTGACCAACGACGTAGATAGATTTGGCAAATTGGTATTCGTTTTTACGGTAAAGAGCTGCAGCCAAGTCACGTGTGATATAGAGAGTTGCACCATCAGATTTCTTGATAAGGGCTGGATGTTCAATTCCATATTTCTCAAGATTCACAACTTGGGCACCTTCTGACTCAACAAGAAGGCCTTTTTCAGAAAGAATGTCTACAACTGCATCCATCTTATCATTGTAGAAGGCTTCTCCGTTGTAGCTGTCAAATTCAACCTTCAGTTCATTGTAAAGGCGGTTAAATTCCACCAAACTTTCATCACGGAACCATTGCCAAAGAGCGAGAGCTTCCTCATCTCCATTTTCAAGTTTACGGAACCATTCGCGTGCTTCTTCATCCAAGCTAGGGTCATTTTCAGCTTCAGCATTGATGCGGACATAGAGTTTAAGAAGTTCATCAATTGGATGAGCTTTTACAGCTTCTTCGTCGCCCCATTTTTTGTAGGCGACAATCAGCATCCCAAACTGTTTACCCCAGTCTCCCAAATGATTGACCTTAACCGTTTGATAACCGATTTTTTGGAAAATATGTGACAAGCTATCTCCGATAACAGTTGAGCGCAGGTGACCGATAGAAAATGGTTTAGCGATATTGGGACTAGACATGTCGATCACAACATTTTCTTGTTTGCCAATATGTTGGTCAGCATAGTGTTCTTTTTCAGTGATAACAGCTTGCAATACTTGAGCAGAAATGGCAGATTTATCAAGGAAAAAGTTGACGTAAGGTCCTGTTGCGACAACTTTTTCAAAGGCTTGGCTGTTAATCTTTTCAGCCAGTTCAGCCGCAATCATTTGTGGTGCTTTACGCTCGACTTTTGCAAGAGAAAAAGCAGGGAAAGCGATGTCTCCCATTTCTGAGTTTTTAGGGGTTTCCAGTAAATTTAAAATAGCCTCTTGGTCCAGGCTATCAATGACGCTAGCCAACTCGCTAGCAATCAATTCTTTTGTATTCATTAAGAGCTCCTTTTTGGACTTTTCTACTATTTTATCACAATTTTAAAGAAAGAAGAAAAAATTTTTGAAATCTCCTATTTTTTTGGTATAATATAGTTATAAAATTAGTTATAAATATTCACATAAGAGGATTTTATGAGAAAAAGAGATCGTCATCAGTTAATAAAAAAAATGATTACTGAGGAGAAATTAAGTACACAAAAAGAAATTCAAGATCGGTTGGAGGCGCACAATGTCTTTGTGACGCAGACAACCCTGTCTCGTGATTTGCGCGAAATCGGCTTGACCAAGGTCAAGAAAAATGATATGGTGTATTATGTACTAGCAAATGAGACAGAAAAGATTGATTTGGTGGAATTTTTGTCTCATCATTTAGAAGGCGTTGCAAGAGCAGAGTTTACCTTGGTGCTTCATACCAAATTGGGCGAAGCCTCTGTTTTGGCAAATATTGTAGATGCAAACAAGGATGAATGGATTTTAGGAACAGTTGCTGGTGCCAATACCTTATTGGTCATTTGTCGAGACCAGCACGTTGCCAAACTCATGGAAGATCGTTTGCTAGATTTGATGAAAGATAAGTAAGGTCTTGGGAGTTGCTCTCAAGACTTATTTTTGACAAGGAGAGACGGAAAATGGCGACAGAAAAGCTATCACCCGGCATGCAACAGTATGTGGATATTAAAAAGCAATATCCAGATGCTTTTTTGCTCTTTCGGATGGGTGATTTTTATGAATTGTTTTATGAGGATGCGGTCAATGCTGCGCAGATTCTGGAAATTTCCTTAACGAGTCGCAACAAGAATGCGGACAATCCGATTCCTATGGCGGGGGTTCCCTATCATTCTGCCCAACAGTATATCGATGTGTTGATTGAGCAGGGCTATAAGGTAGCCATTGCAGAGCAGATGGAAGATCCCAAACAAGCAGTTGGGGTTGTTAAACGAGAGGTTGTTCAGGTCATTACACCCGGGACAGTAGTCGATAGCACTAAGCCGGACAGCCAGAATAATTTCTTGGTTGCCGTAGATCGTAATGGCAGTCAATTTGGCCTAGCTTATATGGACCTGGTGACCGGAGACTTTTATGTGACAGGTCTATTGGATTTCACGCTGGTTTGTGGGGAAATTCGTAATCTCAAGGCTCGAGAAGTGGTGCTGGGTTATGATTTGTCTGATGCAGAAGAACAGATTCTCAGTCGCCAGATGAATCTGGTGCTCTCTTATGAGAAAGAAGGCTTTGAGGACCTTCATTTACTGGATTCACGATTAGCAGCGGTGGAGCAAGCAGCATCTAGCAAGCTCCTTCAGTATGTCCATCGAACTCAGATGAGGGAATTGAACCACCTCAAGCCTGTTATCCGCTATGAAATCAAAGCTTTCTTGCAGATGGATTATGCGACCAAGGCTAGTCTGGATTTAGTTGAGAATGCCCGTTCAGGCAAGAAACAAGGTAGTCTTTTCTGGCTTTTGGATGAAACCAAAACGGCTATGGGGATGCGTCTTTTGCGTTCTTGGATTCATCGCCCCTTGATTGATAAGGAGCGAATCGTCCAACGTCAAGAAGTGGTGCAGGTCTTTCTTGACCACTTCTTTGAGCGTAGTGATTTGACAGATAGTCTCAAGGGTGTTTATGACATCGAACGTTTGGCTAGTCGGGTTTCTTTTGGCAAAACAAATCCCAAGGATCTCTTGCAATTGGCGACGACTTTATCTAGTGTGCCACGGATCCGAGCGATTTTAGAAGGGATGGAGCAACCTGCCCTGGCCTATCTCATCGCCCAACTAGATGGAATTCCTGAGTTGGAGAGCTTGATTAGTGCAGCGATTGCTCCTGAAGCTCCTCATGTGATTACGGAAGGTGGCATTATCCGTACGGGATTTGATGAGACCTTAGACAAGTACCGTCGTGTGCTCAGAGAAGGGACTGGTTGGATTGCTGAGATTGAGGCCAAGGAGCGAGAAAACTCTGGTATCAGCACGCTTAAGATTGATTACAATAAAAAGGATGGCTATTATTTCCATGTGACCAATTCACAACTGGGGAATGTGCCAGCCCACTTTTTCCGTAAGGCAACACTGAAAAACTCGGAACGCTTTGGAACTGAGGAATTGGCGCGTATCGAGGGAGATATGTTGGAGGCGCGTGAGAAGTCAGCCAACCTAGAGTATGAAATCTTTATGCGTATTCGTGAAGAGGTCGGCAAGTACATCCAGCGTTTGCAGGCTCTAGCCCAAGGAATTGCGACAGTTGATGTCTTGCAAAGCTTGGCAGTTGTAGCTGAAACTCAGCATTTGATTCGACCTGAGTTTGGCGACGACTCACAAATTGATATTCAGAAAGGGCGCCATGCTGTCGTTGAAAAGGTCATGGGGGCTCAGACCTATATTCCAAATACGATTCAGATGGCAGAAGATACCAGTATTCAACTGATTACAGGTCCAAACATGAGTGGGAAGTCAACCTACATGCGTCAGTTAGCCATGACGGCGGTGATGGCCCAGCTGGGTTCTTATGTGCCAGCAGAAAATGCCCATTTGCCAATTTTTGATGCAATCTTTACCCGTATCGGAGCGGCCGATGATTTGGTTTCAGGTCAATCAACCTTCATGGTAGAGATGATGGAGGCCAACAATGCCATTTCGCATGCGACTAAGAATTCTTTGATTCTCTTTGATGAGTTAGGACGGGGAACCGCGACTTATGATGGGATGGCCTTGGCCCAATCAATCATTGAATATATCCATGAACATATCGGAGCCAAGACTCTCTTTGCGACCCACTACCATGAGTTGACCAGTCTAGAGTCTAGTTTACAACACTTGGTCAATGTTCACGTGGCAACCTTGGAGCAGGATGGGCAGGTCACTTTCCTTCATAAGATTGAACCAGGTCCAGCTGACAAATCCTACGGTATCCATGTTGCCAAGATTGCTGGTTTACCGGCTGATCTTTTAGCAAGGGCGGATAAGATTTTGACTCAGTTAGAGAATCAAGGGACAGAAAGTCCTGCTCCAATGAGGCAAACAAGTGCTGTCACTGAACAAATTTCACTCTTTGACGCGCCAGCAGAGCATCCTATCCTAGCAGAATTAGCTAAATTGGACATTTACAACATGACACCCATGCAGGCTATGAATGTCTTGGTTGAGTTAAAACAAAAACTATAAAGCCAAGAATGACTAGTCATTCTAGCTATATCAAGGAGACTTCTTTGACAAGTTCCCACTTTTTTGCTAGAATAACATCACACAAACAGAATGAGAAGGAGCTGACGCATTGTCGCTCCCTTTTGTCTATTTTTTAAGGAGAAAATATGCTGATTCAGAAAATCAAAACCTACAAGTGGCAGGCACTGGCCTCGCTTCTGATGACAGGCTTGATGGTTGCTAGTTCACTTCTGCAACCGCGTTATCTGCAGGAAGTGTTAGACGCCCTACTTGCTGGGAAATATGAAGCAATTTATAGTATCGGGGCTTGGTTGATTGGTGTGGCCTTGGTCGGTCTAGTTGCTGGTGGTCTCAATGTTGTCCTTGCAGCCTATATTGCCCAAGGAGTTTCATCCGACCTTCGGGAGGATGCCTTCCGCAAAATCCAAACCTTTTCTTATGCAAATATTGAACAGTTTAACGCGGGAAATCTAGTCGTTCGTATGACAAATGATATCAATCAGATTCAGAACGTGGTCATGATGACCTTCCAAATTCTTTTCAGGCTTCCCCTCTTGTTCATCGGTTCATTTATCCTCGCGGTTCAAACCTTACCCTCTCTATGGTGGGTGATTGTTCTCATGGTGATCTTGATTTTTGGTTTGACTGCTGTCATGATGGGAATGATGGGGCCTCGTTTTGCCAAGTTTCAAACCCTTCTTGAGCGCATCAATGCCATTGCCAAGGAAAATCTGCGCGGTGTTCGTGTGGTCAAATCTTTTGTCCAAGAAAAAGAGCAGTTTGCGAAGTTTACAGAGGTCTCAGACGAGCTTCTCGGTCAAAACCTTTATATCGGCTATGCCTTTTCAGTAGTGGAGCCTTTCATGATGTTGGTTGGCTATGGGGCGGTATTCCTCTCTATTTGGCTAGTTGCAGGGATGGTTCAGTCGGATCCGTCAGTTGTTGGCTCCATTGCTTCCTTTGTCAATTACCTAAGCCAGATTATCTTTACCATTGTCATGGTTGGATTTTTGGGAAATTCTGTCAGTCGTGCTATGATTTCTATGCGTCGTATTCGAGAAATTCTTGACGCAGAGCCAGCTATGACCTTCAAGGATATTCCAGATGAAGAGTTGGTTGGAAGCCTTAGCTTTGAAAATGTAACATTTACCTATCCAATGGACAAGGAACCGATGCTGAAAGATGTGAGCTTTACCATAGAGCCTGGTCAAATGATTGGTGTAGTTGGAGCGACTGGTGCAGGGAAGTCAACCTTGGCTCAATTGATTCCACGTCTCTTTGACCCACAGGAGGGTTCTATCAAAATCGGAGGTAAGGATATTCGAGAAGTGAGTGAAGGAACCCTACGTAAAACAGTGTCTATCGTTCTCCAACGAGCCATTCTCTTTAGTGGAACGATTGCAGATAACTTGAGACAGGGTAAGGGAGATGCCACTCTATTTGAAATGGAGCGCGCAGCCAATATTGCCCAGGCTAGTGAATTCATTCACCGTATGGAGAAAACCTTTGAAAGTCCAGTTGAGGAACGGGGAACCAACTTCTCTGGTGGGCAAAAACAACGGATGTCGATTGCCCGTGGGATTGTTAGCAATCCACGTATTCTGATTTTTGACGATTCGACCTCGGCCTTGGATGCCAAGTCAGAGCGCTTGGTTCAGGAAGCCTTGAATAAGGACTTGAAAGGCACAACAACCATTATTATCGCTCAAAAGATTAGTTCAGTTGTCCATGCAGATAAGATATTGGTGCTGGATCAAGGACGATTGATTGGTCAAGGGACGCACGCAGATTTGGTTGCCAACAATGCTGTTTACCGCGAAATCTATGAAACACAGAAAGGAAAGGAGGAGTAAAATGAAGACAGTTCAATTTTTCTGGAATTATTTTAAAGTCTATAAGCTATCATTTGTAGTTGTCATTTTGATGATTGTTCTAGCGACTCTTGCCCAAGCCCTCTTTCCAGTCTTTTCTGGACAAGCGGTAACGCAACTAGCCAATTTAGTTCAAGCTTATCAAAATGGCGATCCAGAACTTGTTTGGCAAAGCCTATCAGGAATTATGGTCAATCTTGGTCTGCTGGTTTTGGTTCTATTTATCTCTAGCGTGATATACATGTGTCTCATGACGCGCGTGATTGCAGAGTCGACCAACGAGATGCGCAAAGGCCTCTTTGGTAAGCTTGCCCGGTTGACGGTTTCTTTCTTTGACCGCCGACAAGATGGCGATATCCTGTCTCGTTTTACCAGTGATTTGGATAATATCCTCCAAGCCTTTAATGAAAGTCTGGTTCAGGTCATGAGCAATATTGTTTTATACATCGGTCTGATTCTTGTCATGTTTTCGAGAAATGTGACGCTGGCCCTCATCACCGTTGCCAGCACACCAGTGGCCTTTCTTATGCTGATTTTCATCGTGAAAATGGCACGCAAATACACCAACCTCCAGCAAAAAGAGGTAGGAAAACTCAATGCCTATATGGATGAGAGTATCTCAGGTCAAAAAGCTGTCATTGTGCAAGGAATTCAAGAGGATATGATGGCAGGATTTCTTGAACAAAATGAGCGCGTGCGCAAGGCAACCTTTAAAGGAAGAATGTTCTCTGGAATTCTTTTCCCTGTTATGAATGGGATGAGTCTGGTTAATACAGCCATAGTCATCTTTGCGGGTTCAGATGTACTTTTGAATGATAAGTCTATTGAAACAAGTACAGCCCTCGGTTTGATTGTTATGTTTGCCCAATTTTCTCAGCAGTACTACCAGCCTATTATTCAAGTTGCAGCTAGTTGGGGAAGTCTTCAGTTAGCCTTTACTGGTGCTGAACGAATTCAGGAAATGTTTGATGCAGAGGAAGAAATCCGACCTGAAAAAGCTCCAATCTTCACTCAGTTGCAAGAAGGTGTCGAAATCCGTCATATTGATTTCTCATATTTGCCTGAAAAACCTATTTTGAAAGATGTCAGCATTTCCGCTCCGAAAGGCCAGATGACAGCAGTTGTTGGTCCGACAGGTTCAGGGAAAACGACTATTATGAATCTCATCAATCGCTTTTATGATGTTGGTGCTGGCGGTATTTATTTTGACGGAAAAGACATTCGTGACTATGATTTAGATAGTCTCAGAAGCAAGGTGGGAATTGTCTTGCAAGATTCGGTCTTATTTAGCGGAACCATTCGAGACAATATCCGTTTTGGTGTACCAGATGCCAGTCAGGAAATGGTTGAGGCAGCAGCCAAAGCAACCCATATTCATGACTATATCGAAAGCTTGCCTGATAAATACGATACTCTTATAGATGATGACCAGAGTATCTTCTCAACAGGGCAGAAACAATTGATTTCCATCGCTCGAACCCTAATGACAGATCCAGAAGTTCTCATTCTCGATGAAGCCACTTCAAACGTAGATACGGTGACAGAAAGCAAGATTCAGCATGCCATGGAGGCGGTTGTAGCAGGAAGAACCAGTTTCGTCATTGCCCACCGTTTGAAGACCATCCTCAATGCAGACCAGATTATCGTTCTTAAAGATGGAGAAGTCATTGAACGCGGTAACCACCATGAACTCTTAAAACTAGGTGGATTCTATTCAGAACTCTATCACAATCAGTTTGTTTTTGAATAAGAAAAAAGTTGTCCTATGTGGGCAGCTTTTTCTTGTCCATAAAAAATTTTTATCACAGCCTTAAAAAAAACATATTAGACTAAAGACGTTTTGAGTGATATGATAGGACTATCGTTATACTCAATGAAAATCAAAGAGCAAACTAGGAAGCTAGCCGCAGGTTGCTCAAAGCACTGCTTTGAGGTTGTGGATAGAACTGACGAAGTCAGTAATCATACCTACGGTAAGGCGACGCTGACGTGATTTGAAGAGATTTTCGAAGAGTATTAATATTCGAAAGGAGAGACATCATGGCTAGAACGGTTGTAGGAGTTGCTGCAAATCTATGTCCTGTAGACGCAGAAGGAAAAAACATTCACTCATCTGTATCTTGTAGATTCGCAGAGAGCATTCGTCAAGTCGGTGGTCTCCCTTTAGTCATTCCTGTTGGTGATGAGTCCGTTGTACGCGATTATGTGGAAATGATTGACAAGCTTATTTTGACAGGTGGTCAAAATGTCCATCCCCAATTTTACGGAGAGAAAAAGACCATCGAGAGCGATGATTATAATCTAGTCCGTGATGAATTTGAATTGGCGCTTTTGAAGGAAGCGCTCCGTCAGAATAAACCAATTATGGCAATTTGTCGCGGTGTCCAACTTGTCAATGTTGCCTTCGGTGGAACCCTCAATCAAGAAATCGAAGGTCACTGGCAAGGACTGCCTTTTGGGACATCTCACTCTATTGAGACAGTGGAAGGAAGCGTGGTGGCTAAGTTATTCGGAAAAGAAAGTCAGGTCAACTCTGTCCATCGTCAAAGTATTAAAGATTTGGCACCTAATTTCCGTGTAACTGCTATTGATCCAAGAGACCAAACCATCGAAGCGATTGAATCTATCGATGAGCACCGAATTATCGGTTTGCAGTGGCATCCAGAGTTTCTGGTTAATGAAGAAGATGGCAATTTAGAATTATTTGAGTATTTATTGAATGAACTGTAACGGCTGGGAATCTGGTCGTTCTTTCTTTTATTATTTCAAAATTTTTGGAATGTGGGATTTTTACGCAAACGTTTGAATTCTGATAAAAATTGGAGAAATTCGACAAAAAAACTTGAAAAAAACGAAGGTAAGCGTTATGATAGAAAAGAAGAAATATTGGAGGAATAACATGTCACATATTAAATTTGATTATTCAAAAGTTTTAGACAAATTTGTTGCACCACATGAAGTGGAATACATGCAATCACAAGTAACAGCAGCAGACGAATTGATTCGTAAAGGAACTGGTGCTGGTAGCGACTTCTTGGGATGGTTGGACCTTCCTGAAAACTACGACCGTGAAGAATTTGACCGCATCTTGAAAGCTGCTGAGCAAATCAAATCAGACAGCGATGTTTTAGTTGTGATTGGTATCGGTGGATCTTACCTTGGTGCCAAAGCAGCAATCGACTTCTTGAACCACCACTTTGCTAATTTGCAAACAAAAGAAGAACGCAAGGCTCCACAAATCCTTTACGCAGGAAACTCAATCTCATCTACTTACCTTGCTGACTTGGTAGAGTATGTAGCTGATAAAGACTTCTCAGTAAACGTGATTTCTAAATCAGGTACAACAACTGAACCAGCTATCGCTTTCCGTGTCTTCAAAGAACTTTTAGTTAAGAAATACGGACAAGAAGAAGCCAACAAACGTATCTATGCAACAACTGACCGACAAAAAGGTGCTGTTAAGGTTGAAGCAGACGCTAACGGTTGGGAAACATTTGTCGTTCCAGACGACATCGGTGGACGCTTCTCAGTATTGACAGCCGTTGGTTTGCTTCCAATCGCTGCATCAGGAGCTGACATCAAGGCGCTTATGGAAGGTGCTAACGCAGCTCGCAAAGACTACACTTCAGACAAAATCTCTGAAAACGAAGCTTACCAATACGCAGCAGTTCGTAACATCCTTTATCGTAAAGGCTATGCAACTGAAATCTTGGTAAACTATGAGCCATCACTTCAATACTTCTCAGAATGGTGGAAACAATTGGCTGGTGAATCAGAAGGAAAAGACCAAAAAGGTATCTACCCAACTTCAGCCAACTTCTCAACTGACTTGCACTCACTTGGTCAATTTATCCAAGAAGGAACTCGTATCATGTTTGAAACAGTTGTTCGTGTTGACAAACCTCGTAAGAACGTGATTATCCCTACTTTGGAAGAAGATCTTGATGGACTTGGTTACCTTCAAGGAAAAGACGTTGATTTTGTAAACAAAAAAGCAACTGACGGTGTTCTTCTTGCCCACACAGATGGTGATGTACCAAACATGTACGTGACTCTTCCAGAGCAAGATGCTTTCACTCTTGGTTACACTATCTACTTCTTCGAATTGGCTATCGCCCTTTCAGGTTACTTGAATGCTATCAACCCATTTGACCAACCAGGTGTTGAAGCTTACAAACGTAACATGTTTGCCCTTCTTGGAAAACCAGGATTTGAAGAATTAAGCAAAGAACTTAACGCACGTCTATAGAAGAAAAGAGTGGTTTGTCCACTCTTTTTACTCTCTTTATCCATAGAAATTGGACTCAGCCAAGACTTGTGATATAATATAGAGAGCAAAAAGGCAGACGCCTAGAGACTTTATAGGAGAAACTATGTCAAAAGATATCCGCGTACGTTACGCACCAAGTCCAACAGGACTACTACACATCGGAAATGCCCGTACAGCATTGTTCAACTACCTTTACGCACGACATCATGGTGGAACTTTTATTATCCGTATCGAAGATACTGACCGTAAACGTCATGTCGAAGATGGTGAACGTTCACAGCTTGAAAACCTTCGCTGGTTAGGTATAGATTGGGATGAAAGTCCAGAAACACATGAGAACTACCGCCAGTCTGAGCGTTTGGACTTGTATCAAAAATACATTGATCAACTATTAGCTGAAGGAAAAGCCTATAAATCTTACGTTACAGAAGAAGAGTTGGCAGCTGAACGCGAACGCCAAGAAGCAGCTGGTGAAACTCCTCGCTACATCAATGAATACCTTGGCATGAGTGAAGAGGAAAAAGCAGCTTACATCTCAGAACGTGAAGCAGCAGGAATCATCCCAACGGTTCGTTTGGCTGTCAATGAATCAGGTATCTACAAGTGGCATGATATGGTCAAAGGTGATATCGAATTTGAAGGTGGCAATATTGGTGGTGACTGGGTGATCCAAAAGAAAGACGGTTATCCAACTTACAACTTTGCCGTTGTCATCGATGACCATGATATGCAAATCTCCCATGTTATCCGTGGAGACGACCACATTGCTAATACACCAAAACAGCTCATGGTCTATGAAGCACTCGGATGGGAAGCTCCAGAGTTTGGTCATATGACTTTGATTATCAACTCTGAAACGGGTAAAAAACTGTCAAAACGTGACACCAACACCCTTCAGTTTATTGAAGACTACCGTAAAAAAGGGTATTTGCCAGAAGCAGTCTTTAACTTCATTGCTCTTCTTGGTTGGAACCCAGGTGGCGAAGATGAAATCTTCTCTCGTGAAGAGCTCATTAAACTTTTCGATGAAAACCGCCTCAGCAAGTCACCAGCAGCCTTTGATCAGAAGAAACTCGACTGGATGAGCAATGATTATATCAAGAATGCAGACCTAAAAACTATCTTTGAAATGGCAAAACCATTCTTAGAGGAAGCAGGCCGATTGACTGATAAGGCTGAAAAATTAGTTGAGCTCTATAAACCACAAATGAAATCAGTAGATGAAATTATTCCATTGACAGATCTTTTCTTCTCAGATTTCCCAGAATTGACAGAAGCAGAGCGCGACGTCATGGCGGGTGAAACAGTTCCAACAGTTCTTGAAGCCTTCAAAGTAAAACTTGAAGCAATGACAGATGATGAATTTGTAACAGAAAATATCTTCCCACAAATTAAAGCAGTCCAAAAAGAAACAGGTATTAAAGGGAAAAATCTTTTCATGCCAATTCGTATCGCAGTTTCAGGTGAAATGCATGGACCAGAATTACCAGATACAATTTTCTTACTTGGACGTGAAAAATCAATTCAGCATATCGAAAACATGCTAAAAGAAATCTCTAAATAAGAAGGATGCAACAATGGACATCTGGGAAAAGATGTACGAAGAAGCACAGAAACTATACAATCCACATGACGTATCAGACTTTGTTTATGCCAACCATGTTGTAGCCGCAGTAGAAGCAGAAGATAGACAAATATTTACAGGTTTCTGTATGGAGGGAACCTGTGGTGTTTTCCATCTCTGTGCAGAACGGGCAGCACTCTTCAATATGTATCAATTTTCAGGACAAACTAAGGTTAAGAAAGTCTTAGCCTTTCGGGATAAAGCACCTTATGGTGGAAGTTCAGCCATGCCTTGCGGTGCTTGCAGAGAATTCCTTTTAGAATTGAATGCTGAAAATAAAGATGCAGAATTCATGATGGACTACAGTAGAAGAAAGACTGTGAGAGTCGCAGAACTAATGCCCTATTGGTGGGGAGAAGAACGCGCTTCTAAGTTTGATAAATAATAAAAGAGTCAGTTTAATTCTGGCTCTTTTTACTATAAGTTGAAAAAGTTGACTTGAAAAAAATGAAAAAAAATTAGAAAAAGATGTTGACAAAAAATAAAAAGTCGGTATAATAGTAAGAGTTGAAAATAACAACTCTGGTCCGTTGGTCAAGGGGTTAAGA
>CAJNBW010000013.1 GCA_905221105.1 bacterium
ACCAACGATTTGGTTGCTAAGAAAATCTTTAGCAATCCAGAAATCACTTGTCAATTTATTCGCGATATGCTGGACTTACCAGTCAAAAATGTAACCATTTTGGAAGGGAGTAATATTCATGTCTTGCCTTCTCTGCCCTACTCGGCTCAGGATTTTTACACTAGTATAGACGTCTTGGCGGAGTTGGATAATGGTACGCAAGTTATTATTGAAATTCAAGTTCATCATCAGAATTTTTTCATCAATCGTCTATGGGCTTATCTGTGCAGTCAGGTCAATCAAAATCTAGAAAAAATTCGCCAGCAAGAGGGCAATACTCATCAGAGCTATAAACATATTGCCCCAGTATACGCTATTGCTATTGTGGACAGTAATTATTTCTCAGATGACCTGGCTTTTCATAGCTTTAGTATGCGAGAGGATTCGACAGGTGAGGTCTTAACCATCACAAATAACGTTCAAGAAAACCATCTGGTCAAGATGGCATTCTTGGAATTAAAAAAATATAGAGAAACCAGCAAAGACGAGGTTCGCAAACCATGGTTGGAGTTTTTTGGGAATAAACCCTTTACCCAAGCACCCGAGCGAGCCATCAGCCAAGCAGATCAATTGCTAGACTGCAAGAGCTGGTCCGAGGAGGATAGGAAGATGTTTAGTCAACTACGTATGCGCGAAGAACAAGCCTTGTTAGCACAGGACTATGCCTTGGAACAAGCTGAAGAAAAAGGATTAGAACGAGGACGAGCAGAGGGAGTTGAACAAGGTCTAGAGCGTGGGAAACTCTTTACCTTTCTAGATTTAGTGCGCCAACATGTTCTAACTTCTGAATTTGCGAGTGAGCAATTAGGCATGACTGTCTCTGAGTTTGAAGAACTATTGAAAGAGCATCATAAATAAGAGCTAAAAAAATATAGAGAAACCAGCAAAGACGAGGTTCGCAAACCGTGGTTGGAATTTTTTGGGAACAAGCCCTTTGCCCAATAATAAGCTTTCATCAATCCGCTGTCTATAAAATGTAAGGATAGGCAGTCTACCATTTAAAATAAAATAATGACAGATTTTTCCGAAGCAAAAGGTAAAATCTGTTTTTTATTTATATTAAATTTTATAGTTTAGATGTTTTAAATATAGGTATAATAACACTTGTATATATATATATAATTCTTGAAAAATGCTCATAAACACGATTGTTATCGTATTTTTGTTTTGAAGGTAAATTCCCAAACTAAGTTCCACCGCTAATCCAAGTGGAAGTTAGTCTGATAAAAATCGTAAAAACCAGTGGAAATCCGTGTCAGGGTAAGTTCCACTGGTTTTACTAATGCTTGATTTTATCGTTTTTATAGCCAAAATGAATCGAAAAAAAGAACGCACAAAATCCTCTCATCTGAAAGCGTTTCAGATTAAGTTCCGCTATGGTGGAAGTTAGTGTGAGACGTTTGAATGCGGTTAAAGGTTAGTTTTTAGAACTTATGTTGGAGTAATTTAGAAGACTGACAGACATCTTCTGCAGGTATTTTAGAAATGCCGAGAAGCTTAGGAATTTCTTCTCCGTAAGTAAAGGCAAAGAGCTCATAGGCTGACTTTCCATTCAAAGCAGCACGTTTGACACTGTTGACATGAGAACAAACGAGATTGATATCCTCTTGAGTTAAGTTGTCAAAAGAAGTTCCCTTAGGTAGAATGTCTCGAATCAGTGTGTGATTTTTCTCAATTCTCCCTTTCTGGTCAGAGCGATTAGGATCACAAAAGAAGAGTTTACTCTCTCCTCGCACATCCATTTCGATATCATCGACCCTGGCAAACTCTCCACCATTATCTGTCAGGATGACAGGAAAAAGTTGGAAGAAATCTTTGTCAGCTTGGTGAAGAGTGTTCTTGATGTCATAGAGGTGTTTGGTAACCTCAAGGGCAGTTTTATTATCCAGAAGTCTAGCAAAGATAAAGTTACAGAAAGACAGGTTGAAGGTAAGTAGGACTTTACCTCCCATCCTCCCCAGAACTGTGTCCATTTCCAGCCAAGAGTCTAGTTGATTAAGGACTAAATAGTTTTGGAAATCCTCATAGGAACGGCCTTTTTTAGCTTCTTTAGGGATGGAAGGTAGCTTACTTTTCCGTCTTTCTTTGAATTTAACGGCTCTGGCTAGGTCAATAGGAGCGATAGATAGGTATCCTTTTCGGATATGTCGATAGACAGTTGAGGAGCTGACATCAAGGTTATGGGTTTTGAGGATATGATAGATGTGTTGTCCCTTTTTAACACCATCAGAAATGACTTTGTCCATGTCCCAGAAGGTCTTGGAATTGAGAGGAGTTCCTTCACGAGCCTCAACAAGAGTTTGTTCGTATTGTTTTTGAGCTTGTTTAGCAAGGTATAAGATCTTCTTATAGCCACAATTCTGTCTTCTTTTAGGGCATCCATTACAGACAAAGGGAGCCTTATCGAGTAAAGGGCAAGGAAGGTTATCACACGTAGACTCTCGGACTTGTCTGTTTCGTTTGACTTCTTTGGAAACGGTTGTCGGGTCTTTTAGAATGGATTGTCCAATAGCTTTGAAGGCTTCACCGCGCTCTAAGCTCAGTTGGATATCATTACGGTCTGAAAGGGTAAGGTGTTTATGTTTTGTCATAGTAGACCTCATTTCTAACTCAAACGTCTCACACTTAATTCCACCATAAAAATCCGTTTTAGACTAATTTCCACTTCGGTTGGGGAAGTGGAAGTTACTTTGAGAAGTTAGCTATGTAAATGCTTGCTTGTGCATTGTAAAAGTGTTAATATAGTGTGGAGATATTATGTTTCAAAGCTTTTTAGCTAATCGATTGAAACAATGAAAGGATATGATTATGTTTGGTAAAAAGCGTGACGACAATGGTGAAAAACTTTACCGTTATTCTATAAGAAAGTACCATTTTGGTGCTGCGAGTGTGGCGGTTGCAGCGCTCATCTTTTTTGCGAATGGAGTAGCTAAGGCGGATATGGCCGTCTCTCCTGCAACAGCCAATAGTGAAAAAGTGGGGGTTGCTGTTACTGGTTTGACCGAGGGAGTTCCACCTACAGAGGCACATTCAGAAAAATCACAGGAAGTAGGGGCTGAGAAAGAGGTAATTGCTAAGAAATCGGTGGATAAGTCTGCTCTTAATCAGGCTCTTAGTGACCTTCAAGCAGAGATTACTAAGATAGATAATGGGAAGTTGTCAAGTCTAGCTAGTCAGATTTCTCAATTAACCGATGAAAGCAAACGTTTGCTTGGGGACGAAAATACATCTGAAGAAGCAGTTGCAACCTTAGTGGGTCGAGTTCAAGCTATGACAGAGCAAGTACGTCAGCTCCAATCTAAGGACAATAATAAGTCTGCTAACGAAGCTAGTGCTGTTTCTAAGGAAAATAAAGAAGCCTTGAGTGCTACACGGACTAGCGAAGCAACGTTAGACGGTAATCTTACTTTAGATAAGCCTGCAAAAGTAATAGAAAGTTCCACAGTTAGTTCTAAAGTTCAAGATGAAAAAGAACTTAAAAAGATTGATAAAAGTACGCTTTCTGTTGAAGGAACTGAAGATGGCAGAAAGTCTGAAAAAGCTGGTAAAGAGGAGGGAAGTGTACCCAAAAAAGATAAGCTGGAAGCGCTATCTGGCTATTTGGTTCGCTACTTAGATGCCGCTAGAAAAATTGAACGCCCTGAGACCAAGAAATTTTTGGAAGGTGTGGAAGAAACAGTTCTTGCTGTTAAAAAAGGATTAGAAAATCCGCAATTAACAGCTTCAGAAATTGAAGAATTAATGAAGCAAGGGAAACAAGCAGAGAAAAAACTTGCACTTGCTGTCACACGTGAACATTCAGGTAAACGTGATTCTCTAAATGGAAATAAAATGCTTCCAGACTCCTATTTTAGAGCAAGCTACTATAGAGCTGCTGATGGGAAAGTTTATGATAGCCATGGTGACGACCGTTTAACTGAAGCAACTGTTGGATATATTACAAAAGCAAATGATGGTTCGGGATACCCACCTGGCACATTTTTATATATTTCACACAATGATAATGCTTCCGCTAATGGTAGAAATAATGCAGATTTAGGACCGCAACCTGTAAAAAGATTAAAAAACAAAGTTTTTGCAGAAGTTACTAAACAATCAAATGGATATCATTGGAAAATAACATACAATAATGCTCGTGAGTCTAGACAAAATCCAATTTATTACTTTACTGTTCCAGAAGGCCATTCAGTTCGAAACATGAAATTGATTGAAAATGGAGCGGTGGTAAAACAAGGTGGGGTATCCGAGGTATTTAATGGAGCTTCTGATAAATACTTAACTTCTGTTGGTAAACCAGATACGGGAGTTCATGGAACGCCTTATTATGAAAATGTTGCTAATGTCCAAAATGGGATTGTAGGTAACCGTGGCGGGATTTATGGTTTAGATGATTTTGTAAAAAATAATACTGAAGTTTATTTCAATAGAGATGGAATGACTGAAGAAGACAAAACTGTAACAAATAAGTTATACGATAAAATTAAAAGTTCTACTCAGAATGTGTTTGCTTTTAGACCACGTGACTTTGATAGAGGAAATACTTATGTTGTTGAGTTTGATACAGTAGGAGATACTGAAACACCACTATACTATATTGCTGGTATGAAGTCTTATGAAAAAATTCCAACAGGACGTTTCATGCATAAGAGTTATCAACAATGGTATGGAATCCAAGAAAGATATAATATTACAGTTGATACAAGTAGAGCGAAAACTACTTTCTTAAAAGGGACGGGGCTCGGTGACTTTGAAGATAGCACAGCATTAAAAAAGGGTGCAGTAACTATTGAAGACACTTACGATAATAATAGGAAAATAATTCCTAGCGGTGCAGATATAGCTGATTATAAAACATATAAACCTGTAGGTAACGAAAGTACTTGGGATCATCACGTTAAAATGTCTCACAATAAATATACTCATATACACAATGATAGTCCGGAAGACATAACGGCAGATAGCACTAAAGGAAATCATACAGTTTATATTGAAGCTAAAATAAAAGGTCAAAAAATTAGTTTTAGACTTCCATTTAAGGTAGTTACTCAGTCGGATATTTATCAACCCGTAGCAAAAACAGTAACAGATGTAAAAAGCTATAATGGGAATTTGGAAGATGCTGCTACTTATATTATGAGATATGATAATGTCTCTTCTACTATTCCAGGGTTTAAAACGCCTGATTCTGCTGATATGACATCTCTGAATGGTGGAAGAGCCTTTTACAAAGACCAGATTGAAGATTTCCCAACGACTAGTGCACGAATCAAAGAACAATCTGTTAAATCTGTTGAGTGGGCAGGAGGGACAAATGACCTTACTACTGGTACTAGAGTTATTGAGCTGACTGTAGAAAATGGTAGAAAAGAACTCTTTAAAGTTCCTTATTACATTGATGTCGTTCCAGGTGGAAAGATTTCTGCGGAAAATGTCGCAAAGTTGAATGCTGCGATTCGTGAAGCTTATCAAAAAGTTGATACAAACGGTAATGTATCTGGTACAGTTCCAATGGTTACATCAACTACTCCTGTTTGGGTGCAAAAACAAATAAAAGTTACTTACTATGATAACGAAAACAATGCTCGTACAAATAACCAAGACGATTCTGTAGATTATGTAGATGTACTTTTCAAAAATATTAGAAAAGAAGCAACACCTACAGCTCCAGCAATTAGTGTGCCTGACGATGGTTCAGCTTCTGTAACGCCAAAAGGGACTACAGACAAATTAGTGGTATCTTATAGACCTACTGATCAAAATGCTGATACTACAATAACGGTTAAAAAATCAGGAACTACATGGGGAACACTTGATGCGTTACCAAACGGTGTAACAGTTAATCCATCTAACGGGGTTGTATCAATTACAGAACCAACTGTAAAAGATTTATCAACAATAACTGCTAAAGCAACTTATTTAAATAGTGACGAAGCTTCAGCAACAGATACAGTGAAAACTCCAGATAATGTTGCTCCGACAGTATCATTTAACGGAAAAGCATTAACAGCAAATGCAGATGATAATCGTTTTATTATTTATCGTGGAGCAAACTTCAATCCTACATTTAGAGTTCAAGATAATAAGAATAATGTAAACTTATCGATTACTGGACTTCCAAAAGGAGTTGCAAATGTCACAGCTAGTGGAAGTAAGGATTATGAATATACAATTCCTGATAATAATGTAGCAACTGACGCTCCATTTGGAGAAGGTACAGCTACTGTTGTTGCAACAGATGCTCGTAATAATACTGCGACATATAAATTTAAATATCGTGTAGTCGACGTACAAGCTAGTAGTACAGAAACACGTCCTGTTGGAAGTAAATTAGGTGATCCTCATAGTCAATTCAAAGTGGCAGATAGTGCTAGTTCTAGTCCTAGTTCAGCCAATGATAAGTACTATCCAGAACATATGCAGTTTAAATGGAAAGAATTCAATAATAGTACTTTTACATTTACTGATGTTGCTGATGATACGAAATTAAATGAAGTAGGAAATGTTACTAAGTATACCGCAACGGCAGTATTCCCTAATACTGTGAATAAAAAAACAATAGATGGCGTAGAGTATACAATTTATACACCTATCCAGAGAGCAGTACAAAAGACGTTTAATGTAACGGATAATGTCGCTCCAACAGTTACACTAAATGGTACAACATTAACAGATAATGCAAGTAATAAGACAGTTCATGTTTTCCGTGGTTCTTCACTAGAGTTACCATTGAAATACTATGATAATGCAGCAACTGGTAGAGTTAATATTAGTTATAAAAATGATGGTGGATTACCACAAGGTGTTTGGTTCAATGATAATGTTCATGCAAGTAGTAACTATACTATTAACCAAAATGGAAAAACTGTGAACTCACAAGGTTCGTATACAGTTCGAGGCAATGTTTCAAATACAGCAAAACTTGGTGAACGCCCTATAACGCTAAAAGTATCTGATTCTGCTGATGGTAGCGTTGATAGAGGAAATAATAAAGAAGTTAAATTTAATGTTCGAACATATGATGTTGAACCTAATAGTACAAAAGTGACTGTGGATAAAGGAACTACTTTATCAGTACAAGATGCAAAAGCTGCTGTAACAAAAGTAAACGGTGCATTAGATTTACCAGAAGGTACAACTTATGAATGGGTTGATACTAATGGAAGAACTCAAACGGTTACTCCAAATACGGCTGGTGCACAAAATTATCGAGTTAAAGTTACATTACCTTCTTCCGAAACGGGAAATAATGCAGCATTTCGTTCATCTAAAATCGTAAACGTTTCTGTAAATGTTAGACCAGCAGCACCAACAATTACTACCGCACCTCAATACAACGGGACTTTAGTGTCGACTGACCGTGTCATTTCGGGAACAGGTGCAGCTGGTGCAACGATTAAAGTAACGTTGCAAGATGGTTCAACTGGTACAACAACAGTTAACAATCAAGGTAAGTGGACTTATACTTTGAAAACAAATGAAAAACTTACGCAAAATACAAAACAAGATGCTACTATAAAAGCCGACAATGCTATCTCTGTTACACAAACTGAAAATGGAGCAGAATCGGAAGCTTCAACAGTGAATGTTCAATTAGCCAAAGTAATCTCTATTGATACTCCAGTTCAAGCAGGACGTGAGATTACTGTTAAAGCTGCTCATGATACTGGACGATTCTATGTTCAAGTATATAATAATAAAAATGACCGACAAGCAGCCTATGAGTATGGTGTTAAACAAGAAAATGGAAGATGGATTCTAGAGAAAGGTTCTGATAAGTCTGACTTAATAGTAGCTGATGGAGATAATGTTTCTGAGAAAAAATTCACGCTACGCATTAAAGATGCAAATAAAAAGATTAATTTCCCATTTAAGATTACAGCCGTTAGTGTAGTAAAAGTTCGTTCTCACCACGTAAATAATAAAAATAATCCAGCTAACCCAGCAAATGATCCTGATGGAGGTTGGGTTACTGCAAGCCCGGCAACGAATACAAATCCGACAATCACAGTAAAAGCACCAAACATTCGTAATTACACAGCGGACGGAAGCTTAACGATGGCTGGATTGAAAGAACTTGTAACAGTAGCCGATGCAGAAGATGATGCAGATAAGACAGTAGGGAATAGAGTTGGTGATAATTTTAATCTTACAATTAGAAAAGGAAATCAAGTTGTTAACCTAGCAAATAATGAGTATCTGAAAAAAGGTGATTACACTTTAACGTATTCAACAACGGACGCGGCAGGAGCAACAGTAAGTACAACTCACAATATTACAGTTTCATCACTTGCAGAATCAAAAGGAGCATCTATTACTTATCCAGTTGATACAGCTAAAGTAGTTTATGGTAATAGTGATGTTACAAACGGTAACTTTACACCAACAATCAAACAAAACTTTGCGAATAAGTTAACTGAAGTGAACCGTCGTAACAACAATCTTCCAACAATCAACGGAACAGGTGTTACATTCGCACCTGGTACAACAAATGATAAGGAGAAAGTTGTAGTAGCTACATTCCCAGATGGTTCAACATTAGATATTTCACACGATAAAGTGGCGAAACCAGCAGCACCAACGATTACGCCAACTACTGGATTTGGAAATGATTTAAGTTCAACAGAGCGTAGTATCTCAGGTACAGGTATCGCAGGAGCTACAGTGAAGATTGATTTACAAGGTGGTAAAACAGTTGAGACAACAGTTAATTCAGATGGAAATTGGACATACAACTTAAAAGATAATGAAGTTTTAACGCAAAACTTTAAGCAAGATGCGAATACAAAATCAACGAATCCGGTTTCAGTGAAACAAGCTATGCATGATGTAGAATCGGCAACAACTAGAGCAAATGTTCAATTAAGTAATGTGGCGTCTATTGACACGCCGCTACAAGCAGGACGTGATATTACTGTTCATGTACCTCACGATGCAGGGAAGTTTTATGTAATAATCGCAAGTAAAGAAGGTCATAGATTCCAATATGGAATTAATAAAACAGATAACGGATGGCAAGTAGAAGAATCTGTCAATAATAACCCTTCTGGTAAAACAACAACTGAGTTAACAGAAGAAGCAAGTACTAACCCAGCTGAACGAGTGTTCAAATTACACATTAAAGATTCAAATCAGAAATCTGACATTCCATTTACAATGAAAGCTGATGCTAGAAGTGTAATGGTACGTGTACACTATGATAATAGAGGAGGCAATACAGCTTCGGGATGGATTTTTGCACCAAATGCAACGAATACAGATCCAACTATCACAGTCAAAGCACCAGATACGCACAAATATACAGCGGATGGTAGCTTAACAATGGATGGCTTGAAACAACTTGTGACAGCAGCGGATACAGAAGATGACGCGAACAAGACAGTAGGACGAACAGCTAAAGAAAACTTAAGTGTAATAATTAGCAAAGGGAACGAAAACGTAACCTTATCAGGAAATGAGTATCTGAAAAAAGGTGAGTACACTCTAACGTATTCAACAACAGATGCGGCAGGAGCAACAGTAAGTACAACTCACAATATTACAGTTACATCACTACCAGAAGTTTCTATTAAAGCTGCAAAAGATACAACTGCACAAGGTATAGTTCCAACTACAGAATCAAATCGAGTGATTAATAGTGTCACGATTCCAAATCATCAGCCGCAACCAATTAAAAAAGTGCTAAAAGATAACGGACGTATTACAGAAGTAGATGGAGAGAAAGTTGCTACTGTAGTGTTAACATATTCTGATCAATCTACAAAAGAAGTAACAGTTCCAGTCTTGGAAGTTAAACCAGTTGATATCACAACAACATTTAACGAAAAAGATAATACTGTAACAATTAAACCAAACACAACAGTAGAAACTGGAGATAAATTACACGTTTCTATCCGTGGTGTAGAAATGCAGTTAACAAAAACAGCAACAGGATATGATAGCAATCAAGCAAATCGTACAATTACTGTTGCAAATGACGGAAGCATTACAGTAACACTATCAGGCGAAGAAAAATTCGAAGCAGGAGATCGTGTAGCAACACGTCACGAAAGCAATAAGAACGGAAAAGTTGATTCATACGAAACAGAAGCATTCGCAGGATTGAAACCAGTTGAGAAAGTTCCAGCAATTAATCTGACGAATCTAACTCCAAAAGAAATAGAAGACGTTAAAGCAGCCGTGAAAAAAGCGAACCCATCAGTTAATGTTGCAGAGTTGCAAGTAGCACCAAATGGGGATGTAACTTATAGACACAAAGGTGCAGGAGTAGGAGCTAGTGACCCAACACCAGTAATTACATTGTCACAAACTGTACGTGAACGTAACGATGCAGAGAAGATTGATCCAACCGTAACGCCATTAACACGTCACGATCAAGCACCAAAACACACAGCAGACCAAGTAACAGGAGCCGTAACAGGCGACAAGATTACAGGTAAGAAAGTGAT
>CAJNBW010000014.1 GCA_905221105.1 bacterium
CGTGACAAATTTCTATATTGTGTTATACTACTTCTACTAATAAAAGCAGGAAGGAGGTAGCACCTTATGACGGATAAAATTATCTTTAATAATCTTAATAGTGATATTAAGAAACTGATAGAAAAGGGAGACTTCAAGCATTGGCAAGTAGCAATGCAGTGTGGTGTCTCTCGTCAAACTCTGACGGAATGGCTAAGAAGCCCTCTAACAAAGACACGTAGAGAACGTATTCTAAATGCCATTAAAATTCTTCAGTCTTAACTCTCTGAAATGCTTATTTTATAGGCTTTTCTTTTAAAATCTACCTTGACTACTACTACTTGACATGCTATACTTGATTTAGTTGTGTATAAAACTCAATAAATGTAGAAAAGGTAAGAAAATGTACTCACTTCAAAAGGAAAATAATCTAAGCACACATCTATATAGTTTTATAGATTTTGTACAGACGACACAGGCAACTAAAGATACTTACACAAGAGAGATACGCCAATTCTTAACATATCTAGCAGATAAAGGCATCACAGAACCTCAGAGAGCGGATATACTAAGCTACGTGCAATATCTTAAAGATAAGGGTCTAAAGCCTACTACAGTACAAAATTATGTCATTGCCGTTAAACAGCTCTTTAATTGGCTTGAAGTAGAGTTTGGCTATACAAACATTGCTAAAGGAATTAAAGGAGCAAAAATCAGCAAAGCACACAAGAAAGATAACTTTTCTTTGTCACAGGTTGCTGAAATTCTGAAATCTATTGATACAAGTAACGAAACAGGGGCTAGAACCTACGCTATTATCTTATTGATGACTACCACAGCACTAAGGACTATTGAGGTTCACAGAGCTGATATAGGCGATATAAGAAACATTGATGGTAAGTTCTATCTATACGTTCAAGGTAAAGGACACACAGAAAAAGATACCCCTGTACAGCTCACAGAAGCCTCATATAAGGCTCTTACAAGCTATCTAAGCTATCGTAAGTCTAATAAGGTTGAAGACCCTCTATTTACCTCTACAAGCAACAATAGCAAGGGTAAACGCATTACAACACGTACAATAAGTACCATGATGAAAGATTGCTTTAAACAAGCTGGATTTGATAGCCCAAGGCTAACAGCTCATAGTCTAAGACACACAGGTATAACCGAAGCGTACAAGGCTATGAAGAAAGCTGGAATAGCTGACACTCTATCAGAGGTACAAAAATACGCACGTCATGCAAACCCTGCTACAAGTCAAATCTACATACACGAAGAAGAGCAGAAAAACAATCTAGGAACTAATTTAGTTTCTGAATTGCTAGAAAATGCTTTAGCTGAAGTGTAGAAAAGAGGATATAAAATGGCACAAATCAACATTAAACTAACAGAAGAGCAAAAATCACAGATTCAAGAGATTGCAAAAGAAAAAGGGCTGACGGTAACACAGCTAGTTATAACTTCTATACTCGATAAAGAAGTTTTATATACGAAAAATGAAGATTTATATACCAAGGTAGACCGTATAGAAGACGATATAGACGGTATAGAAAATCGTATAGAAAATGACTCAATCGGTGTAGAAAACAGTATATACAAAGAACTATATGAAGTGCTGTTAAAGCAGATAGAACAAAAGGATACGCAGATAGACCAGCTTCACAAAATTATATATAACAAGGATACCTTGCTTATAGAAGACCAGCAAAAAAAGAAACATTGGTGGCAATTCTGGTTGCCTAGCGTATAGAAAGTAGGTAACACGTTTCTATACCATCTAGACGTTTTATATACGCTTGTATAGAAAGCATCTAGACGATATATACCTAGTGTTATTTTGTAATTTACTACTAAAACTTTCCCTTTAAATCAACTTTTTATTTCCTTATCTGAAAGAGAGAACTATGACTACTAATCTTAATGGAAGACCTATAATTGAAGAAATGAAGAGAGATAAGAGACTTAATCTTGTAATCACAGAAAAGCTAAAAAATGAGCTTCAGACAGGAGCTAGACTAAAGCAGACCTCTGTGAACTCACTTATTATTGAAATCTGTCAGCAATGGATTTTTGATAACTTTGAGGCTCTATCTCAATTCAATGAACTATCAGAAAAACTAAGCAACAAGAGAGGATAAGAATGAGTAACAGAACTAAAGACACCATCATAAAAGAGTTAGAACAAATTAGAAATAATATTGTGGTTAATAGTCTTCAAAATATCTTAGAGGTAAAAAATCCTAAAAGTTATGATGTAGACAAACTAACAGACCAATATAACACACTTCTAATGGAGCTTTCCTTCTGTGACTTAAATATTAGTACCGAAGGGGAAGAATGGGAAATCATTCAGCAATACTACTCCTCTGATACTTTCTCTAACGAATTGAAGACTAATAATCCTAAAATTGAAACAATAGTCTCTCAACTAGTATCAAATAAACTATACTTTGACATAAGATATACAACTACAAATCTTATCAGAGCTATAGAATATATCAAACAGGATGTAGAAACCTCTACTTACTTCTATAATGCACAAATATGGAAACTATGCTACTTGTTCAAACTAGGTATAGATAGCACAGGAGAAATAGCTCCAGAAATGATTAACTCTTTCAAAGAAAACTATGACACAATAGTTGATAATCTAGCCTATCAACTTGCCTTTATAGAGTTAGTTAAATTGTTTGCTGATGTACTTGAAGCTCCACAGCTTAAAAAGAATAATCTAAAAGTTGATAGAGATTCATTAAATGCTCTTCTAAACTTTGTAATACAGCATAAGATACAAGATGAGCCTGAGATAAAACCATTTAGCAACCTTACAAAGAATATCACTCTAACTAAGACACAAAGAAAACCTAAGCTTGATTATGATTTTCTTTCGCTTACTATGATACCTAGAACTCAGATAACTGACTTTGATATAGCTTACATTGAATCTAAGAGAACATTAGAAACAGTTCTACAGCAGTATAAAAGTTTGATTTCTGTCAAATATCTAGAAAAGAGGTCTAATTGGTAGATACATACATTATTGAGAGAAGAAATGATAGAAAAAATGTTGAGAAATCAGAAACCTCTTCTAGATTCATTCCTAGTTCTCGTTTGACTGTAGATAATAGTCTTATAACAAAAGAGTTAATAAACTATGGACTTATAGAAAAAGCTAATACAATAGAATCAAGCTTTAGCGCTAGACAAGCAGGGAAAAAAACAGGTTCTCTGAATTATACTACGCTAGAAGTCATTGAAAACGAATTGAACCTATCTAGATTTGAAGTAGCACTTATGAACTCAATAGGTACACTAATAGAGGCAGGTAATGAGTTTCTAACTATCAATAGAATTTGTAGTCTTATATCTGGTAATAAATCTACACACGTAAGTAATGACACTCGTAAGAAAGTAGAAATTTTACTTGATAATCTACATAAAACTGAAGTAGAAATTGATAGAACAGAAGTAATGGAACAATTTGGCTTAGATGGAGAATTGATAATTAAAGGTCAAATACTAAATTATGACGAAGTTATACATATTCTAAATAATAAGAAATCAAAAGCCTACAGATTCTATCGTCTACCTCTCTTATATACTAATGCGAAGGATATAAATCATATATACTCGCTAGAAAGTAATAGACTTTCTCTTCCTGAAGATGTACGCTTTTCAACTACAAATATTGTACTCAATCTCTATATAAACGACTTAATCAATGTCATGATTAACAAACATGGTAAATGGTCAAATATTATTGATTTAAACAATATATATGAAAGAATAGAAGAAGAAAACAATAAACTAGACATTAAGTTTCAGAAAATACCTAAACCTCTAACACCTAGACAAAAAAACACTATCAAAAATAATTCAATCAGCATATTAGATAAGTTAGTTGATTGTAAGGTGATAGCAGGGTATGAATATGAAGGAACTACAAGAGCTAAAAATGAAAAATTTGTTATTAAGCTACTGTAGTTTGACTACACGAAATGTAAGTTTGACTACACGAAATGTAAGTTTGACTACACGAAATGTAAGTTAGAGAGTTTTAAAAAACCCTCTAATCGCTTATATACCAAGGGTTTACAGCATTTAGTGAGTTGCCTATAAATAATATAAATTATATAACTGTGAGCCCCCAGCTTTAGGCTGGGGCTCCCTCTACTCTAATGCTGTAACTAAACACAAAAAGGAGAATTATGGTAATTTATTATAGCAAAGGTTACAACATCCAGTTGAAACAAATTAAAGATAAAGGCTTAATGGAATGGTTAGCAGACTATGAAGCTCCTGACTTAACAGGTAAAGAGACAACTAAAGAATTAAAAGCCAAAGAAGTAGAGTATCTTATCAGTGGCAAAATGTCACATCCTATAAGAAATGATGCTAATCTGCTGACAAGAGATGCAATCATGCTGGACTATGACTTTAAGGTTAAAGATGATAATGAACACACAATCACAGCCGAGGAGTTAATAAAAAAAGTAGAAAAAGTTCTAAAAGGGTATAACTATGCTGTTTTTCCTTCCTTTAGTGCTAGTGAAATTGAACCTTGTTATCATGTTATTGTCCCTCTTGATAGAGCATTAGGTAGAGAAGAATATATCTACAACTTTATCAAATTAGCTAAACTAATTGATATACCTGTAGATGATAAAATGCTAAATTGGTCTCAGCTAATTGGTTTACCTGTAAAAACTGATACTAATAAAGACTTAGAATCTAAAACGATTATAGACCAAAGCCTTTATCATGCTGAAGATGTAGCAGACTTAAAAGTAAGCTATGGAGATACTGAATCAAAAGCTATCTCTAAGTTCAAAGAGGAGCAAAAAAAGCTGTTAAATCCTACAAAACATAAAGAACCTTCACAAGCATCTCAGAAAGACACAGGAGGCTCACAGAGCGTTTCTAAAAGAATCACTGATGAAATAGCCCTATCTATGTTTGAAGACTATGTAGAGCACGACAGAGCCAATTTAGAGGAATATGATAATGCTTTATCATCAATACAAGTATTAGCTAAATCTGTAAAAGAAGGACTAATAAGCAAAAGCCTAGCCTCTCAATGCTGTGAGATAATGGCATTAGGTAATGATGAATGGTATAAAGGAAATATTGAAAAGCTAGAACATGCTTTTAGGGAACAAATACGAACCCAGTACAGCTTTACAGATAAGTTTGTCATTGCTGTAGGGAATATTGAGAAATATAGAGAGTATCTTCCCTTAGAGTCTGAAGTAATTGAAGGACTACTTGCTATTGATTTTGAAAAAGATACACTAGACACAGTAGATGATAAATTACTAAAACACCTATCTGAAGAGCAGAAAAAGCAACTTTATCTAAATAATAGCACAGAGAAACAGCTAGAATCATTCCTAGAAAGTATTAAAGATGAAAGTCTTGTTAAGCCTATTCCTACAGGTTTTAAGCTTCTAGATGAGACATTAAATGGTGGAATTAAGCAAGGACTTTATGCTATAGGAGCAATCTCTTCATTAGGTAAAACAACGTTAGTCCATCAAATTGCTGATAATCTAGCTAAAGATGGTCATGATGTGTTATTCTTCAGTTTAGAGATGGATAAGTCCCAAATGTTGAGTAAATCACTTTCTAGATTGTCTTATCAAATAGCAGAAGAAGAAGGTAAAGATACAGATAAGTTTGCCTTGTGCCATAGTGATATTGTGCAAGCTTATAAGTTAAAAGGTAAGCAGGTAGAGATGTTAGATACAGCTGTAGAAACCTACAAAGCCAACTATGCTAGAAATATTAGATATGAATATGGGGCTAAATCTGGTGAAGAGATTGCTAGAATAGTAGATAATCATATCAAATACACAGAGAAGAAGCCTATTGTTATCGTTGACTTTTTACAGTATGTTAAAGGCACTAAGCAAGATGCTAGAATGGCAACTAATGAGAATGTAGCAATACTTAAAGATTTAGTTGTAAAACATGGTATCCCTGTAATTCTTATTTCTAGTTTTAACCGTTCTTCTTACAAGACACAAGCTAGTATGGAATCATTTAAAGAGAGTGGTGAAATAGAGTATATAAGTGATGTCCTAATTGGTCTACAGTTAAAAGGCTGTCAGGGAGAAGGTGATAGTATTCAACAAGACATTGATAATGCTAAAGCTAAGCCGATTAGAAGTGTTGAATTAAAACTATTGAAACAACGTGATGGAATAGCAACTAGAACTATTCACTTTAAATATAATCCAAGGTTTAACTATTTTGAGGAAGATATAGTAGCTAATAGAAGAGCTGAGAAAGAGAAGAATATCAAGAAGTAGATAAAAATTCCCTACAACTTCTGTTGTTAGGGAATTTTTGATTAAGGTTTTTCAGCTCTCACATCTTTAACCTGTATTTCATATTTAGCTAGTTTCTGGTCAAAGTCTGTAAATTCAAAGCGAACTTTTGTTCCTTTTTTCCAGTTGCTTTGTGAAACGTATGTAGTTCTGTAGTTAACGTCATCAGAGTCTTTAAGAGTTATCAATAGGTCTACGTAATCAATATTATACTCAGTTGTATTTTCGACAATGGCGTAATATTCGGTAGAAAATTGATTACTTTTCTCTTTGTCTACTTCAAATTTGACTGATGAAAGTAAGTTCTTTATTGCTTCTTGTTTAGTGTTTTCTTTTTCAACTTTATGACCGTCATTAAGCACATTTTTTAGTTCATCTTTATTTTTTACAGGAATTTCTTTAATATTACTTATAGAAACTAAAAGAGTATATCTTTTATATTGATGTAGTGACCATCCATCAACGTCATCCCCTTCTGCTGATTTTTGAGTTTCTTTTAATTCATTGATATAAGTGATAGCTAGTTCTTTTAGTTTATCATCTTCAAACTTTTTATCTTTATACTCTTCAATTTCTTTCAACTCAAATTCAGGATATTTAGCAAAATCTGTACTAAAGGGGGCGTTTTTATCTTTCTCATTAACATCCCAACGAGCATCTAAACCTTTAGCTAGTGCTGTGATAAATTCGTTGTCATAAGTTTTTTCTGCTTCTTTTGGTTGTGAAGAGGCACAACCTCCAATAAATAAGATAGCCACAAATAAGGCAAATATTTTCTTTATCATAGTAACTCCTTTTTAGTTATTTTATTCATTATACCTTATGAGGAAGAAATAAACAATACTAACACGTTTTTGAGAGCTTTCGTCTTTACTGTATGGTTAAATCTGTGATTACTTTTATCTATTTTATTTTTTAATCGGCTTTAGTTTTATGAGAACAGATATATATTGAAAACGGTTAAATAATTTTAGAAAATCTAACAGATATTACTTAGTTTATGGTATAATTATCTACGATTTATATTTAAGTAATGAAGTTCAAATGACTTTATATAGCTTAGAGTAAATTATAAAAAAAAAGGAGTATTTAAAGTGAAAAAGAAAAATACAATTATTACAGCGCTTATAGCACTGTTTATAGTCTTTGCTGGTGTTAAATCTGTCTCAGCAGACCATGTAATTAATAAAAGTGAGACTGAAAGAATTAGTAAACTAATAAATGGTATGACACAGTGGCTAAAAGCCTCTTATGATGAAGATTTTAAAAAACAAAAAATTGTAAGAGGTAGCGGTGTATTTTACTGGGGTACAAATGGAGAACTTGCTTGGTATAAGCCTGAAGATGAAATTATATTAGACCCTTTCAATGTAACCGAATATGAAAAAATACATTATAGTAGTCGCTTTGATGATGTAGATTTAGCCTCGAGTGTATATGCTGCTGAGACGAACAGACTTAGAGGGTATGATAGTTTTGATAAAATCAAAAAAGAATTCGATAAAGAAAAAGAGGAAGAAGCAAAAAAACATAAGGCATATATAGAAGAACTTAAAGAAGCTAGAAGAAATATGTCAGAAGAAGAAAAAAGAAAAGAAGCTGAGTATAGAGAAAAACTAATTACAGATAAAAAATATGTAAACGAAGAAGATTTAAAATATGTGGGAGATGTTCTCAGAAATCATTGGGGCATATTCTACTGGGGTGAAGCAGGAAAACTTGCTTGGTATCATCCTGAAACTGGAAAAGTATTAGACCCTGTTAAAGCCCATTATGGCAATACTTATGGCGCAACAATAGTTACCACTACTACCAAATCTAATTTTGAAAGTGGGGACCACGTTTTTGCTTCCTATGTGGCAGAAATTAATAGACGTAGAGGATATGACTCTCTCGAAAAAATTAAAGAGGGAATGAAAAAGCCTAAGAGTAATACTACAATTAAAGCTGAAGAGGTTCCTACTAAAAAATCTGAAGAACCATTAAAAAAACAAGAGAATGAACTGAAGGAAAAGAAAGTAGACGAAAGTACTACTAAAAAAGAAGAAGCTACAACACAGCAACAAGGTTGGGTGCAAGAAAATGGTAAATGGTTCTACTATGACCAATCAAACAACAAGCAATCTGGCTGGGTTCAAGTAAACGGTGCATGGTATTACCTAGCACAAGATGGAGAAATGAAGACAGGTTGGTTAAACCAAGGAGGCTCTTGGTACTATCTTACTGATTCAGGCTCTATGAAAACTGGTTGGCAAAAAGTTAATGGAACGTGGTATTATCTAAATGGTTCAGGAGCTATGCAAACAGGTTGGCTTAATCAATCTGGGACATGGTACTACTTAAACAGCTCAGGTTCTATGCAGACTGGATGGCTTAGACAAAGTGGTACTTGGTATTACCTAACTGAATCAGGTTCTATGAAGACTGGTTGGTATCAAATTAGTACTAAGTGGTACTACTCTTATAGTTCAGGAGCATTGGCAGTAAGCACTACAGTTGATGGTTATACTGTAAATGCTAACGGGGAATGGATTTAGTAACACGTTTTTTAAGAAAATAGATGAGCGCTGGATAGTCAGATTCGGTGCTTTCTTTTTTCTTTTTGTTTTTTAATCGACCTCTTCAATTTAACTTCTACTTGAGTAAATTATCATTTACGGAAGTAGAAAAAGAACACAAAATGACTCTATTTTATGGTATAATTGTTCTATCAGTATCGTTTATGACGGACCCCTCACTAAAAGAAGGGAGCAAGCCTATGGAAATAGATGTGTAATATAATCAACGTCCAAGCTAGTCTCTCTATCTCCATGAAAGGGGGGCTAGTTTGTGACTACCTACGAATTGCTAATGGTAATCCTAACTATCCTGCTTCTTCTGAAAGATAACAATAAGAAGAAATAGTAACCGTCCGATACCCTCCCAGTAGAGGACATTAAACTCACTCAGGGGGTCTTTATAGGCGGTATTGTAGGAGGGCTAGCTACCCTCCGCTTTTTTTGTTTTTAGGCATAAAAAAAAAAACGCCGTTACACTCCCAGTACGTACGTTTTTATCCACTCAGGGGTCTATTATAGACGATTTCAAGGGGTAGCTAATCCCTTTACTTGTCTTCATTCTACCATATAAAATATAAAAATTCAACTAATAGACAACCACAATATGTGGAATAAAGTAGAATAATTTATTACATTTTCGTTACATTTCACTATATGTTGTGTACTTGCGACTTTTTAGCGTGACAAATTTCTATATTGTGTTATACTACTTCTACTAATAAAAGCAGGAAGGAGGTAGCACCTTATGACGGATAA
>CAJNBW010000015.1 GCA_905221105.1 bacterium
CCACAACCTCAAAGCAGTGCTTTGAGCAGCCTGCGGCTAGCTTCCTAGTTTGCTCTTTGATTTTCATTGAGTATAAGGAGCACACTTTAGCTTCACTGATTCTTGTAAAGAATCACAAATATATTTTTAAATTTAAGTTAGAATGAGGTTTTACTCATGGAAAATGTTGTTGTACATATTATCTCTCACAGCCACTGGGATCGTGAGTGGTATTTACCGTTTGAAAGTCACCGTATGCAATTGGTGGAACTTTTTGACAATCTGTTTGATCTTTTTGAAAATGACCCTGAATTCAAGAGTTTCCACCTAGATGGACAAACCATTGTCCTCGATGACTATTTAGAAATTCGCCCTGAAAACCGTGACAAGGTGCAGCGTTACATCGATGAAGGGAAGCTCAAGATTGGACCATTCTACATCTTGCAGGATGATTACCTGATTTCAAGTGAAGCCAATGTCCGCAATACCTTGATTGGTCAAGCTGAATGTGCAAAATGGGGCAAATCAACTCAGATTGGTTACTTCCCAGATACCTTTGGGAATATGGGGCAGGCTCCTCAAATCCTTCAAAAATCAGGTATTCACGTAGCAGCCTTTGGGCGTGGGGTCAAACCAATCGGATTTGACAACCAAGTCCTCGAAGATGAGCAATTCACCTCTCAATTTTCAGAAATGTACTGGCAGGGAGCTGATGGTAGCCGTGTGCTTGGTATTCTCTTTGCTAACTGGTACAGTAACGGGAATGAAATTCCAGTGGATAAAGACGAAGCCTTGACCTTCTGGAAACAAAAATTGGCAGACGTACGCGACTATGCTTCTACTAACCAATGGTTGATGATGAACGGTTGTGACCACCAACCAGTTCAACGAAACTTGAGTGAAGCCATTCGTGTGGCAAACGAACTCTTCCCAGACGTGACCTTTATTCACAGCTCCTTTGATGAATACGTTCAAGCAGTGGAAAGTGCACTTCCTGAACACCTATCAACAGTTACAGGGGAGTTGACTAGCCAGGAAACAGATGGTTGGTACACTCTTGCTAACACCTCTTCTTCACGTATTTATCTCAAACAAGCCTTTCAAGAAAACAGCAATTTGTTGGAGCAAGTAGTAGAACCTTTGACCATCATTACTGGTGGACATAACCACAAGGATCAATTGACTTATGCTTGGAAAGTACTCTTGCAAAATGCACCACACGATAGCATCTGTGGATGCAGTATTGACGAAGTTCACCGTGAAATGGAAACTCGTTTTGCCAAGGTCAACCAAGTTGGAAACTTTGTCAAGACCAACCTTCTCAATGAGTGGAAACATAAAATAGCAACTCAGGAAGCGCAAAGTGATCACCTCTTTACCGTTGTCAACACAGCTTTACATGACAAGGTTGATACAGTCAGTGTTGTAGTGGATGTTGTCACTTGTGATTTCAAAGAATTGCATCCAACAGAAGGCTACAAGAAGATGGCAGCTGTGACCTTGCCAGATTACCACGTTGAAGATTTGGATGGTCATGTCCTTGAAGCCAAGATTGAAGACTTGGGAGCAAGTTTTGGCTATACTTTGCCAAAGGATAAATTCCGTCAGCCATATATTGCACGTCAAGTGCGCGTGACAATCCCAGTTCACCTTGCTCCTCTTTCTTGGGCAAGCTTCCAATTGGTTGAAGGTCAAGTAAATCACCGTGATGGTATTTACCAAAATGGAGTCATTGATACACCATTTGTAACTGTGAGTGTAGACCAAGGAATTACAGTCTACGACAAGACTACAAACGAAGCTTACGAGGACTTCATCCAATTTGAGGACCGTGGTGATATCGGTAACGAGTACATTTACTTCCAACCAAAAGGAACAGAGCCAATCTTTGCTCAGCTGAAAGGTTACGAAGTTCTAGAAAATAATGCTCGCTATGCTAAGGTCTTGCTCAAACATGACTTGACTATCCCAGTCAGCGCAGATGAAAAATTGGATGCTGAACAAAGAGGTATCATCGAGTTCATGAAACGAGATGCAGGTCGTTCAGAAGAGTTGACAACCATTCCTCTTGAAACAGAAATGACTGTCTTTGTGGACAATCCACAGATTCGCTTCAAGACTCGCTTTACCAATACAGCCAAAGACCACCGCATTCGTCTCTTGGTCAAAACTCATAACACACGCCCAAGTAATGATTCTGAAAGTATCTATGAAGTTGTGACAAGACCAAATAAACCGGCAGCTTCTTGGGAAAATCCTGAAAATCCACAACACCAACAAGCCTTTGTCAGTTTGTATGATGATGTAAAAGGAGTGACCGTATCCAATAAAGGATTGTACGAATACGAAATCCTTGGAGACGATACTATGGCTGTAACCCTTCTCCGTGCTTCAGGTGAGCTAGGTGACTGGGGCTACTTCCCAACACCAGAAGCCCAGTGTTTGCGCGATATCGAAGTTGAGTTTGCAGTAGAATGCCATCAAGCAGGGGAACGTTTCTCAGCCTTCCGTCGTGCCAAAGCCTTCCAGGTGCCATTTACAGCTCTTCAAGTTGCAAAACAAGAGGGTAGCGTTGCGGCAACAGGTAGTCTCTTCAACCATCCAGCATTGAGCTTGCCACAAGTTTGTCCAACAGCATTTAAGGTAGCTGAAAATGAAGAAGGTTACGTCCTTCGTTACTACAATATGAGCCAAGAAAATGTTCGTGTGTCTGACAAACAACAAACCATTCTTGACTTATTGGAACGACCATATCCAGTTCATTCAGGACTATTGGCGCCACAAGAAATTCGTACAGAATTGATCAAAAAAGAAGAAATCTAATTTCAAAAAGATAACATAAAAAGAAAGGAGGAGCGAAAAAGTAAGAATCAACTACTGACTCGCTCCTTTTTACAGGTGAAAGCCATGACCCTTGCAACCATTGATATTGGAGGAACTGGCATTAAGTTTGCTAGTCTAACTCCTGATGGAAAGATTTTAGATAAGAACAGCACACCAACACCAGAGACTCTAGAAGAGTTGCTTGCTTGGTTGGACCAACGTTTGTCAGAACAAGACTATCGTGGGATTGCTATGAGTGTGCCAGGAGCCGTTAATCAAGAAACTGGGGTGATTGAGGGGATCAGTGCCATTCCTTACATCCATGGTTTTTCATGGTATGAGGCGCTTGCTCATCACAAACTACCTGTTCATTTAGAAAATGATGCCAACTGTGTTGGACTCAGTGAACTGTTAGCTCACCCTGAGATTGAAAATGCAGCCTGTGTCGTGATTGGTACAGGGATTGGTGGCGCCATGATTATCAATGGAAAACTTCACCGAGGTCGTCATGGCTTGGGTGGGGAGTTTGGCTATATGACAACTATCGAGCCTGCAGAAAGGCTCAACAACTGGTCGTTACTAGCTTCTACGGGAAACATGGTGCGTTATGTGATTGAAAAATCTGGTCAGTCTGACTGGGATGGCCGTAAGATTTACCAAGAGGCTGCAGCAGGGAATGCCCTCTGCCAAGAAGCCATTGAACGCATGAACCGTAACCTAGCTCAAGGCCTGCTCAATATCCAGTACCTAATCGACCCAGATGTCATTAGCCTAGGTGGTTCTATCAGTCAGAACCCAGATTTTATAAAAGGGGTGCAAAAAGCAGTAGACGCCTTTGTGGAAAGATATGAAGAATATACTATCGCTCCAGTGATTCAAGCTTGCACCTATCACGCAGATGCCAATCTCTACGGTGCCCTTGTCAACTGGTTACAGGAGGAAAACCAATGGTAAGTTTTACAGGACTTAGTCCCAAACAAGCCCAATCTATCGAAGTATTAAAAAATCACATCTCCCTACCAGATGTAGAGGTGGCAGTCGCTCAGTCTGACCAAGCTTCTATCTCTATCAAGGGTGAGAATGGGCAGTATCAACTGACCTACCGCAAACCTCATCAACTCTACCGCGCCTTGTCTGTGCTAGCAACAGCTTTAACAGAAGGAGACAAAGTAGAGTTTGAAGAACAGGCGGCTTATGAAGATTTAGCCTATATGGCAGACTGTTCGCGCAATGCCGTGCTCAATGTCGCATCTGCCAAGCAGATGATTGAAGTCTTGGCTCTGATGGGTTACTCAAGCTTTGAGCTCTACATGGAAGACACTTATCAAATTGAAGGACAACCTTACTTTGGTTATTTCCGTGGGGCTTATTCAGCTGAAGAGTTACAGGAAATTGAAGCATACGCCCAGCAGTTCGATATGACCTTTGTGCCATGTATCCAGACTTTGGCTCACTTGTCAGCCTTTGTCAAATGGGGCGTCAAAGAAGTGCAAGAACTCCGTGATGTAGAGGACATTCTTCTCATCGGTGAAGAAAAAGTCTACGACCTGATTGACGGTATGTTTGCCACTTTGTCTAAACTACAAACCCGTAAGGTCAATATCGGGATGGACGAAGCTCACTTGGTCGGTTTGGGTCGTTATCTTATCTTGAACGGTATTGTGGACCGTAGTCTCCTCATGTGCCAACACTTGGAGCGCGTGCTGGATATTGCAGATAAGTATGGTTTCCACTGCCAGATGTGGAGTGATATGTTCTTCAAGCTCATGTCAGCAGATGGCCAATATGACCGTGACGTGGAAATTCCAGAGGAGACTCGTATTTACCTAGACCGTCTCAAAGACCGTGTTACCTTGGTTTACTGGGATTATTATCAAGATAGCGAGGAAAAATACAACCGAAACTTCAGTAACCACCATAAGATTAGTCAAGATATCGCCTTTGCTGGTGGTGCTTGGAAGTGGATTGGTTTTACGCCTCACAACCACTTCAGCCGTCTCATTGCGGTCGAAGCCAACAAAGCTTGCCGTGCTAATCAGATCAAAGAAGTCATTGTGACTGGCTGGGGGGATAATGGTGGTGAAACAGCCCAGTTCTCGATTCTGCCAAGCTTGCAAATCTGGGCAGAACTCAGCTACCGCAATGATTTAGAACGTCTGTCAGCTCATTTCAAGACCAATACAGGCCTATCGGTTGAGGACTTTATGCAACTTGATCTTGCCAACCTCTTACCAGACCTACCAGACAATCTCAGTGGGATCAATCCTAACCGCTATGTCTTTTATCAGGATGTTCTCTGTCCAATCCTTGACAAGCACATGACTCCTGAGCAGGACAAACCACACTTTGCCCAGACAGCTGAGATTTTGTCTGACATTAAAGAAAAAGCAGGTACCTATTCTTATCTTTTCGAAACTCAGGCACAGTTGAATGCTATTTTAAGTAGTAAAGTGGATGTAGGCCGACGCATTCGTCAAGCCTATCAAATAGGTGATAAAGAGAGCTTGCAACAAATTGCTAGGGAAGAATTACCAAAATTAAGAAGCCAGATTGAAACCTTCCACAAGCTCTTTAGCCAGCAATGGTTGAAAGAAAACAAGGTCTTTGGCTTGGATACAGTAGACATTCGTATGGGTGGACTATTGCAACGGATCAAGCGCGCAGAAAGTCGCATTGAAAACTATCTAGCAGGCGAAATCTCTCGTATCGACGAACTAGAAGTAGACATCTTGCCATTTAATGATTTCTATGGAGATAAGGACTTCGCAGCAACGACAGCCAACCAGTGGCATACTATTGCGACAGCTTCGACTATTTATACGACCTAGAAAAACTCTATTCCAGAAGAAAGTTTCTCGTGAAACCTATTCTTATATAAAAAAAGTTCTCCACATAAAATAATTTGTGGAGTTTTTTCTATAATTTGTAGTTTAAACTGTCCTAAAAATAAGAGTATACTATTTTTGTAAACGTTATCAAGTTTAAAAATGTGAGATTATGAAGTTTTAGAAAATAAAAAGGGAGGAAATTATGAAGAAGTTTTCAAAAACTTTAAGAGATAATTGGATTTTTCTCTTAATGGTTCTACCAGGAACAATTTGGTTGATTTTATTCTTCTACATTCCAGTTTTTGGGAATGTGGTTGCCTTCAAAGACTACCATATGACTGGTGAAGGATTCGTCCACAGTATTATAAATAGTAGATGGGTCGGACTAGATAACTTTAAATTCTTGTTTAGTTCCAAGGATGCCTTTGTCATCACTCGAAACACTGTCCTTTACAACCTTGGATTTATCTTTATCGGTTTGGTTGTGTCAGTTGGTATCGCCATTATCCTTAGTGAACTTCGCTCTAAGCAAATGGTTAAAATCTACCAAACATCTATGTTGTTCCCTTACTTCCTATCTTGGGTTATTATCAGTTTCTTTACAGATGCTTTCCTAAACATCGATAAAGGGCTTATCAACCACACCTTAGAAGCTCTTGGAATGAAGGGTATTAACTTCTACGCTGATGTAAGCATCTGGCCTTACCTTCTCCTTTTCCTAGGTATCTGGAAAGGCTTTGGATATAGTAGTGTGATGTACTACGCAACTATCATGGGTATTGACCCAACTTACTACGAAGCAGCGACAGTGGACGGTGCTAGCAAATGGCAACGTATCCGTAACGTAACCATCCCTCAGTTGACACCGCTTGTGACAGTATTGACCATCCTTGCAGTCGGAAACATCTTCCGTGCAGACTTCGGTCTCTTCTACCAAATCCCTCACAACGCTGGTCAGCTCTATAGTGTAACAAACGTATTGGACGTTTATGTCTTTAACGGATTGACTCAGACAGCAGATATCGGTATGGCTTCAGCAGCCGGTCTCTATCAGTCAGTCGTCGGTTTGATTCTCGTTATCCTATCAAACTTACTTGCAAGACGTGTTGATCCTAACTCAGCACTATTCTAGAAAGGAGGAGCATATGGCAAAAAAAATTCAAAAAGAAAAAATTGATAATGTTGGCATACACTCCTTCAGCAAAAAGGCAGATATCTTCTTTAGTATCATATCTGGTTTGCTGGCCTTCTCTTGTATCTTGCCTTTCATCTTCGTAATCATTATTTCAGTTACAGACGAAAAAAGTATTGTTCAATATGGATATAGTTTCTTCCCTTCTAAGTTTGGTGTAGATGGATTCCAATTCTTGGCTCAGTTTAAAGACAAAATTTTACAAGCGCTCTTTATCTCAGCCTTTGTGACAGTTGTCGGTACACTGACAAACGTATTCATCACAACAACCTACGCTTATGCCATCTCACGTTCAACATTTAAGTATCGCAAATTCTTTACAATCTTCGCTCTTCTTAGTATGTTGTTCAATGCTGGTTTGGTACCAGGCTATATCGTGGTAACTCAGTTACTTCACTTGGGTGATACTATTTGGGCCTTGATTGTTCCGATGCTTCTATCACCATTCAATATTATGTTGATGCGGTCTTTCTTCAAGAAGACCATCCCAGAAGCCATCCTCGAATCAGCTCGTATCGATGGTGCTAGCGAGGCGCGGATCTTCTTCCAAATCTGTTTACCACTCTCTCTTCCAGGGATTGCGACTATCACACTGTTGACAGCACTTGGATTCTGGAATGACTGGTTCAATGCCCTACTTTACATCAAGAGTGACAACTTGTATCCATTGCAATATTTGCTCATGCAAATTCAAAACAACATGGACTACATTGCTAAGTCAGTTGGTATGTCAGGACAGCTTGCGGTTGCCCTACCAAAAGAAACAGGTCGTATGGCCATGGTCGTAGTTGCGACTGTCCCAATTGCGATTCTCTATCCTTTCTTCCAACGCTACTTTGTAAAAGGTTTGACTATCGGTGGTGTTAAAGAATAAGAGACACTGAGAAACAAGTTTTCTCTACCCTATCTAACTTTTCTTTGTTGAAAAGTAGATCACTAAAATTGTTTTAAATTTAAAAATAAAAAAAGGAGTTTTTATCATGAAAAACTGGAAAAAATATGCTTTTGCATCTGCTAGCCTTGTAGCTTTGGCTGCTAGCCTCGCTGCTTGTGGAAACCTTAAAGGTAACAACCAAAAAGCTGCTGACTCAGCTTCAGGTGACAAAACTGTTATCAAGATGTACCAAATCGGTGACAAACCAGATAACTTGGATGAGTTGCTAGAAAATGCAAACAAAATCATCGGAGAAAAAGTTGGTGCTAAATTAGATATCCAATATCTTGGATGGGGTGACTACAGCAAGAAAATGTCAGTTATCACTTCATCAGGTGAAAACTATGATATCGCATTTGCAGATAACTACGTTGTAAACGCTCAAAAAGGTGCTTATGCTGACTTGACAGAATTGTACAAGAAAGAAGGAGCTGACCTTTACAAAGCACTTGACCCAGCTTACATCAAAGGTAACACTGTAAACGGTAAAATCTATGCAGTTCCAGTTGCAGCTAACGTTGCATCTTCACAAAACTTTGCTTTCAACGGCCCACTTCTTGAAAAATATGGAATCGATATCTCAGGTGTAACTTCATACGAAACACTTGAACCAGTATTGAAACAAATCAAAGAAAAAGCTCCAGATGTAATGCCATTCGCTGTTGGTAAAAACTTTATCCCATCAGAAAACTTTGACTACCCAGTTGCAAATGGTCTTCCATTCGTCATCGACCTTGAAGGCGACACTACTAAGATCGTAAACCGTTACGAAGTTCCTCGTTTCGTAGAACACTTGAAGACTATGCACAAATACTATGAAGCAGGATACATTCCAAAAGACGTAGCAACTAGTGATACTTCATATGACCTTACTCAAGATACTTGGCTTGTTCGCGAAGAAACAGTAGGACCAGCTGACTACGGTAGCAGCTTGCTTTCTCGTGTTGCTAACAGAGACATCCAAATCAAACCATTTACTAACTTCATCAAGAAAAACCAAACAACTCAAGTTGCAAACTTTGTAATCTCAAACAACTCTAAGAACAAAGAAAAAGCAATGGAAGTGTTGAACCTCTTGAACACTAACCCAGAACTCTTGAACGGTCTTGTTTACGGTCCAGAAGGCAAGAAC
>CAJNBW010000016.1 GCA_905221105.1 bacterium
CATAAATCATCTATTTTCTCCTTTGTCTTACTAAAAAAACTTATTCTCTCTATTATACCACAATCTAGTCCTATCATGAAAGAAATACCGGCCCTCCCGTTCTAGAATAGAAGGATTAAGCAGTTCTATTATTCAAAGAAACTAGCCCATTTCTAGTAATAACTAGGAATTCTGTAGTCATCACTAATAAATGGCTGTGAAATTTTAGAGTTCTTCAGAATAATATAGTTTCCTTAAAGAAAACTTAAAATCAAACTTTGATACTTCAAAGTGATTACTTGACTTATACTCAATGAAAATCAAAAAGCAAACTAGGAAGCTAGCCGTAAGCTGTACTTGAGTACGGTAAGGCGACGCTGACGTGGTTTGAATTTGATTTTCGAAGAGTATTACTTCCCTTCATTTCTTATTAGCTGACTTTATGATATAATGAAAAACGAGGTAAATTGAATGAAAAGTATAAAATTAAACGCTCTATCTTACATGGGAATTCGTGTCTTAAATATTATTTTTCCCATCTTAACTGGTACCTACGTCGCGCGTGTCTTGGATCGAACTGACTATGGTTACTTCAACTCAGTCGACACAATTTTGTCATTTTTCTTACCCTTTGCGACTTATGGAGTCTATAACTACGGTTTACGGGCCATCAGTAATGTCAAGGATAACAAAAAAGATCTGAATAGAACCTTCTCTAGTCTTTTTTATTTGTGCATAGCTTGTACGATTTTGACCACTACGGTCTATATCCTAGCTTATCCTCTCTTCTTTACTGATAATCCAATCATCAAAAAGGTCTACCTTGTTATGGGGATTCAACTCATTGCCCAGATTTTTTCAATCGAATGGGTCAATGAAGCTCTGGAAAATTACAGTTTTCTCTTTTACAAAACAGCCTTCATCCGTATCCTGATGTTGGTCTCTATTTTCCTTTTTGTAAAAAATGAGCACGATATTGTTGTCTATACACTGGTGATGAGTTTATCGACACTGATTAACTACCTGATTAGTTATTTTTGGATTAAAAGAGACATCAAACTTGTTAAAATTCACCTAAGTGATTTTAAACCTCTCTTTCTTCCTCTGACAGCCATGTTGGTATTTGCCAATGCCAATATGCTCTTCACTTTTTTGGATCGTCTCTTCCTCGTTAAAACAGGGATTGATGTCAACGTTAGTTACTATACCATGGCTCAGCGTATTGTGACCGTTATTGCTGGTGTTGTGACAGGTGCAATTGGAGTGAGTGTACCCCGTCTCAGTTACTATCTGGGGAAAGGAGACAAAGAAGCCTATGTTTCCTTGGTTAATAGAGGTAGTCGAATCTTTAACTTCTTTATCATTCCTTTAAGTTTTGGGCTAATGGTTTTAGGACCAAATGCCATCCTACTTTACGGTAGTGAAAAATATATCGGGGGCGGCATCTTGACCTCTCTCTTCGCTTTTCGGACGATTATCCTAGCTTTAGATACCATTCTTGGTTCCCAAATTCTCTTTACAAATGGCTATGAAAAACGTATCACAGTCTATACAGTCTTCGCTGGATTACTCAATTTGGGCTTAAATAGTCTCCTCTTTTTCAACCATATAGTGGCTCCTGAATACTACCTACTCACAACTATGCTATCTGAGGCCTCTCTACTTGTTTTCTATATCATTTTCATCCATAGAAAACAGCTTATTCACTTGGGACATATCTTCAGCTATACTGTTCGATACTCTCTCTTTTCACTTTCCTTTGTAGCAATTTATTTCTTGATTAATTTCTTGTATCCTGTGGATATGGTCATTAATTTGCCGTTTTTGATTAATACTGGTTTGATTGTCTTGCTATCAGCTATCTCTTATATTGGCCTACTAGTCTTTACCAAAGATAGCATTTTCTATGAATTTTTAAACCATGTCCTAGCCTTAAAAAATAAATTCAAAAAATCATAGGAGTTTAAAATGAAACAACTAACTGTTGAAGATGCCAAACAAATTGAATTAGAAATTTTGGATTACATTGATACTCTCTGTAAAAAACACAATATCAACTATATTATTAACTACGGAACCCTGATTGGGGCAGTTCGACATGAGGGCTTTATCCCTTGGGACGACGATATTGATTTATCTATGCCTCGAGAAGACTATCAACGATTTATCAACACTTTTCAAAAGGAAAAAAGCAAATACAAACTCTTATCCTTAGAGACAGATAAGAACTACTTTAACAACTTTATCAAAATCACTGACAGTACAACCAAAATAATCGATACTCGAAATACGAAAACTTATGAGTCTGGTGTCTTTATTGACATTTTCCCTATAGACCGATTTGATGATCCTAAGGTCATTGATACTTGCTACAAACTGGAAAGCTTCAAACTTCTGTCTTTCAGTAAACACAAAAATATTGTCTATAAGGATAGCCTTTTAAAAGATTGGATACGAACAGCCTTTTGGTTGCTCCTGCGACCTGTTTCTCCTCGTTATTTTGCAAATAAAATCGAGAAAGAAATTCAAAAATATAGTCGTGAGAATGGTCAGTATATGGCCTTTATCCCTTCTAAATTTAAGGAAAAGGAAGTCTTCCCAAGTGGTACCTTTGATAACACAATTGATTTACCCTTTGAAAATTTAAGTCTTCCTGCACCTGAAAAATTTGATACTATTTTGACTCAATTTTATGGGGATTATATGACCTTGCCACCTGAAGAAAAACGCTTCTACAGTCATGAATTTCACGCTTACAAATTGGAGGATTAGGATGCAATATTTAGAAAAAGAAGAAATTAAAGAAATCCAACTAGCTCTGCTAGATTATATTGATGAGACTTGTAAGAAACACAATATTCCTTATTTTCTCAGTTATGGAACCATGCTTGGAGCTATCCGCCACAAAGGTATGATTCCTTGGGATGATGATATTGATATTTCCCTTTATCGTGAGGATTATGAGCGCTTATTGAAGATCATTGAGGAAGAAAATCACCCTCGCTATAAGGTCCTTTCCTACGATACCTCTTCTTGGTACTTCCATAATTTTGCATCGATTTTGGACACTTCTACTGTCATCGAAGACCATGTCAAGTACAAGCGTCATGACACCAGTCTCTTTATCGACGTATTTCCAATTGATCGCTTTACAGATTTGAGCATTGTCGACAAGAGCTATAAGTATGTGGCCCTTCGTCAACTGGCTTATATCAAAAAATCACGCGCGGTTCACGGTGACAGCAAGTTAAAAGATTTTCTAAGATTATGTAGCTGGTACGCTCTCCGATTTGTCAATCCTCGCTACTTTTACAAGAAAATTGATCAGCTAGTCAAGAATGCTGCAACTAGCAATCCTCAATATGAGGGAGGAATTGGGATTGGTAAGGAAGGAATGAAAGAAGTATTCCCAGTTGATACCTTTAAAGAACTCATCTTAACTGAGTTTGAAGGCCGTATGTTACCTGTTCCTAAAAAATATGACCAATTTTTAACCCAGATGTATGGCGATTATATGACACCACCATCAAAAGAAATGCAAGAGTGGTATAGTCATAGCATTAAAGCTTATCGCAAAAACTGATTGAGGGAGATCATACAAACTACAAAGAGGCTGGGAAAAAAGTCTTTAAAATCAAAAAACGCATATTATGAACTGCACCCCAAAAGTTAGACAGAAAAAATCTAACTTTTGGGGTGTTTTTATTATGAAATTAACTTATGATGATAAAGTTCAGATCTATGAACTTAGAAAACAAGGATATAGCATAGAGAAGCTTTCAAATAAATTTGGGATAAACAATTCTAATATTAGGTACATGATTAAATTGATTGATCGTTACGGAATAGAGTTCGTCAAAAAAGGAAAAAATCGTTACTATTCTCCTGATTTAAAGCAAGAAATGATTCATAAAGTCTTACATGAAGGCTGGACTAAAGATAGAGTTTCTCTTGAATACGGCCTCCCAAGTCGTACGATACTTCTTAATTGGCTAGCACAATACAAGAAAAACGGGTATACTATTGTTGAGAAAACAAGAGGGAGACCAACTAAAATGGGACGTAAACGGAAGAAAACTTGGGATGAAATGACAGAACTAGAGCGACTCCAAGAGGAGAATGAACGCTTACGTACTGAGGTGGCTTACTTAAAAAAGTTAAAAGAGCTGGAAGACAGGGACGAAGCCATACAGCGAGAAAGGCAGAGACAATTAGAGAAATGGCTTCAGGAGGATTTCGACTAGATTTACTTCTTGAAGTGGCTCGCTTACCTCGCTCAACTTACTATTATCAGTTGAAGGAACTAGATGGGCTTGACAAAGATAAAGATCTTAAAGCTGAAATTCAAGCTATTTTTACTGAGCACAAAGGAAATTATGGCTATCGCCGAATAACTCTTGAATTGAGGAATCGTGGTCATATAGTAAACCATAAGAAGGTCCAACGTCTGATGAAAATCCTTGGTTTAAGTGCTCGAATTCGCCGTAAACGAAAGTATTCTTCCTACCAAGGAGAGATTGGCAAGAAAGCAGAGAATCTCATTCAACGCCAGTTTGAAGCATCGAGACCAATGGAAAAGTGTTATACGGATGTGACAGAGTTTGCCATTCCAAATAGCACGCAGAAATTGTATTTATCGCCTGTTTTAGATGGCTTTAACAGCGAAATTATTGCTTTTAATCTTTCTTGTTCTCCTAATTTAGAACAAGTAAAAACGATGTTGGAACAGGCCTTCACAGAGAAACACTACGAGAATACGATTCTCCATAGTGACCAAGGTTGGCAATACCAACACGATTCTTATCATCGGTTCCTTGAGAGTAAGGGAATTCAAGCATCCATGTCACGTAAGGGCAACAGCCCAGACAACGGTATGATGGAATCTTTCTTTGGCATTTTAAAATCCGAAATGTTTTATGGCCATGAGAAAAACTTTAAATCACTTAATCAATTGGAACAAGCCATTATAGACTATATCGATTACTACAACAACAAACGAATTAAGGTAAAACTAAAAGGACTTAGTCCTGTGCAATACAGAACTAAATCCTTTCAATAATTATTTGTCCAACTTTTTGGGGTCAGTACAGTGTTGAAACTTGATATTGTGCGTTTTATTATGGGAAGATTTACTTTATTTTCTACTAAAATTGAGTTTTTGCCCAGCCTCACTCTATTTAAAATATGCATAGAAAAATCGCATAATCCTTAAAATAAGCTGAAATCTAGTGAAAATGTACGGTAAACAATTGAAAAAATACTATATAAAGTGGTACAATGGTAGAAAAAATAAGCTAGTAAGAATTACTCTTATTTTAGCGAAAAATTACAGAAATGAATGGTTTTTCTTGATGAAACAGAGAAAAGAATTGTACCTTTTTCTTGGTCGGACAGCCTTGTATTTTCTTATCTTTCTAGGGCTGCTTTACTTCTTTAGCTATCTTGGTCAGGGTCAAGGAAGCTTTATCTATAATGAATTTTAACTTGAAGGAGAACCCCTATTGTGTCAAACAAACCAATAGTAGATATGATTGAAACCATTGAGTATTTTGCTCAGACCCAGCCTAGCTATCCTGTCTATAATGTTTTGGGGCAGGAACACACTTATGGCGATTTAAAGGCTGATTCGGATAGTTTGGCTGTAGCCATTGACCAACTAGGCTTGCCAGAGAAGTCTCCTGTGGTCGTTTTTGGTGGCCAAGAATATGAAATGTTGGCAACTTTTGTAGCACTGACTAAGTCGGGGCATGCCTACATTCCAATTGACAGCCATTCGGCCTTGGAGCGAGTTTCAGCTATTTTAGAAGTAGCAGAGCCAAGTTTGATTATTGCCATTTCAGACTTTCCATTAGAGCAGGTTTCTACACCGATGATGAATCTAGCTCAGGTTCAAGAAGCCTTTGCTCAAGGGACCAGCTATGAAATCACGCATCCAGTCAAGGGAGATGATAATTACTACATTATCTTTACTTCTGGTACAACTGGTAAGCCAAAGGGAGTGCAGATTTCCCATGACAATCTCCTCAGCTTTACCAACTGGATGATTACAGACAAGGAATTTGCGACGCCAGGTCGTCCACAAATGCTGGCTCAGCCACCTTATTCTTTTGACCTGTCTGTCATGTACTGGGCTCCGACCTTGGCATTAGGTGGTACACTTTTCGCTCTTCCATCTGCCATCACTCAGGACTTTAAGCAACTCTTTGCGACCATCTTTTCATTGCCAATCGCTATCTGGACATCAACACCATCCTTTGCGGATATGGCCATGTTGTCTGAAGACTTCAACAGCGAGAAAATGCCTGATATTACGCATTTCTACTTTGATGGGGAAGAATTGACAGTCAAAACAGCTCAAAAACTGCGCGAGCGTTTCCCAAATGCCCGTATTATCAATGCCTACGGCCCAACAGAAGCGACAGTGGCCTTGTCAGCTGTTGCCGTGACAGATGAGATGTTAGCGACTCTCAAACGCCTACCAATCGGCTATACCAAGGCTGATTCTCCAACCTTCATCATTGACGAGGAAGGAAATAAACTGCCAAATGGGGAGCAAGGAGAAATCATTGTTTCTGGGCCAGCCGTTTCAAAAGGATATATGAACAATCCTGAAAAAACAGCGGAAGCTTTCTTTGAATTTGAAGGACTGCCAGCCTATCACACAGGAGATGTGGGAACCATGACGGATGAAGGCTTGCTTCTCTATGGCGGACGCATGGACTTTCAGATTAAGTTCAATGGTTACCGTATTGAGTTAGAAGATGTCTCTCAAAATCTTAATAAGTCTCGTTATATCGAGTCTGCTGTCGCTGTTCCGCGCTATAACAAAGAC
>CAJNBW010000017.1 GCA_905221105.1 bacterium
AGGTTTAACTATTAATTTAGCTGATAGGCCTCACATTATAGCATGGGGAAAGTCGGGTTCTGGGAAAAGCAGCCTTATTTTTAGTCTAATCTTACAGCTGTTTTTAAGTGGTTCTGAAATGTATTTTATAGATCCTAAAAATGAATTTTCAGCATTTAAAGAGTTTTATCCAGCTAATCGAATAGCAGAGGATACAGAGCCTATTTTGACGATTTTAAGGCATGTTTGCGAAGAGTTAAAAGAAAGACAAAGGATAGTAGCTAAAGCTGTAAGAGAGCGTCAAGAGATAGGTTTGAGAGGATATGATATCGGATTAAATCCTGTCGTCTTAATTGCTGATGAAATTGGTTCAGCTGTTGCAGGTATGGACAGTAAGCAGAAAAAAGAATTTTTAGCTTTACTTACTCAGATTGTTCAAAAAGGTCGCTCAGTATCTGTATTTTGCATTATTGCAACTCAAAGCCCTAAGACAGATACAACTTTATCAAGTGACATCAGAAGCCAGTTTGCGACTAAAATTTTACTTGGGTCTGCAAGTGGAGAAACTCAAAGAATGGCATTTGATGGGGAGGTTGCAACAAAAGGCGGTGTGGACCGATTTAAAGGATTTTATATCTCGGATGGTAAAACAGATGAGACACCACTTTCTTTTGCAGTTACTGACTTACATAAGTACAATTTGAATCGGTTAGAGTGCTTTAAAAGAGCTTATGAAATTGGTTTAGAGTCAGATGAATAAAATCGCTATCCGATAGGATAGAAAAAAGAAAAAAGCACCAAATTTTATTTGATGCTTAATTTGTTTATTTGTCTTCTTTTATATTTTTACCATCTGCTTTATCAAAGTTTATTACATCTCCTTTAGAAACTTCGGTAATGAGGAAATAGTCAGAAGAGGCGCTGTGAGAGGGTGAAAGATATCCGGCATAGTATTTATCACGAATTTGTCCACTAGCTAGAGATTCGTAAGTATTATATCCTAGTTCATTATTTTCGCGAACAAATAATGTTATTTCTTCTTTTGTAGTGTTATTCCCTGATGAATCTGTTTTTACCTTGGCTGTAACTTTATCGATTTCAAAAGTTTCTTCGGATCTTTCTTCAGCTAATTTTCTAACTTCATTGATGTTTTTGCCTACAACTTCATCCATATGAAGCTCTACGGCTGCACCAACAGTTCCTCCACCTATTTTGTATCCTTTCAGTTTTCCGCCTTTTGTGATGTAGACGTGGTGTATCCTTTCATCTTTTCCAGGTAGACCATCATCATTAACATCTTGAAGATCATAGAAAACTCTCTCTTGATTGTCGTTCATTAACTGAGCGATACCTTTTCCTTTTGTATTCATAGATGATGAACAAGCTACTAAGCTAGTGCTAGCAAGTAGTACACCTAATAATAACAATCCATTTCTTTTTTTCATAAGAAACTCCTAAATATTATTTATTTTATCAATTTATTTTATCACATAAACATAGAATTGTTGGGAAAATAATGTTATAAGTTTTTATTATTTCCAAAACTTCCACCATTTTTTATTAGATGTTTCGATTAGCTTAGTATCACGATTATAGATGATTTGCTGAAGATTTGATATCTGCATATCTTTAGTTTTTAGCTGTTCTCTTAAAATATCGATGATATCGTTATTGATATCATTAATGATATCATCGTTTAAAACTCTTCTTTTGATAAACTCAGTCATAGATAAGTTTTCTTTATCTGCTTTTTCTGAGATAATATTTTTTTCCTCTGGTGTAACTCGCAACAAAAAACTTACTTGCTTGATTTTAGACATGATATACTCCTCTATATCTTAATGCTATCTAGATTATATCATTTTATAAAGGATAGGACAGGGTTTTATGCCGTGAAAGTTTCTTGATGACAAGCTAGACCAATTTATACTGAGGAGGTAGAGTCGGCAGGCTGAAAAGCTTGCTGACCTACACGACAGTATAAAAACGGTCTAGGTTTCTTGTCGTCAAGAAAACCATGGAATAAATCTATAAAATGCTTACTCTTTTTCTTTTACTTGATAATAAGCTTTTCCGTTTTCTTGATTAAGATTTTGTTTAGCCTGAATATATCTTAGATCATTGAGTGTTTCTATGTTATTTTCAAGTTCAGCATGATATACAATGTTTTTATCTTCTTCCCATCTTTTAATGTCCAATGGGGTAAAGAATTGTTCAAATATAGCTTTTAACATTACGTTATTTTGTTCTTCAAGACTTATTCTTATATGTTTGTTGAAGAGTTCGTTTTGCTCTTGAAAAATTTCTTGATATTTTTTAAATTCTTCTTCTGTAACAATATCAGTTTGAGTATTGTTCATCCATTCGTTGAATTGTTTTTGATGTTCTACTTCGTCAGAATTTAATTTTAATATCTGAGATAAATAATTTTCGTTCAACTTATAAGCATTATCTAAAACTGAAATTGGAAATACCTTAGCAAATGTTTTTTTTACTTTGATTTTTTTAGCATTATCCCAAGTCTGTAAATCATCTTTTAGAGTGCGCTCAAATTTCTTTAAAATTTTTTTTTGAATTTTTTCTGTAGTGGGTAGATGTAGAATTGTATTTAGATAGTTTATGTATTCTCTTAGTGTCATTTCGTTTTTCATGGTCACACCTCATTTTTGTATTTTGATTTATATAAATTGTATCACGTTAAAAGAATAAAGTCAACAAATAAAGTAAAAATAACTGTTGACATTTTATTTTGTTGTGATATAATAGACTCAAGAAAAGAAGAAGGAGGAGAGAGAATGAAGAAATTTATTCTTGATTTGTTAGATAATGATGCAATTTCGGTTGTAGAATTAGAAAACTCAATCAGAGAAGTTCGTTATTCTGATGATAAAGAGATTTATTCAAATCTAACTGTTGAAGATATGAATTTAGCTGATGAAGTTTTAGATTATATATCTAATGCAAAAGATATTGATTTTATTAAACAAAGAATGAATGGTCATTGATTCTTTGTGGGTAAGAGCTTTACATACTTCTTAGAATGATGTAAAATAAAAACATCTGCTGATCTTCGAACAATCAGCAGATGAATAAAAAAAGTCTTACTACGCCGCCAAGCACTCGTAAGACCCCAATATTTTTTCGAACTAAGAACAGTATATCACAATAGTACTAAGAGTGCAATAGATGTAACTGTCATAAATATATTGGAGTGTCTTTTCTATAGTGTTTTGGTGTCGTAGTAGATAACAAAATATTATAGAAAGGACATTTTTTAATTTAATATGTCACAATTACAAAAACTCCAACAACTTGCAGAAATGCAAAAGAACAAAAAAACTAGTAGTTTAACACTTTTTAAAGATTTAGTTTGTATCAATGTAGGAATTCCAGCGAAGCCTTATTTTTCTAAACTGAAGGATGAATACGGAAATAAATTAAAGGATGATAAAGGAAATGATTTGCGTTCAGAACGAGCAACAGGAACACAAATTTCTCTTATTGAGTTTGGAACTGGAAAAAAAGTAACTGCGGTATTTACAAAGAATTTTGATTTAGAGTTATTGAAAGCTTACAAAATCAGTGGAGCAGGATATGATATCAAGAGCGGAAACATGTACTTTTTAGAAAAAGATTGTACGATTGCAAACTATGAATAAGTACATAAATAAATAGGAATTAAGCCCCCGAAAGGGGGTAGATGTCCTGCACTAGTTAGGACGTCTACAAATACAAGAATTGGAGGTGTAGAATGTCTACAAACCTTTATAAATCAATGGTTTACAAGGTCGATTGGTTGGCTATAACTATATCAGATTCTATCGACCAAAATTCTGAAGAATTTGAGCTGTTACTTTTGGAAAATTTAGGTTATAAGATAAAAGAATTTGAGTCAATTCCTGGGCGATATTTTTATAATTCTGGTTTAAGTTTGGGTGGTTATGTAAATGTCTATTACAACGATATAAAAAAAGATGTTCATTGTAATTCATCGATGTCTAGGAATTATGTTTGGACAGGTCAGGGATGTACAGATTTAGCTCAAAAGATTGATAGTGATTGGAATAGTTTTTTTAAATTGTTGTTAGATTTAAAAGCTAAAATAACTCGTTTGGATTTGGCATTGGATGATTATAATGCTGTTGTTGATTTTGAAAAGATAGAACGTAAATTAAAAGCTGGCGACTATCGTTCATCTAAGAAAAGCTATAATGTTATCAAAGAAGCAGATGTCAATGGGGAAGTGAAAGGTCATACAATCTATTTGGGTTCTCGCTCGCGTTCGGCAAAAGGTTGCTATTTTATGCGTTGTTACGATAAGTACGCACAATACAAAAGTAAGGCTCAGATACCACCAGAGGAGGCGATAAAGACAGGCAAGTGGCAACGTTATGAAATATCTTATACAAAGAAAAAGGCACATAAAGTTGTAGAGGGCTTAGCTCTATATGGGCAATCAATTAGTTCAGTTTTTCAAGAGACAGCAAGAGATATTGTAGAATTTTTGCAACGTGATAAAAATCAAAAAAATAAATCTCGTTGGAAAACGTGCAAATGGTGGGAAGATTTTCTTGATGGAGCTGAAAAAGCTAAATTGGGAGATCCCGAAAAAGATTTAGATTTAGGTAGGATGTTGAGATGGATTCGTACTTCTGTTTTGCCTGCTATTCATTTGATGGATGATATTTTGCATGAAAAAGGATTTAATTTTTATGAATTGATGAAAGAAACAGAAATAGGTGATTATTCTAAAAAACAAAAGAGATTGAAAAATAATGTTAAAGAAGTTAGTAAGGCGGATTTAATAAAACATCTTGAAAGATTCAAGGAGGGGTATTATGGCTAAAACGTATAAGAAAAATGCTCGAAATGTTTTTGCTATTCCTCTCTATGCTCGTATTTGGTTTTGGGAGCTTACTTTAATATTTTTAGCTAGTTTAACAACTAGCGGTTTTATTGTTGTATCGGTTTATTTAAAATCACCGATTTGGTTATTTTTGGCTTGTATAGTTTTATGGTTGCTGGTCGTTATCTTGTTCTCTATTCATGCTTATCTGCTGTTTCGAGGTATTTCAAAATCTGGAAGTTTGAAGACATATTTTGTAGAAAGTAGTTCTGAAAAGTCAGTGACGAAGTCTTTGCTTGCAACTATGTCTGTTAATCGTCTACAAGATACCCCGTATATTTCTGTTCCAGCCGTGAGGGTGGGCGTTAGCCTGCCCTCACATATAACGGTTGAAGTAGAGAAATTAGCTGGGATGTATGATATAGATAAATTGACAGAAGATATTGATTCAAGTTTTAGAGGTAAGTTAGGAGCCTATGCGGTTACGTCTAGTAGAATTACAGATGATGGTTTATTTTATAAATTTGTTTTAGAAGATAAGGGAACTGATAAAACTTGGCGACCAGCAACAGTTGAACTTATGAAGCAGAAATGTCATGAAATAAAGCTACAAAAAGGTTTAACTATTAATTTAGCTGATAGGCCTCACATTATAGCATGGGGAAAGTCGGGTTCTGGGAAAAGCAGCCTTA
>CAJNBW010000018.1 GCA_905221105.1 bacterium
GCAACTCAAACTAAAGTTCTTGACGTTGACGGTAAACAATTGGTTAAAGTTGTATCATGGTACGACAACGAAATGTCTTACACTGCACAACTTGTACGTACTCTTGAATACTTCGCAAAAATTGCTAAATAATTTCTGAGTCGAAAAAGCAAGACCAATCGGTCTTGCTTTTTGTATCTATAAAAATGGATGATTTTATCATCCATTTTGTTTTAATTCTCTTTCAAATGTATCTGAGAGTGCAGTAAAGCTTAATTTATTTAAAGTCAGAGGGTGGATGAAGGATAGTTTAAATGCGTGAAGCATCAATCTCTTGTTTTTTGAGTGTGGGTTGTAGAGAGGGTCTCCGAGGATTGGATGTCCGTGGTGAGATAGGTGGACTCGGATCTGATGAGTACGTCCTGTTTTTAACCTACAGCGAACGAGACTGGTTTTGTTTTGAAACAGCTTTAATCGAGTTACGTGGGTTTCGGCATATTGACCATTTTTTTGATCCACAATTCTTTTTCTACGATCGTGACGATTGCGACCGATTTTATCACGGAAAATCAAGTCCTTAGCCTCTAATCTTCCATCAACCAGAGCCCAGTATTCTCGAGAAATCTCTTTCTTTTCTAATAAGCGATTAAGGATAGGAAGAATGAATGGATTCTTAGCAAACAATACGAGACCACTTGTTTCCATATCTAGTCTATGAACAACATAGCAGGTTTGACCGACATAGGCGCTGACATGATTGAGAAGAGCTATCTCATCTGGCTGATTTCCATGTGTCTTCATACCCTCGGGTTTATTGACGATAATTAGATGTTGGTCTTGATAGACTTCTTCGACAAGTTTGGGGTTGCCCAAAGCAATTTCTTTTGTAGGATAATCTTCCTCATCGAAAATCAATTGGCATTCATCTCCAGACTTGATTGTTTGATGCCAATGCACCTCTTCTTGATTAATGAGGATATGTTTCTTGATTCTCAAAAAGTGCCTTATTTTTCGAGGGATTAACAGCTGTTCTTCTAGAAAATGTTTGACCGTCATTTCAGGTAGAGAGTTGGGGATCGTAAAGGTAAATTTCATACTGATATTGTAACAAAAATCAATTTATTTGGACAGGGGAACTAGCAAAATTCTTGTCTTCTTATGGGGAAGATGATAAAATATACGCATGAAATTAGATACCTTATTTGAAAAATTTCTTTCCTTATTTAAGAAAGAAGAATCTGAAATTGAAGAAACTGAAATGAATGAAGTCGAACAAGAAGAAAATGTGTCGAGCAACTTACGACGTTCAAGAGCGGGGCGAAAGAAATCTGGAGCAGTTGGTCCTATTCGAAAATTTTGGCGTCGCTACCATTTGACAAAAATCTTTTTGATTCTTGGCCTTAGTGCCAGCTTGTTTGTTGGAGTCTATTTGTTTGCTCTAGCAAAATCGACAAATGTTACCGACTTACAAAACGCTTTAAAAACTCGCACTCTGATTTTTGACAGAGAGGAAAAAGAAGCAGGCGCCCTGTCAGGTCAAAAAGGCACCTATGTCGAACTTTCGGACATCAGTGAAGATTTACAAAATGCCGTCATTGCTACCGAGGATAGAAGTTTCTATAAGAACGATGGTATTAACTATGCTCGTTTTTTCCTAGCGATAGTGACGGCTGGACGCTCAGGTGGTGGTTCTACAATTACTCAGCAGTTGGCGAAAAATGCCTATCTTTCTCAAGACCAAACTGTTCAGAGAAAGGCAAAAGAGTTCTTTCTAGCTTTAGAGCTGACTAAAAAGTATAGCAAGAAAGAGATTCTGGCTATGTACTTGAACAATGCCTACTTCGGAAATGGAGTTTGGGGTGTTGAAGATGCAAGTAAAAAATACTTTGGGGTTTCAGCTTCTCAACTGACACTTGATGAAGCTGCAACTTTAGCTGGAATGCTCAAAGGGCCAGAATTGTATAACCCTTTGAATTCTATTGAAGATTCTACTAACCGTAGAGACACCGTCCTACAAAACATGGTCGCTGCTGGTTATATTGATAAGGACAAAGAAGCGGAAGCTTCGGGTATTGATATGGCCTCTCAACTGCAAGATGCTTATGAAGGTAAAGTTTCAGACTACCGATATCCATCCTATTTTGATGCTGTTGTTAATGAAGCAATTGAAAAGTATAATTTAACTGAAGAAGAAATTGTGAACAACGGCTATCGTATATATACGGAATTAGATCAGAATTACCAAGCTAATATGCAGGTCATTTATGAAAACACAGACCTCTTTCCAACTGCAGAAGATGGAACTCATGCTGAGTCGGGCAGTGTTGCTCTAGAACCAAAAACAGGAGGAGTTCGAGGAGTTGTTGGTCGTGTAGCAGGAGATGATAAAGCCGGTTTCCGAAATTTCAACTATGCAACTCAATCAAAAAGAAGCCCAGGTTCAACTATTAAGCCCTTAGTTGTCTATACCCCAGCAGTCGAAGCTGGTTGGCCTCTAAATAAAGAGTTGGACAATCATACTATGGAGTATGGTGATTACAAGGTAGATAACTACGCAGGAATTAAAACATCTCCAGAAGTTCCAATGTACCAAGCTTTAGCTGAATCCCTAAACCTTCCTGCAGTAGCCACGGTTAAGGAACTTGGTATTGACAAGGCTTTTGAATCAGGCGAAAGATTCGGGCTTAACTTAACCAATGTAGATCGTGTGTTGGGTGTTGCACTGGGCGGTGGTGTGGAAACTAGTCCACTGCAAATGGCGCAAGCTTATGCAGCATTTGCGAACGAAGGTTTGATGCCTGAAGCACATTTCATTACACGTATTGAAAATGCAAGTGGTCAAGTCATTGCTACTCACAAGAATTCTCAAAAACGAGTGATAGATAAATCCGTAGCGGATAAAATGACTAGCATGATGCTAGGGACATTCACAAACGGTACAGGGATAAGTTCATCACCAGATGGTTATGTTATGGCCGGGAAAACAGGTACAACAGAAGCAGCCTTCAACCCGGTGTATACGAGTGACCAGTGGGTTATCGGCTATACGCCAGATGTAGTCATTAGTCACTGGCTTGGTTTCCCGACAACCGATGAAAATCATTATCTAGCAGGTTCGACATCAAATGGCGCCGCTCATATTTTTAGAAGTATGGCAGAAACAATTCTTCCTTATACACCAGGAAGTACATTTACAGTTGAAAATGCCTATAAAATAAATGGGATTGCTCCTGAAAATGTTACGAATCAGTCTACTGATAATACTGGAGGGCAGTCGAATGACTCTATAAGTGACATTCAAAGTCGAGCCCAAAACCTTATTGATGAAGCAGAAAAAGCTATTTCAGATGCAAAAATTAAAGAAAAGGCAAAAACCGTCTGGGATACAATTGTAGATTTGTTCCAATAAATTTTTAAAAGACAAGAGCATAACTCTTGTCTTTTTTATATCCTAAAAAGCCCCAAAACACTTCCCAATGAAATATCAAATATTCAAAAAAATAAAATCAGGTAATATAAGTAACAAAATAGAAGAAATGTCATAATTTTTCTCTACCTCTGCTATACTAATGGCAGAAAAGGAGAATGATTATGTTAGATATGAATTACCAGGAAGTAAAAGCTATTGTACACAAATGTAGAAAAGAATACTACCTTCATTTATGGGAAAAAGAAGATTGGGATCAAGAGGGAATGATTTGCCTACATGAATTATTAGAAAATTATCCTAGCTTTAAGGAAAACAAGAATAAGGAATTTTATACCTACTTCAAAACAAAGTTTCGAAATCGAATTTTGGATGCAGTTAGAAAACAAGAAAGTTATAAAAGAAGATTGGATCGACAAGCTTATGAAGAAGTGAGCGAAATTAGCCATCGATTAGGGGAAGGGGGGCTGTTGATAGATGAGTCTTACGCATTACAAGAAGTGCTTAAAGAGTATCGAGCAGGATTAGGAAAAGAAAGATTGGAGTTTTTTGAACGATTGTTAGCTGATGAGCGATTCAAAGGAAGAAAAGCAATGTTAAAAGAACTAAAGCATGTGCTAAGAGATTTTTCTCCAAAAAGATAAAAAAATAAACCCAATATCTTGACAAGGCAAAAAAAGTCGGTATAATAGAAAGAGTTGACAAGCTCAGGTCCGTTGGTCAAGGGGTTAAGACACCGCCTTTTCACGGCGGTAACACGGGTTCGAATCCCGTACGGACTATGGGTGTATCGCGGTTAGGTTAGTAGGGATAAAAAAGTTAAAAAAACCTGTTGACAGAGAAAAGTGACTGTGATATACTAATATAGTTGTCGCTCGATAAGAACGAGAGACAAAGACCTTTGAAAACTGAACAAGACGAACCAATGTGCAGGGCACTATAACTTAAGGTTATAGTACTGAACAATGAAAAAAACAATAAATCTGTCAGTGACAGAAATGAGTGAGAACTCAAACTTTTAATGAGAGTTTGATCCTGGCTCAGGACGAACGCTGGCGGCGTGCCTAATACATGCAAGTAGAACGCTGAAGGAG
>CAJNBW010000019.1 GCA_905221105.1 bacterium
ACCTTATGATGTCTTGTGTCTCTTCTTCTGATACACCCATTATCTCGGCTACTCGTGCCTTTCCTCCTTTAGTTCCTTTAGTCACATTGAGGTACGCCTTCCCCTCTTTAAAAAACAAATCCGTAGATTCAATTCTAACGAGTTCTGAGCGCCTTAGACCTGTAGCGCTGGTAAAACGTGCTAGACGGCGTTCTGTAGCCTCTGAGACGTGTTTATCGCTCTTTACAGGCAATCTACTACGCTTATACCCTGCACGTTCTCGTGGAGGTGTTTCTAGAAGCATAGTAGATGAGATTCCGAAAACTTTTGCCATTGCTGACTTGATAGTAGATAGAGTGCTGGGAGATTCCCCTCTATCCATACGGAATTTCAGGTACTCATTAGCGTATTCTAGGGCATTTTCGATGGTTTCAGCTTCTGGATGATTTTGTTCAAGCCAGTCGGTAAAGTATCGAAATTGCTTCTTGTACGTTTTATACGTTGAATCTGAGTATATCTTATCTGTTGTGTCGTCTTTCATTTTATCGTAAGAGCGTTTAGTACCTTTTCCAGCTTTGAACAGCTCTTGGAGCCGTATTCTAGCTGTATACTTGTATCTCTTCTCTTCTAGGGCTTTCTTTTCCTTGCGCTGTCTGCGTTTTCGAGCCCAACGACCTTCTTTTTTTAAAGTTCCATTTTCATTAACCATGTTGACCCCTTTCTATGAACAAAAGAATATTGCAACGTTAGACCAATTCTGTTCAGGCAGATTGGCGGGGGCTAGTAGCCCCCATAGGCAACTTTTTTTCTGTTTTGTCTATGCCATGACAATAGAGCAAATTTTCTGAGTCTATGCTATGACTGCTAGTTTAGAATAGCTTCTGGAATTGATTGAGTGATGCAAATCGGTGCATGATTAACTTCTATTTCACTTTAAATAAAGACACGGCGTTTTTTCCTCTTTCCTTTCTTTTTTATTTGCGTCTTAAATTTTTTTAAAGTATTTATTTTTTTAGTTTAATTTTTTGATTCTTTTTATTATTTTTTAGTTTTGTAATAGCTTCGTTTTTTCTATTTTTGATTCTTTTATTTTTTAATCTATTACAAAAAGCCTTTGTTTGAAGGCTTTTTTCTTTATTTTTTCCTCTTAGTTTTACTTACTCCACATCAATCAATATTCTACAATACTATTATGCCATTTTTTTTTAAATAAAAAAATCAGATTGCAAAAAAACGAAATTACAAAAACAAAAATAATAAAAAAATAATAGATTCACGCTTAAAATCTATTTTTTAAAATGGACCAAAATAAAAAATAAAAAAATTATCACGATATGATAATTTTTTAAGACAAGCCACGAAAGTGGCACTTAACTGTTTACCCATGCAAATTTCTTGCGAAATTTACTACATGGGTAAACAGTTAACGCTTGCTGAAAAGGCTTTGGGCGCCTTTCCAGCTGACGCTTGTTCGTCTCGAACTGCGAGACGACTGACGACCGCTTCGCTATTGTCGTCAGAAAAAAATTATTTTTCAAATGATCATCTTTCGATGAACATTGAAAAAAAATTTTTAGCCAGCAACCCAAAAAAAAAGATAAAATAAAAAAGAAAGGAGTTGCAGCCAAATGAATGAAAAAGAAAAAGAGCAAATCTTCAAGGAGCTACAAGCAGAAATCAGAGCAGGGTTAGAAGCATACGAGAGAGGGGAGTGTATTCCTCTAGAAGAGGTCAGAGAGCGTATTCTAGGCTCAGAATGCTTATTTGATAAGCTACAGGCTGAAATCAATCAAAGTGTTGCAGATATGGAGAACGGGGTTTATTTTACAAAAGAGGACCTAATGAAAAGATATGGATTGTCGTTAGATTGCACTAATTAGGTTTTAAATCTAATAAATAAAGTGATTTATAAATGGGGGAGAGGAGAGCGAACGAAGTGAGTCTCTCTTTTTTATATATATTTTATTAATGTTTAATATATATTTAGGACCTTTGCGAGCCTTAGAGCCTCAAGGGATTTCAGCTTTTATAGGGTACAAAATGTGCAGTTATAGGGTACAAAATGTGCAGTTATAGGGTACAAAATGTGCAGTTATAGGGTACAAAATGTGCAGTTATAAAAACAAAATATATCTTGTCTTTTTTTAAAAAATGTGGTATTATAAAGACATGAAAGGAATTTGTCTTTATGGGAGCAGAAGTAGTTAAATATCACAATGATTTGAATACCGTGGTTATGAGAACTTGGACATCTGAAGAAATGAATTTTTTCTTCACGATACTTACTAAAGCGAAAGAACAGGGAGTTAAAAAGCTTGTTTTTGATACAGATGAGCTTAAAGAGCTTGCTAGTTCATCTCGTAAGTATCGATGGGAAGAGACAGTAACTAACGCTGCTAAGAAAATAGGTCAACTGACCTATTTTGAGCAATCTGAACGAAAGTTTAGAGTAATGACTTTGTTTGAATTTTTTGAGGTAGACCTAGATAAAAAAATGGTCGAAGTTAAGGTATCATCTAATTTTGACTATATCCTCAATAAATTAGAAACTCAATTTACAAGATATGAGCTTGAAGAATTTACTAGTATTAGGTCAACCTATGCCAAAACTATGTATCGATTGCTGAAACAATGGAGGACAGTAGGGAGAAAAGAGTTTTCTGTTGATGATTTAAAGAGGATTTTAGACACACCTGAATCATACAGACCAAGCGAAATTGATAGACTTATTCTGAAACCTATTAAAGAGCAACTTTCTCCGTATTTTGTAGATTTAAAAGTTAAAAAAATTAAGTCAAACAAACGCGGAACACCCGTTCTAGGCTATGAATTTACATGGAAAAAAGAAGTCACAGAAGCCTATGATCCCAATAAGTACGACAAGCCTAAAGCTATAGCTAAAAAGCCATCTAAAAAGGCTGCTAAGAAAAGCAACGTTCCGAAGTGGAGCAAGTCCGATTACGTGAATGAACTGAGCGAAGAATTTATCGAAAAACTGATTGAAACTCAAAAAAGCTTAGGTATCTACGGAACACCTGAAGCAGAAGCTGAGCTTGCCCAAAAACGTGCAGAAATCGAGAAAAAAAGGGCTGATTTAGAAGCTCAGAAACAAGCTTTGCTAAAGCGTTTGGATGGAAAGGACAAATCTAGCGAGCCTGATGTAGTACCAGGGCAAACTGATATATATGACTTCCTAGACGAAGAAAATGAGGTGGAATAATGGAACATAAACACATTGCTGAAGAAATTCATTTTTCGTTAAAAGAACTGTTTGAAATATGCGAAGAGGTAATCTATAAGGAGAGTAAATATAGAGAGGATGAATCTAGCAGAGGGGTATTGAGATTAGCGAAAGCCTTAATCATGTACACCTCCTACTCAGACGGAAATCATTTTGACGAAGAAGAACAGTTGTATGAGTTAGCAGATGAATATCTGAGCGATTTCTATGATAACAATGGCATAGAGCAACTATATGATATTGATGATGCTGAATATTAGAATAAAGAGGCAGTTAAATGACTGATAAGAAAGAGATTTTGCAAAAGCACGAGGATCTAATTCTCAATCTAGGAGCGAATGCCCCTCATGAAAAAAGCGCAAGACATTTCTTTTTCGAAGGTGCTAAAGTGGCGCTTAGTGAATACGTTGATTCAGAAGAAATTGAGTGTATTGTAGAGAGGGCAAATAAGTTAATTGAGGACTTTTTTGAACTGGTTGATGAAATAAGCAAGTAGAGGGGTATTGATGATGCCGAGTATTAGATTTCATTAAGGCTACCCTATAGAAAAAATAAAATCCCACCTCGTATGAAGTGGGATTTTCACTAATTTTTGCGCTATTTTTCTTTGTATAGATACGATTGAGCGATAACTGAAATTCTGTTATGCCCTAGATTCTTAGAAACTATCGCCATGGCTCTTTTATCAAGAACCTCGCCAGCTCTGTCTTTTCGCATTATATATTTTTCTGATTTTGGAATATCTTTTTCGTTTCTTGCGTAATGCTGATACAATCGCATTGCGTAGACACCACGATAGTGGTGATTGTCAAAATTTGAGTGTAATTTAGGGCATATTCGCCCTTTTTTCGATTGAATGAACCTTATGATGTCTTGTGTCTCTTCTTCTGATACACCCATTATCTCGGCTACTCGTGCCTTTCCTCCTTTAGTTCCT
>CAJNBW010000020.1 GCA_905221105.1 bacterium
CCCTAAAGTAATATAAAGTATATATAAAGTAAGTATGAAAGTATCTACTTTAGAAAAAAAAGCCTTATTTTTTTTTAATTTTTCAAAAAAAAGTTATAAGTATTTCTGTAAAACATCCAATCGATTATGACCTACATATCGGCTCACATCTGTTGCACTAATCGCATACCCTCTCCAGTTTCCTATTTGCACTGTTTCAAAAGGTCTTACGCTCTCTATGACACGTTCGCCGTCCCTGTAATACGTTTTATATAAAAGCGTTCTACCTGTTTCCTCGTTGTATTTAAAGCCTATTCTGCTATATCCTGTTTGTCTATTTTGAAAGATTTCATCCGTCATCTTCCCAACTTTACTTTCCCAGTATTCCTGTCGCTCTCGTAGTTGTCGTTCTACGTACTCGTTTCTGTTTATGTGTAACCCAAATTTCCTACTTTCCGATTGAAACAAGCGTTCACTCGCTTTTGACCTCGATTTCAGCATTGTTTCACGTTCAGATACAGGCTTTTTCAGATACTCTTGTGTATATACTCTACTAGAACTACCGTATTTCCTCCACATTTGCTCTCTCATGTCCTCTCTTACTGGTGCCAGTCTATATTTACCCCCTTTACCGATAACCTCGACAAAGAGCTTATTAGAGCCTTCTACGTGTCCCAAGTTCCTAAACGTTACCCCTTGATACTCACTTCCTTTTTTGCCGAAAATCTCCGACCTTCTCAAACCAAACGCTCGACTAAAGTCTATAACGTCCTTATTTGCCTCGTAAACGCTCGGATTATACATTCTAAACTCTACCGCAGTTAAATCCTTGTAAACATTCGTAGGCCCCTTAGAAGCCAAAATATGCCCTTCTGAGCGCATGCTCGTTAATGACACTCTTTGATTAGGTTCCCAAACCCTGCTCCCAATCATTACATGATTGATCGCAGTTACTCTTGATTTTAATGTCTTTTCAGACAAACCTCTAGCTTGTTCGTGTTTAATAAACTCTCGTACATGCTCATGGTCAATCTTTTTCAAGCCTTTTAGACCGTGTTTGTCCTCGACATACTTCGCAAATTGCGCCCATTGCTTTTGATGTTGCACCAGACTAGCGTTAGATGATACCGTGTCATACCTCGCATATCTGCCCTTATTAGCCTCTTTGACCTCGTTTCTCGATACAGTTCGATTTCTGTATTGCTTCGACAATATATCAAAGCCTTTCATAGCGATTTTACCCATATTTGCACCTCATTTTCTAGTTAAAAAATTCCGCAAGCAAAATTCAGCTACAAGCAGCTGCATACGACCATATTTTAAGAGCGTCGCTATTGCTCTAGCTCACGTATAAAAACAACTCTATCCAAATTTTGAGCCATTCTAGACCTACGAGCAGAAGAGTGACCTTAATCTGCCCTCTCTCCCTCACCTCGCAGTGACAGACGAATGTCTGTCTATCCGTTTCGCCAGAAACGGCTTTAGGTCAGCGTGTGACTGTCTATCTCCCCTTTTCGTTCGCTTAAAGCTCACTCAAATTTTAGATAGACAGTCCCTGTTTCGTTCTTCGAACGAACTCAAAATGACTTCGTCATTTTTCGGTCGCATCTATCGATGCGAAACGTAAGAGAATGTAACAAATTCTCTTACGTTTTTTCGGTTCTACCGAACCGACTGCCAGCAAAGCTGTCAGTTAAATGCACCTCGTGCCTATTATTTCCTCTCCTTTCTTTTTAATTTTTCGTAAAGATAATGTATCCTCGACACCTATCAATTCAGCATTACCTAGAGCTAACATAGCCTCGCCAATCATCCACACGGACAAAAGGTTCGACTACCTCTAACCACACTATCGAACACAAAAAAAGACCAAATACTTATACGCCTACCCCCGAAAGAATAAGCGTTTTTAAGTATTTGCTCTTGTTACATTTTTTTATATTCTAAGTCATAACACGTGCGACACACGACACTAAAACACCAAGCACGGATTGGTTTTGTATCAAAACAAGTTTTAGATAAAAACAAGTAATCTGCTTTGAAATCAATTCAAAGGCTATGCAGTTACAAGAAGTTTAGTCCAGACACCTATCCAGACAGACGTATCATAGCGACAGTCATATGTAAAATTGTTTTACCCCTTTAGTATATCACACTTGAAACGCCATTACAATCTATGATAAACCACGCTTTTTTTATATTCCAATTTGCCTCTTGACGATAAGTAACCTATCGCTTTAACCTAAAAATCACCAGAGGCTCGTTTAAACTCGCCCCTAGTGATCTTCAGCATAATATGCGATAGCTTATCGTCAAGAGTTTTCTCGGCATATAAGACCGTCTAAAACCTCAAATGCTGACGTCCTCGCCCTTTTTAATTATCACAAATAGTCGTAAATATCCGTTTGATGACTATTCTTTTCTGCCTCTTGAATTTCTTCTGCAGTTGTTGGTTGTCGGTTATCTGTTATTTGCATCTCATAACCGACAACCTTACGCCCATTTTTAACCACGGTCAAACAGATATCTACCCCTTTATCACCTACCCCTAATTTTGACTCCAGTTCTTCTGCTCCAACCTTTAGACAGTCCCTTGCAAAGACAGCTGGCGCCATTCGTTTCTCCTTCCCTAAAAACCAATCTTGCCACTCATCTAAATCCCCTGTAATCGTTGTAACACGCTGATTATTAAAACGTTTTGCTTCCCATATTTTCATTAAAATAATAGCGTATTTTGATTTAATTTGAGCCAATTCTGCCAATTTAAACGAATAAAATTTACTACGCAACGCAAAGACATAAGGTGCAGCATCTTCTGAAAAGACAAATTCCACTTCGCCATTAGCTAAGAATTTAATCTTTCTAAATAACTGTGTCATCAATATCCCTTTGACACCATTTTCAACGATTGGTAGGTATAACGCAGTATTCTCATTTAAGGTTTTAAAACCACGTGCTACACGCTCATAATTCCTCCCAGAAGCATTTAGCCCAAAGTGGCGTAATATCTCTTTTGTATTTGTCTTAAATGTATCTGTTACAGTGCTTTCCTTAGTTACGTAACTAAAACAATAATCCAGTAACTTGTGTTCAAATGCTTTTAAATTCCCAAACGCCTTCGCCAAGTCATTCGCTTGCACTACCAGATAATCTTGTCTTGATGATAGTAAACCTCTTAAAGCATTTTCTGCTTTCCCTTGTTTCATGTTCAAACCTCACGTACTTTTTTGTCATGTATTAGTATATATAAATAAAGAGAAAAAATCAACTATTTTTTCATATACTCTCATGTATCACGTACAAAATTCTCATGTATCACGTACAAAATTCTCATGTATCACGTACAAAATTCTCATGTATCACGTACTTTTTTCTCACTTATCTCCTCGCAAACCCTTGATATTACTGACTTTTTGAACCCCCTAAAGTAATATAAAGTATATATAAAGTAAGTATGAAAGTATCTACTTTAGAAAAAAAAGCCTTATTTTTTTTTA
>CAJNBW010000021.1 GCA_905221105.1 bacterium
GGAACTTACCCGACAAGGAATTTCGCTACCTTAGGACCGTTATAGTTACGGCCGCCGTTTACTGGGGCTTCAATTCATACCTTCGCTTACGCTAAGCACTCCTCTTAACCTTCCAGCACCGGGCAGGCGTCACCCCCTATACATCATCTTACGATTTAGCAGAGAGCTGTGTTTTTGATAAACAGTTGCTTGGGCCTATTCACTGCGGCTGACTTAAAGTCAGCACCCCTTCTCCCGAAGTTACGGGGTCATTTTGCCGAGTTCCTTAACGAGAGTTCTCTCGCTCACCTGAGGCTACTCGCCTCGACTACCTGTGTCGGTTTGCGGTACGGGTAGAGTATGTTTAAACGCTAGAAGCTTTTCTTGGCAGTGTGACGTCACTAACTTCGCTACTAAACTTCGCTCCCCATCACAGCTCAATGTTATAGATATAAGCATTTGACTCATATCACACCTCACTGCTTAGACAGACACTTCCAATCGTCTGCTTTAGTTAGCCTACTGCGTCCCTCCATCACTACATACTCTAGTACAGGAATATCAACCTGTTGTCCATCGGATACACCTTTCGGTCTCTCCTTAGGTCCCGACTAACCCAGGGCGGACGAGCCTTCCCCTGGAAACCTTAGTCTTACGGTGGACAGGATTCTCACCTGTCTTTCGCTACTCATACCGGCATTCTCACTTCTATGCGTTCCAGCACTCCTCACGGTACACCTTCATCACACATAGAACGCTCTCCTACCATACCTATAAAGGTATCCACAGCTTCGGTAAATTGTTTTAGCCCCGGTACATTTTCGGCGCAGGGTCACTCGACTAGTGAGCTATTACGCACTCTTTGAATGAATAGCTGCTTCTAAGCTAACATCCTAGTTGTCTGTGCAACCCCACATCCTTTTCCACTTAACAATTATTTTGGGACCTTAGCTGGTGGTCTGGGCTGTTTCCCTTTCGACTACGGATCTTAGCACTCGCAGTCTGACTGCCGACCATAATTCATTGGCATTCGGAGTTTATCTGAGATTGGTAATCCGGGATGGACCCCTCACCCAAACAGTGCTCTACCTCCAAGAATCTTAATGTCGACGCTAGCCCTAAAGCTATTTCGGAGAGAACCAGCTATCTCCAAGTTCGTTTGGAATTTCTCCGCTACCCACAAGTCATCCAAGCACTTTTCAACGTGCCCTGGTTCGGTCCTCCAGTGCGTCTTACCGCACCTTCAACCTGCTCATGGGTAGGTCACATGGTTTCGGGTCTACGTCATGATACTAATCCGCCCTATTCAGACTCGGTTTCCCTACGGCTCCGTCTCTTCAACTTAACCTCGCATCATAACGTAACTCGCCGGTTCATTCTACAAAAGGCACGCTCTCACCCATTAACGGGCTCGAACTTGTTGTAGGCACACGGTTTCAGGTTCTATTTCACTCCCCTCCCGGGGTGCTTTTCACCTTTCCCTCACGGTACTGGTTCACTATCGGTCACTAGGGAGTATTTAGGGTTGGGAGATGGTCCTCCCAGATTCCGACGGGATTTCTCGTGTCCCGCCGTACTCAGGATACTGCTAGGTACAAAGACTATTTTAAATACGAGGCTATTACTCTCTTTGGCTGATCTTCCCAAATCATTCTTCTATAATCTTTGAGTCCACATTGCAGTCCTACAACCCCGAAGAGTAAACTCTTCGGTTTGCCCTTCTGCCGTTTCGCTCGCCGCTACTAAGGCAATCGCTTTTGCTTTCTCTTCCTGCAGCTACTTAGATGTTTCAGTTCACTGCGTCTTCCTCCTCACATCCTTAACAGATGCGGGTAACAGGTAGTACCTGTTGGGTTCCCCCATTCGGAAATCCCTGGATCATCGCTTACTTACAGCTACCCAAGGCATATCGTCGTTTGTCACGTCCTTCTTCGGCTCCTAGTGCCAAGGCATCCACCGTGCGCCCTTATTAACTTAACCTTATTTTTTGACCTTTCAGTCATAAACTCTTTTAATACTACAGCGTTTCGGTTTATTTTCTTGTTACTATTTGATATAGATATTCAATTTTCAATGTGCATTACTTGGTGATCTCTCACCAATGGAGCCTAGCGGGATCGAACCGCTGACCTCCTGCGTGCAAAGCAGGCGCTCTCCCAGCTGAGCTAAGGCCCCACAAGACCTCTCAAGACTAAACAAGACCAATGCGCAGTTCCTTATCCTTAGAAAGGAGGTGATCCAGCCGCACCTTCCGATACGGCTACCTTGTTACGACTTCACCCCAATCATCTAT
>CAJNBW010000022.1 GCA_905221105.1 bacterium
GGAACTTACCCGACAAGGAATTTCGCTACCTTAGGACCGTTATAGTTACGGCCGCCGTTTACTGGGGCTTCAATTCAAAGCTTCGCTTGCGCTAACCTCTCCTCTTAACCTTCCAGCACCGGGCAGGCGTCAGCCCCTATACGTCATCTTTCGATTTTGCAGAGACCTGTGTTTTTGATAAACAGTCGCCTGGGCCTATTCACTGCGGCTGGTATTGCTACCAGCACCCCTTCTCCCGAAGTTACGGGGTCATTTTGCCGAGTTCCTTAACGAGAGTTCGCTCGCTCACCTTAGGATTCTCTCCTCAACTACCTGTGTCGGTTTGCGGTACGGGTCCTATAAATCTTGCTAGAAGCTTTTCTCGGCAGTGTGACATCAGAAACTTCGGTACTAAACTTCCCTCCCCGTCACAGCTTGTCGCATCCGTGATAAGCATTTGACTCATCAGCCGACTCACTGCTTGGGCGTACACTTCCAGTCGTACGCTTTTCTTAGCCTCCTGCGTCCCTCCATTGCTCAAACGATTTATAGAAGTACAGGAATATCAACCTGTTGTCCATCGACTACGCCTATCGGCCTCGCCTTAGGTCCCGACTAACCCTGGGAGGACGAGCCTTCCCCAGGAAACCTTAGTTATTCGGTGGACGGGATTCTCACCCGTCTTTCGCTACTCATACCGGCATTCTCACTTCTAAGCGCTCCACATGTCCTTACGATCATGCTTCACCGCCCTTAGAACGCTCTCCTACCACTGGACCATAAGGTCCAATCCACAGCTTCGGTAATCTGTTTAGCCCCGTTACATTTTCGGCGCAGGGTCACTCGACTAGTGAGCTATTACGCACTCTTTGAATGATGGCTGCTTCTAAGCCAACATCCTAGTTGTCTGTGCAACCCCACATCCTTTTCCACTTAACAGATATTTTGGGACCTTAGCTGGTGGTCTGGGCTGTTTCCCTTTCGACTACGGATCTTATCACTCGCAGTCTGACTCCCGGATATAAATACATGGCATTCGGAGTTTATCTGAATTCGGTAACCCGAGATGGGCCCCTAGTCCAAACAGTGCTCTACCTCCACGATTCTTGATTCCGAGGCTAGCCCTAAAGCTATTTCGGAGAGAACCAGCTATCTCCAAGTTCGATTGGAATTTCTCCGCTACCCACACCTCATCCAAGCACTTTTCAACGTGCCCTGGTTCGGTCCTCCAGTGCGTTTTACCGCACCTTCAACCTGGACATGGGTAGATCACTTGGTTTCGGGTCTACGTCCACATACTACATGCGCCCTATTCAGACTCGCTTTCGCTACGGCTCCGACTCTTCATCTTAACCTCGCATGTAAACGTAACTCGCCGGTTCATTCTACAAAAGGCACGCCATCACCCATTAACGGGCTCTGACTACTTGTAAGCACACGGTTTCAGGTACTCTTTCACTCCCCTCCCGGGGTTCTTTTCACCTTTCCCTCACGGTACTGGTTCACTATCGGTCACTAGGTAGTATTTAGCCTTGCCAGATGGTCCTGGCGGATTCCGACGGGATTCCTCGTGTCCCGCCGTACTCAGGATGCTAGTAGAGTTCATCAAGATGTCGCGTACAGGATTGTCACCTTCTTTGATGGGCCTTTCCAGACCACTTCTGCTATCTTGATTTCTTCTCACGTTCTAGTCCTACAACCCCAACAAGCAAGCTCGTTGGTTTGGGCTCCTCCCGTTTCGCTCGCCGCTACTCAGGGAATCGATTTTTCTTTCTCTTCCTGCAGGTAATGAGATGTTTCAGTTCCCTGCGTGTACCTCCTAATGAGCTATGTATTCACTCATTGGTAACACCCTATGAAAGGTGTTGGGTTCCCCCATTCGGAAATCTTTGGATCTTAGCTTACTTACAGCTCCCCAAAGCATATCGGTGTTAGTTCCGTCCTTCTTCGGCTCCTAGTACCAAGGCATCCACCGTGCGCCCTTATTCACTTAACCGTTGGTTAAATGTCGCATAGCGTTGCGTTTTGTTAAAAAACTCTTTTCGTTAGATGTTACTCTAACTCTCGGTAAATTAATTGGTTATTTGTTGTGATATAGTATTCAGTTTTCAAAGAACAAATTTGAGAGAGTAACCTCTCAAAACTAAACAAAGAAGTCTAAACCCTGTAGGGTTCCGTATTACCTAGAACATCCTTAGACATTCTGGTTTATCCTTAGAAAGGAGGTGATCCAGCCGCACCTTCCGATACGGCTACCTTGTTACGACTTCACCCCAATCATCTAT
>CAJNBW010000023.1 GCA_905221105.1 bacterium
AATACCGATTCAAAAGAAGATGAAGAATTAAACACAGGTCAGATAATTGTTGCACGCTGGAATTGGCAAAGACAAAATTATTTTATCGACTAATTTAAGAGAGCTGCCGTTAAAAACGGCTGCTCTTTTTTTCTTAAGAAGGGGTGTTAGGGGGTAGCCCTTAAATTTTAAATTCGTAAAAGGATATCCTTTTACCATGCTTGCGAAAGAAAAAAGAGAAGATTGCTGAAGGAACAAATTTATCTTTTGCAAGCATGGTAATAGGACGTCCTATTACAACTTTTTCTAAAAAACAATCGAACCGATTTTTGCTTTTTAGAAATTTTTGGGCGAACCCAAACCCCTTTTATTTGCAAAATAAGACCCCTTAGAGCGATTTAAAAAATCGAAAAGGGGTTTTTATTCAGTCGCATTTAAAACTTCAATACGTCCAATGGAACGACGTTAAAATTTAAGCGAAATGTTGTGAAGAGCATAAGGGGTTTTGTACCCAACAAGTTGGATAAGCCTGTAGTACAGGCTAAACAAATGGGGACAAAAAAAGGGGGTAGTACTAGGTTTTTAGTACTCGGAGTACTAAAAACCTAGTACTCAACAAACGTTGTTGTTGTGCGATTTTTGATTTTTTTGGAATTTTAATTGCTGTCGGCAAAATCGTAAAAACGAAATAGAAAAATAAAACAAGGGCGAACGAAGTGAGTTCATTTACCCTTGTTTTATTTTTTTATTTTGTTAGATTTTGAAAACCGACAAGCAAGTAAAATTTTAAAAAATGGAATTTTAAATTGCTAGAGGTCGGGTCAAGCGTCGCACGCTTGTCAGGGGTAAAGGGGGTGAAACCCCCTTTAAAAATTTCCGTAAGGAAATTTTTCTTCTTATCTTGATACTATATACAATCAAATGGAATTTCAAAAAGTGCCCTTAAGTATTGACACAAAAAGAAAAACCTTGCTTTTCTAGAACTAAAGTTTTATACTTTTGGTGTTGAAGCAAAAAGTAACTTTAAAGAAAGGCAAGGCTCTTTTTATATTCGAATATTTACAAGAGTTATGGTACTAGAGAAATGGAAAATCGTCAAGTATTAAAAGACGTTCGGAAGAACGGAAAAGTGAATGATTGGCAAGGGAAGAAAAAAGGAAATATTCAATATGCCGACCTACTTAGTGAACTTAGGTATCGAAAAGCAGATAGAGTAAAAGAATGTGCAGACATTCTACAGTTTACAAGAAATGAGGAAGGTCGATTGAAATTACATCAAACATGGTTTTGCGGTTCTCGTTTATGCCCAGTTTGTAACTGGAGAAAGTCGTTAAAACATTCTAACCAGGTCATTCAAATTGTTAATGCAGCCGTTAAGAAATATCCTAAAGGACGTTTTCTTTTTTGGACGTTAACCACTAAAAATGTCTTTACAGGTAAAGAATTGAATGCGGAAATTTCTAGAATGAACAACGCTTTTAATCTGATGATGAAGTACAAGAAAGTTCAGAAGAACATGCTAGGGTACTTAAAAGCTACAGAAGTAACGGTTAATAAAAAAGACGGTTCGTACAATCAACACTTGCACGTTTTAGTGTTTGTTAAGTCAACCTACTTCTCTGGAAAATCAGACAACTATATCTCTCAAGCTGAACTAACAGAGTTCTGGAAGAAAGCCTTAAAGATTGATTACACCCCTATCGTAAACATAAAAGCAGTCAAACCAAAAGCGACTGAAAAAGAAAAAGGAGTAATTGGTGCGGTATACGAAACTGCAAAGTATCCTGTAAAATCTATCGACTATTTGACAAACGATCGCCACGAAAATTTACAAAGAGTGGACGATTTAGAAAAAGGTTTAAAAGGAAAACGACTCATTTCGTTCGGCGGTATCTTCAAAGAAATTCGCAAAGAGTTACAACTGGAGGATGTCGAAAGTGGAGATTTAATAAATACCGATTCAAAAGAAGATGAAGAATTAAACACAGGTCAGATAATTGTTGCACGCTGGAATTGGCAAAGACAAAA
>CAJNBW010000024.1 GCA_905221105.1 bacterium
GGCAAAAGCCCCCCCAGACCCCCCCGCAGAATTGCGGGCAAAACGGAGCGGAGGGGAGGGCGTAGCTCCGACCCGTAGATCCGTGCAGGGGGTAGGTCAAGGAGGGGGATTCCCCTCTCCTGCGAGCGATTCGGTAGGTTTTCAAACCGTACGAATCTATGCTCGCTTAAATAGGCAAATCAGAGTGCGGTGGGTGGTTCAGAAAGCCAACGAGGTGAAGGCGAGGCGGAATGAGCGTAGCGAATGGAGAACCCCCTAGGGCTTACCGAGCGTAGCGAGATATTTTGCTTGCAAAATATGGAGTAAGTCCACAATCTTGCAAAAGATTGGGGCTAGTAATTGAAGCTTGGACGGAGTGGGATCGGTTGGTGGAATGCCACCGAAAAACGCAATAGGAAAGCCATAGAAGCGATTTTACAGGTAAGGCTTATTTTTAATCGAAGGATTTGGTTTAAGTGCCTTAAAATCGATTTGAGGAGGTTTAAACATCATTTTTAAAATTCTTAGACGGAGTGAGAACCTTGGATAGGGCTGTTCGCCCGTAAGAACAGGCGTGGGGCTTGTCTTGGTGAAATGCAGGGTGTGGAGCGGTTAGCGGTCAAGGTTCGCCAAAGGCGACCCGTAGGGCTTGACCTTGACGGCTAAGGGAGCGAAACGCCCATAATGACACCAAGACAAACCCCAAGACGTTATTTCACGCTCTGAGCGTGATTCTGTATCGCTTTGTTCAGCAGGAGGGGGGCAAGGCTTGTGATTTTATCTCGAACGGCACGCCCAACGTGTCAGCCACTCCGAGCAACTACCGAGCAGGGTTATCGGGCGAATAAATTCGCCCTACCGTCAGGAGGAATTGCACGGCAATTCCCCCCGACACCCCCTACATCAACGTGCGGTAATCAAGTTCGGGATCTTCTAGCTCTTCAGGTTCGTATTCGTCAATATCGTCAGGAATGCCCTGCTGGATTGATTTTCCGATTAACGAGTTAAGTTCGTGAGGAATGTTGCGTAGCTTGCGATCTCCCTCGAAGTCTGGATTTTCGGTAGAAGTTGCAACTACGGTTGATGAAAAAATCGCATAATGCCGCTGATTGTTAGCAGCTCTCCAAGCTATTTGAGCATTGACGCAATACGCCGTAGCACTTCCAACTTTGACAGTATCGATCCAATTATTGTCCTTGAGGTGCTTGATCGCTCTTGCGACTGTAGGTCTAGAATAGCCTGTAACCTCCATAAGCGTCTGATATGAGCATATTACGGAATTGTTGAGCTTACCCATCTTTTCGATGAAGAAAAACAAAATTTGAGCTGATACAGGGCTTTTCTGAATAAGTCCCTGAATAGCTCTGAGCGAGTTATCCTTGATTTGAACAAAATTGGCATTTTCCTTTGGTGCTAACTTAGGATCAATATGATGTGTACTTGATTGTTTTTCGGTCGATTTTTGATTATTATTTGAGCTATTTTCCATAGATACTCACTAGTTAAAAATATGATACAATCAGTATCACATACTTTACATTATGTATCAAATATTTTCATTTTTTAAAATCAGAGTATCATCAATAGTGATACTCCCCAGTATCATCTAGATGATACTCTGAATTTTGTAAGTTATTGATTTTAAATGACTTTTTAATTTTCTCTCTATCTATATCTAAATACTCGCAAACTTGCGAGTATTCTGCCTATTTTTTAATCGAAATTTCCTCTGTTTGGTAATGTTAGGCTGGGGGG
>CAJNBW010000027.1 GCA_905221105.1 bacterium
GGCGGGGCTTAGCCCGGCTCTCCTATTTTTAAAAAATATAGGAGAATCAAAATGGCAGAAATTACAGCTAAACTTGTTAAAGAGTTGCGTGAAAAATCTGGTGCTGGTGTTATGGACGCTAAGAAAGCATTGGTTGAAGTTGAAGGTGATATCGAAAAAGCAATCGAATTGCTTCGCGAAAAAGGTATGGCTAAGGCAGCTAAGAAAGCTGACCGTGTTGCAGCTGAAGGTTTGACTGGTGTATTTGTTAACGGTAACGTTGCAGCAGTAGTTGAAGTAAATGCTGAAACTGACTTCGTTGCGAAAAACGCTCAATTCGTTGAGTTGGTAAATGCTACAGCTAAAGTAATCGCTGAAGGTAAACCAGCTAACAACGAAGAAGCACTTGCTTTGACAATGCCTTCAGGTGAAACCCTTGAAGCTGCATATGTATCTGCAACAGCTACAATCGGTGAAAAAATCTCATTCCGTCGTTTTGCTTTGCTTGAAAAAACAGATGCACAACACTTCGGAGCATACCAACACAATGGTGGACGTATCGGTGTTATCTCTGTAATCGAAGGTGGAGACGAAGCGCTTGCTAAACAAATCTCAATGCATATTGCTGCGATGAAACCAACAGTTCTTTCATACAAAGAATTGGATGAGCAATTTGTTAAAGATGAGTTGGCTCAATTGAACCACGTAATCGACCAAGATAACGAAAGCCGTGCAATGGTTAACAAACCAGCTCTCCCACACTTGAAGTATGGATCAAAAGCACAATTGACTGATGAAGTGATTGCTCAAGCTGAAGCTGACATTAAAGCAGAGTTGGCTGCAGAAGGTAAACCAGAAAAAATCTGGGATAAAATCATCCCAGGTAAAATGGATCGTTTCTTGCTTGACAACACTAAAGTTGACCAAGCATACACACTTCTTGCACAAGTTTACATCATGGATGACAGCAAGACAGTTGAAGCTTACCTTGAATCAGTTAACGCTTCAGTAGTTGAGTTCGCTCGCTTTGAAGTTGGTGAAGGTATCGAGAAAGCTGCAAA
>CAJNBW010000028.1 GCA_905221105.1 bacterium
AAGAATACGTGGAAATCGAAGAGCAAGAAGCAGGTCTGATTAATGCAATCGAGGAGGAAAGAGATGAAGAAAACAAGCTCTAAACTCTTTGTAGTGCCCTACATGCTCTGGATTGCCCTCTTTGTACTGGCACCCTTGGTCTTGATTTTTGGACAATCCTTTTTCAACATTGAAGGCCAGTTCAGTTTAGAAAACTATAAATCTTACTTTGCGTCACAAAACTTGACCTATCTCAAAATGAGTTTTAACTCAGTGCTCTATGCAGGGATTGTGACCTTTGTGACCCTGCTTATCAGCTATCCGACAGCCCTCTTTTTGACTCGTCTCAAACACCGTCAACTCTGGCTTATGCTGATTATCCTGCCAACCTGGATCAATTTGCTCCTTAAGGCCTATGCCTTTATCGGGATTTTTGGGCAAAATGGCTCTATCAACCAATTCCTCGAATTTATCGGAATCGGTTCGCAGCAGTTGCTCTTTACAGATTTCTCATTTATCTTTGTCGCAAGCTATATCGAGCTTCCATTTATGATTTTGCCCATCTTCAATGTTTTAGATGATATGGATAACAATCTCATCAATGCCAGCTATGACCTCGGTGCGACCAAATGGGAAACATTCCGCCATGTTATCTTCCCTCTTTCTATGAATGGAGTGCGAAGTGGTGTCCAATCTGTCTTTATCCCAAGTTTGAGTCTTTTTATGTTGACCCGTTTGATTGGGGGGAACCGAGTGATTACCTTGGGGACTGCCATCGAGCAGAATTTCCTAACCAACGACAACTATGGTATGGGTTCAACTATCGGTGTTGTCCTTATCCTGACCATGTTCGTCACTATGTGGGTGACTAAGGAAAGGAGAGAACGATGAAAAAATTTGCCAACCTTTATCTGGGACTGGTCTTTCTT
>CAJNBW010000029.1 GCA_905221105.1 bacterium
TACTTTCTCTTTTGGTAATTCTACCTCAGTTCCAGTTGTTGTGTTGAACACTTTCACTACAGCTTTTTGAGGATCTTTTGAATACTCAATCGGTGTATCGTTTCCAGGTTCTGTTGGTACTGGTGGTACCTTGTATCCATTTTCTGGATGATTTGGATCAACTGGTTCTAACGGGTTTTCACCAATTTTCGGTGTATATCCTGGTACATATGGAATTACTGGTACATTTGGTGTATTAGGATCCGTTGGATCTCCAGGTTTAGTTGGATCTGTTGGGTGGTTTGGATATGGCAGTGGCGTTGGTGTTTCTTCACCTGGCACTTTTGGTACCCAACTTCCTAGTTTAGTATAAACTACTTTTTGATCTAATCCTGTCGAATCTGCATTTGTTTCCACTTTATCTACTGAAGCTTTGTCTGCTACATAGCCTGTTAATGTAGGTGTGTCTACTTTTGCTAATTCTTTGTCCGCACTTGTCCATTCTCCTGGCGTTACTACTTTTGTTACTAAGTTGTATGTTGCGCTACGTTTGAAGTGGGCTGTTTGTGTTACAGTTGGTTGCGCATCCGCTATTTCTGGTCCATTCGCAGTTTCTTTCTTAACATAAGTAATTGTACGTGTTACTTCTTTTTCTAAGTCAGATTTTGCTAAGCCAGTTGCTGGCCATTTTGGTCC
>CAJNBW010000030.1 GCA_905221105.1 bacterium
GTGATTGTTCCTGTAATCTTATCGCCTGGTTTAGCTCCTTCTGGGATTGTAACAGTTACTGTGCCATCTTTGCCGACTGTGATTCCTGGAGTATCACTTTCAAACTTAGTTCCTTCTGGAATTTCTTTTCCAGATTTCTCTTTCAATGGTAATTCAACAGTGCCACCTGGTTTGCCATTTCCTTTGTCGTACTCTGGTGTATAGATGTCTTTGTCTTTCTCTCTAACCGTTACTTCCACTGGAACGATATCTTTTGATCCATCTGGGTACGTTACTGTAATTGTACCTGTAATCTTATCGCCTGGTTTTGCTCCTTCTGGGATTGTAACAGTTACTGTACCATCTTTACCAACTGTGATGCCTGGAGTATCACTTTCGAACTTAGTTCCTTCTGGAATTTCTTTTCCAGTTTTCTCTTTCAATGGTAATTCGACAGTGCCACCTGGTTTGCCATTTCCTTTATCGTACTCTGGGGTGTAGATGTCTTTGTCTTTTTCTCTAACTGTTACTTCCACTGGAACGATATCTTTTGAACCGTCTGGGTAAGTTACGGT
>CAJNBW010000031.1 GCA_905221105.1 bacterium
GCTTTGATCTTCGCGTCGAATGTTAATTCAACTGCTTGACCGCCATTGGCTTTGACTTGTTCCTCTGTAAGCGTCAAGGTAATGGTTTGACCGTCTACCTTGATTTGGCTAGCCTCAAGGGCTTGACCATTCAATTTAGCACTTGAAGTTCCTGCGAATTCAAGAACGTCTACTAGTGTATCTGTGACTGCGAAGGCTGTCGCATCTTGCGCTACTGTTGTTTTCACATTGTAAGTGAAGACTTGATCACGTTTGTCAAGAGTTTCAGCTTCTTTGCCGTTCACATCTTTCTTGATTTCTGGCTCTTCTGGTGTTGGTGGCGTTACTGGGACTTCGTTAGAGTCCTTGTGCACTCCTGGTTTGTGTGGGAAGCTTGCGTCATAAGAAGCCTTATTCGGAATCTGTGTACGGCCGTCTTCCTTCACATACGCAGACAAGTTCGCGCCAGCTTTGATCTTCGCATCGAATGTTAATTCAACTGCTTGACCGCCATTGGCTTTGACTTGTTCCTCTGTAAGCGTCAA
>CAJNBW010000032.1 GCA_905221105.1 bacterium
TAGATGTCTTTGTCTTTTTCTCTAACTGTTACTTCCACTGGAACGATATCTTTTGAACCGTCTGGGTAAGTTACGGTAATTGTACCTGTAATCTTATCGCCTGGTTTCGCTCCTTCTGGGATTGTTACGGTTACTGTACCATCTTTGCCTACTGTGATGCCTGGGGTATCACTTTCGAACTTAGTGCCTTCTGGAATTTCTTTTCCAGCTTTCTCTTTCAATGGTAATTCGACAGTGCCACCTGGTTTGCCGTTTCCTTTGTCGTACTCTGGGGTGTAGATGTCTTTGTCTTTCTCTCTAACTGTTACTTCCACTGGAACGATATCTTTTGAGCCGTCTGGATAAGTTACGGTGATTGTACCTGTAATCTTATCGCCTGGTTTCGCTCCTTCTGGGATTGTGACAGTTACTGTACCATCTTTGCCTACTGTGATTCCTGGAGTATCACTCTCGAACTTAGTTCCTTCTGGAATTTCTTTTCC
>CAJNBW010000033.1 GCA_905221105.1 bacterium
GATATCTACACACCTAAGTATGAAGATGGAAATGGTAAACCAGGCTCTAAGGTAGAAATTCCATTGACAGAAGAAAATGGTAAGAAAATTCCATCAGGCACAACCTTCGAAAGTGATCAACCAGGAGTCATCACAGTAGATAAAGATGGTAAAGTAACGGTAACCATTCCAGAAGGAGCGAAACCAGGAGATAAAGTTACAGGTAAGATTACCGTGACCTACCCAGATGGTTCGAAAGAAGAAGTTCCAGTAACAGTTACAGTCACAGACCAAGATAAGGATATCTACACACCTAAGTATGAAGATGGAAATGGTAAACCAGGCTCTAAGGTAGAAATTCCATTGACAGAAGAAAA
>CAJNBW010000034.1 GCA_905221105.1 bacterium
ACTTTTTCTGTAACCTCACCCGTTTTTGGATCTACTTCATATGTTGTAGTCGTTGTTCTTGTTCCTGGTGTACCTGGAACTTCTTGGTTTGGTTGTCCTTTTTCTGTATCTGGATCTTTTTCGTATCTCTTAGGAGATGGAATTTCTTCTGTTACTACTTTATCCTTCGCTGGAACTTTGACTACAGTTTCTGTTGGTGCTACCTCAACTGGGTCGCCCACTTTTTCTGTAACCTCACCCGTTTTTGGATCTACTTCATATGTTGTAGTCGTTGTTCTTGTTCCTGGTGTACCTGG
>CAJNBW010000035.1 GCA_905221105.1 bacterium
TTCGAACCCACGCACGCTTTTACACGCCTGACGGTTTTCAAGACCGTTCCCTTCAGCCGGACTTGGGTAATCCTCCAAAATAGTTAGCCGGGAACAAACCCGTGTCCTCTTAGTGAAAAGATAATATTTCAATTCTCTAGTAATGGACTAAATACTATGGGCACGAGTGGACTCGAACCACCGACCTCACGCTTATCAGGCGTGCGCTCTAACCACCTGAGCTACGCGCCCAA
>CAJNBW010000036.1 GCA_905221105.1 bacterium
TGACGTGTTAATGGTGTCACTGTTGGTGCGATTGTTGTCGCATCACTTGGTGTTACTGTAATTGGTACTTTAACGTTTTCTTTACTTCCGTCTTCATACGTTACTTCTACAGTTACTTCACCTGTTCCGTCTGGAATATCACCAATCACTTTCTTACCTGTAATCTTGTCGCCTGTTACGGCTCCTGTTACTTGGTCTGCTGTGTGTTTTGGTGCTTGATC
>CAJNBW010000037.1 GCA_905221105.1 bacterium
CAACAACGACAACGACAGAAGAGCCAACGACTACTTCAACAACGACAACGACAGAAGAGCCAACGACTACTTCAACAACGACAACGACAGAAGAGCCAACGACTACTTCAACAACGACAACAACAGAAGAGCCAACGACTACTTCAACAACGACAACGACAGAAGAGTCAACAACTACTTCAACAACGACAACGACAGAAGAGCCAACGACTACTTCAACA
>CAJNBW010000038.1 GCA_905221105.1 bacterium
GCTATTAAAGCAGTGCATACAGTTGGAAGTCTAGATGATGTCAAGGCAGCAGCGAAAGCAGAGTTAGCGACAGCAGCTGCAGAAGAAAAAGCAGAAATCGCAGGCGATAAGAGCTTAACAGCAGCCCAACGTGCAGAGAAAGAAAAAGCCGTTGATGATACGAAAGCAGCAGAAGAGGCTAAGATTACAGCAGCGGATGATGCGGACAAAGTAG
>CAJNBW010000039.1 GCA_905221105.1 bacterium
GCTGCTGTCGCTAACTCTGCTTTCGCTGCTGCCTTGACATCATCTAGACTTCCAACTGTATGCACTGCTTTAATAGCTGCCACTCCAGCTGTTTTGGCTGCTTCTACTTTGTCCGCATCATCCGCTGCTGTAATCTTAGCCTCTTCTGCTGCTTTCGTATCATCAACGGCTTTTTCTTTC
>CAJNBW010000040.1 GCA_905221105.1 bacterium
GTTCAAAGCGGGTGACGAGAATCGAACTCGCGACAACAGCTTGGAAGGCTGTAGTTTTACCACTAAACTACACCCGCTTAAATGGGAGTTAACGGGATCGAACCGCTGACCCTCTGCTTGTAAGGCAGATGCTCTCCCAGCTGAGCTAAACTCCCTAGA
>CAJNBW010000041.1 GCA_905221105.1 bacterium
AACGTTAAAGTACCAATTACAGTAACACCAAGTGATGCGACAACAATCGCACCAACAGTGACACCATTAACACGTCACGATCAAGCACCAAAACACACAGCAGACCAAGTAACAGGAGCCGTAACAGGCGACAAGATTACAGGTAAGAAAGTGAT
>CAJNBW010000042.1 GCA_905221105.1 bacterium
GCTGCTGTCGCTAACTCTGCTTTCGCTGCTGCCTTGACATCATCTAGACTTCCAACTGTATGCACTGCTTTAATAGCTGCCACTCCAGCTGTTTTGGCTGTTGCTACTTTGTCCGCATCATCCGCTGCTGTAATCTTAGCTTCTTCTGCTGCTTT
>CAJNBW010000043.1 GCA_905221105.1 bacterium
AACGTTAAAGTACCAATTACAGTAACACCAAGTGATGCGACAACAATCGCACCAACAGTGACACCATTAACACGTCATGATCAAGCACCAAAACACACAGCAGACCAAGTAACAGGAGCCGTAACAGGCGACAAGATTACAGGTAAGAAAGTGAT
>CAJNBW010000044.1 GCA_905221105.1 bacterium
GCTGCTGTCGCTAACTCTGCTTTCGCTGCTGCCTTGACATCATCTAGACTTCCAACTGTATGCACTGCTTTAATAGCCGCCACTCCAGCTGTTTTGGCTGTTGCTACTTTGTCCGCATCATCCGCTGCTGTAATCTTAGCTTCTTCTGCTGCTTT
>CAJNBW010000045.1 GCA_905221105.1 bacterium
GTACTGTAACAGTAACAGAGCCGAAAAATCCAAATGACCCAGTTGATCCAGATAAACCAGAAGGACCAAAATGGCCAGCAACTGGCTTAGCAAAATCTGACTTAGAAAAAGAAGTAACACGTACAATTACTTATGTTAA
>CAJNBW010000046.1 GCA_905221105.1 bacterium
GTTACTTCCACTGGAACGATATCTTTTGAACCGTCTGGGTAAGTTACCGTGATTGTTCCTGTAATCTTATCGCCTGGTTTAGCTCCTTCTGGGATTGTAACAGTTACTGTACCATCTTTGCCTAC
>CAJNBW010000047.1 GCA_905221105.1 bacterium
CTGACTTCGTCAGTTTCATCTGCAACCTCAAAACGGTGTTTTGAGCTGACTTCGTCAGTTTCATCTGCAACCTCAAAACGGTGTTTTGAGCTGACTTCGTCAGTTTCATCTGCAACCTCAAA
>CAJNBW010000048.1 GCA_905221105.1 bacterium
CTTATCTTCGATCGCTTTCTTCTCAGCATCTGTAAGTTTAGCTGGATTTGCTACTACTGTCTTATCCGCTGGTTTAACGATATCGTTGCCTGCGTTTGGTTTAGCTGCATCTG
>CAJNBW010000049.1 GCA_905221105.1 bacterium
CCAGGCGATAAGATTACAGGAACAATCACGGTAACTTACCCAGACGGTTCAAAAGATATCGTTCCAGTGGAAGTAACGGTTAGAGAGAAAGACAAAGACATCTACAC
>CAJNBW010000050.1 GCA_905221105.1 bacterium
GAAAGAAAAAGCCGTTGATGATACGAAAGCAGCAGAAGAAGCTAAGATTACAGCAGCGGATGATGCGGACAAAGTAGCAACAGCCAAAACAGCTGGAGTGGC
>CAJNBW010000051.1 GCA_905221105.1 bacterium
CCCCCCCCCCCCCCCCCCCCCCCCCCCCCCCCCCCCCCCCCCCCCCCCCCCCCCCCCCCCCCCCCCCCCCCCCCCCCC
>CAJNBW010000052.1 GCA_905221105.1 bacterium
AAAAAAAAAAAAAAAAAAAAAAAAAAAAAAAAAAAAAAAAAAAAAAAAAAAAAAAAAAAAAAAAAAAAAAAAAAAAGA